>CAVREL010000059.1:0-372719 GCA_963720105.1 uncultured Acidobacteriota bacterium | reverse complement strand
CCAGGTCTCAAATCTTCCCCTCTCGACAGATCTAATCTGGGTGCCCCAGGTCCCTGGTGTTGGGACCTGGGATTGCGTCGCCACCATCACAGACACGCCGTTCCCACGCCACTATTCTCGCGTCCATGCCCTCGGGACTTGTCCGCTATCAGCAATGTGGCGATCAACATTTCGTCACGTTCGGTTGCTTTCAGCGGCTCCTGTATCTCAATTCCGCAGCCGCCAGGGAACTCTTTGAACAGGCTCTGGAGCAGATGCGGTGCCGATACCGGTTTCTGGTCTTCGGCTACGTGGTGATGCCCGAGCACGTGCACCTGCTGGTGAACGAGCCGCGGCTTGGGGTGCTGAGCCGTGCCGTCCAGGCGATCAAGCTATCTGTGGCCACTCGCAGCCATCAGCGCCCCTTCTGGCAGCCGCGATACTACGACTTCAACGTCTTCACCACGGCGAAGCAGGTGGGGAAACTGCGCTACCTGCACCGCAACCCGGTCTCGCGCGGTCTCGTCGCGAAACCGGAGGATTGGCCGTGGTCCAGTTATCGGCACTATGCCACAGGAATGGAAGGAACAGTCCAAATCGAGTCATTCTGGACGGGATGGAAGAGGGATCACGGGTCGCATCCCTCCCAGGTCCCAAAACCGGGGACCTGGGGCACCCCAGATTCATTCCAGCGAGAGGGAGAGATATGAGTCGCCTGAGGGGGGAACGCTGTTGGGCCGGACTGCGTAGTCATTCGTGGCACAACGATGGACATAATTGGAGAGCTCATCGGGGCGATTCTGCTCGGCATCGTCGAACTGGTTGCTGAGGTCCTGATGGAAGCCGCCTTCGGCGAGCTTGCGGGACTTCTTTCGCGGCTGGTGCGTCGATTCCGGGTGTCGGTACGGCGTAGCAACCCGATGGTGGCCACCGCGGTCTTCACGGTCGTTGGCGCGGCATTCGGATTCCTGAGCGCATTCATTTTTCCTCATCCTCTGGTGCACCCATCCAGGTTTCACGGCATCAGCCTTCTGGTCAGTCCGGTGCTCACGGGACTCGTGATGGCGTGGATCGGGCGGGCGTGGCGGCGTCGGGGGCGAACGTCTGTCCGCATCGAGAGCTTCGGATATGGGTTCACCTTTGCCCTCGCGATGGCGCTGATCCGGTTCTGGTTGGTGCGCTAGCCCTTGAGTTCCGGGGTGCCCCCAGGTCCCGGTGTTGGGACCTGGGTAAGCAACTCATCGTCTCCGTGCAAAACCACTCATGACAAGTGAACCGATGAAGAACAGAGCCGCCAGAATCCAGCCGTTAGCGGTTAGCCCGGACTGCGGACCGAGCCAAAAGCCAAAAGCTAATAGCTAAGAGCCAAAAACTGCCCAGCCTGGCTTCACCCCAAGCCCTGCAAGCCCCTTCACCAAAATAGTCTTGTAAGCGCCTTGTCTTCAGCGACTTGCACCAACATCCATTTTGCAGATTATTCCCCCGCATTTCGCTATCCTGAATTCGTAATCTGGCAAAAAAGGGCTCTTCCGCCGCCGGGCTGGCTCGTTCTGCTCGTAAGCACCGCCGTTGGACGACTTTGCGGTTCACAGTCCTGAAAAGGCGGTATTTACGGGTGAACCGTGCCGGCAACTGCTTTTCGCCTGCCAACTTACCGAAAACACCCGGGGGGGGGCGGCGGGGGAGAGGGGGTGGTCCGGACCGGCCAGATCCCCTGACATCGCCTCGCCCCGATCCGTGCCCCAAGTCCCAACCAAAGGTACCGTGAACACCCCCACCCCTGCCCCGCGCGAACGCTGCAAAATTCGGATACAACCTGTCTAATTCCTAAGCCCTAATCCCTGGATTTGCGGGGTTATCCAACTTGATACTCCCGCCCGTGGCGCGATTGTGTCTATAATCCGTGTTACATATTAACCCCAGGATCGTTTATTCACTTGAAGTTATAGCCCGCTTGTAATGGGCAAAATTGATTACAGGATTTGCACAATTTTCCTGTGTCTTGCACAGGACATTTCACCCCAGAGAAGTTTTAAATTTTTTCCTATCGCATAGCGAGATTCTGCCCACCGGCATTTTGCGTCCCCTGACGCTTTGCTTGCTCATCGCAAGTTACAGCCTTAGTTAGATTCCCAGTGATTGGAGCGAAGCTATGTATCGTCTGCTTCGGATATCTATAGCCACCGCGATGCTGCTCTCGGGATTGATTGTCTTCGCGCAGGAACCCGCCACCATCGATAGCGAGCCGGCCGTCAAATTCGAACAAAGTCCCGGATACTACCATTACCTGGCATTTTGCCGCACGCCCAAGGCCGCTTCGCCGCAAATGCCCAAGACCGGCCTGCCGCTCGATCAGATCGAATTCGGCCTCGGCTGGTACGTGAAGGCCTCTGTCTCGCGTGCCGGCAGCGCTGCGCCGGAGATCGACGGCAGGATTGTCATTTCCCAGCACCACGTCCGCTTCATGCCCGGCGATCCGCAACTCGCCGATCAATACGTGGATCTCTCTCGCGACGATGTTGAGATGGAGCACTCGCCCGGGCAAGCCGACGGCAAGTTGCGTACCAAGGACCTCGTCTTGAGCTTCCAGTTCCGCAAGATATGCCTGTCGTGCGCGGCCGGCTCTCCGGTTCCTGCCGGCGTGAACGCTGCTCTTGTCGAACAGGAGTTCGCCTTGCTGGGCGAAACAGTCACCCGCTTCGAATCAGGCTGGCGGAAATCCTACCGCATGAGCAAAGGCGACCGCATCGATTTGTCCCCGGGCGCTCAGCCGGCCAGCGTTGCCTCTTCAGCCGCTCCTCGCACCAGTCCTGCTGCCGGAGCCTCGAGCGACGCCAATCCTGAAACGGCCGCCACTTCCAGCGCTCCAACTCCCCGCGCGCTCACCGCGAGCACGAACTCTTCCGCCGCGGTCGTCAGAACCTCTGCGCCGGCGGTGACGGGTATTCCCAGAAAGCCGGTCAAGATTGGTTCCGGAGCGGCCGATGGCCTGCTGGTGAAGAAGATTCCGCCTTCCTACCCGCTCGAAGCCAAGCTCGTGCGCCTGGAAGGCACGGTCGTCCTGCACGCGGTCATCGACAAGACCGGCGACGTCTCCGAGGTCAACGCCCTCAGCGGGCCGCCGCTGCTGGAGTCCGCGGCGGTGGACGCGGTGAAGCAATGGCAATATCGACCCTTTTCGATGAACGGCCAGCTGGTGGATGTGGAGACCACGATCGATGTGGTGTTTGCTCTGGACGGCCATACCGCGGCGCGCGTGCAGAGCGCGCGAAGGTAGCCAGTGGTCAGTGGTCAGTGATCAGCATACAAATCCGCGACATCTCGCGGTGGTGGCCGTACTCTTCGCGAGCTAAGAACTAAGAGCTGCGCCGGGAAAGCACCACCGCGATCCCCAATCCGAGAAGCACGCACACCAGCCCGAACAGGAACACGCTGGCATAGCCAAACGCCCCGATGACCGCTCCGGCCACCGGACCGACCATGAAGAACGACACGTCGGCGAACACCGTGTACACGCTGAGGGCGGTGCCGCGGTTCTCGTCAGAGACGCGCCGCACGGCCTCCACGCCCAGCGCGGGAAACACCAGCGAGTGGCCGAACCCGGTCAGCGCCGCGGCGCCCAGCGCCATCCATGGTGAATGGGCCGACCACAACAGCAGAAGTCCCGCCGCAACAATCACCAGGCAGACCAAGGCGACGGGGTAGCCCCCAAATCGATCGATGGTATGAATGAACAGCAGGCGCGCGCCGATGAAGGCCAGGCCGAACGCCGTCAGGCAGAGCGCCGCGCCATTCCAGTGCCGGCTGGCGTAGAACAGGGTGACAAACGTGGCCAGCACGCTGTAGCCCACTCCGCCCAGGGCAAGCGCCATTCCAAACGGCGCCACGCGGCCGGCGATGTGCCGGAAGGGCAGGTGCTTTCCGGGGGTGACCGGGACCGGTGCTTTGCGCACCGCCATGACCAGGCTGACGGCGCAGACGGCGATTGTCAGCCATCCAACCGCCGCGAGGCCGAAAGAGTTCTCGAGCAGCACGCCCAACGGAGCGCCCAGCGCCAGCCCTCCGTAGGTACTGACGCCGTTGTACGCAATCACGCGGGCGGTGTTCTCGTGGCCGGCTGCGGTGATGCCCCACAGGGTGGCGCCGGTTGATCCCAGGCTCTCTCCCACTCCCAGGGCCAGACGGCTGGCGAGGAGGCCGGCAAAACTAACCCAGGCCAGCCCGGGCACCTCCGCCGCCGAAACCAATAGAAGGCCGCTCACCGTGCAGGCGGCCATGCCGCACAAAACCGAGAGCTTTGCGCCCTGCCGATCGGAGATGCGGCCGGCCCAGGGACGGCTCAGGAACGTGGCGATGTATTGGACACTGATGACCAGCCCGGCCAGCACGGCGCTGAACCCCATGCGCAGGTGAACGTAGGCCGGCAGGATGGCCAGCGGCAGTCCGATGGCCAGGTAAACCACGAAGCTGAAGAAGGTAAAGGTGAGGATGTGCCCGGCATCGGCGCGCGCAGATGGGAGCGCCTCAGCCGGAATGTCCCACCCGGGGGCACCGCCGGGCGCGGCCTGCTTGAGGAGAGGGGCAATGAATCTGCGGAGCAAGGGGGCCAAGTTCCAGTATACCGGCAGAAGCAGCGGAGTTAGCGGAGTTAGCGGTGCTAGCGCAGTTACCATAGGAGGTCGCAATGCGATGGAGAATGGCCCTAGGTACACTGAGATATGGGCTCGGCCTTCCACATCGAGAACTTCGGCTGCCGGGCGGCCCGAGCCGATGGCGAAGCCGTGAACGAGCGCCTGCGCGCCGGGGGAATGGCCGAGGGGCAACCGTCGAAAGCCGACGTGGTGATCGTGAATACGTGCAGCGTGACGGGCGAGGCCGACCGTGCCGCCCGGGCATATATCCGCCGCATCCACAGGCTCAATCCTGAGGCGCGCATCCTGGTCACCGGCTGCTACGCCCAGCGCGCGCCCGGGGAGTTGGCCGGGCTGGGCGGGGTGGCGGCGGTGATCGGCAACAGCCACAAGGCTCTGGCGCCGGCGATCGCTCAGCGACTGGCGAGCGGAAAGGAGTGGCGGCCCTCCGGCGGCCCGGACGGCCTGGTGCCGGTAGCGTCGCTGATCGCTCCGGGCGCGGCGGCGATCTGGGCCGACGACCGGTTTGCGCACTCGTTTCTGGAAGAAGCGCAGGTGCTGCCCGGCGCCCAGACTCGTCCCAATCTCAAGATCCAGGAGGGTTGCGGCAATCGCTGCACGTTCTGCGTTATTCCCCAGACACGCGGGTTCTCTCGCAGCCTGAGTGCCGATGCCGTGCTGCGCCAGGTAAGGGGCTTCGTCGATGCGGGGGGAACGGAACTTGTGCTCTCCGGCATCAACCTGGGCCGCTGGGGCCGAGATCTGCGGCGCGAGCAGGGTCCGCCAGATTCATTGCCCGCCCTCATGCGGCGCATCTTTCGTGAAACTGCGCTGCCGCGGCTGCGGCTTAGTTCCATCGAGCCGATGGATTGGGACGCTGAACTGATCGGCCTCATGCGCGAATTCGGCGGGACGCGGCTTGCCCGCCATGCCCACCTGCCGCTGCAATCGGGATCCGATGCGGTGCTGCGCCGCATGCACCGGCGCTATCGCCCGTGGCACTACGCCCAGAAGGTGGCGGCACTGGTGGAGGCGGCGGGCCCTGAGTTGACACTTGGCGCGGACGTGATGGCCGGCTTTCCGGGCGAGACTGACCGCGAATTCGAAGAGACGGTGGCATTCATCCGGGCGATTCCATTCGGGTATCTGCACCTGTTTCCGTTTTCGCCACGGCCG
This sequence comes from uncultured Acidobacteriota bacterium, assembly GCA_963720105.1. Classification (GTDB taxonomy): domain Bacteria; phylum Acidobacteriota; class Terriglobia; order Terriglobales; family Acidobacteriaceae; genus Telmatobacter. The sequence goes on along the minus strand of CAVREL010000059.1, from coordinate 366,933 downwards.
GGTACGCGGGGATGGGCGATGCACGCCGAATCGCCGGTGCATCCAAGGGTGGTCGAGCAGCGCATGGCGGCCTTGCGCACGCTGGCGGCGGAGAAGATGGAAGCTCATCGCCAGCGGTTGATGGGGCACGAGGTGCAGGCCATCACGCTACGCACGCGGGCGGACATGCAGTCGCTTGGGCGAACATCGGCGCTCACGGAGAATTTTCTGCCCGTGGAGATCGAGGGAGTTTTGCCGGCGAACCGGCTAATAACGGTGCTGATGAGCGGCTTGGACTCCGAGCTGGCGCTGCAGGCGCGGGTGGTTAGGGAGGACGATAATCCCGCCCTAGCAAGCTAGGACGGGGCACCCCCGCAGGCGGCGGCGATGCTGCATACCGAGCCGGGAAACCACCACCAGACCAGTGCTATACTCAGTCGTGCGTTCGAGGCATTCCACAGCCAGGACGGCAGGGGAGGAGTACCATCGCATTCGATAAGCGTGCAGCCAAGTCCTTTACTCGCATCAACGACCGAATTCGCGCCCGCGAGATTCGCGTGATCGACGAAAACGGCGAACAATTGGGCATCATGCCGCCGTTCGAGGCTTTGAGGATTGCCCGCGAGCGTGGTCTTGACCTGGTGGAAGTCTCTCCGACTGCCGTTCCTCCCGTCTGCCGCATCCAGGATTACGGCCGCTTTCTCTATGAGAAGGAAAAGAGCGAGCGCGCCGCGCGCAAGAAGCAAAAGGTCATCACCATCAAAGAGGTCAAGTTCTCGGTCACGGTGGACGAACACGACTACCAGACCAAGAAGAACCAGGCGGTCCGCTTCCTGAACGACGGCGACAAGGTGAAGGCCAGCCTGCGCTTCCGAGGCCGGCAGATGGCGCATCGCGAACTGGGCTACAACATCATCAACCGGCTGATTATGGATATCGGCGACGCCGGGACGGTGGAGTTCATGCCGCGCATGGAAGGCACGATTCTGCACGCCATCCTGGCGCCGTCGAAGAAGGACCAGCCCAAGCCCAAGCCGGCCGCTCCTCCGCAGCAGCAGGCTGCTCCGGCAGCGCGCTAGGTACCCCCCTCCCCCCTCCCCCCGGGGTGTTTACGGAAAGTCCTGGATGGCGGTCATTTACAGCATAGGTTCCGCAGCAAAGCTCCCTTTATCAATAATTTGAATCGCATGTTCCTCTCAGGAAATGACTTAGGAGCGGCTTATCGGAGCAGTGCACCAAAAACGGTGCAATGGGAGGGAGGGGTGCTCACGGTACCTTCGGGGGCGACTTTGGTTCCCCGCCGCGAACACATCCACGACACCTTCAACATATCTGTCATTGTGTTCCAAAGGGCGGTAATTATATGCAAAGGAGACCCGCCGATAACTTCTTTCAGTTCAGCGCGATCAAGAAATGCCCCCTTGCTTTTTATGAGGGATGAACCCCCTTGGGGTGAGACACTCCGCGCGAAAAGGGAGGCGAGGGCCGGCGACTATTCGGCCGAGCGGCGAGAAGCCTGTTCTAACCAAGCCTTCGCCGCCAGCCTCAGCTATATCTCGCGCATGACGATCGTCAAAACTTCAGCTTCCTATTTCTCCTGCGCCATCCCCGCAACCACCGCAGCAATCTTATCGAGTATCTGATTCCAGCCTTCCATTTGACCGCTATTTTTTGCGCTCTCCATGGGTTCATTTCCAATGAAGGTTAGTTTCGTCTGGCCGTTTCCAATATCCTCAAAAAGAGTCACGTCGTAAGCACCCTCGATGGCCTCATGTTCTATTCCCAATTGCGCAGGGTCAACCTTGTTTCCCTCCGCGTCGGAAAAGTACATGAGGGAAACGATTTTCTCGTGCAGAACAATCTCGTGGTATTCAACCGCATTCCAGAACTCCTGCCCATCCGGCGCCTTCATGCAGCAGAGAAGTTTTCCTCCCACGCGAAAATCCATCTGGCAAACGGGCGCAGTAAAGCCCTTCGGTCCCCACCACTGCATCACGTACTTCGGGTCTGTCCACGCCTTCCAAACCAATTCGCGTGGGGCATCAAAAACTCTTGTGACAACCATCCGCTCAACTTCGCTAACCGTGTTTCCTGTCATCTCTGACCTCCTCTTTCTTCATTTGGTTTACAACCACATCCAGTTTGTCGAAGCTCTCTTCCCAGAATCGCCGATAGCTAATCGCCCAGTCGCTAACTGTCTTGATCGCCTCTGGCCTAAGCGTGCACACACTCTCTCGTCCACGCTTCGTCTTGATCACAATCCGCGCCCTCACCAGGTAGGCGATATGTTTTGAAATCATCTGCTGCGAGAGTGCAAACGGTTCCGTCAATCCATGCACAGAGGCAGGCCCATAGGAGAGGCGTTTGATCATCGCTCGCCGGGTGGGATCGGACAAAGCCGCAAATGTTGTACCCAATCTATCCACAACCATATGGTAGTGGATTTTCCAAATGTGTCAAGGATCAATTTTGCGACCCCTGATTTCTGTTTCTTGATTTCGAATGGCGAGTGGTAAACCGCCGAGTATCGAATCGACCGCCGGATCGGGCGCCCCTAGGCTCGATGAGCGCCAAGGCCTGAATGCGCCAATCGAGATTCGGCGCGCAACTTGAGCCGCCCCATGAATCGAACGATGGCGCTCGGATTTCTCTTGACAGGCGGTAGCAGTCACACTACTTTACCAATAGGATAATTAGCCGTTTGGTAAAGTACATGCCAGATTCTCTCAGCACGACCTTGGCAGCGCTCTCGGACCCGACGCGGCGAGCCATTCTGGCGCGTCTCGCTCTGGGAGAAACCTCGGTCAAATATCTCGCACAGCCTTTCTCCATCAGTGCGCCATCCATTACCAAACATCTCAAGGTTCTCGAACGCGCCGGACTGATCACGCGCAGCCGTGACGCGCAGTGGCGCCCTTGCCGTCTGGAGGCTGCTCCGCTTCAGGCGGTTTCCGAATGGGTGGAGAATTACCGCCGGTTCTGGGAGGAGAGATTCGCCAGTCTGGATCACTACCTGAGCGATTTGCAGAAGAAGGAGAAACGTCATGCCCGCAAGAAGCGTTAACGCAAAGCCCGCAATGGAAAACACCAGACGTGCGAAGGTCGCGACGCCCTCGGAACGCGAGATTGTCATCGAGCGGGTCTTCGATGCGCCGCGGACACTCGTCTTCGAAGCCTGGACGAAAGCCGAGCACGTTGCGCACTGGTGGGACCCAAGCGGCACGCCGCTTGCCGTTTGTGAAATCGACCTTCGGCCGAACGGCGCATTTCGATTCGTAAACGGCGGGACAGACGGAGCCAAGTATCCCTTCACCGGCTTCTACCGCGAAATCACTCCGCCCGCGCGGCTCGTCTTGGGCAGCACGCCCAGCCCCCTGTCGAACGGTGAGTCTGTGACCACGCTCGTTTTTAGTGAGCACGATGGTAAGACAACACTCACCATAACGATTCAGTGCCAATCGAGAACAGAGCGTAACGCCTTGCTCCAGATGCGAGTGGATGAGGGAACGGCTCAAACCTTGAACAATCTCGACGAATATCTCAGGACGATCGGATAGGTGCTTTGCATGGGTAAGCGAATCAGCGTTGTAGTCGCATTGGCGTTGCTGGCGGTGGCCACGGCGTTCGTATTTCGCCCCGACGGCCCGACGATGAAGGAGGTTGGTATGAATCGAACGACGACATCCGGCGACGGAACCACGATTGCGTACACGAAGCTCGGATCCGGTCCGCCGCTGATCCTCGTGGACGGCGCATTCTGCTACCGCGAGAACGGTCCTGCTTCGCAACTCGCCCCGCTGCTCGCCAAACACTTCACCGTGTTTGCCTACGATCGTCGCGGGCGTGGCGCAAGCGGCGACGCGCCAGAGTACGCGATTGAGCGCGAGGTGGACGATCTCCGATCCATGGTGAGGGAAGCTGGAGGCTCGGCGCTGGCAGTAGGCATCTCTTCGGGGGGCGCGCTGGCGCTGCAGGCGGCCGCGCGGGGAGTGAGCTTGAACGGGCTCGCATTGTATGAGCCGCCTTTTATTGAAGAAGACGGTCATCCCCACTCCTTCGACATACAGAAGAGGCGCCTGGAGCAGTTCTACGGCGCTCCGAGATCATTCGTCGCCGTAATGCCGCTCGTCATGCGGAGTGCGTGGAAGAAGAACCTGTCCGTCGCGCATACGCTCCCTTACGACCTCACGCTGCTGGAGGATTGGTCGGTGCTGCGTGACCGAAGCAGGTTGGTCACCATCCCGACTCTTGTCATAGGCGGAGAGAAGAGTCCAGCATCCTCGAAAGATGCAGTGACAACGGTCGCCGGCGCGCTGCCGAACGCACGGCGAATGTACCTGCGCGGGCAGGACCATAACGTCTCCGCACCTGCGGTTGCGCCGGTCATCACCGAATTCTTCAGCACGCCGTCACGGGCAAGCGCGAATTGAGAAAACTGTTTGTCCCAATTGAACGCGTCGGACTGAGAGCGGATTTTCAATCAATCCCCGCTTACCCCCGCGGCGCCGGTTCTCAAGGAGTGGTAAATCGCCAAGTCGCTCATGGAGCACCAAAACCGAGTTCTGGTTGTATGACCCCCGACGCGACCATGACCTTGAAGGCATCCTCCGCGGGGCATGTATGCTGGTCGCATGCTTTTCAGCCGGATGCTCCGGGTTTCCCTGCCATGCTGTGCTTTGGCGGTGGCTTCCTCTTTCGTTCGTGGCGAGGAGCCGCACTATCCCACGAGCGACGATCTGCGCCATCTGAAGGCGATCGGCGGGCCGCAGCTTTCGCCGGACGGCAGGCTGGTGCTGGTGACGATCACCGACTCGACTGCCGACGGAGCAAAGAGCCACATCTGGCTGGTGCCGGCCGCCGGCAGCGACAAGCCGCGCCAGATCACGTTCTCGCCTCCAGCCGACAAGGGCGGGGAGCGTAACCCGCAATGGGCGCCGGATGGTTCGGCGATCTACTTTGTTGCTAAGCGCGGCGAACAGACGCAGCTTTTCCACCTCGACCTGCGTGGCGGCGAGGCGTCTCCTTATGACTTGAAGGTGGTTCCGGCCGTGGACCGGTCGAAGGCGAAGAACGCGATTCCGCCGCCGGGAGCGGACAAGAAGACAGAAGAACAAAAGCCGCAGGACGCGAGCAAGCCGGCGGGCGCCGATCAGAAGCCGGCAACGCCGGAGCCGGTGGCCATCGATGTCGCGGGCTATGCGCCTTCACCCGATGGCAAATGGCTGGCGATCTGGGCCAAGGACCCCGAAACCCCCGGAGAGAAGAAGCAGAAGGATTCCAAGGCCGATGCGGTGTGGGTGAATCACGAAGAGCACCTTACGCGGCTGTACCTGGCGGCGCTCAAGCCGGATGGCTCGATGGATGGCGCGCTGAAACCGGTGGGCGTGGAGCCCGATGTGCAGAGGGCGATGTGGGCCGAGACCTCGGACCGGCTGCTGGTGCTCACGGACAAGCCCAATGAGGCCTCGGATCTGGGGCCGGCCAATGGGGCTTGGATCGTGGATGTGGCCAATGCCCACAAGCCTGTAAAGCTGAATGCCATTCCGCCGACCGTGGGCGAAGCGGCCTGGTCGCGCGACGGAAGCCGGATCGTGTTCGCGGCCAAAACGCCGGACGACGCACCGCCGGGATACGACGAGCTGTTTGCGTTGCCGCGGGAGAGCAATGGCTCCGCGGTGATTCCCCTGACGCATGGGTTCGCGGGCCAGGTGAATGCTGCAGCGGTCTACTTCCTGCCCGAAGGCGGGCTGGTAGCGCAGGCCGGCATCGGCGCGCGTTCCGCGGTGGTGCGTCTGGCGCTGGACGGCGCGGCTCCGCCCACGCCGATCGACCTGGGCGCGGCGGTGATTACCGGCCTGAATACCAACCGCAAGCAGACCGGCTGGGTGTGGCTGGCCGAAAGCGGCGGGCAGCCGGTGAAGCTCTGTTTCGCCGAACGGCTGGGTGATGCGTGCAGCGGGCTCGCTATTCCGGAACTGGCCCCACCGAATTTGCGTTCGGTCGAACCGCAGCTGGTGACCTGGAAGAGCGGGCCGTTTACCGTGGAAGGGCTGCTCTCCATGCCGCCTGCGGCGGGAACGGCGAAGGTTCCGCTGATTGTGGATGTGCATGGCGGGCCCATGAGCGCGTGGGTGAACCGCAACGACTATTTCGCTGCGTTCCTGGTGGGGCACGGTTGGGCGGTGCTGCAGCCCAATCCGCGCGGCTCGTCGAATTATGGAGTGAAGTTCGCCGCGGCCAACAAGAACGACCTGGGCGGCGGCGACTATGAAGACGTGATGGCGGGTGTCGATGCGGTGCTGGCGAAGCATCCCATCGACCCCGCCCGCATGGCGCTCATAGGTTACAGCTACGGCGGCGAGATGGCCGGGTTTGTCGAGGGGAAGACGGACCGGTTCAAAGCCATTGTCAGCGGCGCGCCGGTGATCGACCAGTTCAGCGAATACGGAACCGAGCGCGGGTCGTGGTACGACCGCTGGTACTACGGCAAGCCATGGGAGCATAGTGAGGATGCCTGGCGGCAGAGTCCGCTGGCCGGAGCGGCGAAGGCCAAGACTCCCTTCCTGCTGATTCAGGGCGAGAGCGACTCGACCGATCCGGCCGGCCAGGCGCAGGAGATGTATCGCGCGCTGCGGCAGGAAGGCGTGCCGGTGGAACTGGTGACCTATCCGCGCGAAGATCATGGGCCGCTGGCAGGGGGGATGAGTGGCCGGCCGGTTCCGGAGCCGTGGCATGGCTACGACGTGCGGCAGCGGATGATCGAGTTCATCGAGAAAGCGTTCGGGAAATAGTTTTCAGTTTTCAGCTATCAGCTATCAGTTCTCCGGCTGACAACTGACAACTCTGTGCGGTATTGCGAATCGCGGTGCTCCGAACCGCACGGTGCTATACTCCCACCCGCCATGCGAATTCTTCTTTTACTTTCACTCTGCATAGGATGTGGTGTGCTGGCGGCGCAACCGGCCGGCCAGCAGGGGCCGCATCTCGAAAAGCGCGGCGCCGCGATGCAACTGATCGTGGACGGCAAGCCGTTCCTGATGCTTTCGGGCGAGCTGCACAACTCGTCGTCATCGAATCTCGAGTACATGAAGCCGATCTGGCCGCAGTTGGCGGCGATGGGGATCAATACCGTCGTCACTCCGCTGAGCTGGGATCTGATCGAGCCGGAAGAGGACAAATTCGATTTCACCCTCGTCGATGGTTTGCTGGGCCAGGCGCGGGAGGCGCACGAGCGGATCGTGTTTCTGTGGCTCGCCTCGTGGAAGAACGGAATGTCGAGCTACGCGCCGGTATGGGTCAAGCGCGACACGAAGCGCTTTCCGCGGGTGGTGGAAAACGGGACGGAGGTGGAAATCCTTACGCCACTCGCCACCTCGACCATGGAAGCAGATGCGCGCGCCTATGCGGCGCTGATGCGCCACCTGAAGGAAGTCGATAGCCGCGATCGCACAGTGGTGATGATGCAGGTGGAAAACGAAGTGGGCGTGCTCGGCGATACGCGCGACCACTCGGAAGCGGCCAATAAGGGGTTTGCCGGGGCGGTGCCGGCCGAGATGACGAAGTACCTCGCGGCGCATCGCGATTCTCTCTATCCCGATCTGCGCGCGCGCTGGGATGCAAACGGCGACAAGACCTCCGGGACATGGGCGCAGGTGTTTGGCGATAACGTGCGCGCCGACGAGATCTTCATGGCCTGGCACTACGCGCGATTTATCCAGACGGTGGCTGCGCAGGGCAGGGCCGCGTACGACCTGCCGATGTATGTGAACACGTGGCTGGCCGGCGACGATTCCACGCCGGGAGATTATCCCAGCGGCTGCCCTGAACCTTGGGTCATGGATGTGTGGCGCGCGGCGGGGACTGCGATCGATTTCTACTCGCCGGATTTGTACGATCCCAATTTCATGCTGTGGAGCCGGCGGTATCATCGGGCGGGCAATCCGCTTTATATGCCGGAGACGCGGGGTGGCGAGGCGGGCGCGGCGAACGTTTTCTATGCGCTTGGCGAAGAAGCGGGAATGGGGTTTTCGCCGTTCGGCATTGACGATGAGATGGATCCGAAGGGCGCCCTGGCAGAAAGTTATCGGGCGATCGAGGGCATGGCGCCAAGGATCCTCGATATCCAGGCGGCGGGCGTCCTGCACGGGTTCGTTCTCGACCGGGAGCACCCTTCAGTCGACCTCGATACGCCGGACTTCACCTTGCATGTGACGCTGGATGAAATCTTCGGAAGCCATGCCGAGAGAGGATTCGGGCTGGTCTTTCCTGCCGGCCGGGACAAGTTCATGGGGATCGGCAAAGGATTCAGGGTGTCCTTCACGGCGAGGTCCGGCCTGCATACGGGAATCGGCGCGGTCGATGAAGGGACTTTTGTCGGCGAAAAGTGGGTAACCGGACGCCGCCTGAACGGAGACGAGAACGACCAGGGCAAGGGCTGGCGGTTCGATTCGAAACAGATCCGGACGGAGATGGTGACGTTGTACCGGTTTGAGTAGTTCCGCGCTGAGGAACCCAGGTCCCAAAATCGGGGACCTGGGGCACCCAGTTGGAATTCACCCCACCCAAGCGGAGCTTGGATGGGGCACCCCCGATGGCGCGGAAACTGCCTGTCAGGTATACTGGTTGAGGCTCACAAGAGCAGGGAGGGCCCTGTTCGCGAAGAGCAAATCCAAGAAGAGAAGAAAATGCCCAAGTTGAAGACCCATTCGGGCGCGGCCAAGCGCTTCAAAAAGACCGGCACCGGCAAGATCAAGCGCGGTCATACGAAGACGCGGCACATCCTTTCGTCGAAGTCGCCGAAGACCAAGCGCAAGCTCGGCAAGAGCGGGCTGGTTTCCGACGGCGACTACAAGAAGGTAGCGCGCATGATTCCTTACGCCTGATCGTTGCGCCGCCTCTTGAATGGGCGGCGTTTCAGGGTCCTGGTCGAAGGCCCCCGGCGAGCCGGTTTGAAGGCTGCCGAGAGATAAAGGCTTCGAGAGCGAGTGAAGAGGTTTCAGCACTACCACCCGGTTGTGCCTCCTGCCTCCAGCCGCTGAAACGACGTAACACAAATGGAGAGATGAAACATGCCCCGCGTAAAACGCAGTACCAAGCGGAGTGACCGCCGCAAAAAGATTCTGGAGCGCGCCAGCGGTTATTTCCTGACCAAGTCGAAGCTGTACCAGGCCGCCCAGGAAGCCGTGGAGCGCGGGCTCAAGTTCGCTTACGTCGGCCGCCGCCAGAAGAAGCGCCAGTTCCGCTCGCTGTGGATCGTGCGCATCGCCGCGGCCGCCAAGCTGAACGGCACCAGCTATTCGCAATTGATCAACGGACTCAAGAAGGCGGGTATCGAGCTGGACCGCAAGATCCTGGCCGATATCGCTGTCAATGACGCCGCGGGCTTTACCCGGCTGGCGGAGCAGGCGAAAGCCGCTCTGGCCAGCACCAAGGCAGCCTGAGTCCGGCGGAGTGTTTTTTGTGGCGGCCCGGAGCTCAGCTCCGGGCCGTTGTTTGTATTCGGGCAAGAGGGAATTTGTTGCGGGCTATAATCACGCGTAGATCGTACGGTGCACATGAAAGTCCGCGATGTTATCAAGCTCATCGAAGAGGCCGGGTGGTACCAAGTCGCACAGAAGGGCAGTCACCGGCAATTCAAGCATCCGGTCAAGCTTGGCCGGGTGACCGTAGCAGGCCATCCATCAGAAGACATGGCCAAGGGCACGTTCAATAACATTCTCAAACAGGCGGGACTCAAATGACGCACTACGCAGTGGTGTTCGAAAAGACCGAGACCGGCTGGAGCGCGTATGCGCCCGACTTGCCGGGGCTGGGGGTGGCGGCTGCAACCATCGAAGAAGCGGAACAATTGATTCGTGAGGGGATCGGGTTTCATATCGAGGGCCTTCGCGAAGATGGTATTCCGATCCCCGCGCCCGCCACTCAGGTAAAGCAGATCGCAATTCCGGCCTGACCTGGAGGTCATTCATTTCAGCCTTGCGGTGAATGGGGTCCGCCCCCGCCCTTGATTTGAAATCAGGGGTTTATCCTGACGTTTACCCATGACGAACGAAGATATTCCAAACTTGTCGGCTTTTGACGACGATGCGCTTGACCGGGCGTTTGCCGCGGTGACCAAACAGGCACAGGACGATGCCGCCGTGCTCGATAGTCCCGAGGCGGCGGAGGCCTTCCGCCTGCGCTGGACTGGGCGTAAGCAAGGCCGTCTCAACGAGATTTCTTCTCGCTGGCTGAAAGCTGCTCCGCCGGAAGCCAAAAAAGCGGTCGGCGAGCGCTTCAAGGTTTTGAAAGAACTCATCGACCATCTGCTCGAGCAGGCCAGCGGTTCAGGCCCAAGCGATGCCGCCCTGGCTGCAGAGGCAATCGACATTACGCTTCCGGGTACGCAGCGCCTCACCGGCGCGGAGCACCCCATCGCCCGCACGATGAACGAGATCGTCTCAGTTTTCGCCGCGCTGGGCTACTCGGTGGGCGTCGGTCCCGAGGTCGAAACCGACTTCTACAACTTCGAAAGCATGAATTTTCCGCCCGGCCACCCGGCCCGCGACACCCAGGACACGCTGGTCATCGCCAATCAGGAGCGTAAGCCTCTGCGCGATCGCCTGCTGCTGCGCACGCATACGTCGCCGGTGCAGATGCGCACCATGGAACTGCAGCCACCGCCGACCCGGATCGTGATTCCCGGCAAAGTGCACCGCAATGATGCTCAAGACGCCACCCACTCGCCCATTTTCCACCAGGTGGAGGGCCTCTGCGTCGATACCAACATCACCTTCAGCGACCTGAAGGGCACACTCGATCACGCCATGAAAGCGCTGTTCGGCTCGTCGGTGAAGACGCGCTTCTTTCCGTCCTTCTTCCCGTTCACCGAGCCCAGCGCGGATGTGCAGATCAGCTGCATCTTCTGCGGAGGCCAGGGCTGCCGCAAGTGCAAGCAGTCGGGCTGGATCGAACTGCTGGGTTGCGGCATGGTCGATCCGGCGGTGTTTGCCTTCGCGGCGGAGAAGCAGCCGGCGTACGACCCGAAGAAGATTTCCGGCTTCGCCTTCGGCATGGGCGTGGAACGGATCGCGATGATGAAGTACGGCATCAGCGAGATCGGGCAGTTGTATGCGGGGGATATGCGGTTTTTGGGTCAATTCACTTAGCAGGTTAGCGCGCTTCGCGCGGTAGCAAGTTAGCGAGTTAGCGGAATGGCCAGAACACGACACTATCGTGATTTGATCGCATGGCAAAAAGCCATGGAATTAGCGCGGGAGATGTATGCCTGCACCGAGGAGTTTCCCAATTCTGAGACCTTTGGATTGCGCATGCAATTGCGCCGGTCGGCCGTCGCGGTGGCAAGCCATATTGCGGATGGACACGGCCGATTGACAGACCCGGAGGTGCGAAAGGGATTAAGTGCTGCACGCGGCGCGTTGAACGAATTACAAACGCAAACGGAATTGGCGGGCAGTCTACGATTCATGAATGAAAAGACCACAGCGCAATTGCTCGAACTCTCGATTGAAGTTGCGAAACCGATCAATGGGCTCATTGGATCTCTGGACTGATCGCTAACCTGCGCTAGGAGATAAAACCAGCAATGAAGGTATTGACCAATTGGCTTCGGAGCTACCTGCCGGAACTCGCTATCTCTGACGCCCAACTTGCTGAGGACCTGACGCTGCGAGGCATCGCGGTCGAAGGCATCTACGATCTTGGCGCAGGCAATGGTTCGCTCTACGAGATGGACATCACTACCAATCGCGTCGATGCGATGAATCATTACGGCATCGCGCGAGAGGCGGCCGTCATCTACGGCGTCGAACTCAAGCCGCTCGATACGACTCTGCCGGCTGCCAAACCAGCCGCGAAGCCTTTCCCGGTTCGCATCGAAGCCGAAGACGCCTGCGGCCGCTTCACCGCACGCGTCCTTCGCGATGTGACTATCACCGAATCGCGCGATTGGTTCGCGGATGCGCCCATCGCCTCTTATTTTGCGCTGCTGGAGCAGAAGAAAATCTCCAACGCCGTCGATGCCACCAATTTCGCCTGGCTGGCGATGGGCCAGCCGACGCACGTTTTCGATCTCGACAAGCTGGAGGGCGGCATCATCGTGCGGCGCGCGTGCAAGGGCGAACGGCTGAAGACTCTTGATGGCGTGGAGCGCGATTTGTATCCGGACGATCTGGTCGTCGCCGATCATGGGAGGCCTGTCGGCCTGGCCGGAGTGATGGGTGGATGGGACACGATGATCACCGCCGAGACCAAAAACGTTCTTGTCGAGGCGGCCTGGTTCGAGCCCATGGCGGTGCGCCGCACGGCCCGGCGGCACGGATTGCACACCGACGCCAGCCATCGCTTCGAGCGCGGCGCGGACTTCAACGCCGGGCCAGTGGCTTCCGCGCTGGTCAGCCGCATTCTCCTGGCGAGTGGCGGATCGATCGAAGGCGATCTTGTCGACGTACGCGTGCCGGCCATGGAGGCGCGGACCGTGCATCGCCAGGCCGTTTCGCTGACCCTCTCCGAAGTTCACAGGATTCTTGGCCAGACGATCGATCCGGAAGGGATCACCAGCGCCACGGTCGAGAATGTTTTGAACGGGCTGGGGTGCAAGCTGGCGCACCAGCGGTCGGGCTCTGCCTCGGGGCCTGCATCCGGCGCATGGCTGGTAAGTCTGCCCAGTTGGCGACTCGATCTGGAGCGCGACATCGACCTGGTCGAAGAGATCGCGCGGGTCTACGGCTACAACCGTTTCGCCAACACTTTGCCGGCCTTTGCCGGTGCGGTGCGTGCGCTTCCCTGGGCCGAGGGTGAATCGGCCGTGCGCCGGACACTGCTCGCGGCCGGCTTTCATGAGGCTGTCGGCAGCACGTTCTGCTCCGCCGATGACGCCGCCCTGACTGCCCCGCAGCCCGGCCTGGTCGTCCCCCTCGGCAATCCGCTCAGCGAAGAAGCCGGCGTGCTGCGACCCTCTCTCGTGCCCGGCATGCTCAGAATGATCGCCGGCAACCTGAACCGCGACGTGAACGATGTGCGCCTGTTCGAGATGGGCGCGGTCTTCAGCGGCACCACTGACAAGGTTGAGGAGCAGGCGGCGCTGGCCTTTGGCGCGGTGGGAACCGTGCCGGTGCAAAGCGCTCTGCATCCTGTGCGGTCCATCGATTTTTACGATGTAAAGGGGGCGGTGGAGCAGGTGCTGGCGCGTTTCCACACCGGCTCGGTTTACTTCGACCGTTTTCCCGCCGAAGCAGGGCTCACGCCGCCCTGGCTCCATCCCTACCGCGCGGCGCGCGTGGTGGTGGATGGATTGACCGTGGGCTGGTTCGGGCAACTGCACCCGGGCGAAGCCGCGGCCCGCAAAGTGAAGGAAGTGGTTTTGATCGGCGAACTGTATCTCGATCGCCTTTATGAACTGCCGTTGCGCCGACCCGCGGCCCGCGACCTCTCGCGGTTCCAGCCGGTGCGCCGCGATTTTTCATTGGTTTTGGACCAGAGCATCGGTTGGGACCAGATCAGCCAGGCTGTCAGCGCACTCAACATTCCCGAGTTGGTGGAGTGGCGCGCCCGCGAGGTGTTTCGCGATGTGAAGCTCGGCGCGCGCGAATACTCGCTGCTGCTTAGAGTGACGTTCCAGGCGCCCGATCGAACCCTCCGCGAAGAGGAATTGCAGGATTTCCACACCCGTGTGATTGAAGCTGTCGGCAAGGCAGGCGCCCGGCTCAGGACGTAATATGGACCATGGTCTCCAGGCGCTATACTCGTACGGACAGCGGAGGTTTGTGGATGTCGGAATTACCCTGGGCGCCGGAGGCAGTGGAGCAGAATCAGGCGGACCATCAGCCCGAGCATCAGGCCGGTGAGCCGGGCACGCTGGCCCTGAGCGTGGACGATTTTTCTTCCCTCGAAGAGCGCATTCTGCGGGCGGTAAACCTGGTCAAGCGGGAACGCACGGCGCGTTCCTCCGCCGAGGAGCGTGCTGCGCAGGCCGAAGCCAGACTGAACGAGCAGACCGCTGCGGCGGAACGGCTGCAGCAGGAAGTTGCGTCGCTGCGCTCGGAGCGCGACCACATCCGCCTGCGAGTAGAGAAACTCCTGGGCCAGCTCGATGCGCTCGAATTGTAAGGAGGGGTATGGATCAAAACCCCGCCAACTACGTTACCGTCGAAATCTATAATCAGACCTATCATCTTTCCGGGCAGGATGCGGAGCACATCCGCAAGCTGGCCGCGCAGGTCGACGCGAAAATGCGCGCCGTCGCCGCGCAGGGCCGCACCGTGGATTCGCTGCGCGTCGCGGTTCTTGCAGCCCTGAACCTGGCGGACGAATTGCTGCAGGCACAAGAGGGCTCCTCCGATGCCGCGGCGCGCGTAGGTCACGCCCGCGCCGCGAGCCTGCGAGGTCTGCTGGACGAGGTTCTGCTCGAGGATGACCGCAAGACCGGCTCTTAGCGTAAGCACCATCTGAAATTCTCCTGTTCCAGCTCCGTTCCCATCCCCGGGGCGACCACGCCTGTGTACCGGCGGTCACAAGGCGGGGCGTGTCCCTGTCCTAAAATGGGCCACGACTTTCTAAAGTGAAAACTCGCTTTTCCTTTTGGTGCAAATACTTGGGTTCTGCACTCGTGTCGCTCGGATGATGGCTGAGGAGGCGGAATCCGGACGGCCGATGCTAGTGACCCTTGGTGTACGAATTGCCAGACGGGCCGGCATTCCTGCTGGCGCGATCTCGTCTGTTTCCATCCAGAAAGAGCGTGCTTCGGTCCTCGGCCATCCGGGCTGCCGATGGTTTGTGCCGGTTTTGCTGATACTTGGCTGCATATTGGCCTTTGGGCAAAGCGGTCCTTCTACTTCCGAAATTCGTAAAACGCAGCGAGCGGATCCCCCGCCGCGCGTTGTCCAGGCACAGAGATTTCTTCTTCAGCGTGGCATCGCTGCCCGCGGGACCGCCGCGCGCCGCCCGCCGGCACGAGCCAATGGGTTAAAGCCGAGGCCGCAATCCTCGTCCGGCACGGCACTCTGGCAGCCGCTCGGCCCCGCCGGTGTCATCACGGCCAATTCCGGTCTCGTCACCGGGCGCATCACTTCGCTGGCTATCGATCCTTCCGACCCCACCGGCAATCGGCTATTCGTTGGAACCACGGGGGGTGGGGTCTGGCTATCACAGAATGCCGCCGCTTCCAACCCCGCGAACATCGTCTTTGTTCCCCTGACCGACAACCTTGCCGGAATGAGCACCACGCTGGATGGGTCGCTGAGCATCGGAGCGGTTTCGGTCCAGCCAGGCGGCACAGGCGTGATCCTGGCGGGAACCGGGGACCCAAACGACGCGCTCGACTCCTATTACGGCGGCGGCATCCTGCGCTCGACCGATAACGGCAACACCTGGAACCTGATCCAGGCCACGACGGGCCAGGCGTACACGTTCCTGGGCGAGGGATTTGCCGGATTTGCCTGGAGCACCGTCAACCCGCAACTGGTGGTGGCGGCCGTCTCCCAGGCGTGGGAAGGCGTGCTCGTGGACGCGCAACAGAGCAACAGCAGTTACCAGGGGTTGTATTACTCAATCGACAGCGGAGCAACGTGGAAGCTGGCACAGATCACGGACCTGAACGGCCAGGACGTTCAGGGACCTTCGGACGGGTTCACGCTTCCGGATGGCAATGCCGCCACATCCGTGGTGTGGAACCCGGTGCGGGGGCTGTTCATCGCGGCGGTGCGTTATCACGGCTATTATCAATCGACCGACGGCGCGCATTGGACGCGGCTTGCCTCACAGCCTGGTTCCGGCTTGACCACTGCTATGTGCCCCACGCGGCCCCAGTCCACCGGCTCTCCGGCATGTCCCATCTTCCGCGGAACCCTGGCGGTAAATCCGGTAACCGGCGACACGTTTGCCTGGACCGTCGATCTGGATGACCAGGACCAGGGCATCTGGCAGGATGTGTGCGCAGCCAGCGCGGGCGCCTGCACCAACCAGAACATCACGTTTGGCAAGCAGTGGGATACGACGCCTTTCGATTCCGACACCTGGCTGGGCTCCGCAACCATTCAAGACGGCACCTACAACCTCGCGCTGGCGGCCGTGCCTTCCGACCAGGACACGAGTCTTCTTGCCGGAGACGACGACCTGTGGAAATGCAGCCTGGCGATGGGATGTGCGTGGCGCAACACCACCAACGTAACCACCTGTATGAGCGCGCAGGTGGGTGAGTATCAGCACGCGTTCGCGTGGAATCCCACGAATCCGCTCCAGATCTTTATCGGCAACGACAGCGGGCTGTGGCGCTCCATGGATGGGATCGGCGAGAGCGGTTCGGTCTGCTCGGCTTCCGATGCCGGCCATTTTCAGAACCTGAACGGCGGGCTGGGTTCGCTGGCAGAGGTGGAAAGCATGTCGGCCATTGGAGCTTCGCCGTACACCATGATGCTCGGGTTGGGCGCCAACGGAACCGCAGGAGTCAAGAGCACCACGGGACCCACGGTCGATTGGCCCCAGATCCTCACCGGCGAAGGCGGCCCGGTGGCCATCGACCCCAGCAATCCGGCGAACTGGTATGTGAACAATGGCGTGGGTGTATCGATCCACCTTTGTTCGCAGTCCGCTCCCTGTACACCGGGCGATTTCGGTTCCGTGCCGGTAGTTTCCAACGCCAACGTGAGTAACGACGGGCTGACCATGACCACCCCGGCGCCGTTTCTGGTCGATCCGCTTGACCCAACCCAACTGCTCATCGGCACCTGCCGTTTATGGCGGGGGCGGGCCAGCGGGCAGGGCTGGACCAGCGCCAATGCCATTGGGCCCATGTTCGACGGGAACCGCACCAGCTCCTACTGCAACGGGAACGCGTTGGTGAGATCGCTGGCAGCCCTGGCGACCGCAGCCGGTGGCGAGGTTGTCTACGTGGGCACTTATGGAACCTTGGACGGCGGAGCGACCCTGCCGGGACACGTGCTCAGCGCCATCATGAACCCGAATGGCACGTGGTCGGCCTGGAACGACCTGACGCTCAACCCGGTTCTCAACGACACCGTGGGCATGAACACGCTGGGCCTGGATATTTCCAGCCTGTTTGTCGACTCTCATGACCCGGCGGGAAATACGATCTATGCGACGGTGGCGGGAATCTCGAACATCGCTCAGGATGTAGCCACGGTGTACTCGTCGAGCGACGGCGGAGCGCATTGGACGAACATCGTTTCCAATCTGCCCTCTTCCCCCGCCAACAGCCTGGTCGTAGACCCTCAGGATACGAACACCGCGTATATCGCCCTGGATTCGGGAGTGTATGTCACCCGGAACGTTACCACCTGCGGCACGGCGACCGCCTGCTGGTCACCCTTCGGAAGCGGGTTACCCAATTCTCCGGTCGTCGCCTTGAGTGCGGCCCCTTCTACGACCACGCCCAACGTCGTCGCCGCCGGCACCTTTGGCCGGGGGGTATGGCAGATTCCCCTCGTCACGGCCGGCGCGCAGTCGACCACCGCCACGCTTCTGCCGGTATCGCTCGATTTCGGAAACCAGGGTTTCGGAATCACCAGCAGCCCCCAGACCGTAACCCTGACCAACACCGGAGGAATCGCGCTTCTGCCCGGCGCCGTCGCCATCACCGGCGACTTCAGCGAGACGGACAACTGCGCCAACGCAACCGTGGATTCCGGGGCGAGCTGCGCCATGCAGGTCACGTTCAGGCCGACCCAGGCGGGCAGCCGGACGGGGCAGTTATCCGTGTCCGCGAATGTTCCGGGGGGAATGCTGTCGGTTGCACTCAGCGGCACGGGCGAGCCGGCGGGAGTGGTCAATCTCACACCCACAACGATCGATTTTGGCCAGGTGAAGGTAGGAACGACCTCCAGCCCGCTTTCCATCACCGCGGAAAACAGCGGCGGAACGGCGGTGGCCATCAGCAGTATCACGGTCTCCGGTCCATTTGTGGTGGCAGCCAATGCCTGCGGCACGACGTCGCTGACTGCCAATAGCGATTGCCAGATCCAGGTGGAATTCGCTCCCACCGCCGCCGGTCCGGCCACGGGCGCGCTGACGATTGTGGATGATGTGGGAACGCAGTCAGTGCAATTGTCCGGGACCGGCGCGGCGCCGCCGACCGATACGCTATCGACAACCTCCCTGACGTTCCCCGCAACCATCATCGGCCAGTCCTCGGGGGCGCAGACGGTGACGTTGACCAACAGCGGAAACCTGCCCTTGACGTTGATTTCAGCCAGCGTGAGCGGCCCGTTCCAGTTGACCAACAACTGCACTTCGCAGCTGGCGGCCAACTCCAATTGCGGTCTCAGCGTGGTGTTCGCGCCCGCGCAATCCGGCCAGCAAACGGGAACGCTGACGGTTTCCGACATCACCAATGCCGGGCAGAAAGTCTCGCTCAGCGGCACCGGCCTGTTGGCCCCGGCATTTTCAGCCAATCCGGCATCCTTGACCTTTGCCGCCCAGCAGGTTGGGGTGGCGAGCCCACCGGCGACGCTCACCATCAGCAATAGCGGAGGAGCGGGCCTGGCAAATGTCGGGTTTCAGATCACCGGGCCGGCGGCTGCCAGCTTCGCCACCACCGCTACGACCTGCGGAGCCAGTCTCGATGCCGCGGCCAGCTGCACGGTGCAGGTGGTCTTTACGCCGGCAGCCACCGGCGGAGCCGCGGCCACGCTCACCATTACATCGTCCACGCTGGGCGTGAAGCCGCTCGCGGTTGCCCTCGGCGGGACGGGCCAGGGTGCTGCGGGCCTGGGGGTCACCCCCTCCCAACTGACGTTCGCTCCGCAGGCACTCAATCAAGCCAGCCCCCCGCAAACCGTTACTGTCTCGAATTCCGGAGGCATTGCCGCCACCGGCCTGGCATTGGCGGTGACCGGGCCGTTCTGCCTGGTGCAGAACACCTGCGCCGCGAGCCTCGCGGCCGGGGCCAGTTGCACCACGGGTGTGGTGTTCACGCCGGCGTCGCGCGGCATCTTGACCGGCACACTGACCGTCACCTCCACGAATGTGACCACGCCCGCCACGGTTTCGCTCAGCGGGACCGGCGGCCTCACCGGTGCGGTCCAGATCACGCCCGCGCTGGTGAATTTCCCTGTCACCGGCGTGGGAACCACCAGCGATCCGGTCACGGTGACGATCGCGAATTCCAGCCCGGCCGTCGTGCTCGATGACCCGAGCCTCCAGGTCTCGGCTGGGTTCAAGCTGGGAAACAACAAATGCGGGTCCTCGCTGGGGGCGGGCGCGAGTTGCACGGTGGATGTATTGTTCTCGCCGGCCAACGCCGTTGCTCAGAACGGAACCCTGGCCCTGAGCAGCAGTGACCTGGCTGCGGCGGTCACGGTGCCGCTTTCCGGCATGGGCTTCGATTTTCAGGCTACGACTTCCGGCGCATCGAGCCAGACCGTGGCCGGCGGGCAGACGGCCTCATACTCTCTCACGCTCGCGCCTTCCAGCGGTTCTGCGGCCACGTTCACCCTGAAGTGTGGCACCCTGCCTGCGTATGCGGCGTGCACATTCAGCCCGTCAAGCGTGACGGTAGCCGCCAATTCGACCGGGACGGCTACGTTGCAGATCACCACCAGCCAGACCAGCTCGTCCGCGCTCCAGCCTTTGATCCTTGGCGGCTGGCCGGTACTGGCAGTGTTGATGCTGCCCCTGGCGCTTGGCCGCGGCCGGCGCGCCCTTCTGCCGGTAATGGCGTCGGTGCTGATTGGAGCCGCGCTCACGGCCTGTTCGTCGTCCGGCGGAGGCGGTGGAGGCACGCCGCCTCCACCGGTGAACCATACGACTCCCGCCGGGACCTACTCGATTCCGGTTACTGTGAGCGCGACCGGGGTTCAGCACACCGTGACGCTGACCCTGACGGTGGATTGAGATTGAATGTGTGAGCGGCACAGCGGCAACCCCATCCGATCGGAAATCGGCCGATGCCGAAACCGCTATACTCAATCATCGGACTTCATCAACTTCGGGAATCAAAGAGCAGGGAATGAGCCAGAGGGTATCGGTCGAAGACGTGCAGCGGGTGGCGGCACTGGCGCACCTGGAACTGGCCGCCGACGAGATGCCGCGCATGGTTCACGACCTGAACGCCATCCTGGATTACGTGGCCGATCTGAACCAACTGGACACTTCCGGCGTGGCTCCGCTGGCCCAGGTGAGCGAACTCGAACGCGCGGGCGGGGCGAGCTCATTGCGCGGCGACAGTCTCGTGCCGTCGCTGCCGCGCGCCGCCGTCATGCCCCAGGCGCCGGAGACGGACGGCGCCTTCTTCAAGGTGCCGAAAGTGATTGAGAAGTAGGGACTAGGGACTAAGGGACTGTCGCAGTGAAAGCGTTACTGAGTATTGATGTTTCAATAGCCTGTCATCTCAGAACTGTCATCCTGAGCGCAGGCCGCGAAGCGGCCGAAGTCGAGGGATCTGCGGTTGCTTTTCTGCGACGCTGGTAATAACCAATTCTCTGCGACACGCCACTAGGAACGAGGGGGAGAGGCCCGTTGGCTGGGAATATCAAAACGGTCGAGACGTTCGTAGAGAAGCCGGCGACCCTTGCGCGGCTGCGCGAGGATATTTCTTCCGGCGCGGTGAAGGCGGTCGACCTCGCAGGCAGCTACTACGACCGGATCGCCGCCCTGAATTCTCATTTGAACATCTACCTCAGCCTGACCAGAGAGCGCGCGCTCGAACAGGCGGCGCGGGTGGATGCGATGGCCGCCAAGGGGGATCCTTTGCCGCCGTTAGCCGGGATTCCCGTCGGGATCAAAGACGTGCTGGTAATGCGCGGGGCTCCCTCGACTGCCGGGTCGCGAATCCTGAAAGGGTACCAGCCGCCCTACGATGCCACCGTGGTTTCCCGGTTGGAAGCCGCCGGAGCCGTGCTTCTGGGCAAGCTCAATTGCGACGAGTTCGCCATGGGCTCGTCGAACGAAAATTCGGCTTACGGTCCGGTGCGCAACCCGGTCGATCCGGAGAGAGTTCCGGGGGGATCCAGCGGCGGATCGGCCGCCGCGGTGGCCGCCAATATGGCCGTGGCGACGCTGGGTTCGGATACCGGCGGCTCCATCCGCCAGCCGGCCAGCTTCTGCGGCGTGGTCGGCGTTCTGCCCACGTATGGGCGCGTGTCGCGCTACGGACTCATTGCTTTTGCGTCGTCGCTGGACCGGGTCGGGCCTTTTGCCGCAAATGTGCGCGATGCCGCTGCGCTGTTGACCGTGATTGCCGGCCACGATCCCTGCGATGCAACCAGCTCTCCGGCTCCCGTTCCGGATTTTGCCGCTGAGAGCGACCGGCCGGCCGCGGGACTGCGGATCGGTGTGCCGGGCGAGTATTTCGGCGAGGGCCTGGATCCCGATGTGCGGGCCGCCATGGAGAAGGGGATTGAGTGGCTGAAGGCGGCGGGCTGTACGATCAAGCCCGTCAGCCTGCCGACGACGCGTTACGCCATCCCGGCGTATTACCTGATTGCCACCGCGGAGGCCAGCGCCAACCTGGCCCGCTTTGACGGCGTACGGTACGGTTACCGTTCCCCGGCCTCGGGCACGCTGAGCGACATGTACAGCCATTCGCGCGACGAGGGCTTTGGCGCCGAGGTCAAGCGGCGCATCCTGCTGGGCACCTATGCCCTCTCGGCCGGTTACTACGACGCTTACTATCTCAAAGCGCAGAAGGTCCGGCGGTTGCTCGCCGAGGAGTTTTTGCGGGCCTTTGCCGATGTGGATGCGATGGTGACGCCCACCTCGCCCGTCCCGGCGTTCAAGCTGGGCGAAAAAGCGGATGATCCGCTGGCCATGTACCTGGCCGACATTTATACCGTGACCGCGAGCCTGGCCGGCATCTGCGGGGTGACGGTTCCGTGCGGCACTACGCGCTCCGGCCTTCCCGTGGGCATGCAGGTCCTGGCGCGGCATTTGCAGGAGAGCACGGCGTTTCGCGTGGCGCGGGCCGTGGAAGCCAGTAGCCGGTAGCCAGTAGCAATCAAGCTACCGGCTACAAGCTGTTTTGGGGGTCGAGTCAGGAGCAGTTCATGCTCTCGGGACGGAAGTTGGGCTTGGCAGTTGGGCTTTCGATGCTGGTTTCTCTTATGTATGCGGCGCCGCGGAAGGCGCATGTGGTGGTGCTGGGCGCGGCGAAACACGTGCCCTATTCGAAGGCCGGCGACCCGGCGGGCGCCGCGGCCGGTGAAGACTCTCTGAAAACCCGTCCGTTGGTGGTCGATGGCCTGGTGAAGGAGTGGACCACCGGCGACGCCCACGACGTGACCGACCGCAGTTTCGTGGTGCGGCGCGTGCTCCGGCTCAACGATTCGCTTCCCGGCGACCGGCTGGGGCATTGGGTGTGGCAGCGCGGGCCCTGGCTGCTGGTGGACCGCGTTACCGGCCACGTCACTGCGCTGAAACTTCCCGACTACGATCCGGCGGTCAGCCAGGTGAGCTGGTTCCGCGACTACGCGGCGTACTGCGGTGTGACCACATCGGGCAAAAGCCTGTATGCCGTCGTCGCCCAACTGGCGGCGCGCAAGCCTGTCCTGGCAAAAAAGATCGAGTCCTACGATCCGGATCCGAAGGCCCATCCCGACTCGGTTTGCGCCCCGCCCGAATGGCAGCGCGAGCCGCTGCGGGTGACGTTCCATCCCACCGGAAAGGCCGATCTCAGCTTCGACATCGTTCCGGGATCGGCGCTGCTGGTGGAGGATTCGGCGGACGATGCCGAACCTGCGGCTGATGCCAAGCCGCAGTAGGGCAATCACCCGGTCAAAGTGGGACTGCAATGGATGTACCATTTCGTTCCAAGTTTAGATCGTTGCTCTACGAATGTCTTCTCTCAGCAATTCGTACCACTGCGCGCGGAGGGCACACCTTGCACACCTTATGATCCTTGACCTGAGGATTCCGAGCGGATCACCGCCGATGCGGGGGTTCGTCCGGCGCGGACTTGGAAGTCCGCGCAACAGCCGGCTGGGAAGCCGGCGCTACCGTTCGAGCTTGGTGGATAACCGACTCGGATATGACGCCGAAGTCCCGCAGAGGCTAAAGCCCACGGCGTTTTTGGGGCGGCGTTTGCGGCACGACTGAAGTCGTGCCCTTTCAAAACAGATTCGAAGTTGGCGAATCACCGCCTACTCGGACATGACCTCGAAGGCATCCCACAGGGGATAAAGCCTGGACGTTTTTGGGCGGTTGCGGACCTTCGACTCCGCCCAGGACAGGCTAAAGTCGTGCCCTGACACAAGACATGCGATTATTAGCGGATGACCCTCCATGCAGAGGCTTCGAAAAGCAACTGCAGTCGGGCAAGAAACGAGTTCCACCTGGAAGCATGAAAATGCGGGCGGGTTCTGTCGTCCCTATGGGACTCGGGTTCATTATCGATCGCTATCCCAGGGTTCCGCTGCGCTTCACCCTGGGCTATTTTCTTGCGTTCCGTACGGGAACTTCAACGGCCTGCAAGAGCAGCCGGGAGGGCATGGCAATAGAAAACGCCATGCTATCAGAGAAGCGCGGGCAGACCTATTCCCAGATGCCTCCCTTGCCGCGGCGACGGGCATAGATGCCTGAATCCCGTTCCCGCTTCTTGATCCTGTCGCGCGAGAAATTGAGCAAGACCCAGCTGAGGAAACAGACCGCTGTCACGCCCGCAACGAGCAAGAACCAGCGCACATCCATGAATGTCGACACGATCACTCCTGATCGGCGCACGAAACCTGGCACGGTCCCGAGATCGGATCCGCCATGGGCCTCGAGGCGACCTTGTAGTTTCAGCAGAAACCCGTGGGCGTAAACAGGGAGCAGGGACGAAGTAAGGGTTTTGTAAAAGCGTGGGCGGGACGATGGGCTCGATCTATCCCCCTTTTGTGGGTACCGAAAGCGGCTTCGGAGGACTCCCGGGCACCTTGACACGCAAGCGGCTCCGCGTATCTTATTTTCCTTAGGCCTTCTCGTTGGGATTCGTCCGGTCTGAATGCATACGAAAGCCGCAGTTTTGCCGGATGCGGGTTTCCACCGGAATGCCGTGTCGAACAGGAAAGTAGACCTGCGCAGGCCCGTAGAAGTCTGAGGCGGAGTTCGCATCCGTCATCCGTCTGCGAGCGGATGAGGACCATTCCCGGAGACAAATCTTTCAGGCGCCGGCTCCAGCCCGGTCGGCCTGTGCCTGATGATGAAGGCAGCAAAGGACGAGTGTGGCATTCAATCTGGCAATGATGGCGGCGCCGGCCGGAGGCGGAGGTGGTCTGTTTACCCTTCTGCCTTTATTGTTGATTCCGGTTCTCTACGTTCTGATGATCCGCCCGCAGCAGAAGCGGCAGAAACAGTGGCAGCAGATGCTGTCGGGCATCAAAGCGGGCGACAAGGTGACCACCGCGGGCGGCATTCGCGGCACCATCATCTCCATCAAGGACGACGTGATCATCATCAAAGTCGCCCCGGACGGGATCAAGATGGAGGTGGCCAAGAACGCCATCGCCTCCGTAACCACCCAGGAGAGCCCCTCGGCCTCCTAGAACGAAGAGTAGCGAGCGTATTTTGGCGAGAGACATCCCTCAGGGGCTAAAGCCCAAGTCATACTCCTCCAGCTACGGCACGACTGAAGTCGTGCCCTTTCAAAACTTGACTAAAGAAGTGGGATTATGAAGAAAAACCTCAGAACCAGAATTCTGATCATCATTGCTGTGCTGCTGGTTTCGGTGTACGGGATCATCGGCGTTCCGTCGGGAGTTTCGGGCAAGGCGCTGCTGGAGGCGGTCCAGAGGCGCATTCACCTGGGGCTCGATCTGAAGGGCGGCGCGCACCTGATCATGCAGGTCCAGGTGGCGGACGCGGTGAATGCCGAAACCGACAATTTGGCGGGCGTGATCCAGGGGGATCTGAAGAAGGCCAAGCTGCCGTTCGGCCAGGTGGTCAAGCCCGATCCTCAGAAGAACCCCCAGCAGGTCCAGGTGCAAGGTGTTCCGCCGGCCAGCCAGGCAGCGGTTCGCTCGTTGCTGGATCAGAAGTATTCCAACGAGTACGACCTCTCGGGCGGGTCGGACGGCAACTTCACGCTGACCATGAAGCCCAGCGCGCTCACGTCGCTGGAGGACAAGACGGTCCAGCAGGCGATCGAGACCATTCGCGACCGCGTCGACGTGCTGGGCGTCAGCGAACCGGTGATCCAGGAGTACGGCCTGGGAAAGGACCAGATTCTGGTCGAGCTGCCCGGCATCGACGACCTGGATCGGGTGAAGATCCTTCTTAACGACACGGCGCGGCTGTCGATTCATCCGGTCATCGGCGGGCCCTTTCCCGATGAGCAGGCGGCCCTGGCCAGCGTGGGCGGGAATGTTCCCCCGGACCAGATGCTGATCCATGGATCGGGCACCATGGCCACCGGCTCGGATTCCGACGCGGTGTACATCCTGGGAAGAACGTCCGTGGTGGCCGGCAATGACTTCCGCTCCGCCGATCCGAGCACCAACCAGAACACCGGCCAGCGCATCGTGATCTTCACTCTGACCAACGAGGCGGGCGACAAGTTCTGGGATTACACCAGCGCCAACGTGGGCCGAAGCATGGCCGTGGTGCTGGGCAGCCGGGTCCGCGAGGTGGCCGTGATCAAGAGCGCCATTCGCGACCGCGGCGAAATCGAAGGCACCTTTTCCGAAGACGAAGTATCCACGTTGTCGAAGCTGCTGCGCACCGGCGCGCTGCCGGCCTCGCTCACCTATCTCGAGAACCGCACCGTGGGCGCGTCGCTGGGAGCCGATTCCATCAAGGAAGGCGTAACCGCGGCCGTCGTGGGTGTGCTGGTGGTGATGGCGTTCATGCTGTTCTATTACCGCGGATCGGGCATCAATGCCGACCTGGCGTTATTCCTGAACCTGCTCATCCTGCTGGGGTTCATGGGCTACTCGACGGCGACGCTCACGCTGCCGGGCATCGCCGGCGTGATCCTCACCATCGGTATGGGCGTGGATTCCAACGTGCTGATATTCGAGCGCATCCGGGAAGAGCTCCGGGTCGGCAAGGCAGCTTCGGCGGCCGTGGACCAGGGGTTTGCGCATGCCTGGGTGACCATCGTGGACACCCACGTGACGACCATCGTTTCGGCAGCCATCCTGTTCCTGTTCGGCACCGGTCCGGTGAAGGGTTTCGCTACTACACTGACATTCGGCCTGCTGGCCAACCTGTTCACGGCGGTGTTCGTCTCGCGCACCATCTTCGACAGCCACCTGAACAAGATGAAAGCCGGCGAGACTGTGTCGATCTAGGGAACAAGGGAACGAGGGAACAAGGGGCCAAGCGACCAAGGGACCAAGGGAACAAGGGAACAAGGGACCAAGGGACCAAGGGACCAAGGGACCAAGAAAACCAGGACTAGGATTACGGAATTGGAACAGGGCGCAGGGAACAGGGAAAAGGGAATGCGCATGGGTTGTGACGCCAAGATCGACGGCCTCAAACCTCGGTCCCTTGGTCCCTCGGTCCCTTGGTCCCCGCTTTAAGGAAGGCAGAGAACAAGTGGAACTCTTTAGGGGTGTAAACATCGACTGGCTGGGGAAGAAATGGTACTTCCTGGCCTTTTCTCTCATTTTCAGCGTGGCGGGCCTCATTTCGATGGCCTGGCATGTGCATACCATCGGAAGCATCGTGCCGCTGGGGGTGGATTTCCGCGGCGGCACCGAGGTCCAGGTGCTGTTCGCCAACCGCCCCGACATCGGCGCCATTCGCGGGGCCATGGACAAGGCGGGGATCCATGACGCCAAGATCCAGGCCTACGGCGGCGATATCAACCGCAACGAGGTGCTGATCAGCCTGCCGGTGCAGAAGAACGAAAACGCCCTCGATGCCGGCCGCCAGCAGATCGTGCAAAGTCTCCAGCAGAACTACAACAATCCCTTCGATCCCAGCAAAGGCGTGAAGGTGGACGTGGTTGGCCCCACGGTGGGAAAGCAATTGCAGGTTAAGGCGCTGCAGGCCACGCTTTATTCGCTGGCCGGCATGCTGGTCTACCTGTGGTTCCGCTTCCAGCTCATTTACGGCGTGGCGGCCGTGGTGGCCTGCTTCCACGACACCCTGATTACGGTGGGCTTCTTCGCCCTGACCAACCAGGAAATCAGCCTGACGGTGATCGCCGCCATTTTGACCCTGGTGGGCTACTCCATGAACGACACCATCGTGGTGTTCGACCGTATCCGCGAAAACCTGCGCCTGAGCCGGCGCGAGACCCTGCCCGACGTGGTGAACCGCAGTATCAACCAGACGTTGAGCCGGACGGTGCTGACGTCGGGGCTGACGTTCCTGACCGTTCTGTCGCTGTTCGTCTTCGGGGGGACGGTTCTGCGCGGTTTTTCGTTTGCATTGGTGGTGGGGATTCTGATAGGAACTTATTCATCGATTGCAATCGCGGCCCCCATGCTGGTGGCGTGGCAGGAATGGCGCGGCGGCGGCTCAGGGAAGACCGCGACTCTGCCTCCGGCCAGGCGGGCGCGCGTCTGACCGGGCATGGGCCGAAAGAAGCCAAAAATGCTTCCCGAGGGGCCGGGCGGCTTTTCCTGAACAGGGGTAAACTTGCACCGATTTTTTAGCATCCTTTGCAAGTCTGAGCAATGTTTGGTATAGGTGGTGAGCACATCGTTTGGCGCAGTTTTGATGCTCTGGGAACAATAACCGTTCCCCTGGTGTCTAAGAAAAAGTAACCAACACCCGAATTCGAGGCTGGCCATGTTTGAAGATTCCACATTTGAATCAGCAGGCAAGATCAAGAGCAAAAGCGGCCGATGGATGATGGTCACCGGCGTCATCAACGGCTCGATACTGGTGCTGCTTATCCTGATTCCGTTGATCTACCCTGAAGCGCTTCCCAAGGCCGCAATGCAGACTCTGCTCGTGGCTCCGCCTCCACCGCCGCCTCCACCTCCGCCTCCGCCTCCGCCCGAGGTCATCAAGGTGGTGCACGTGCAGTCGGAGATGATGAACAACCAGCTCACCGCGCCGACGAAGATTCCTCACGACATCAAGATGGTGGCCGAGAAGGAAGCCCCGCCGTCGAATAATTTCGGCGTGGCCGGCATGGAAGGGCTGGGCGGCAGCAACAGCGGCGTGCTTGGCAGTGTGTTCGGGCAGGGCAATGGCCCCAAGGTCAAGGCTGAGGCGCCCAAGAAGGTGAACATATCGGCCGGCGTGGCGCAGGGCATGTTGCTGGCGAAGATCACCCCGGTGTACCCGCCCATCGCCAAGGCGGCCCGCGTTTCCGGTACGGTGATCCTGCAGGCAACCATTTCCAAGTCCGGGACCATTGAGAACCTTCGCGTGATCAGCGGACCGGCGATGTTGCAGCAGGCCGCGATGGATGCCGTCAAACAGTGGCGTTACAAGCCCTACCTGCTCAATGGCGAGCCGGTAGAGGTGGAGACCACGGTCAACGTGATCTTCAGCCTGGGTGGATAAAGTGTTTGGCCCTTTTCCGCAGCCGCGGAAAAGGGCTTCGTCGTTTTTGACCTGAATGCGAATCCGGAAAGAGCCGCATTCTCACCCCTGAGTAACCAGCCCCGCAAAAGGCAGGCGCCGTTCCCGCTCATGCGAGCCGGCCGCACGCCGCGCCGGGGCAACATAACAAACAAGAAACTCCGCAGGAGGAACGATTCAGTGATTCTCGCTCAGCTCGCACATTTCGCTTCGCACACGGTCAGCAGTCTGGCTCTGTTTCAGGAAGAGCAGACCACCGGGTTTAGCCCCTTGCAGCTCTGGACCCACATGGCCTGGATGGCTCGCTCGGTGGCCATCATCCTGTTCATTGAGTCGATCTGGTCGCTGGCCGTGATGATCGACCGTTACCTGTACTTCTCTGCTGCCCGCAAGCAGTCGCGCGAGTTTGCTCCCAAGGTTGCCGGCGCGCTGAAGGACAGCAAGCTGGAAGAGGCGATCAAGATCGCCGATCGCAACAAGAAGTCCCATCTGGCCGAAGTGGTGACCGCGGGCCTGCAGGAGTTCCGGGTTTCCGGAGGTCTGGCCAGCGAGGAGACCATCGAGAGTTCGCAGCGCGCCCTGGAACGCGCCGAAGCCATCGTTCACGCCAAGCTGAAGAGGGGCCTGTCGGTTCTGGCCACCATCGGTTCGACCGCTCCCTTCGTCGGACTGTTCGGCACCGTCGTCGGCATTCTTCACGCCTTCGACGCCATCGCCACGCAGAAGACCTCGGGCATCGCCGCAGTCGCCGGCGGTATTTCCGAGGCCCTGGTCACCACGGCGTTCGGTCTGCTGGTGGCCATCCCCGCCGTGATGGCGTTCAACTACTTCACCGGCCGCGTGGAGGCGTTTGACGTGGAGATGGACAACTCCTCCAGCGAGTTGATCGACTACTTCATCAAGCAGAGCCACAAGCGCTAAAGGTGAACTGCCGGCGCGAGCGAGATTGACCTTGGGGCGGGAGTGAACACTCCCGCCCCACAGTTCCGTTTCGCCGCGGCAAGGGAACCAGCAACACTCCGGGCGCCTTCCGGAATACAAATTCTTCAGGCATGGAGCTCCACAATGGGAGTTGCAGTTCGAAACGAAGGCAGCAAGATCAACTCCAACATCAACGTGACCCCGATGGTGGACGTGATGCTGGTGCTGCTGATCATCTTCATGGTCATCACGCCCATGTTGCAGAACAAGGTGGCCATCGACATGGCCAAGGTGGATAATCCCACCCCGATGCCGGATGCCGACAAGGAAGACGCAATCGTGGTGGCCATCACCCGCGACGGCGGAGTCTACCTCGGGCAGGACCGCATTGCCACCGGCGAGCTGGGCGTGAAGGTGCGCGACAAGCTGGCCGCGGTGCCCGGCAAGACCATCTTTGTTCGCGCCGACGCACGGGCGCAGTTCCGCGCCGTGGAAGACGCCATCGATGCGGTGCGCACCGCGGGCGTGGACGAAGTGGGTTTGCTGACCCAGAAACGCGAAGCCCAGGGCGGAGCCGGCGGGCAGTAGCCGCTTAACCTAAGTGAACAATCGAGGAGTTTGAAGCCATGGCAATGACAACTGGGAGCGGCGGCGGCGCGATGGGGGAGATCAACGTCACCCCGATGATCGACATTCTGCTCGTGCTGCTCATCATCTTCATGGTCATCGTGCCGGTAACGCCCAAGGGCCTGGACGCCCTGGTGCCGCAGCCGCCGAAGGATCCGCAAAAGCAGCCGCCGCAGAACGACCGTACCATCGTGGTGCAGGTGATCAACGTTCCCGGGCATGCGCCGGGCTACAAGATCAACGAGACGGACGTGAACAAGGTCGATCTGCTGCCTCGCCTTACCGACATTTATTCCAACCGTGCCGAGCGCATCATGTTTGTCAGGGGTGACGACAACGTGAACTTCGCCTACGTTGCCGAGGTGATCGATATCGGCAAGGAGGCGGGCGTGGACCACATCGGCTTGATGACGCCGAAGATCATGGCCGGTCAATAGTCAACGCTTCAAAACCATCGAAGGCGCTCGCTCCGCCGCAAGAACAAAGGAGATTCCGCCATGTCGATGAATGATGCTGTTGGCCGTGGGATGAATTGCGAGATCAACGTCACGCCGCTGATCGACGTTCTGCTGGTGCTGTTGATCATTTTCATGGTGATTGTTCCCGCCCTTCCCAGGGGAGAATCGGCCCAGGTTCCAAGGAACTCGGGCGGCAATCCGGGGCCGGGTGACGCGGTGGTCCTCGAGGTTCTCAAGGACTCTGCAGGTGCGGTAAGTTTCAGGATCAACCAGCAGGCGGTTACGCGGGAGGATTTGCCCGCGCGCCTGGCTGGGATCTACGCCAATCGCGCCCAGCGGGTGCTGTTCGTGAAAGGCGACGATCAGTTGAAGTTCACCCAGATTGCCGAAGTGATCGACATCAGCCATGCGGCGGGTGTGGATCGCGTCGGCCTGCTTACGCCGAAGCTGGCGGCCGGGCTGTAACCGCCGCCGCGACGCACAGGGAAGATTTCCGGACGCCGTTGGACCGGGACGGACGCAAGTTCAACAACCGTGCTTGTGTTTGACCCGAGAGGAGTACAATTCTTTTTCGTCCTGGTTTCGGTCCCTCCCGCCCGATGTCAGGTCTATTGAGTTTCCAGGCCGGGAAAGATCCCGCTCGCCTGAAGGAGAAGGATACGAACATGAATGGACCCGCACGTATTACGGTGCTCGCGGTGGGCTTGGCCGGCATGGTGTTTTCTTTAAGCGGGTGCAACCGCCTCATGGCCCGTGACCAGTTGAACAAGGGAGTGGATGCCTACAAGAGCGCCCGCTACGAAGAAGCGATCGGGCACTTCCAGAAAGCCACCGAACTCGATCCCAGTCTGCCCATGGCCAAGACCTACCTGGCCACGGCGCTGGCGCAGAACGTTGTTCCCGGCCTGGACACGCCGGACAACCTGAAGACTGCCCAGCAGGCGATCAGCATCTTCCAGGAAGTGCTGGCCAAGGATCCCACCGACGTCAACAGCATGAAGCAGATTGCGGGCATTTATTTCAGCATCAAGAAATTCCCCGAAGCCAAGGAGTGGCAGAAGAAGGTTCTGTCGGTGGACCCGAAGGATCCTGAGGCGGCCTACACCATCGGCGTGATTGACTGGACCCTGGCGCACGAGAATACGCTCAAGGCGCTGGTGCCGGCCGGCGTCAATGACGACGGCGAAGGTAACGTGAAGGCGCCCAAGAAGATCATGCAGGACATCGCCCAGCAGAATGCGCCGCTGGTGGACGAGGGTCTGCAGTATCTCAACCAGGCGGTCCAGAACCGGCCCAACTACGACGACGCCATGGCGTACCTGAACCTGATCTATCGCCGCAAGGCGGACGTCGACTACGGCAACAATGACGCCGTGAAGGACGACGTGGCCAAGGCCAAGGAGTGGAGCGCCAAGGCGATGGGCACGCGCAAGGAGAACGAGAGAAAGAAGGAGAAAGGCCCGGGCGGCATTACCATGGATTCGAGCGGCAATTTGAAGTAAGCCGCGGCTCGTTTCGCGTTTGACAGGCGGCCTCCGCATTGGGCGGAGGCCGTCGTGCGTTTGCGGTTCGGGACGCCGATTTCAGGAAATGCTTCCTCCGTACCGGGCACGATGACGGGTCACGGCGAAAGCACTACAACCG
The DNA here is from genome assembly GCA_963720105.1 of uncultured Acidobacteriota bacterium. Lineage (GTDB taxonomy): Bacteria > Acidobacteriota > Terriglobia > Terriglobales > Acidobacteriaceae > Telmatobacter. The sequence goes on along the minus strand of CAVREL010000059.1, from coordinate 334,891 downwards.
ATAAGGAGCGGGCACGGCGTAGTGTCGTGCTCGCGACGCTTCCGGGGCCGATTGAGAAGTATTGGTAACGACAGGCCCAGCGAGCCCAAACCGGCACGCATTCCGCAACCCCAAGGCGCTGTCATCCTTTGTATCTCTGAAAGAGCGAGCTACCACACACCCGGAACCCACCATTTACTGCGCTTGCCAATCCAGCTTGTTCCCGGGACTGTCATTCCAATTAGGATTTGAAGATGCAACCCTTCTGGATTGAGACAGGCAATGAACTACGGGTGGCAATCGTTCCGCGCCCTCGCGGAGGCGATTGGCTCGAAGACGAAGCCATCTCAATGAAGAAGGCTGGGATAGATGTTCTCGTTTCCATGCTTCGAGATGAAGAAGAAGCCGAACTAGGGCTTACCACAGAAGCTGCTGCTTGCCGCGCCGCCGGAATTGAGTTCAAGTCTTTTCCTATTCAAGACAGAGAAGTACCAGCTTCGTTTTCTTCCTTTAAAGCATTTGTGGAACAGCTACGGGCCGAGCTTCATTCCGGGAGAAGTGTGGCTGTTCACTGTAGAGCGTCAATCGGACGAGCTTCGCTGCTGCTTGCTGGAGTACTGTGCGCTGAGGGCTTTCCCCCGGAGGACGCCTTCAAACGGCTTGCAAAGGCACGCGGCTTACAGGTTCCAGACACTGCTGAGCAGGTGAAGTGGATCGAGAGGTTCGCCGCAGGCTAACCCGATTCCAGCCTGCCGGTACCGGGGGCGAACAGACGGCATAGTGACGAGTTGGCCACAATACTCCCGGAACAATTCCGATGAACGACCCTCCGCTTGCCGTGAGGCCGTTGTCAAAGGATTTGAGATGCTCGTGTGCGCCCCTCTGGGTCTCGTCGATACTTTCTCAAGCCCAGCCACACGAGACATACGCCGCAGAGAAATCCAACAAGACCTAGCCATAAATTACCTTCAGCAACGCCCTGTGACAGCGCACCAAAAGAAATCGCCATTCCGATGAGAAGGGACCCCGCCACTCGCAGTCGACCTTTTGTACGCGAAACTGGAGTCAAAGCCGCGATCACGCCGCAACAAACCGCAGAAACAGAAAATGCAGCGACAACATATTTCATCAACATTGCTTTTGTGTCGATTCTAGCCTGAACGGGAATACGTCAGGAAGCGAGCCGCAAGTTGGCGAATCACCGCCTATCAGGAAGTTTCGAACGACAACCGCAGATCCTTCGCTTCGCTCAGCATGACAGGCGTTCAATCAAGGTCGAAGCGAGCCTATCACCGCCAAAGCGGAAGTTACGAAAAGCAACCGTAGTCAAAGATGGCGCGTTGCGGCACCCAGAAAACATGGAAATGGGTCCGTTCTTACGTCCCTTGTATCTGTAGAACAGCGGCAGTTTCGGCGAGACTGTTGCGGTGGGGGAACCGAGGAATCGGTTCCCCCGCGGGCGGGCGGCTCCCGTACGTCCCTTGATGGTTGCCCATCGTCCCGTAGCTAGGGACCGCTGCCCAAGTCACGAACGACCGAACAGTCGAACGATGAAATCCATCGCACTTACAAGGAAGGTTATACCGTGACACGAGTGATTTGTGGAGTGGATGTTGCCGCCCGCAGTCTGGAAGCGCGGATTGGGCGAGACGGTGAGCAGGCCAGCTTTAGCAACGATGCGGAGGGCATAGCCGCTCTTGCGGATTTCTGCCACCGCCACGAGGTGGAGTTGGTGGCGTTGGAGGCCACCGGCGGTTACGAGCGTCAGGCGTGGGCGCTTCTGTCGGCGCAGGGTATGGGTGTGGCGGTGCTGAACCCGCGCGCGGTGCGGCAGTTTGCCCAGGCCATGGGCTTGCTGGAGAAGACGGACCGGATCGACACGGGCGCGATCGCCTGGTATGCGGAGGTGAAGAACAGCCAGGCCACGATCCTGGGGGAGGCCAACCAGCAAAAGCTGCGCGCGCTGGTGATACGGCTTCGGCAGTTGACGGAAATGCGCACGGCCGAGCGCAATCAGGCGCGGCTGGTGACTGAACCGGAGGTGTGCGAACAATTCGCGCGGCTGCTGGCGGTGGTGGAGGAACAGATCGAGCAGTTGGCGGGCTCGGTGGCCCGGTTGATCAGCGAGGATCCGGTGTGGCGTGAGTTGGATCATGCCTGGCGTTCGGTGAAGGGAGTGTCGGACCGCACTGTGGCGCGGTTGATGGCGGAGATGCCGGAGATCGGCACGTTGACGAACAAGGCGGTGTCCAAGCTGGCCGGACTGGCGCCTCTGGCGCAGGACAGCGGTCAGTATCAGGGCAAGCGGGCCATCCGGGGAGGGCGGCCGGCGGTGCGCGAGATTCTGTACATGGCGGCCGGCGTGGCGGGGCAGTACGAACCGGACTTCAAGGCCTTCCGCCAGCGGCTGATGGCGGCGGGCAAGCCGGCCAAAGTGGTGCGCGTGGCGTTGGCGCACAAGCTGCTGGTGCGGCTGAACGCCAAGGCTCGCGAGGTTCGGCAGCGGATGGAATCGGCCCGTTCGGGGGGTGGGCTGGAGCTGATGACGGCGGCCTGAAGCTCTCTTCCCAGCCGGTTCTCGGCTCGGAGATACTGAAGCCATCCGGTAAAGCGGAGACGGGCTCTGGTGGAGACCAACCTGTCGAGGAATAGCCGGCTGCGACTCATCCGGACCGATGAGGACCGGGAACGGGCCTGACGACTCGCTCCCGGTCAAAGAACATATCGGGCGGAAAGATCGCCAATGCCTCAAAAACTCAAAACAGCGCTGTTCCCCACCATATTTTGTGTTGACAAAACAGACAGTCGCTACGGGACTGGGGTTCATATCGTGCGCTATCCCAGGGTTTCACCCTGGGCTATTCTCCTGCGGTCCCTCCGGGAACTCAGTGCGTGCTCAGTTCGAACAGTGTGGTTCCGGAGAGCCGATCCATTTTTTGATAACAAAACAGCGAGTCAGCGCCGCTGCGCGGCATAGCAAGTTAGCAAGTTAGCGCGAAAATTATCGGCCCGCCGTTACTGCGGTTAGCGCGAAAATTGTCGGTCTGCCGTTACTGCGCGGTCTTCAGGATCTGCTCGGCGAAGTAATTGCGCACCGTGGCCTGGTTGTGGAGCATTTCGAAGTAGGCCGTCTGCAGCAACTGCGCCTTGCGGTCGCGGAGGTCGGTGCGAATGGATTGCTGTACCCGCGGATCGTTCAGTTCGCGCTGGCCCGCGCCTTCGCGGCTGATGAGCTTGTAAATGGCATAACCGATCACCTTGTGGTTGGGGCCGGCGCTATCGTAAATCGGCAGGCTGTCGGTGATCTGGCCGGGCTTCAGCTTCATAGTGGCGGCGTAGACATCGGCCTCGCCGCGGAGCTGCGTCTCGGTAATGAAGCCCATGTCGCCGCCATTGGGAGCGGAGTTGGGGTTCTCAGAAAACTGCGATGCCAGGGCGGCGAAATCATCGCCGCTTTCGAGGCGATTGTGAATGGTCTGGATTTCTTTGCGGGCTTCGGCTTCGTTCGGCGCCTTGCGGGTGGGCAGGCTTGCGCCCTGGACCGGCGGCGCTCCGGTCACCACGATCTGCGCCAGCCGGAAGCGCGGCTCGATCAGGTCGAATTCCGACTTGTTGGAATTGTAGTAGTTGTTGATCTCGGCGTCGGTGATGTTGATCCGGGACTCGATCTCCTTGTTCAGCAACTTGGTCCGGGTCAGCGAGCGGCGGATATCGCGCTTGAGATCTTCGAGCGTCAGGTTCCGCTGCTTGAGCTGTTTGTCGAATTCTTCCTGAGTGTAGGGCGCCTTCCACTCCGTCAGCTTGGCGTTCACATCCTCGTCGCTGGCGGCCAGGTTGAGCTTGGCGGCGCGCTGCTGCACGATCTCGTCGTCGATCAAGGTGCGCAGGATATTCAGGCGAACGATATCAGCCTGCTCGACGGATGGCTCCTGGGGGGTATCTCCAACGGTGCTTTTGTAGTACTTGTCCAGCTCGGCGCGGGTGATTGGTTTGCCGTTGACGGTGGCCATCACGTCCGGCGGCATGGTGTGTTGACAGCCGCTGACGGCCATCAGAAGAATTCCGCTCCCCAAAAGGAAAATGCGAAGACGCAAACGGGAAAAACCTTCCACTTCCAACCTTTTCTCTCCTCGGGAAATAGAAAGCATTCCCGGCACTACAGAATAACTCCCCGGCGTGCGCGGCGAAGTGCGCCGGGGCCGTGAGATCCGGCCATCAGCTCACTCCCCGCCGAAGAGTCATTTGTTTCCCGACGACTACCGGCCTGAACCCGCCGGCTTGGGCGCGGTAGCCGATGTTGCCGGCTGGGACGCCGGCGGTTGCACGCCCGCGCCGCGCAGCGCGCGATCGATCACCAGCCACAATTGCGGCTCGGGCAGCGCCCCCGGAATCCGTTCGCCGTTGATGAACATCGCCGGGGTGCCTTCCAGGCCCAGCGATTCAGCCTCGTGCGCGGAAGAGCGCACCTGCGTCTCGTCCTGCTTTGCCAGGCACGCATTGAGCCGGGGTTCATCCAACTTGCTCAGCACGCCTTCCTGGCGGGCAATGCGGTCCAGCGCATCGAAGCTCTTCTTCAGGTCCCGGTCGGCGCCGTTGATCTCGTCGCCGTGGGAGTGCAGGTAGTCGACATACGTCCAGTAGACCTCGCCATTCTGAGCCGCCAGGCAGTTGGCGTCAACCGCCGCATGCACTGCCCAGGGATGGATCTCCTCCAGCGGGAAGTCCTTATACACAAACTTGATCATTCCCTTGTAGTGATCCACCGTGGAGGGGAAGAAGGTCTGGTGCATGCGCGCGCAGTAGCCGCACTCCAGGTCATCGAAGTTGATGATCGTGACCTTGGCATCGGGATTGCCGCGGACCGGCCGGTTGGCCAGGTCGATGTTGAACGACGGGTCCTTGATGAGATCGAAGGTCTCCAGCCGCGCCAGCTTGGTGTTGTCGGTGGAGATCATGAAATCCACGTTGGTCGTCTTACCGTTGCGCACCAACATCACCGGCAGGTCGTCATACCCCGGGATCTGGCTGGGTTTGCGGGCGCCGAGGAGCACGTTGTACTCCGGGGGCACATTGAACTTGGAGCGGACCATGACCTCGATTCGGCGGTTGAGATCCGCGTCAGCCGGGGTGGCCGGGGTCGATTGGGCTTTGCAGCCTGCGGCCAGGCCCAGAATCACCAGGCTGGCCAAAAAATGAGCGCGTAACAATTCAGAATCCTCTGAAGCAAGGATACTCCAAAGGCAGGGAACAAGGGACCGAGGGACCCAGGGAACAAGGGAACGATCAGGCCATCGATCCCACCTTGGTGTAATGAGTTGACGTCTCGCGGGAAGAAAGGCAAGCAGGACAAGGAGCAGGGCAGGGAGCCTCGCTCTCGGGGTATCAGGCTTTCTTGGTCCCTTGGTCCCTTGGTCCCTTGTTCCCTTGTTCCCTTGTTCCCTTGTTCCCTTGTTCCCTTGTTCCCTGCCTTTAATACGCTGGCGGCGCGGCCGGATCGCGGAAGACCGTGTTGGAGCGGCGGATATCGCCTACCGAGCCGAAGTTGGCCAGGGTAAAGCTGTAGAGGAATTGAGTTTCGTCGCGGAGCGAGCCCAGGGCGAAGCGCCGGTACCCAACGGTCAGGCCGCAGCAGTTCCAGTTGTAGACCGCCTGGACCCCGGCATACTGCACGGCCCCATGCACGAAATCGTACCCGCCGTGAGCGGCCAGGTTGAATCCGGCCCGGTTTTGCTTGCCAATCTCGATGAACGGGTCCAACTGCTGGCTTTGAATCAGGGATGCGGCGCTGCCCTGTTCGTCGACGGCGTTCAGCAGGGCGCGGCTGATTCCGACCGTGGCGTTGGACCAGCTATAGCCGGCGTAGATGTTATTGGACCCGAAACGGCCGGCTTTGGGATCGTAGTCCAGGTCCCACTGGATGCGCAGATTGTCGATGGCCTCAAACCGCAGGCGCGAAGTAATCGGGGAGAGGTTGCGCGGATCGGTGAGAAAAGCGACGCCGCTCAGATCCAGAGTGGAGTCGAAGACGTTGCGGCGGCCGGGGATGAGCGCTCCCCCGAAGTTGGCGTTGAGGAAGTATTTCTGGGCGATCTGCCAGCTAGCCCATTCTCGCGGGCGGGATGCGCAGGGCGTCTCGCCGGCCAGCGGGTCGCATGACTTCTCCGCTGTGGGGCGCAGATAAAACCGTTGGGTGAGCGAGAAGCCGACCTCGTCGGTGTCGGTGGCCGTGTCGGTCGTGTCCACTGTGAGTACGTTGCGGGGTGCGCTGCCGATGCCGCCCACAAACCGCCAGGTCAGTTCGGGCTCGATCACATGCCGCAGGGTGCGGTTCGAGCGGGCCAGTGTGAAGTCGCGCTCCAAAGCCGGTGGGCGGATATCGATCGAGGCTTCCCCGTAGGTGCGATGGAGCGGATCGTGGCTGACGTTGGGGATGCCGCCATTGACGCCGGTAAGGTCGGGCGCCTGGCTGCCGGAGTAGAACGTGGCCCGCAGGGCGCCCGCGGGCACGATGCTCCACCCGCCGGCCACAATGGGCATGGAAATGTGCGGATAGAGATCGATGCGCCCGATATTGTGGGCGTGGAAGCCGGGCTCGGAGCGGCCCAGGTGGGCGATCGACGAACCCAGGCCCCAGTACATCCACGATGCGCCGAGCGGCTGATCGAGGACATCGAAGCGGACGCTGGGCAGGTGCAGAATGCGGGCCTCGTCGCCTTCCGCCGATCCGGCGAAGGTTTGTACACGGGACAGACGCAGCGAGGGAATGAAGCCGCGACGGTTCTGGGTGAAAAAGGCCTCGCTCTTGACTTCAGAGCTGACCGCCTGCCAGTAGTTGTCGTTGAAGACCAGCCGGTACACGTAGCTGGAGAGGTACTCGATATTGCCCGCGATCCGGGTATCGGGAGAAAAATCCTGGCGGCCGAGCGCCTGGATGTCGGCGCCGCCCTGGTTGACATAGACCACCTGGCCCGCCTGGGGCCCGGATGTCTGCAACTGGTCGAAGCCGCGATCCATGAGCGCATTCCAGCGGAGGGTCAGGTGATCGAGGCCCGGCCCCTTGTAGCGGAAGTCGCCATTGGGCGCCCATCCGCGCTTGCTGAAATACTCCGCGCCCACGACCATATCCATGCTGCGATTGAGCACCATGTAGACCTGCTCGCCCAGTGTAAAACCGCGGATGGATGAGCCGGTGCTGATCACTGGAATCAGCAGACCGCTCTCGCGGCCGTTCTCGTCGACGGGATGACGCAGGTAGGGCAGATCGAAGACCGGTACTCCGAACAGCTTGAAGATGGTGTTGGTGGAGGAGGCGCGGCCATCCGCCACATTGATACGCCGCGCCAGCAATTGCCAGTCGGGCCGCGGCAGGCGGCAATTGGTCATGGTCCCGTCGATGATCTTGTATTGACCTTCGCCGGTCTGGAGAAGCACCCGCGCCGAAAACAGGAAGGGATTGGCGGTGGAGTAAACGATCGTACGGCCCGCACGACGGACTCCGCCGGTGCCGGTTACGTCGTAGAACCGCGCGGTGTGCATGTTCAGGCGCATATCGCCGCGCGAGGCGGTGAGCACAATGTCCTGGGGTCCGCCGGACATCTGCAGATGGCCCTCGGCTTCCAGTTCGGAAGTTTCCTGGTTATAGACCACCTTATCGGCGCGGAGCACGTAATCGCGGTAATGAAAGTCTTCCACGCCGTAGAGCGTCGCGGTGTGACCCGCCCAGGTTTCGCGGTCGGCCTTCCATGTGACCGGCACGCCGGCTTGCGGGATCGGTTCCGGTTTCGCGACCGGCAATGCTTCCTGGCCCGGATCTTCGGGCAGCGGCACGGTCTTCTCCGCCTCTGCCTTTGTCGCGCCCTCTGTTTTCTCGTTCTCTTGTTCCCTCGTTCCCTGCAACAGGGGTAACGCATTGGTTAACACCTGTCCTCGAAGCACCGAGTGACAGAGAACCATCATCGTGATAAACACAAAATTGCGAGGACGCATCGACCAAGGCCCAGCATAGCAAACGGGCCTCTCCGCGCACGTACCAGGCCGATGCGCCCCCCGCAGCTCTGGCGGCAGGACAACCCGGTATTCTCTCGCCCACACGGATCAGAAATCCAGGCGCTCCCTGCTATTTACTTTCACGATCTCCAGACCTCCTGCCAGTGCCACGTCTCGCGGCGCGAAAAGACAGCCGGCGAGACCAAAAAGCGGCCCGCACGTGGGAACCCGGATTGTGTTGCGGGACCCGGTGCAAAGAGCCGCAGTGAAGGGAATGTTGGAGCTTTGAGTACACAGCCTCACTTTACGCCCCAATGGAAAGAAGAAGTCAACCGGCGGCTCGCCGCCCATAAGAACCGGAAAGTCCAGCAGCCGGGGCCGGAGGCGGAACATCCGGCGTCCGGCGAGGGCGCCAGCCGGGCAGCCCAGGCGGCGGCCCGCGTGGCCGCCCGGTACGCGAAGGCCCCCAGCTTCAGCCAGATGCAGGCCGAGGGGGCGCGGGTCGCGGTGCGCGCCGCGGAGATCGCCACCCAGGTGGCCCTGGAAGCGCAGGCCGCGGCAGAGTCGGCTCTGGCCGAGTTGCACGCGGCGACGCACGACCGGGGTCCCCGGGGAAAGGTCTTTGTCCGCGGGGTGGAGGAACGCGGACCGGGGGTAGTGCAGCCGATTGCGCCTTTGCCCAGGCCGGAGATGGAGCCGGTTGGCGAGCCGGCGCCGGTTCCGGTGGCTGTGGATGAGCTTCAACTGCCGTTCGAAACTTCGACTGAAGCGGCAGAATCCGCCGTGCCGGCGAGTCCGCCACCAGAGGCGCCAGTGGAGCGGAGGGTCCTGGACATTCGCTGGGATCCCGATATGCCGGTGCGTCCTGCGGAGCGAAAGCCGGCGGCACGGCGCGCCCAGGAGGAATTCGAGCTCGCCACTGAAGACTGGTGGCGGCCGGCGGAGATCGGCGACAGCTTGCGCGCCACGCCCATCGAGGTCGGCGATGACGAGGCGCCGCATGCCAACCTGATCCATTTCCCGCGCGAACTGGTGGCCACTCGCAAGATGCGCCCGCGCCTGGGCGAAGCCACCGCTGCGCGATCCGATGCGGACGGGCAACTCAGCATCTTCGAGGTGGATCCGGCGACAATTTCGACCGAAGCCGCCGTGCCGGGAACGGAACCGGGCGGAGCGGCATCGACATGGCCGGGGATGCGGCTGGATTCGCGGCCGGAGGAGGTGCTCGCGGCTGCCTCCAGGGCCGATCCGGCCTTTTCATTTCTGCCGGTGGCGCCTCTGGGGCTGCGGCTCATGGCGACGGTGGTGGACTGTTCCCTGATCCTGGCCGGTTTCGTAAGCCTGGGATTCCTGGCGGTGCGCCATTTTCCGCATCCGCCCACGGGCAAGCCGGCGGAATTGCTGGGTTTTGTCGCGCTGGCCCTGATCGGCTTGCTTTATTACGCCTTCTTCTTTGCGTTTCCTGTTTCCACGCCGGGAATGATGTACGCCGGCATTGGCTTGTGCACGTTTAACGACCAGAGCCCCACCCGGGCGCAGTTACGGCGCAGGCTGGTAGCGATGGTGCTGTCGCTGTTGCCGGTGGGGCTGGGGCTGGTCTGGTCCTTGTTCGATGAAGACCACCTGAGCTGGCATGACCGGTTCTCGCAGACGTATCCGAGGAAATCGTAGCGTCGTATTCGGCGGTAGAACCAGGTTGGTCCGATGGGGTCTACCGATGGGTTCCGTGTACGCGGATACTTCCCTGACGGTGATCTGGGGTTACGGGTGCTGAAGGCTCGTGTGGTGTCCCCAATGTTCGTTGGATAATTCGAGCCCGAAAAGCAGGTCCTTCGACTGCGTTTGGCGCGTAAAACGCGCCAAACTCCGCTCAGGATGACAGCATTTTTTTGGATGCGAACTTCAGGGACAGGACACTAGGCGGTTTTTCCCTTGGGGTGTGTCTCACCCGAAGGGTTCGTCCCACGCGCCGTCAAGCCCCTTCCTTGAAGTAATTCTGTAAGTGCTTTTCTTCAGGCGAGTTGCACCAACGCCCATTTTGCAGATCCATTCCCGTAATTTCGCTATCCTGAAATCGCAATCTCCCTAAAAGAGCCTTCAGCCGCTCCGGCGGCCCGTCCGTCCTTCTAAGTACCGTCGTGGGACGAATTTGAAATTCAAAGTCTTGAAAAGGCGGTCTTTACGGGTGAACCGTGCCGGCAACTGCTTTTCCAGTGCCAACTTGCCGAAAACACCCGGGGAGGGTGGGGGGAGAGGGGTACCACTGCGTCGCCCTGGCCGGCATGGAGTCCAACCGGTCATGGTAGTGTCCCCAGAGTGGCGCAGGTGGCGCTGTCCCGTTCGGCCGTGGCCAAAGGGAACTGAGACGGTCCAGACGCCCCTTCTCTCGAATGTGCCGGTACAACCCTGTCTACTGCGGCAGCACCTCAATGCCCGCCACCGACGCGTATCCATCCACGGGCACGAAATTCAGCACCAGTTTGCCTTGCGCATTCGGTTCCAGGCCGGCGAATTTGCGAATAACGATGTCCGACTCCCTGGCCTCTTCGCGCAGGTCGAAGTTCTGCAGCAGCGCTTTTCCGTTACAGAAAACGTTGAACATGCGGACTGCGTACCCGCCGTTTTCGGGCGAAGGGGCTGCGTCGCCGCGCCGGGCGGCAAAATGAAGCCACACGGCGTAGCGGGCCGGCGCCACCGGAATCGCATACGAGAAGTTGCCCCAGCGTTCCGTCTGGTACATTTCGGGGTCGTCGGTCCCCGTCACCGGCGTGGGATACGTTGCGATCTGGCCGCCTTCGAAATAGTCGTCTGGACTCCACCATTGGCTGTCGTTGGAGTAGTAGGGGCTCTGCCGGGCCAGAAGCCGCAAGGGCCGCATCTGCCCACGCACTCCGGGCGTGATCTCGATGGCGGAGAGTTCGGCCTGGCGGCCGTCTTCGCCGCTGAATTCGAGATGCAGCTTGCCGTCGGCGCCCGGTTCGATATTGGGAAACACCTTCACGTCCGCGGTGCGGCTGGCGCCCGCATCGGCGGCGATGTCGAAGCCGGTCAGCAGCGCGACTCCGTTGGCGCGCACGCTCAGGATGCGGCTGCCCTCGCCCCCCGTGCCGGTGGACTCCGGACCGAACGTGGTCTCCGCGAAGTGGAGCCGCAATTCGTAAACGCCTTTCTTGAGGGGAATGTCGTAGCGGAACTGGCCCTGGCGCGAGGTGCGGTAAAACTCCGGATCCAGCGTGCGCCAGATGTGCCCGGCTGGGCCTTTCACCGCCGTCCCGCCGGTTGCCCACGTGTCCGCGCTCCATAGCTTGCCGGCATGATCGACAAAGCTGCGGGCCGCGCCGGCAAGGATGCGCACTTCGTCCCCGGGCGGGGGGCCGAAGGGCAGCTCCGCCGTTCTGTCATGGGCCGGATCCGGCGCCATGGCGGTTGCCGGCACTTGATGCTGTATCTTCCGGGTGTAATAAAGAACCAGCAGCACAGCCGCCACCAAAACCACTGCCGATGCAATCCCCAGGCGCAGCCGGGGGCCGGGAATGCGAAACCATCCTGGAACCGGCGGCGGCGCCGAGGATTGAATTTCAGGCTGATTGGAAACAGGCAATGCCTTTGCCGGCAGCCCTGTTTCAGGACCGGAGGCGAACTCCGGAACGTATTGTCCCACGGGAATGGTGATCTTCAGCCGGTGTGAAGCTCCGTCACTGCTGTAGAACTCGGCCAGGCGCTTGCGCAGCCGGTTCGCCTCCACCCGGACAATCGAATCGGAGTTCTGGTCGTACGATTCGCTTCGACCGAAAACCTCAACCCCGATGGAATATTCCTTGATCTGGCCGGCTTTCCCCTCGAACAGTTTCTCGCAAAGATAGGAAAGCAGTTGCGCCAGCTTCGGTGCGCGCACGAAGGTGCCGGACTCAAGCACCGATTTGAGTTCCGCGCGTTGCTCTTCATGTTCGACCGACGGGGGAATTGCTGCCGCCATAAAAGTATTGTGAAGTCACTCCCATGGTAGCGCCATTCCTTCGTTGCCAACCGGATTTAACCGTGGCAGAGCCGGGCTGATCGGGCCATGTAACGGCGGTTTAACCCCGTTCTTTACTCCCGACCGGAGCGTTTATCCGTCGCGCAGTGTCCTCGCCAAGTCCATCATTTTCCGGATAGTTCCAAGCATCAGCCCGGCAAATGTAGCCCGCGTCCGGGGCGAATTAGCAGGTATAGCGTTGTGACCCGCCGGCCATGGCGGTTTACTGGACTCGACCGAAAAGCCGCCGGGTTCTAGGTGGGAACGCACGGCCTTCGGCGAAATATCCCGCACGGAGGTGCGATATGGAAAGGACGCTCATTCTGTTTGCGGCCATCCTGTTCGGCGTTTTCGCAGGCGCGACGTCATTGGCATCGGACATCCCGGCCGCCGACAGGATTCAATACGCCAAGACCCAGGAAGCAAAGGGCGATTCGGCGCGCATTCACAACAACAATCTGGAGGCGGTCTTCTATTATCGGAACGCCTTGAAGACCAACGGCCAGAATTCAGCCTTGCTCAACAAGCTGGCGGTTGCCGAGCTGCAGACCGGCGATAGGGGGCCGGCCAAAAAGCACCTCAACCAGGCGGTGAAGTACGATCCCCGGAATGTCCCGGCATGGAACAATCTCGGCGTGCTGGCCTGCCTGGACCGCAAGTACAACGCCGCCGTCCGTTACCTGAAGAACGCGCTGGCGCTGCAGGAAACCAACGCCTCGGCTCACCTGAACATGGCGGAAGCATGGTTCGGGCTGGGAGAGGTGGATCGCGCCATGACCGAGTACACGCGCGCGCTGGAACTGGATGCCGACATCCTGTCGAGCAATCCGGGCGCGGTGGTGGCCCACGTCAGCACGCCCGAGCAGCGTGCCCGGGTGGCGTTTACCATTGCCAAGGCCTATGCCAAACGCGGCAATCTCGAAGGCGCGCTCGAGTACCTCCGCCGGGCCAAAGAAGGCAATTACCCGGACCTCAAGAATGTCTATACCGACCAGACGTTCGCCGCGCTCTGGGACGATCCGCGCCTGGAAAAGATCGTGAAGCGCTGAGCGGTCTATGAGCTCCCGGACCAGGTCCTTAAGTGGTACGCCTCGCCGCGAGGTTCACTCGGCGAGGCGTTCTTGTTTGCCTTGATGCGCCCGGGGATCAGGTCCGACCTCCTTGACCCGCGGAACTTTCCATGGCCCGCCCCCATCCTCTCGTGCTAAGTTCTTCAAGTAGCAACCCTTCCGCTTCCTCAATCGGCGCGTGTGTGCAGGAAGGCGTCCGCTCCTGGTGCCAGGGTCGCCATGACACCGCGAGCCAAAAGTATGGAAAAGGTTTCGTCGGGAAAAATCGGCCGGTTCGAGATCATTGGTGTGCTCGGCCGCGGGACGACGGGCGAAGTGATTCTCGCCCAGGACGAAAACCTGCGCCGCCGCGTGGCCATCAAGAGGCCGTACCGCGCGGACGCCGCCCGGTTCCGGTTCGAAGCCAGGGCGGCCACCCTGCTCCATCCCAACATCCCGGCGGTCTATGAAATCGGGGTCGATGACGATTTGCCGTTCATCGCCATGGAATACGTGGAAGGCGAGACGCTCGAAACGATCATCGCGTCCGGGCGCGAGCTCGACCTCATCGCAAAGCTGAGAATCATGGAGCAGGTTTGCACGGCTCTGAGCTACGCGCACGAACACGGAGTTTTTCATCGCGACATCAAGCCGGCCCGGATCATCGTCAAGCCTGACGGGACGACGAAGATCACCGGTTTCGGCATGGCCAGGTTGGCGGAAAATCCGCCGCTCACCGGCGAGGTCCGGGTAGATGGGCGCGCCGATATCCTGGCGGCCGGCGGCACGCTCTTCATTCTGCTCACCGGCCGCCAGCCGTTCAGCGGCGGCGAAACCGCGGCCTCGTTCAAGAACGATACGCGCATGCCGCCTGCTGCCTTGCCGCGTGATTTGCCTCCGGTGCTGGAGGAGATCGTGAAACGATCGCTGGCCGCGAACCCCGGCGATGGCTTTCAGGCGGCTGAGGATTTTGCCGATGCGCTGCACGCGGTGATCAAGCGCCTGCTGCGCGTCCGCGTCACCGGGTTGTTTCACCAGGCCGAACAATTTGCTGCCGAAAGGCGCTTCGCCCCGGCTCTGCAACTGCTCGATGAAGCCATGCGGCTCGATCCGTCCAACAGCCAGGGGCGCAAGCTGCGCAAAACGGTCCGCGAACAGCAGGACCGTATCCGCCGTGCCGGGCGCCTTGCCGCATGCCTGCTCAAGAGCGACGAGGCTCTGCGCGCGGGGAACTTCGACGAGGCGCTCAATCATCTGAATGACGCCCTGGCTCTCGATCCGCCGTCGGCCGAAATCAGAAGCAGGATCGAAGCTGTGGAAGAAGCACAACGGCGCTTCGAGAGCAGTGCGCACGCGCTTGCCGATGCCCAACAGGCTCAGGCTCGCGGCAACATCGGCGTCGCCCTGGATCTTATTACCCGGGCGCTCGAGGACACCCCGGAGAATGAGCGCCTGCACAACTTCAAGGCCGTGCTTATCCGCGAGTTGGAGATGGAGGCGCAACGCTGCCGGTTACTGGAACTTCAGGAGAATGCGGCGGGCGCGCTGGCCGCGCGCGATTTCCAGGCAGCGGAGAAACTGCTGCGCGAAGCCGCGGCCATCGATACATCGAACGCGAACACCCGGAAATTGCGGAGCAAACTGGCCAGGGCGCGCGAGTTGGAACAGGATCGCGCTCTGCTCGAAGAGATCCAGCAGCGGGTTTACGGACTGCTCCGCGACGATGCCTACGAGGAGGCGAATCAGGTGGTGAATCGCGCCCTCGGCAAATTGCCCGGCGATCCTCTGCTCCACCGGTTGAAGGCCGAGGTCGAGGCTGAGGCGAGCAAATACGACGTGCGGCGCATCGTCGATCTGGCCATTTCCCAGGCCACCGAGTTGTTCCCCAGTTCTCCGCTTGAGGCGCTTGCGGTTATCGAGAAGATGCTGGAGAACTTTCCCGGCGATGAACGGCTGACCGCCTGCGAGCGCTCGCTGCGCCAACAGCTCAAAGCGCGGCGTCCCGGCGCCATCACCAGGCCCGGAGAGAAAAAGGGGGTTAGCTCGGAAGAGCAGGAACCCCCGGTCTCCATCGCGATCTAGTGTAGGCCGCCGCTAATGTGGTGTCCCCAATGTTCGTTGGATAATTCGAGCCCGAAAAGCAGGTCCTTCGACTGCGTTTGGCGCGTAAAGCGCCAAACTCCGCTCAGGATGACAGCATTTTTTTGGATGCGAGCTTCAGGGACAGGACACTAATAGGTCATTTACTAATGCCTCGCAGTTGGGTTGAATCTGAAGAAGAGGCGTCCCTCGGGGGCTAAAGCCCGGATCATTTCGGGCCGTTCTACGGCACGACTGAAGTCGTGCCCTTTCAAAACATAAACGACTATCTGTACGGCGGACACTTTTGGTCGCCGGATGCCTTCGTGGGTCATGTGTTCCAATGAAGGAGTCTGGCCTTTTTAGCCTGGAATGGGACGCAGTCGTGATGGAGCTTGAAATCTGCGTGGATTCATTGGAGTCGGCGGTCGCTGCCGCCAACGGCGGCGCGGAGCGCATCGAGTTATGCAGCGCGCTCAGCGAAGGCGGCATTACCCCCAGCGCCGGCCTGATCCATGCAGTGCGGGCCGCCGTCGGCATTCGGCTATTTATCATCATTCGCCCGCGGGGCGGAAACTTCGTCTACTCCGATCTGGAGCTGGACGTGATGCGGCGCGACATCTGCGAAGCGAAAGCGCGCAACGTGGACGGAGTCGTGCTCGGGGTGCTCACCCCCGAAAACACCGTCGACAAGACGCGCACCATGGAACTGATTCAACTGGCCCGCCCGCTGCAGGTCACGTTTCATCGCGCCTTCGACGTTTGTCCCGACATGGATGGCGCGCTCGAAGATGTCATCGCCTGCGGGGCCGACCGGCTGCTCACCTCCGGCGGAAAGACCGATGCGGTCATGGGCATGAATGCCATCGCCGCGCTGCAGCGCAAGGCGGGCAACCGCATTCGCATCATGGCCGGCGGCGGCATTCGCATCTCCAATGTGCGCCATGTCGCGCTGCGCACCGGCATTCGCGAGATTCATACTTCGCTCAGCACACAGGTTCGCAGCACTGCTTATGACGGCGGAGCCGAGGTGGCCGCGCTCCACGGCGGCTTTACCCGCTTCCTGGTCCGGGAGAACGATGTCCGCGCCTTCAGGTCCGCCCTGCATGCGATTCCGATGGGCGACTAAATTTCAGGAATATCGGATTCAGATAATCCAGCCACCGCCCACCACTTCGCCGCCGTCGTAGAAGACAGCCGACTGGCCGGGCGTTACGGCGCGCTGCGGCTCATCGAACGTGGCGGCGACCTCGCCGTTGGCGGCAAGCTCCAGCGTGGCCCATGCAGGCTCATGCCGGTGGCGGATCTTGATCTTGACGCGCATCGGCCCGGTCGGCCCGGGAATGCTGATCCAGTTCAGGCGGTTGGCGCGCAGGCTGCGCGTGGCCAGCTCGGCGTCGGCGCCGACCGTCACGCGATGACTCGCCGGATCGATCTCGAGCACGTAGAGCGGATTGGGCGAGGCGATCTTGAGTCCCTTGCGCTGGCCCACGGTGAAATTCGAAATGCCCTCGTGGCGGCCGATCACTTCGCCGCTTGAGGTGACCAGCTCGCCGGCCGTTTCCGGCGTGGGCTCGCTCTGCTCTTCGAGATACGCGGTGAGGAATTGCTTGTAATCGCCGCCGGGGATGAAGCAGATCTCCTGCGAGTCGGGCTTCTCGGCCAGCGCCAGGCCATGCTGCCGCGCCGCTTCGCGCACCTCGGGCTTGGTCATGCGCCCCAGCGGAAACAGCGTGTGCGCGAGCTGCTCCTGGGTCAGGCCGAAGAGGAAGTAGGTCTGGTCCTTGGCCAGGTCGGCGGGGCGCTTCAGGATCCAGCGCCCGCGCCCCGGATCGTACTCGTTCACCGCGTAGTGCCCCGTGGCGATGCGGCTCGCGCCGATCGAGCGCGCGGTCTTGAGCAACTGGTCGAACTTGAGGTGGTTGTTGCAGAGAGCGCAGGGAATCGGCGTGCGCCCGGCGAGGTACTCGCTGACGAACGGCCGGACGACATCCTGCTCGAAGCGCTCTTCCTGGTTGACCACATAGTAGGGAATGCCGAGATGCTCAGCCACGCGCCGCGCGTCATATACATCGTCGAGCGAACAGCACCGGCCGGCCTTGGGCGCGTCGGGAATGCCATGCTTGCCGGCCAGGCGCGTCTGGTCCCAGAGCTGCAGCGTGAGGCCGACGACGTTGTCGCCGCCATGGGCGAGGATCGCCGCTACCGTCGAGGAGTCAACCCCTCCGGACATGGCGACGGCAATGGTGTGGGTATGCATAGTCTTAATGCTGGCCGGATGCCCGGTTATCCTAACGTTCCCGCTTCCACCGGCGAAAGCGCCCTCAAGCGTTCGACAGCCTCAGGCACGACGCCGAGCACATAATCCACATCCGCTTCGATTGCGGTCTTCAGCAGGCTGAAGCGGAGGCTGGCGCGGGCGCGGGGTTTGTCGAGGCCCATGGCCATAAGAACGTGGCTGGGCTCGGTGGCGCCGGAGTGGCATGCCGATCCGCCGGAAACGGCGATTCCCTTCAAGTCAAGTGCGATCACCAGCGCTTCGCCCTCCAGCTGGTCGAACCAGATATTGGTCGTGTTCGCTACGCGCGGAACATACTTGCCGTCGTCCGATCCGTTCACACCCGTTCCGGAGATCTTCAGGATTTCCGTTTCGAGCTTGTGCCGTAGCCCCGCCAGCCGGTCGATGGTCCCGTCTTCGAGCGAGTGCATGGCCAGCTCTGCCGCCTTGGCCAGGCCCACAATGCCGGCCACATTCTCCGTTCCGGCGCGCCGGCGGCGCTCGTGGCTTCCGCCTACCAGCAGCGACTCGACCGGGGTGCCGCGGCGCACGAACATGGCGCCCACGCCCTTGGGCCCGTTCATCTTGTGCGCGCTGATGGAGAACAGATGGCAGCCGATCTTGCGCACGTCGATGGGAATCTTGCCCGCGCCCTGCACGCCGTCGATATGGAAGAACACGCCGGTGTCGGCGGCGATTTTGCCGATCTGCTCGACAGGCTGGACGACGCCGGTCTCGTTGTTGGCGAGCATCACGCTGATCAGCCGCGTCTGGGGCCGGATGGCGCGCAGAATGTCATTGGGATCGATCAACCCGCTGGGCAGAGGCGGCACAAAGGTCGTCTCGACGCCGTGGTGCGCCATCCGCTTTGAAGCTTCGAGGATGGCCGAGTGCTCGATCGAGGTGGTGATGAAGTGGTCGCCCGGATGCAGCAGGCCGAAGATCGCGGTGTTGTCGCCCTCCGTTCCGCCGGAGTTGAACACCACCTCGGCATCGTGGCAGTTAAAAAACTCCGCCAGCGTCTCGCGCGCCTGGTCGACGGCCTTGCGGGCTTGCTGCCCGTGCAGGTGGATCGACGAGGCGTTGCCAAAGTGCTCCAGCCAATACGGATGCATGGCCTCCATCACCTCGGGAAGCAGAGGCGTGGTGGCATTGGCATCCATATAGACTCGGCGCATGTCGGCGATCTCCTATTTTTGATTGTACGGGGAAATTCGGTTTTCGCGCCGGTTGATCAGCACCCCACAAACCAAGACCTGTTTGTGGGGACCCCGTTGGTCACATCCAAAGGCCGATTCACGAATCCGAGGTGTCGAAATCGAGCGCTGGTCTGTTAAAGTTCCATCGCGCGGCGAACCCATGCCGCCCGAGGAGATTCCCCAATGCACGGATTTATCCGCAATGCCGGCAGCATCCTGGCCTGTTGCGTGCTCGCCGCCGCCTCCACCGTTGGCCATTCCCAGGCCGCCCCCGCCAAGCCCGCCGTGGGCACGGTCATGACCCCGGCGGCCACCTACGGAAGGCTGCTGGGCATGCTGGAAAAGGAGTTCGTTGACGCCGTCGAGGCTATGCCTGAAGACAAGTTCAATTTCGCCCCCACGACGGGCGAGTTTAAGGGCGTGCGCAGCTTTGGTGCGCAGGTGAAGCACGTCGCCTCAGCCAACTGGTACTTCTTCGGCGGCTCCGACATGACCGAGGAGAAGGTCAAGGCCAAGGGAGACGCGATCGAAAAGCTGACGACCAAAGCCGAGATCGTGCAGGCGCTCAAGGATTCCCTGTCCCAGGCCCACAGCTACATCGACGGGATTACCGCCGAGAACGCCTTCGTGATGACCGAACACGGCACCCGGGGCGGTATGGCCTCCTTCGGCATCGCCCACATGATGGACCACTACGGCCAGCTCGTCGTTTACCTCCGCATGAACGGTATCGTACCCCCGGCCAGCCGCGGCTCGATGTAAGGACGGAAACGGGAATGGGAACGCCCGGCGGCTCAACTGTCGAATTCCGTCCCAGTATCTGGAATTCGGGATTCGGAATTCTCTCCCTCCAGCTCGGCATTTCGCAAGGTGTTGAGAGTTTTCCGATAGAACCAGGCGGCTGCCAACCCTCCCGCAAGGGCGGATGCAGCCGCAATCACACCCACCTTGACCCATCCCCCGAGACCGGGTTTGCCCTTCCGTCCAGGCCTGGAAGTTGATGAATCAGTGTACTTTAGTTCCTGATCGCGCATGACGGTTCTACTTTCCGAGGCGGTATCGAACCCGGGAGCCAAGGGGCAAAATGCCAGCTCTTAGATGCAGAAATCCTGGTGAAAAGGTGCAAAAGCCGACTCACAAAAAATTTCAAATTTTGTATTTGCATTTTTCCGACTCTATGGTATCGTGTAGATATTCCGGCGATGAGGGTGGCTCTCAGAGGCCCCTTCAAAGCCGGGAGTAGTTTGCGTCACTGGCCTCCCGGCACGAACAGCACAACCGTTCGTGCCGTCTTTTTTTGTACAATCGAATTCAAGAGGTCGCTTTATGAAGAACTGGATGAAGCCCCGCTGGATCCTCGGGGTGGGCATCGCGGTGGCCACAGTGGCCAGCTACGCGCAGTACTCCAATCCTGCCGACGACGTTCCTGCCTATCATCCATCGGCCCCGCTGAAGTTTGCTCCCCTGCCCGCGATCCTCTCCGGGAATCAGCTGACCGGCGAGAATTTCCGCTTTCCGTGGCAGGTCCACGTGTAC
This sequence comes from uncultured Acidobacteriota bacterium, assembly GCA_963720105.1. Taxonomy (GTDB): domain Bacteria; phylum Acidobacteriota; class Terriglobia; order Terriglobales; family Acidobacteriaceae; genus Telmatobacter. The sequence goes on along the minus strand of CAVREL010000059.1, from coordinate 314,770 downwards.
CAGCAGGTGGCCAAGGTCAGCAGCGTGGTCTATCAGCTTCCCTGCAATTGCCGCTGCGACCGGGCACTTGGCCACACCAGCCTGCGGAGCTGTTTCGAGACCCTGCACGGCACCGAGTGCTCCACCTGCGCCCAGGAGGGCTTCTTCGCCTATCAGCAGACCAAGCTGGGCAAGACTCCGGTCCAGATTCGCGAAGCCATCGCCCGCCACGAATACGAAAGCATCGACCTCGAAAAGCAGTAGTCTCTGCCGTGTTCCGATGTCATAGACCGGGAACGGCACTGGCCGGTTCTCAATGCGGCGCCTGCATCCACGAGAGGCCGCTGCTGCGCGGTTTGAGATTTGGGCTGCACCGATGCTAGGCTGAAGAAGCAAAATCAAACTCAGTCCATGCGATGAGGGCCACCGTGAAGCTGCGTTGTCTTCCTGCAATCCTTGCTGTGTTCGTGTGTTTGGTAGTTCTCCCAGCCCGGGCGCGGGGGGACAAGGGCGATGTCTACTTCGGCTACAGCCGCACCGGCGCCAACCTGTACGCGGTCTATACTCCAGGCATGAATGGCTGGCAGGCTGCGGCGCACTTCAAACCGCTTCCTTTCATTGGCATCGAAGGCGACGTTTCTCGCTACAGCCAGACTTCCGGGGGATTCTCCCAGCAGGTGACGCTGGCCATGTTTGGACCGCGGGTTACCGTTCACGCCGCCGGCTTCAGTGTCTTTGCGCACGGCCTGGGCGGGATTGCCCATGAGCACGGATCGAGGGCCTTCCTCGGCTCGGTTAGTTACAACGCCGCCAGCTACGCTCTCGGCGGAGGTGTGGACGTGCCTTTGTTGCTGGGATTCAAGTTCCGCGCGATGGGCGATTACCTGGGCAACAGCAAAGCGCCGCCCAGCAGTTATTCGCCCTCCTACTATCGTTTCGGCGTGGGCGTCGCTTACCACTTCTAGACATTGCCCAGGCCGGCCTTGGCTGCCGGGTGCAGCTAACCCTGGAGAGCAGCGTCGCGTTGCCGGAATTGGCGTAGAATGGATCAAGCAGCACGAGCCAGTTGGCTCCGGCTGGCACCCTTCAGGCCAGCTGCTTCATCAAACGGTTGGCCACAAATTGGGGGCGTCACGGTTTCGACGGGATCGATTGCGGCACAGGAGGCATGTCGGGGTGTGGGCACCCGTAATCGCCTGCAAAACAATAGTTGCCAACGACAATCTGGCACTTGCTGCTTAATTAACTAAGCAGCCGTCCGCCGCGGCTTTGCCTGTGGGCTGCGAACGGGCGTCGCACAGCAGGCTGGTGGTTGCGGCTCGGTCCGTGTCGTAACCACGAGATCATCGGGCTAGTTCCAGGCGCATCTTGTCCGTTCTGAGCGCCTGGGGCGAATACATGCGGAATGGACTGAGCATGGACACTCCTGGCTGACAGCGATTTCGGACGCGGGTTCGACTCCCGCCGCCTCCACCAATATATCTATATGATTACATTTGACTTAGATGGATTTGATGGGTATGTCTGTACTTAATACCTACTTCGGTTTCTTCGCTGAAAACTTGGGGTAGGGATTGACTAAATCCTATGGCTATTTTTTAAATGGTTGACCATTTTGCGGATGTAAATTGAGTTCGTTCCCACCCGTAATATTGCCCAATGCGCAGAGATTTATGCGCTCACGGCGGCGGAGATCCTCAACTGAGCGACCTTGCTGAACCTGGTTAGCGCATCTTTTTGCAACCCTCAATTTATGATAATCATCATATTTCGTGTATGACTACCATCCTAGTTAAAGGGTCGGTCATCGAGGAGGAAGGTAGCGTCAGGCTTCTTTGCTCTCACTTCTCTCACGGATGACGGCGGAGCGCCGAGCTATGACCTCGTTCTGGTTACGGCGGGCCAATTTGAAAGGAGATTTACCGTTGATTCGGAGAATGATTCACACGACGGGGCGCAATAGAAGGCCCGGTTTCAATCCGGCCGTTGACCTGGACATGAGCCTGCGCTCGGCTGTCATCTGGATAACTTTCTGGACTGGAATCGCCGCATACGCCGGCACGATCCAACAACAGGCTGACACCCCACCTGTTCCGAACGTTTCGCGTCAAGAGCCGCTGGAGGATCGAGTCAGTTCAGCACCGGAAAGCGTGCTCAAGCGGTTCAGCAATGAATTGAATGTGAATGTTTCCGCACATCCAGTCACGCCTGACGAACGGATCATTCTAGCGAACGCTTTTGCGCAACTGACACCTTTTCAGCGTGAGGTGCTGCGGAACCGCCTGCGTGCAATCTACTTTATGGATGGATTGCCGGGCAACGCGTTGACGTTTCCTGATGGCGGGCCGACAACCGAGCCGAAGTACAGCATCGCTGTTCGCGCAGGAGCGCTACACGAGACTGTATCTGAACTGGTGACGCGAAAGGAGCGCACCTTGTTCGACAGTGCGGGTTCCGAGTTGTCCGTGACGGTTGACGGAGGAACTCTCAATGCCATGGTCTATGTGTTGCTGCACGAGACAACCCATATTGTGGATTTTGCGGTTGGAGCAACGCCTGATCCCGCACATCCAAGCGGGAATCATCCACTGGTAAGTGGAATCTGGCGAGATGGCATTGCACCGGTAGATCAATACAGGCTGCCCATACTCATGGGCATCCCCTTCAGGCGGAATGGCCGAGTCATTCCCATCGCCCATGCTGCCGATTTGTACGACGCGCTTGGCCGCACCCCGTTCATTTCTGTCTATGCAAGCTGCGACTCTCACGACGATCTCGCCGAGCTTGTCGCCTGGACCGAGCTAACCGTGCGTTTGCACCAGCCGTATCGGATTCTCATATCGAAAGGCGGGATGGTCATGCGCATCATCGAGCCTGCCCAGTCAAAACTGGTTCAGGAGCGCCTGAAGTACTTGAGCCAGTTAACCGGATCGTAATTCCCATTCCGTTCGCACCGCGGAGGCGCCTCTGCGCGGTTGAGCAACGAATTCAGCAAGATTGAAGCCATCCCCGCAGAAATCCGCACAAGTCCGTTTCCGATGTGAGTTTGCTAATAGAGCGGGTTTCAAAAACCGAACAAGACAGATGCAAACCATCCCTCGGCGGCTAAAGCCGCGTAGATTAAGAGGGCCCCGTGCGGCACGGCTGAAGCCGTGCCCTTTCAAAGCAAGTGCCCGGCTGAAGCCGTGCCCTTTCAAAGCAAGTGCCCGGCTGGACAAAGCCATTTATGAAACAAGCGGTAATAAACAGGACCATGGCTCTCATTCGGTGCGCAGGATCTCGGTGGGGTCGGTGCGCAGCGCGCGCAGCACAGCGGGGAGTGTGGCAACGAGCGCAGTGACCAGGATGGCGCATGCCGGCAGGGTGATCATATCCGGGTCGGTTGCTTTGACCTGGTAGAAAAGCGACGCGACATAACGCGCCGCGCCGCGGCAGTTTGATTCCAGACGACGGGGAGCTGACCTTTGCCAGCAACGGTCTCGAGAAGGAGCAGACGGTCGGTGGAGAAACCGAGGGGGCGGTTCTCGAGGCGCCGGAAGGATGTGACGAACAGCGAAGACAGAAAGAGGACGAGGAAACAGAACGCGACCTGAAGAGCGATAGCTCCGCGCATGAGGCGGCGTGGCGCGTGCGGATCTTCTCCGCCTTTGAGGGCGGCGACCGGACGGACTGCAGACGCACGGAGAGCAGGAAGCAAACCAAGCAACAGAGCGACGAAGATAATGAGCCCGAGGCCGAAGAGAAGCACGCGCCAGTCGGCAGGAAGCGCAAGGCGCGCAGGGTTGTCGGGCGGATTCACGAGGCCGAGCACAAAGGGCGCCGACCACGCCGCAAGGAATGCGCCAAGGATGGAAGCCAGGAGGGCGAGCAGCGCGCTCTGAACGAGGATGAGCTGGACGAGGCGCCGACGGCCGGCGCCGATCGAGATTCTGAGGGCCATCTCCTGGGCCCGTGCGGCAGCCTGGGCAGTCATCATGTTGGCGACGTTGACGCAGGCGATGAGCAGGACGAGAGCGACCATGAGACCAAGGACCCCGAGGAATCGGCGATAGTCCTTCTGGAGATCGGAGATGCCGGCGCCGGCGGGACTGAAGACCAGCGTCTGATTGAGGAAGCGGTCGATGTCCGCCTTGCTCGCGCCGCGGAACCACGTGGTGCAGCAGGTCTCGAAAGTGCGGTTGACGGCGGAGAGGTGGTGCCGTATCGGCTCGAGGTCGGTGGACGGGTTTATGCCGGGTTTCAACATCAGGAAGGTGCGGTGCCAGTCGACACTGTTCTGGGAGGCAAGGCTGTTCATGCTGAGGGGCAGAAAGATGTCGGTGACCGTTCCCGTTTCGGTTCCAATGAAATCGCGGTGGCCCACGCCGACAATCTCGAAGGTCTGATCGCCGATGTGGAGCGAGCGGCCGAGGACGTGGGGATCGCGGCCGAAGCGGTGATTCCAATAGTCCCAGGAGAGGACTGCATAGGGACTGGCGCCGGGGCCGCGGTCGTCGCCGGGGATGAGGAGGCGGCCGAGCGCCGGCTCAAGGCCGAAGAGCGGGAACATGTTACCGGAGACATAAGCGTCGTGGGCCTTTTCTACGTCGTCGCCCCCGGCCCCGTCGGTCGCCCAGGTAATGTCTGTGCGGTCGGCGTCGCTGATGGCGATCAGGTCGGCCTGTTCCTCGACGGCATCGCGCATAACCTTGAACTCCGACGTCGCCCAGTAGCCGTCCTCAATAGGCCTGCCGTACAAGCCGATCAACTTGCGGGAGACGACGTAGAGGCGACTGGCGCCGGAAATGGGCAGCGGGCGCCAGAGGAGCGCATCGAGAAGGCGGAAGGCGGAGATGCTGGAGCCGATGCCGAGGGCGAGGGAAAGCGGCAAAGCTGCCGCCAGCCAAAACGTAGATCGGCGAGCAGCGACTCAAGCCATGCGGCCGCTCGAATGCTGTGGCTCGCCTCGCGCTGGCGCAGTATCGAGCCGAAGTTGCGGCGTGCTTCGTCGGGGTCGCGTCCCGATGCAATGGCTTCTTCGATGTGTAACTGCAACTCTTCGTCGATCTCACGATTCAGGCGCTCGCCGCGCATGGCGTTCGCGATTCGCGACCACAACGACATGTCATGCCTCCCGAAGAACTCGATTGATGGCCAGGCTGACGGACTGCCAGCGCGACTCTTCCATGCCCAGTTGCTTTTTGCCGGCGGCGGTCAGTTCGTAGACGCGGGCGCGGCGGCCGGTTTCTTTCTTGATCCATTCGGCGCGAATCCAACCGGCTTCCTCCATCCGGTACAGCGCCGGGTAGAGCGAGCCTTCCTCCGCGCGCAGGACTTCGCCGGATGTGCTGGCGATGGCCGCCATGATGGCGTAGCCGTGAAGCCGCGGCCGCCGCGACAATATCTTCAGCACGAGCAAATCGAGCGAACCTTGCAGAGCATCGGTCTTGGCCATACTTAGATGTCTTTATATAGATATCTTAGTATAAATGTCAATGATCCAGAATCTGCCCGGCTCCTTAAATCATTGAAAAGGAACGGCATCCTGATCGCGGCGCTCAGCATTGACAGCCCATGGGCAGGCGGAGGGGTCTCGGATTCTCGATTGGCTGAAGGATTCTCGCGGATGCGGAACGTTCGAATCAGCCGGATTATGTAGTCCGGCTCATTGCGGGGCGGCTTGCGACGCGGGCAACGTGAAAAGGAAACGGCTGCCTTTGCCCGACGTGCTCTCGACCCAGATGTGGCCGCCGAGTTGTTCCACGATGCTTCGGCACAGGGCCAGGCCCAGGCCCGTTCCGCCCCCGGCCCGCGAGTCGGACGCGTCGCCCTGCTGGAAGCGAACGAAAATGTGCTCCAGCTTTTCCGGAGGGATGCCCCGTCCCTGGTCTTCCACCACAAAACAGACCTCGCCCTTCCTGGCGGGCTGGGTGCCCAGGCGAATGACGGTATTGGGCGGCGAAAACTTGATGGCGTTCGACACCAGCTCGTTCAGCACCTGCATGACGCGCTCGGGGTCGGCATAGACCGGGGCCGCCGGCGCGGCCTTGATCTGGAAGCCGATATGCGCTGCGGTGGCCATGGAGTGGGCTACGTCCGCCGCGCGCCGCAGCAGGTCCACCGCCTCAAGATCCACGCGGTTCAACGGGAGCCGCCCGCTTTCGATCTTTTCGAAATCGACGATGTCGTTCACCAGCCGAATCAGGCGGTCGCAGTTGCCAATGGCCATTTCGATCATCTGGCGCTGCTTTTCCGGGCGCTTGTCGAGGCTTCCTGACGAGACCAGCCCCAGGGAGGCGCGCAAGGAGGTCAGCGGCGTGCGCAGCTCGTGACTCACGGTGGAGATGAACTCGTCCTTCATCCGGTCGAGGCGGCGGCGCTCCGACACGTCCTGGAAGGCCACCACCATGCCGGCCAGCTGGCCTTCTTCGAGGAGGGGATTGGCGATGTACTCCACCGGGATTCTGGTTCCGTCGTGGCGCCAAAACACCTCGTCGCGCATGCGCACGGCTTCGCGGCGGCGCATGCCCTGGAGAATGGGATCCGTCATCTGCGTGTAGGGCGTTCCGTCGGCGCGGCTGTGATGGATCACTTCGTGGATTTCGCGACCGGCCAGTTCAGCGGGCGCATACCCCAGCAGCTGGGCGCCAACATCATTGATAAACGTGAGGCGGCCCTCTAGATCGACGCCATAAATGCCCTCGCCCACCGATTGCAGGATGAGCTCGCGCTGCCTGGTGGCCCGGTGCATGGCTTCCTCGGCTTCCTGCTGCTCGGTTACGTCGATTCCGTGCACCAGGACGAAGGGCCGCTCGCCATGCAGCTCCATTCGGCGGCAGCGAAATGCAATCCGCCGGTAGACGCCGTCCTTGCGGCGAACCGGCAGGGCGCCCTGCCACTCGTCCTCGGTCTTGAGCGCGCGCAGGCCCTCCTGGAGGCGGGCCGACGCCGATGGGTCCACCAATTCCGAAATCGGCCGCCCAGTCAGGTCCTCGATGCCGTAGCCCAGGGTCTCGGCGGTGAACTCATTCAGTGAAGTGATCCGGCCGGTCAGGGTGCAGGTGAACACAAAGCCCAGGCTGCTTTCCACCACTTCGCGATAGCGGTGTTCGCTGGTGAGCAACGCTTTTTCCGTCTCGCGCTGACCGGTCACATCCTGCCCGCTCACGATCAGATATTGGATTTCGCCAGGCGGGCTTTTCAGCGGCCGCAGCGTCCAGCTCACGCGGCGCGGCTGGTTGCCCCCCATGCGCCAGGCCGTCTCGTGGGGGCCGGAGTCGAGGCCATTGGCGGCTTCGCGCAGCTTGTCGGCGGCCCACTGCCGGTCATCCGGTTCCAGCAGCGCTTCCACAAAAAGCCGGCCCGCCGCATCGGACGGATTCAATCCCGCCAATTGGGCGCAGGGCTGGTTGAAACGGACCACCCGGCCCGCCGTATCGAGCACCACCACCAGGGCAGGAACGGAGTCCAGCGTGGCTTCGACAAAGCTGCGCTCCACGGCCAGCGCCCGCTCCGCGCGCTGCCGCGCCCGCGTGGCCTGCTCCTGGGCGCGTATGCGCGTGTAGAGTTCAAGCCGGGTGATGATCTGCCTGCCCACCACCTCCAGGAGGGTCATATGTTCCTGGGCGAACTGGTGGGGGCGCCGGGCGAGGATGGCCAGCGTTCCCACGATGTGTTGATTGGCGGTTCTGAGGGGCAGGCCGGCATACGAGCGGCAGGGCCGGGCGCCAGGCACTTCGATGCCGTCGGGCGCAAAGCGGGGATCAGCGGCGGCGTCGGCCACGAGCATCGGATTGCCACCCTCGACCACGTATTGGCAGGCGGTGGAGGCCCGGGGTTGATCGGTGGCCATGAACCCGAATCTGGATTTGAACCACAACCGGCTGGGGTCCAGCCAGCCAACGTAAGCGTAGTCGGCGCCGCTCAGCACGGCGGTGAATTCTGTCAGCTCATCGAGCGCAGGATCGGCGTTGCGGTCCAGGACGTCAAACTCGGACCGCGTGGCGATCGATCCACTGGTGCGCACGATACTCTCCGAAACCGACATCAATGGGACTACTCCCCGCTCCCTTGAGTATGAGGAGTTAAGGAGTATTTGGCTCTCGCACGAAAGGGGGAACCCGGCAACCCAACAGGCATTCAACGAAAGTAATCTGCCTGCCGGTTACTGTATTATTTCAGACGTTACGCCGTTTTGAGATGTCTGTCTTTGACGGGGATGGTGGTCAAAGATGAAATCCGACGCTAGCTCAAGGTCGCATCAGGTCTTCGACCGTACCAAAACGGGTCCCGTCGATTCCCGCACCACAAATTCCGGAGCCATGACGATTTCCGAGGGGTAGTCCTGGTCCCGGTTGGCGATCCGCTCCAGCAGCACCTTGGCGCCGCGTTTGCCCATCTCCATGAGCGGCTGCCGAACGGTAGTCAGCGAGGGGGTTGCGTACTCCGCCGACAGGATGTCGTCGAATCCCACGACTGATACTTGTCCGGGAACCGAAAGTCCGGCGTCCTTCAGGGCGCGGATGGCCCCGATGGCGGCGATGTCGTTGAAGCAGAACACGGCGGTGAAGTCGCGGCTCTTCTCCAGCAGTGCCTGCATGGGCTTGAATCCGATCTCCGGGGCCATGGGGTGATAGCCGGTCTTCATTGACCACCCGCTAGCGTCAATGCGTACCACCAGGGAGGGATCGATCTTGAGCCCGATTTCGGACGCCACCTCCTGGATGGCTTCCCAGCGGAATTCCGAGTCGGGGATGGCTTTGGGGCCGCGCATGAAGGCAATGCGCCGGTGGCCGAGATCATAGAGATGCTTGAGCGCCTGTTCCACGGCGCCATGATGGTCGAGCACGATGTTGGTCACGTTCTCCACCGGGCTGTGCGCCGAGATCGCCACCACCGGTACCGGCACCTGGATTTGGTCGGCGGCGGTGTTGAGCAGCAGGAACCCGTCCACGGCGCGTTCCACCAGCATCCGCGGATACTTTTCGATCAGTTCACGGTTCCAGTCGTGGCAAGCGGTGAAGAAGAAGTAATGGGCTGCGGTCAGCTCCTGTACGACGCCGCTCATGACGCGGGTGAAGTAGCCCTCGCTCAGGTCCGGGGCCAGCACGCCCACGCTCATCGACCGGCTCTGGCGCAGCGAACGGGCGAAGTAGTTGGGCCGGTAGTTGAGCCGCTCCGCCGCCTCGATCACCCGCTTGCGGGTTTCCTCGGGGATGGATTTGGCCGAGGGCGAGTTGTTGAGCACCAAGGAAACCGTGGTTTGCGAAAGTTCCAGATGCTCCGCCAGCATACGCAGGTTGACGTGGCCCGGCGGAGTGGAATTCTTGCCTTTTGTCATGATGGAAGTTGTACCACGATTTATTTGACAGGGAACAGTTTTCGGGCATCGGGTCGGTGCCTGACCGGGTACCGGCCGCGCAGCATTCTCTATTGGATTGTGATCTGGTTCACACCTGGCTTCAGCGGACGGGTCTGACCGTCGAACATGAATTCTCCGGCGAGCTTCCCGGGCAAGGTGATCGTCGCGTCAATGCCTGACCCACGGCGCTGGTATTTCACATCGATCATGCCATCAGGATGAGGAAAACTCGCCGAGAGGGAAAGCAACTTTCCCAGGTGCGGGGCAATGCGTACGCTGGCGAACCCGGGGCTGGCCGGCTCGATGCCCGCCACCAGGGTGAGCAGGTCGTAGATGGGATGCGCAGTCCACGCGTGCGAGTCGGAGCGGGTGTCGCCGGGGATCTCCGGCCAGGTGCTGAAGTGCAGCGGGAGCAGCTTGCGCCAGGGCTCGATGGAGTCGAGGTATTGGCCGGCCATGCCGGCGTGCTCCAGCGCGCGCGCAAGATAGAAGCGGAAATAATAGGAGGCGCTGAGGGTGCCGTTGGGGGTGGTTCCCGGCTCGATCGACATCACCTTGCTGAGCACCTCATGCTGCTGCTCCTTCGGAATGACGTCGTAGAGCACGCCGAGGATGTTGGCCTGCTGGCCGAACACATTTTGACCGGGGTTGTCGGCCAGGAGTCCGCGGCCGGCATTCCAGCATTTGTCGTGAATGCCCGCGCGCACGTGCGCCGCGCGCTCGCGATGGCGGGCGGCGAAAACCGGGTTGCCGAGATGTTCTTCGAGATCGGCGGCGTCGTTCAGCGCGCCTAGATATTCGAGCGTGGTGATGCAGGATTCGCCCTGGCTGTCGTAGGTCGGCGTCTCCCCGGACGGAACCCAGTCAATAAAACTCCACCACGGCAGCTTTTCGAGGAGGCCGTCGGGGCGCTCATATTGCGCAAACCAACCGAGAACGGAGCGCGTACCTTCAAGTGACTCGCGCACCGGCACCGGATCGGGCCGGTACATCCACCAGTCGTGGAGCATCCCGATCCATATCAGCGAAAACGTGGGAATGTTCTGGGGAAGCTGGCCGGGATAGCGGCTGCGCGTGATGCCCTCCGGGATGCGGGAGTCGTTGAAGGCTTCGAGAGCCTGGCGGGCGAGGCGGTCGTCGCCGGCCACCGTGTACGAGATCAGCGCCTGGATGCGCGTGTCGCCGACGTACTGTAGCTGCTCGTAGTAGGGCGTATCCATGTAGGTTTCGTGCGCGTCCAGGCGCGCGGTGCGCCAGCTGATCTCCCAGATCTTGTCGAGGGCGGGATCGCCGGTCTGCAGCCTGGCGCGCTCTTCAAACGGGTACGCCGTGAAGTTGGCGGTCAGCGATTCGAGCGTCAGCGGCTGATCGTCGGTCTGGATGTCGAGATCGAGATAGCGCCATGTGCGCCACCACAGGGGCTCAAAGACGCGGTGCTCGCCGCCATCGGGGAGGAAGCTGTCGTTCAGGCCGTAGGACGCTCGCGCGTGAGTCTTACCTTCCGCATCGGTATAGTCGACTGCATCACGGTCCGCTTTCAGCTTCTTGTCGTCATAGAGTGCTTCCGAATAGGTCAGGCGGACGTTCGCGCCTTTTCCGCCGGATACGGTTAGGCGAGGATAGGCCGTGGTTAGAGTCTTTCGGTCGAGGACGATGTGCAGGTGAACCCCCCCGGGCACTTGAACGGAGGTCTTCGGAAATTGCGACTGGTTCATAAGCTTGGCGGCGTCAGTGCCCCCAACCAGGACCATGTTACCCGCGCTCGTCTCCGAATACTCCATATGCGGCAACTCATCGGGCACGAGGTACCACGGATTGTCGCCGGTCTCATCCGCCGAGTGCGCTTTTCCCGTGCCCGGGAAGATGCTGTCGCGCATGGGATCGCCAGGCCTGACCCAATTCCCGCCCGAGACCGTCGGCGCATCCAAGCCCCAGTCATACTTGGCCGCGTCAACCTCCTCGCCCGGCCCGGAGGCGAAATAGTCCTGCAGACTCACCGAGGTCCGGTCCAGCGGGCGGTGTCCAGTCTCCGGCTCGACCATCCAGCCGTCCGGCGTGCTGATCGACGCTTCCCCGGTCGCTTCGCTCTCCAGCAGAAACGCCGTCCGGTCGCTCATTTGCGCGACGGGCGCGAAGACCCCCCAGTTCCACACCGTCGCCGTGATCAGGTTGTCGCCGGCCTTGAGCAGCGGGGCCAGGTCGAAGCGCTCGTAGCGCCAATGGTTCAGGTCGCCACGCGCGGGCCCGTCGCCGGCCCGCTTGCCGTTCACCCACAAAATAAAGCGGTTATCCGCGCTTACGCGCACAACGTAGCTGGCCGGCACGGCTCCAAGCGTTAGTGAGCGCCGGAAATGCAGCACGATTGGGTCGCGCAGCGGCGCCGTGGGGTGGGTAATCCAGGAGGCCTTCCAATCCCGGTGGGATGGATCCTGGGCGGAAAGAGGAACGGCGGCGAGGAGCAGCAACAGCATCAAAACTGGGGGCATGGGTAAGCACCTATCCGGATTCAGTCCAACAGCTTATCTGAAAAGGCCCCCTCATCTGTGCGCAGGGACGGGAATCCGAGGAAAAGCCCGTCCCTATGCGCTTGATTTCGCAAGGTTGTAACCTTCTGTTCATCTTTCGCGGTTAGCCTGTCCCGAGGTGATAAATCACGTGCCCGAGATTCGTGTGTCGCAGCCTCGGCTGCAGCCGGCACTCTCTCCCCAGGTCCCAAAAGCGCCGGAATCGAGCCCTGCTCCAGAATCGGATGCCCGCCGCTACCTGCTCTCCTGCGGCGATTCGTCGCTCGCCGACCGGGGCTTCCATTGGCTCATGGTCCTGTGCGCGCTCAGCATCTTCGGCATCGTTATTCTGATCGCCTCGGAACTGACCAGGCAATCGCACCTGGCGTGGGTGCAATTCGGTCTGCGGTTCTTCTATCAGGCGGATGTTGACCCCGTCACCAAGCAGAAGCTGTACTGGGATCCCGTCAACGACCACTTCAGCGCGGTGCCGTTTGTTTATGGCACGCTGGTCTCGTCGTTCCTGTCGCTGCTATTGTCGGTTCCGCTGGCGATCGGCACGGCCATCTTCCTCACCGAGATGTGTCCCCGGGCTCTGCGCAGCGGGCTGGCGTTCCTGACTGAACTTCTGGCCGCCGTTCCCAGCATCATCTATGGCCTGTGGGCGGTGTTTGTGCTTGTGCCGCTGCTGCGCGATTACGTGAATCCGGTGCTGATTAAATACCTGGGCTGGACCGGCCTTTTTGCCGACGATAATCCCACCGGCCTGGGGTATACTTCGTCGGCGTTCATCCTGGCCATCATGATCCTGCCTATCATCTCTTCGCTGACGCGCGAAGTGATGACCGCGGTGCCGCATTCGCAGCGGGAGGCGGTGCTGGCGCTGGGCGCCACGCGCTGGGAGATGATCCGCATGGGCGTGCTGCGCAACGCGCGCATCGGCATTGTGGGGGCCATCATTCTGGGCCTGGGCCGCGCGCTGGGTGAAACCATGGCCGTGACCATGGTCATCGGCAACACGCCGGAAATTCACCGATCGCTTTTAGCCAACGGCGCCTCGATGGCCGCGGTGATTGCCAACGAATACGCCGAAGCGACCAGCGATCTTCATCGGGCCGCGCTGACCGAGATCGGGCTGGCGCTCTTCGTTGTGACCATCATCGTGAACGCTTGCGCACGGCTCCTGGTGTGGGCCGTCACTCGCGGGGCTCCGGCACGAGTGCATTAAAAGCAGGGAACAGGGAACAGGAAGGCGCGAGCCGAGGACGCATAGGACAGATGAGAGGGGAACAAGGCAAAACGCGAGCAGGGCTGAGGGGGGTGACCGATCATCTGGTCACGATCCTGGCAATCCTGGCCACGGTGGTGGTGATCGCGCCGCTGGTGGCCATCTTCGTCTACCTGCTTTACATGGGCGCCAGTTCGGTGAACCTGGATTTCTTCATCAAGGTGCCAAAGCCGCCGGGCGAGGTGGGCGGGGGGATGGCCAACGCCATTGTCGGCTCCGCGGTTCTGCTGACCGTCGCTAGCCTCATCGGTATTCCCGTCGGCATCGGCGGCGGCATCTATCTCGCCGAGTTCGGGCAGGGCACTAAACTCGCCAACGCGGTCCGCTTCACGGCCGACATCCTGAACGGCGTGCCCTCGATCGTGATGGGCGTTGCGGCGTACGCGTTGATCGTCAGCCCCCATATCAGCTTCCTGCCGTTCATGGGGCACTTCTCGGCGTTTGCCGGGGCAGTGGCATTGGCCATCATGATGGTTCCCACGGTGACTCGCACCACGGAAGAGATGCTGCTGATGGTCCCCAACGCGATTCGCGAAGCAGCCCTCGGCCTGGGCGTACCCAATTGGCGTTCGGTCCTGTCGATCACCGTGAAGACCGCCTCGCCGGGTATCATCACCGGATGCATGCTGGCGTTCTCGCGCGTAGCCGGCGAGACCGCGCCGCTCATCTTCACGGTGCTGGGCAACGCCTTCTGGAGCACCAGTCTCAACCGGCCCATTGCCGCGCTGCCATTGCAGATTTACGTCTTTGCTCTTTCGCCCTACGATGATTGGCATCGCCTGGCCTGGGCCGGTTCGCTGGTGTTGATTGCCCTCATCGTGCTGGCGGTTTCGCTGGTGCGGTATGTGACCAGCCGCGGCGTTCTGAAAGGGGCAAGCTAGAACAGTTGAGAACTGAGAACGGAGAATCGCGCAAGTGGGCGTCGGCATTGAAGTCGTCAACCTGAACGCGTGGTACGGAACGAACCACACGCTGCAGGACATCAATCTGCATATTCCGCCCAACCAGGCCACGGCGCTGATCGGGCCATCGGGCTGTGGCAAAAGCACGTTTGTGCGCTGCCTGAATCGAATGCACGAGACCAATCCCATCGCGCGGGTCACCGGCACGGTGAAGATCGGCGACGTGGACATCTACGAAGACGCCCAGCCGGTCAAGATCCGGCGCCGCGTGGGCATGGTGTTCCAGCGTCCCAACCCTTTTCCCACCATGTCCATCTACGACAACGTGGCATCCGGCCTGAAGCTGAACGGGTACCGGAACCGCCGGTCCATGGACGAAATCGTCGAGAAGTCGTTAAAGAACTCGGCGCTGTGGGAGGAAGTCAAGGACGATCTGAAAAAGAAATCGGGGGCCAGCCTTTCGGGCGGGCAGCAGCAGCGGCTGTGCATAGCGCGCGCGCTGGCGGTGGACCCGGAGGTGCTGCTGATGGACGAACCTGCATCTGCGCTTGATCCCGTTTCGACGGCCAAAATCGAGGACCTTATTTTCGATCTAAAATCGCAGTACACTATTGTGATTGTGACCCACAACATGCAGCAGGCAGCCCGCGTGGCGGAGAAGACCGGCTTTTTCCTGAATGGGCGGCTGGTGGAATTCGACGCCACGCACAAGATTTTTACGAATCCCAGCGACAAGCGCACCGAAGACTACATCACTGGGAGGTTCGGATGACGCGCAAGCGGTTCCAACAAAGCCTCGACGATCTGAAAGAAAACCTGCTGGTGATGGCGGGGCTCGCGGAGCAGGCCATCCAGCGCGCGATTGAAGCCTATCGCGTGCGCGACCTCTCCATCTGCGACCTGGTCAGCCGCAGCGAGGTGGCCATTAACCGCATGGAGCGCGACATCGACCAGGCCGCGCTCGACCTGCTGGCTATGGAACAGCCGACCGCCATCGATCTGCGCTTCATTCTCAGCGTGATCAAAATCAACGCCGACCTGGAGCGCGTGGGCGATGCCGCTAAGAGCATCTCCGAGCGGGTGCGCAACATGGAGGCGATGGGCAGCGTCGATCTGCCGGTAGACATTCCGCGCATGGCTGCCCTGGCAGCCGACATGGTCCGCAAGAGCCTGCAGTCGTTCATCGAGGCCGACGCGGAGATGGCGCGCAGTGTGCTGACGATGGACGACGCGGTGGACGCGATGAACCGCGCGGCATACAAGGCGCTGACCAAGGTGATGGAGGAACAGAGCCACCTGGCTCCGCAGGCGTTAAACGCGCTCATGATCTGCCGCAGCCTGGAGCGAGTGGCCGACCACGCCACCAATATTGCCGAAGACGTGATCTTCTGGGTGCAGGGGGCGGACGTCCGGCACTTCAAAAGCGTGAACGCCGCCAAGGCGCAGCGGGCGACGGAATCTCAGCAGATGCCGCCGGCGCCGACGGCGAGTTAACGCGGTACCACGGGCATTAGTCTGTAGGTGTGACAACCACGAGCCCGAACGACGGAGCCGCACACGACGCGCCGGATCGCTCCCCATTCCAGGTGTATGCCGATGAACTATCGCACCTGACCACGTTGCAGTCCAGCGGCCACCGCCGCGAGCGCACTCTCGGCTATTCCAAGCTGATCATCGCCGTCCTCACGCTCGGCGCCGGGCTGCTGCTTCATGGTTACGCGGCCGCCCTTGCACTTCTGCCGGCGCCGGTGGCTCTGTTCGTTGCGCTTGCCGTTCGGCAGGAAAAGCTGCTTGCCGCCATCCGCTATCGCGCCCGCGCCATTGCGTTCTACGAGCGCGGCCTGGCGCGGTTGAGCGATCGCTGGACAGGCGCGGGCGAAACGGGCGAGCGGTTTCTCGATCCCGCGCACCCCTATGCGCGCGACCTGGACCTATTCGGTCGCGCTTCGCTGTTTGAATATCTTTCCAGCGCCCGCACGCGCGCCGGCGAAGAAACCCTTGCGCGCTGGCTGCTGAATGCCGCTCCACCGGATGAGATCCTGGTGCGCCAGGACGCCATTCGCGAGCTTCGTACGCGCGTCAAGTTCCGCGAGCGCCTGTTTTCTGCGGGCGAAACCGTCCGCCTTGGCGTGCGCCCCGACGCGCTGGCCGCGTGGGGAGAGGCCAAGCCATGCTTTCCGGGCCGCGGCGTGCGCATCGTGGTTTCGGTGCTCGCTGTTCTATGGCTTTTGAGCGTTGCGGCATGGATCGCGTGGGACATGCCTCTGGTTGCCTTGCTCATGACGGTCCTGAATTTCGCTTACTCGCATTGGATTCACGCGCGACTGGAACGGGCCGCCGCGGGGCTCGAAAATGCAGCGCAGGATTTGCAGTTGTTGTCCGCAGTGCTGGCGCTCATCGAGGAGGAACCGGTTTCATCCCCAAAACTGGGCGCCCTCCGGGCAGCATTGCAGCATCATGGAACCGCGCCCTCCGCAGCCATTGCCAAACTGGCTAGAATCGTCGACCTGCTCGAATCGCGCCACAGCCTGTTTGCGCGCCCGCTCGACCTGGTCACGTTCTGGAGCGCGCAACTGGTCTTCGTCGCCGAACATTGGCAGCAGGTGTACGGTTCCCATATACGCGCATGGCTGGAAGCTGCGGGCGAGTTTGAAGCCCTGACGTCGCTGTCGGCATTCGCATACGAACATCCGCGCTATGTCTTTCCCGAGTTTGCATCCGGCGGACCGATGATCGGAGCGGTGGCCATGGCTCATCCGTTGCTGCCCGCGACCGCCGTCGGCAACGATCTCGAGCTCGACAAGGTAATGCAATTGATGATTCTGAGCGGACCAAACATGGCCGGCAAAAGCACCTTCATTCGCGCCGTCGGCGTCAACGTGGTGCTCGCGCAATGTGGCGCCCCGGTGCGCGCGGAACGCCTGCGCATGTCGCGGATCACGGTGGCTGCGTCGATCTGCGTGATCGATTCGCTGGCCGGAGGGATGTCTCGTTTCTACGCCGAGATCCAGCGGCTCAAGCTCATCTCCGACCTGGCGGGGGAGCCCGTGCCGGTCTTGTTCCTGCTGGATGAATTGTTGTCGGGGACGAACTCGCATGACCGTCTCATCGGAGCCCAATTCGTGCTGCGCAATCTTCTGAATCACCGCGCCATTGGCATCGTGAGCACCCACGACCTGGCGCTTACCAGAATTCCCGAGACTTTCGGCGAGCGGGCGTTCAACTGCCATTTCGCAGACCGGCTTGAGGACGACCGGCTGGTTTTCGATTTCAAGTTGAAGCCCGGCGTGGTGCAGACCAGCAACGCGCTGAAGCTGATGCGCTCCATCGGCCTGGGCATGACGGATTAAAGTAGATCCCGCGATGCTGTTTCCGGGTGCGAACAAAAAGTCCGGGCTTTATCGATTCCTGCAAAACAAATGTCCGGCTGGCATCGAGAGGAACAACCGCAGGTCCTTCGGCTGCGCGCCGCTGCGCGGCGCTTCGCTCAGGATGACAGGACATTATTTTTGCAGCGCCCAATAGCCCCTGCGGAAAAAGTCCGAAGAGAGAGCAAATCGACTCGAACGACATCCCTCAGGGGCTAAAGCCCGCGTTGATTTTGCATCGTTGCGGCACGACTGAAGTCGTGCCCTGACACAAAACATCGTGCCCTGACACAAAACATCGTGCCCTGACACAAAACAACCCCCAAAAGGATGGTTACACTTCCCACCAATCCAAAGCCAGCATCCGCGGATAGTACAACCCCGCGCGAATCGCCTCGCCCTTCCCATGCAGATTGCGCAGCACCTTGGCGTAGATTTCAAGTTGCGGAGCAAACATGGCGCGCAGCTTCGGCAGATCATGCGTTCCCTCGTGGGCCGTCTTGTAATCGACAATCCACCAGCAATCCTCGCCGGCAGCATGGGGAGCGTTGCCGGCGCGGAAGACGCGGTCCACGCGAACCTCGTGCATCTTGCCTCCGATCACGCCCGCCCAGCGGGTCTCGCTGGCTGCATCGGCATGAGGCGAGAGGATCCATTGCCCATTGGCGTCGTGCGAAGCCTTGATTGCGATCTCCAGCGCCTGGGCAGCGATCTTTTGGGCCTCCTGCTGATCCAGGCCCGTGGAGCGCAGTTGCGCGGTAATGCGCGGCGCAAGCTCTGCCAATTTTGTGCAGGCTGAACTCCATTCATGGGCAGTGCGCAGCCAGGCCAGCTCTTCCAGCAGCACATGCACGGCGTTTCCCAAACCTCGCGAGCGCGCGCCGCCCGCATGGCGCTTGTAGAGTTGTGAATTGCTTAGTCCCGCGATGTCTTGATCCGCACCAGCGGGCGCGAAGCTTGTTTCGGCAGGCTGGTAACCGGGCGGCAATCTGCGCACGATGGCCGGCTTGGGCGGACGCGGCATCATGAGCAGGTGGTTGGCTTCGGAGGCAGCTATCGATTCGATCTCGAAGTCCTCGGGCTTCTTCGCCCATTCCGCGAAGCGGCGCCTGATTTCACCGCCCAATGCCGGCCAGGCCGTGGCCAGAAGGCTCTCCCGCGGATCGCAGAGCGTGTAGCTCCCATCGTGTTCCAGTTTGAATTCCGGTCTCGCAAACAGGTGCACTTCCTCGCGCGCGCGAGTGGCGGCGACGTACAGGATGCGACGCGTCTCCTGCGACTCGCGAGCGCGGCGCACGCGGTCCACCCACGCTTTGCATTGGCCGCGCTCCGCGCCCTTGGACTGCAGGGGCGCGACCAGGAATTCCGTGATGTCGCCGGAATCATCTTCGGTTTCCAACCCGCGCTCCAGCCATGAAAGCAGGCGGTGTTCGCCGCGCCCGCAGCCGGCCTGCAGATCGGGCACGATGACCACTTCGAACTCCAACCCTTTGGATTTATGAATGCTCATCAGTTGCACGCCGTAGTCGCTGCTGGCGGCGGGATCGGGCTGGGCGGTGAGCTTGTCGAGGGCCGCGCCCAGTCCGCGCCCCAGGAGATCCGGCTCGCCGTTCTCGATCCGGTCGAGGCACCTCCACAGCAAGTCGAGATTGGCGCGACCGGTGGCGTCCACACACTGCGCGCCCCCCAGGCGCAGCCACACCTGCTCCAGCCAAGTTCCCGGTGAAGCGGCGGGCTCGGCAGCTCGCATCGCCTCGGCGCCGGCCAGGGTTTGCATGACGCGGCGCGCGCCTTTTTGCCCATCGCTGCTCAACAGGTGGATGCGCTGCCCAAGCAACTCCGGAACCGGCCGCCGCAAAAGGGCCGGATCGTCCGCGCTGGTCAGGGTGTGCAGATCGGCCAACGAAAGCCCGCACCACGGCGCACGCAGCACTCCCAACCATGCCACCCGATCTTCGCGTTGGAACAGCGCCCGAGCCAGCGCCAGCGCGTCCAGCACCTCCGGACGATCGCCGAGCTTTTCCAGATCGACCGCTCGAAAGGAAATGGCCGCATCCCGCAATGCCGCCGCGATGGGCTCCAGCGCTTTGTAGGTCCGGCCCAGAACGGCAATGCGAAACTTTTCGCCGCGCGCGCGCGCTGCAACCATGCGCCCCATGGATTTGCGGATCAGCTCGATGATTTCCGCGGTCTGCGCCTGGTATTGGGCGGCGCGTTGCTCAGCCGCTTCCTGTTTGCGGCGCGCCGCGTCCGGATCGGATGATCTTGCCGACACGGTTTGGGGAACGAAATCGGTATGCAGTTGCAGGCGCGGTTCGGAATCGGGGTTGTCTTCGCGGGCGGCCCGTGCAGAGGAAAACCCGATCCCGCTTCCATCGTTGGCTGAGAAAACCTGTGTGAATGCCTGGTTGAGTTCGCGGACGAGCTGCGGCGTGGTGCGGAAGTTCGAGGCCAGAGGAACGAAGTGGAGGGGCAACGAAGCGCCATCGGGCAGTTCCAGCCCGAGGTTTCGCACGCGGGCGAAAAGCTCGGCATCGGCGTCGCGGAAAAAGTAGATCGACTGCATGGGGTCGCCGACCACGAATACGGTGCGCTGCTCCGTATCCGGCCAGGCGCCCACCAGCGCGCTGATGAGCTTGTGCTGGCGGCGGCTCGTATCCTGAAACTCGTCTACGAGCAGGTGATGAATGCCATCGGCCAGGGCTAGCGCCGCGTCGCTGGGTGATCCGTCCTCGCCGCGAAGCACCCGCAGCGCCACCTGCGCCACCTCGGGAAAATCCACCACTCCCGCCTCGGCAAAGGCGACCTGCAACTCGCCGGCCGCATGACGCAGCAGCGTGAAGCAGGCGCGCACGATTTGCCAGTCCTCGTCGGGGTAGTGTGCCGGGGGAAGCTTTTCGACCGCGTCAAGTCGTTCTTCGAGGCCAGGTACGGTTCTCAGCCTCTTGATCACATCGACCATGCGCTGCTTCTCTTCCGGTGACTCCCGGGGAAATCCAAGAGCCACGGTAATCGACTTGCGCAGCGTCCCTTGCTTAGTGAGCAGCAGATCTCTGAGGCACAGGTATCCCTGGCGCGCCTGCTCCAATTCCTGGGAGCCGGAAAACGGCCGGCAAGGCTGGCCGGCGATCTGAAACAGCTTGCACTGCTTCCACTTGCTGCGCTGTCCACATGCGAACCGCGCCAGGTTCATGGCCTGGTCGCGCGTTTCCTGGTCGAAGAGTTGATCAAGTTGCCTCAGCGCCTCATCCACCTCGCGCGCAAACGGCCGTTCGAGCTTCTCGCGCAAGGCGTTCCAATCCGGTTCGCGCGCCACCAGGAATTCCTGCATCCACTGGTCCCGCTTCTCGAGCATGTTCACCAGCAGGTCTTCCATGTCCTGCCATCCGTTGTCGCGCCACAGGAGCAGCTTCTCGATGGCCGGACTCAGAGCCGGCGCTCTCAGGTATGAATCGGGGTTGGAGATCTGCTCCAGAGTTCGGCGTGCAGCGCGGCGATAAAGGTCCACGGCGTTTTCTATGATGTCCAGCCCGCCTCCGAGCCCCGAGAGCAGCGGTTGCTGGAGGGCCAGGTCGCGGCAGAACGAGTCGATGGTGGAGATGCGCAGTTGTGCGGGCATCTTGAGCAGATCCCAGCCCAGGGCACCCGACCGATGCAAAACGCGCCTGGCAAGGGACTCCATCGAGAACTCGTCGTCTTCCGGGCGCCCCAGGTCCCCGGTTTTGGGACCCGGGAAGGCCGCAGCCTTCTCCAGCTCCGAAAGGATGCGGTTGCGCATCTCCGCCGCGGCCGCCCTGGTGAAGGTGATGGCGACAATCTGCCCCGGCTCCTGGACCTCGCCCAGAAGGCGCAAGAAGCGCCGCGTGAGCAGATCGGTTTTGCCGGAGCCGGCCGGGGCCTGCACCAGGATCGAGCGGCCCGCGTCGAGCGCTTGTTCGCGCAGTGCCTGGTCGGCAGGAGCGGGCCGGGTGATGCTACTCATCGCCCACCTCCATTGCGGTCTCTTCTTCTTCCTGCTCCGGCTGATCTTCGCGTTCGCGAATCCGGCAGAGCGTGAACAGGCCACAGCGCTCGCAGGTGTTCGGATAGTCGCGCGGATCCACGTCGGCGCGACCGGCGATGAAATCGCGCGCCAGTTGCTCGATGGCCAGCTTCCACTCCGAAAGCTGCTCGGGCGTAAGCGCATTTTTCACCAGGCTCGAAGTGCCGTTGAGGGTGTCGTCAAGGGTCGCGTGGGCGTCCGCGACTTTGCCTGCGAAGCTCATATCCCCAGCCCGCACCCTCGCGAACACAAAGCCGCCAAGGCTCTGATCGCGAGGCAGCGCGAACCCGGCATACAGCGGCAGCTGCACGTCATCGGGGCGGGGAAGTTCCCAGGACCTGGGCGTAACCGCGCCCGACTTGTAATCGATCACCAGCAGGGAGCTGTCGTTGAGCCGGTCGACGCGATCGAGGCGCAGCTTAACGGTAAGACCTGCGACCGTGGCCGTGGAGTCCACCTCCGTGGCCGCAACTTCAAATGCCAGCCGTTCCCGCTCATAGGAGAGCCACTCGGTCACCAGCCGCACCAGGCGTTGATCTTCGAGCTCCAGGTAACGCGCCGGCATGTGCTCGCGGGCGCCGGCGGGCATTTTGTCTTCGAGAACCCGCCGCACATGCCCCTCGACGAAGGCCTGCAAATCCGCGCCGAGCGCGTGCAGTTGATTCCAGGCGCGAATGCCCTGCGGCGTTTCGCTCCACACGGCGTGAAGCACGTCATGCAGAAGCTGCCCGCGCTGGGTGGCGGTTAAACCGGCCACGGCCGGCTCCCACCGTTGCGCTCCCAGCCGCGCCGAAGCGAACGCCTTGAATGCACACTGCGATTGCGACGTGAGGATCGTCGATCCGCCGGGCACTTCGTGGATGGGGATCGGTTCCGGCGGCGCGCCGGTGACGTCAAAAAGACTGAGTTGCGCCGCGCGCTTCTTTAACGCGACGGACGGCAAGACAAGGCTGCCCGCATCTTGGAAAACAATGGTGAGCGGATTACGCGCTGAATGCGGCGCGAGCTCCGCGGGGATGATTTGCGGCGCGCCCACACCCTGGACCACCAGCCGCGAAGGCCGCTCCTCTGCGCCTTCCTTCTGATGCGCATAACTGAAGCAGACGGCGGGCGCAGAGGCGAGCAGGCGCGCCGTGGTCCGGCCGGCCAATTCCCAATCAAGCTGTGGCGTGGCGTGCGGCATGGCTGCGTGGCGCTGCACATCGATGGGAATCAGCGGATGCGCGCTTCCCGCCGCCGGCCAGGCGTCTTCGTCCGCGCCCACAAACCAGATGCCGTCGGCCGAAAGCCCCGCCGATTCGGCCGGACCTGCGATCACGATGGGCGCATCCTGCGACTCTTCGGAGAACAGCATTTCGCGCAGCGTCCGTTCCAGCTCATCGACGAAATCAGACCACGAGGCGCGCCGCCCATCGAACCCCAATGACCCTCCCAGATCCAACGCCTGCTGCCACCGGCTCGCGGCCTGAAACTCGGCGCTGGTGAGCGGGCGCGATCCGGGCCAGCCGATGGCTTCAAGCAGTTGCGACGCCACCGACGTCCATTCCAGGGGGCTCCGCGGCTGCGCGGATGCTTTCTTCAGCTTTTGCTGCGCACCGCGCATGCGCTGCTCCCACGACACGGTGGGCGAAGCAAAGGCTGCAGGCTGGCGAAGGAACGCATCCAGAGCCCAGCGGACGCGTTCCAGCCCGCGGCGCCGCAGGGCGCGCATGTAGGCCTGGAGAGCGGCGGTCTCCTCTTCGCCGGCGGCCGAGAATCCGCTGGCCAGCAACCAGTCAAGCTCGTGTTCTTCGATTGCGCCATCCATCCAGCGCAGCAGCAGCAATGCCGCGCGCGCAATTCCCACCTGGGCAAGGGGGACGCCCAGCGAGAACTCGAACTGCTCCCGGCGGACGTGTTGCAGACATGCGCGTTCGATCTCGCCGCGGCGCTGGTGCGCGTCCTGGACCACAACCAGCAAACGCGCATGCGGATTGGCGTCGATCTGTTGCCTGCACCAGCGCGCGCATGCCGCCAACTCGAGCTGTTCGTTGGCGGCAACGTACGAATGTACCTGGGCAGCCTGCCGATCCGCGGCCATCATCCGCCACTCGCCCCAGGCATCGAACAGGCGCTGTTGAACCGGCAGCAGACGATCGAAGCCGGCGAGCACCAGTTCGGGCCGCCGGTCATGATCCTGAGCCAGCAGCGGCACAAGCTCCAGCGGCAAACGGCTTGCACTTACCAGGCCGCTTCGGTGGCACGCAGCATCGAAGGCGGAAAGCCACCCGCTGAATGCTCCGCTATCCTGTTGCCAGTCGCGTCGCGCCGCCGTGCGAAGCAGATCGGGCGCATAGGCACACAGCAATTCCTGCGCTTCGACGGCCAGATCGGCGAGCCGCCGCCGCGGTTCAGCGAGCCAACCCGCGGTGTGCCCGGTTTCCGCGACGATCTGCGCCCAGACGGACTGCTCCTGCTTTCCGTTCAGCAGCAGCCGCCCGTCGTTGGTGCGCCTCTCCCACTCGCGGCGAGCAAAGGCTTGCCAGTCGAGAACCTGAGGCGCGGCCCACGCGCTCAGCCCTTGGGCGCGGCGGGCGCGATGGTATGCCGCCCTGACGGCTCGCGCGGCGCGGTCGCTTGCCGCAACCACAACTCCGCCGGCGCGCAGCCAGGCGTCCAGTTCGCCTGCGGGAATTGTCCTCATGTGAGGTTTATACTCCGGCGGGCTGTGGAGGAACAAAGAGAGCGCTGTGGAGATTAGGGCGCATCTTGGTTGGATTGCTGATTTTGTAAAACAAAGACAGCGAGTCAGCGTCGCTTCGCGACGAAGCGAGTCAGCAAGTTAGCGCGAAGATCCAGGTCCCATAAAAGATATATTAGCTACCGGGGCAGAGTTCCCGTAATCAAAAAGCGAAGGGCAGGGGTTGGACCCTGCCATCTTTTCGACTCTACGGAGGTGTTATTCCGGCTTGGTTTGCCCCGCCGCGTTTTCCTGCTTGGCCAGCTTGACGCGGGCGCTTTCCAGTTTGTGCTGGACCTTGGCCACGTCGCCCGGTTCCACATCCGCGGCCGCCGACTTGGAATAATCGCCCAAAGAAAGCTCCCACTGCGCCGCCGCCAGGCGGATGCGCCCGGTCTTCTCATACAGGTCGCCCAGGTGATCGTGCACGGTGGGGTCGGTCTGGTCGCGTTCCACGGCCTGGCGCAGGTTTTCCTCCGCCAGTTCGTATTCGCCCAGCTTGAAGTACGCCCATCCCAGCGAATCGAGATAAGCCCCGTTCATCGGTTCCAGGTCCACTGCCTTGCGGATGAGCTTAAGCGCCTCCGGCAGCCGGATTCCCTTGTCGGCCAGCATGTAGCCCAGGTAGTTCAGGGTCATCGCGTTCTGCGGATCCAGATCGAGCGCCTGGCGGAAGAAGGGTTCGGCCTGTTCCGAGTGCTTCTCGCGGTCGGCCAGCGCCCCGCGCAGGAAAAGCAGGTAGATCTTGTCTTCCTTCTTGGAGGTCAGCGCGGCGGCCTTGTTCAGCGCCTCGTCGGCTTCCTTCCAGCGGTGCAGCCGGGTATACATGTTGGCCAGGGCAAACCAGACCGAGCGGTCGTTCTCGGAGTTGTCGAGCATGGACTTGGCCAGCTCGATTCCCTCGTTGTTCCGCCCCTGGTCCACCAACGCGCCGGCCAGGATCAGCTTCAGGTCGCGCTCCTTGGGATTGGCCTGAACCGCCTTCTCCGACGTCTCCACCGCCTTGTCGAACATCTTGGCATCGCGGTACGAGTCCACCTGCCCCTGGTAGCCGCGGGTAGCCATGTCGCCGCCCATGTCGATCATCTTCTGGTAGGTGGCAATGGCCTGGTCGACCTTGTTCTGCTCGTGGTAAATGGCTCCCAAGCGGTCGAGGAAGATGCCGCGATTGTTCTTTTCCTCCGCGGTGTAGGCTCCGTTAGCGTGCGATGTCTGATCCACCATCTTCTCGTAAGTGGCGGCTGCCTCATCGTAGTGACCGAGCACGTCGAGCAACAGGCCTTCGTTGTAGCCGGCCTCCAGGTTCTCAGGATCTTTCTTGCGCGCCTTGCGGATGGTGGCCAGCGCGTCGTCGTACTTGCCCTGCCGGCGCTGAATCTCGCCAATGTGCACCAGAGCGCCCGCGTCCTCGGGATCCGCCGCGGCAAGGTCCTTGTATTCATTCAGCGCCGCATCCAGCTGGCCATCATTGAGCAGTGCCTGCCCCAGGGCATTCATGCTGGGAACGTCGCCGGGTTCCAATTCGGTGGCACGCTTGTAGGCCGCGATGGCATCTTTGGGCCGCTTCAGCTGGTCGTATGCCGCGCCCAGGGTGTATTCCATGCGGGCGGTGCGGTCACTTTCGGGTACCGCCTCAATGAGCTTGGCGGCGCGGTCGATATTCCCGCTCTCCACGTACACCCGGGCCAGGTTCAGGATCACCTCTTCCGACTCCGGCTCGATGGCCTGGGCGATCTTGTATTGCTCCTCGGCCTTGGCCTGCTGGTGCTTGACCGTGTAGAGCGACCCCAGGACCATGTGGTCCTCCACGCTCTTGGGCTGCAAGGCCACGATCTTTTCAAATTCCGCAATGGCCAGGTCGAGGGCATTTCCCGAAGGGGCCGAGGAGGATGGAGAGTTCTGTTGCTCCCCGAGCTGGCGAAGGTAGATGCGCCCCAGCAGCTTGTGGGCGTCAATGTCGTTGGGCGCGGTCTTGAGCAATTCCCGCGCCGCGGTTTCGGCATCGCGAGCGCGGCCGGTCCGAAAATAGAGTTCAGCCAGGCCGTCGTAGAGCTGCGCCGAATGCGGATCGGCATTGAGGGCCGCCTTGTATTCCTCGATGGCGTGCTGCACATACTCCGGCCGTCCAGAGTTGATGGCCTGTTCTTCGTACATGGCGGCCAGGGCGGCGTGGAAGTACGCTGCCGAACGGTCAGGTCCAGATGCTTCGGACCCCTTGGCCGTATCGGGTGCTTGGGCGGGGGCACTCAGGGCCGGCAGCAACACCACCAATGATGCGGCCAGCGACAGCCAGACGGACGGCAAACGATTGTAGATTCTCATGTTCTCTGAAGGGTGAAGCACTTTCCAAGCCCCGCGTTCGGGACTCTGGCGGGAGACGCGCAATCCCACCCATGTGTGGCCCAGAAGTCTGCCCGGGCAGCTTTGGGGACACTACACCTGTTTATACAGACGATTCTACCCGTCATTTGGTGCGCCGGAGCAAAGATCGTGGCATTTTTGATCTTTTTGGTCCGGATTGGCCCCCTTTTTGGGTTAAAGGCGGGCCGGCTACCCGGATCCCGGTTTGAGCTGGGAGGCCCGCGCGGGCCCCGTCCACATTGGTGCATCTTTGTGCATCGGCGGAAAGTTTGGCGAAATCAAAGCAACTGATACTCTTGCACTTGTAAGAGAGGCATTCTCGATGGCGAAAGTGACTTTGGTGTTCGCGGTTCTGCTGATCATTCTGGGGCTGGGTTTCTACCTGGGAACCGGGAGCAAGGCTCCGACCGCACTGATACCCACGTGGTTCGGGCTGGCCCTGGGTCTTTTCGGCCTGCTGGCCATCAGCCCCAGCGAGAGCCGCCGCAAGCTTTTCATGCACATCAACGTGACCATTGGGCTGTTGGGATTTCTGGGCGCGGCGGGCAGAGCCATCGCCGTCCTGGCATCCGGCCGTACCCCGGACCAGGTCGCCCTCACCGCCCAGTTCCTCATGGCCGGCCTGATGCTCATCTACGTCATTCTCTGCGTGCGATCGTTCATCGCCGCCCGTCGCGCGAGGCTGGTCTAGCGCATGGCCACCATGCGCGGCGCCGGAATGGGCATGGGGATGCGCGCCGAGCGCACCCCCCACGGGCGTGGTGCGCGCGCAGGCCAGCCCGAACCGCCCAAACGAAAGCCCAATCTCAAAAAGCTCTGGCCGCAGATCAAGGCCCTCATCGTCCCGCGCACGGGCCTGATTGTTCTCGGCCTCTTCCTGATGGCCATCAACCGCGTCGCCGGCCTCGTCATGCCCTACACCTCGAAGCCCCTGCTCGACAAGGTGCTCGCCGCCGGCCACGCCGAGCTGCTGCTCCGCTACATCGGCCTGGTCTTCGGCGCCATGTTCGTGCAGGCCATCACCTCGTTCTCGCTCACCCAATTGTTATCCAAGGCCGGCCAGCGCCTGATCGCCGAAATGCGCCGCCAGGTGCAGCGCCACGTCGGCCTGCTCTCGGTTGCCTACTACGACGAGAACCGCACCGGCACCCTCGTCTCGCGCATCATGACCGACGTCGAAGGCGTGCGCAACCTCGTCGGCACCGGGCTGGTGGAGTTTGTTGGCGGCATTGTCACCGCAATCCTTTCGTTCGTCTATCTGCTTCACCGCAGCGCCATCGTCACCGCTCACCGTCTTCTCGGTCATTGGCGCCTTTGTCTTCGTCCTGCAATACGGCTTCAAAAAAATCCGCCCCATCTTTCGCGAGCGCGGCAAGATCAACGCCGAAGTCACCGGCCGCCTCACCGAGTCGCTCGGCGGCGTGCGCGTGATCAAGGGCTACCACGCCGAAGAGCGCGAAGCCTCCGTGTTCTCCGAAGGCGTCGAGCGCCTGCTGCAGAACGTGATGAAGTCGCTCACCATGACCAGCGTCCTGGGCTCAGCCTCAACCACCGTTCTCGGACTGGTTTCCGCCCTGGTCATGTGGCTGGGCGGACAAAACGTGCTCCACCACACCTGGACGGTCGGCGACTACTTCAGCTACAACATGTTCCTCGCCTTCATGATCGCGCCCGTCTTCCAGATCGTGAACATCGGCACCCAACTCACCGAAGCCTTCGCCGGCCTTGACCGCACCAGCGAAATCATGGCCGAGCTGGAAGAGAACCAGGTACCCGGTCGCACGGTCCCGATGCCGCCAATCAACGGCACGGTCCGCTTCGAAGACGTGGAATTTGCCTACGATCCCGACAAGCCGGTGCTGCATGGCATCAGCTTTGTCGCCGAGCCGGGCACGGTGACCGCGCTGGTGGGTTCGTCGGGATCAGGCAAATCCACCATCATCAGCCTGCTCTGCGCCTTCCATACGCCGTTGAAAGGCCGAGTACTTGTGGACGATATCGATCTTGCCCACGTCGACCTGAACACCTTCCGTTCGCAGCTGGGCGTGGTGCTCCAGGATTCGTTCCTGTTCGATGGAACCATCCGCGAGAACATCATGTTTTCGCGCCCCGAAGCCAGTAAAGAGGATTTTCTGTTCGCGTGCCGCACGGCGCGCGTGGACGAATTCGCGGAGCGTTTTCCCGACGCCTACGACACGATTGTGGGCGAGCGCGGGGTGAAGCTTTCCGGGGGTCAGCGGCAGCGCCTGTCGATTGCGCGCGCACTGCTGGCTGAGCCGCGCATCCTCATCCTGGACGAGGCCACCAGCTCGCTCGATTCCGAGTCGGAAGCCATGATCCAGGCCGGCCTGGCGCAGTTGATGCAGGGCCGGACCACGTTCGTGATTGCCCACCGGCTCTCGACGATCCGCCGCGCGGACCAGATTCTGGTGGTTGAACAGGGAAAAGTGGTGGAGCGCGGCAACCACGCCGAACTCTTTGCCCTGGGCGGCCGCTATTACGATCTCTACACCCGCCAGCACGGGCTGGAGGCCAACCTTTTCCTGGCTCCCGGCGAGGGAGACGAAATTCCCGAAACCACCGTCTGATGCAGCGACTCGAAGTGGTCAGAGCGGGTCTCCCCGTCTTGACGTCCATCCCATATGTTGAGAGACTTTAGATGTATTCATAAGCGGAACAAAGGACCATTATGCGAGACGCTTCCCCTCAAGGCACTTATAAGGTTCAGGCTTTGGACCGCGCTTTTGCGGTCCTCGATTTGCTCGGCGAAAGTGAGACGCCGCTGGGCCTGGCACAAGTTGCTTCATCGTTGCAGCTTCACAAGAGCACCGCGCACCGTTTCCTGATGGTGCTCGAACGCCACCACATGGTGGAGCGCACCACCAACGGCAAATTCCGGCTGGGGCTGCGATTGTTCGACTTCGGCAACCGCGCGATTGAGCAATACGATCTGCGCGAACGCGCCCAGCCTCACCTGCGCCGCCTCGTGGCCGAAACCGAAGAGACCGCGCATCTCTGCATTCTGGAGCAGGCGCGGGTGATTTACATCGACAAGATCGAGCCGGCACGCTCGGTTCGCATGATCACCCGGGTGGGAGCCAGCAACCCGGTCCACTGCACCTCGGTGGGCAAGGCGATGCTGGCCTTTTTGCCCGAGGAGCGCATCAACGACATCATTCGCCGCATCCGGTTCGAGCGCTTCACGCATCGGACCATCGGCACGGTCGAAGCGCTGCGCGCGGAAATCGAAAAGACCCGCCGCCGCGGATACGCGGTTGACGACGAGGAGTTGGAAGAAGGCCTGCGCTGCATCGCGGTTCCGGTCCTGGATGCGCAGCGCAACCCGGTAGCCGCGGTCAGCGTCTCCGGTCCGTCATTTCGCGTCACCGCTCAGAAGCTGCCCTCGATCGCCAATCACCTGCTGCAGTGCGTGCGCGGCATCTCGCTCGATATGGGTTTCATCTCCCCCAATCGCACGCAGCGGGTGGCCTGGTCCGCCTGAGAAACCTCCGTGCCCCCTTCTTCGCGACTTTTTTCTGTCGCGAGGGCGGGAAACCACGAACCTCATCACGGCTTCCAGTTGGGCCCGATCAGCGCGCGTAGATTCTCCGCCGTGGCCCACGGCGCCGCGCCCGTGAACCGCTTCACCCATTCCGCGCCTTCGCCAATCCGTACGCGGTCGGGCGTGAACTCGGGAGAGAGTGCGTTGGCCATTAAGGCGTAGCGTGCGCCTTCATGCAGCCGCAGCGCCTTCCAGCAGTTGCCCGGAACGGCGATCACCGGCCGCTGGCCCGCGGCCACATCGGTTCCCAGCGTGAGTTTCTCAGCACGCCCGTCGGGATGAAAGATGAAGTAGTCGACCGGGCCGCCTTCAATCAAGATATGGGTATCGTCCGGCGCCAGCCAGTGCAGATAATTGATCGGCCGCTGGCGGGTGAGCATGTAATACACCTGGCTTTGCACCCGAAGTTGCCGGCCGTCCACCTCGATCTGCTGCGCCGACTCCCCGATCAGTCCCAGGTAGCCCGATTCTCTCGGGAGCACGGCCAACCTCAAAACCCGGATAAGCTCGCCGGCCCGTTCGTCGCTGCCCACAGGAGCTGCGGCATACCCGGGATTCAGGGCGAAAATGACGGCGGCAATCGGCGCGAAAAGAGAGGGGAAACGTGTCATGCAAGCCAGAGTACAGCCGCCGGCGGGGCCATCGAGATCCGGGATCCGGCATCAGGTAAATCCGGCTGCTTTGAGAAGCCCCCAGGCCGCGCAACCTGCGCATGTTCTGTTACACTCATTGATGTTGAACCCACCCGCCCGGGTGGTGAATTCTGGCCTTCGAATGAGAGCCTCGCGGCAATTTGGGGCCGTTCAGGAAGTTCAGTTTGGGGACGTAGCTCAGTTTGGTTAGAGCGCTGCCCTCGCGCCATTTTCTTTTATTTTCCTAGACATACACAATATGCTGTCCATCCTGCTGTCCATTTGATCGAGATAGCGGCTCGGGTTATCTATGCCAAGTCCCCACCGGGAGGCTTGGAACCATGGCCAGAGCTAAGCAATACGCGGACCGCGTCAACATCATCAAGAGAATCAAGCTGGGCTCCAAGTGGCCCTTCGCCCCCGTTGTCGAGCACAACGGAAGGATTGTTCGGGATCATGTCTTGATCGCCGGCCGTGAGGAACACCACCCAGAGGGACGCTACTATCTGGAGTGGTACGAGGGCGGAAAGAGACGAAGGAAGCCTGTTCCGAAGTACGAAGATCTCTTGCCTTCCGCCCGTTCGAAGTCCATCGAACTCAATGCTTTAAGAGTGGGGCTACTTCGTCCTTCCGTTGCACCCGCGGCCGACGAGCCCGCGCGCCTAACGATGAGCGCCGCGATCGACGACTACCTGGAATACATTCGCAGACACCGCAGCCTGCGCACCTACAGAACGTACCGGCCGGTTCTCAATGTCCTGTTCCGTAACTCATACACGAAAACGTATGTGGATGAAGTGACCCGTGAAGACATCCTCAAGTTTGCGAGCGACTGTTTTGATCTCGGACTTTTGCCGCGGACTGTCTACGACCGAATGGTCACTGTGCTCCAGCTCTTCAAGCGTCACGGATACAAAAACCTAGTTGAGCGCAGTGACTGGCCCAATTATGTCGAAACCATCCGCCCGATCTACGAACCAGAAGAGATCGCTGCATTGCTGAAGCACGCTGACCCGGATGAAGCAATTCTCGTCAAATTTTGCCTTGCGAGCGGATTCCGCGACCGCGAGATTCGCCATGTGACCTGGAGGGACATCGATTTCCGTAACTGCGTCGTGCGAGTGACTGCAAAGCCGATCTGGAAGTTTAAACCCAAGAACTACGAGGAGCGCGCCGTGCCCGTCCCAGGGGCACTGATCGAGCAATTGCAGGACCTTAAGGAAAGGCGCAACGCACTCTTCTCCGAGCCGGTTTTCCCAAACACCAAAGGAAAGCCGAACAGCTTGCATATCGAGATCATCAAAGACATCGCGTATCGAGCGAGGCTTAATTGTGGGCAGTGTGTGACCAAACATGGAAATTGCTGCGCAGACGGTCCTCATTGCCAGCGGTTCTTCCTTCACAAGTTCCGCCATACTTTTGCGACCGAGCACCTCCGGGATGGAGTTGACATTCGCACTCTGCAAGGCTGGATGGGCCATCGCGACATTCAGTCGACGATGGTTTACCTCAAAGGAATCCAGTCCAAGGACGCATTGGTGAAGGTCAACGGCGGATCGCTCGCGGCCTACATGGCTTAGACCAGAACAGAGGCCCCAGGCGACATTTGACCGAAATTCGAATCGGGCCCACCCTGCAGGAATGGACGACGAACGAAGCCGATGCTGGCTTCCGAAGGAGGAGTAAGCCCATGAGTCTGGTGGAAGTCGTGCGAGACAAGCAAGAAGCGCTGCGAGCCCAGGATCTGGCGCAGTTGCTCGGAGTCTCTCCGCAGCAGATCTACAAGATGGCCGCCAAAGGCGAGATCCCCTCGTTCAAGGTGGCCAACGCCGTGCGTTTCGATCCCCACGAAACGGCAGAATGGCTGCGGGCGAAATATCCGGTATGCTCACTGGAGATGCACTTTCCTGTAGCGAAGCGGGCGTAGCGAAGCAGCGGACTGCCTTCCTCATGTTTTGCGACGTTACTGCCGGTCCCAGATGCGGTTTATTCCGGTGTCGCGTCGGGGGGCGGACGGGCTTGGTCTGGAACGATCTGAACGAGGCTTCAAAATCCTCCATTCCATACCGGAGGCGCCCTCACCAGTCGATTTTCTACGCCCTTCGGAGGGAGTCGGAATTTGGGTTTCAAACACCTTCAGCTGAGCCTGTTGCCTGTTTGACAAGCGAATGCGCGAAGGAATCGCCGATTCGGAATTCCTGGTTCAGAACTCACTCGAAAACCAAGATGTTGCACGATCCTCGCAGGCCTCCGCGGATGAGCAAAGCCGACTCTCGAGCTTCCACAAGTTCCGGATGAGGGAACGGTGGTACAAAGAGATGAGCCAATTTGCTGCGGGCGGCGTGATGGGCAAAGATTTCGACATGGAATCCGATTGGATCACTGAACTGGGAAAGACACGCAGCGACGAATATACGGAGAAAATCCTGGCTTTTGTTCAGGAGATCGAGAAGTCGTGCCCTGAACCGTTCATACCTCTGCTCACCGATCTGGCTCTTGCTCGAGCGCTGATCGTGCATCTAGTGATTCATTACGGGCCGGACCGCGGACTTGCTGAAGCGCGCGATGCATTCGATACTACCCTCGAGCAGATGAAGCCCATGCTCGAACGATGGAAATCCGAGAGAGGATCATTTTCCTCATGAAGAGAATCCTTCCTTCGATCGTTCTTTCGATGACTTTTGGCATGGTTTGTTGGGAACTCGCCGGATGCAAGCACATGCCATCTCCGCCCACGGAGCAGGACGCAATCGGCGTCTGGAAGAATATCTCTCAAAAAAGTCATTTGAGGGATCTAGTGTCTCTCAAGAAAACAAATGGACAGATGGAAGATGTCAATGGCGTACATGTTTATACGCTCTACTATCAAGCCACGGTCAAAGATCTAGTGCAGCTTGGTAATCGGGCTCCGGGCACGATAGAAACATACTCTGGCAATTTCCCTTTTCAATGGACTGAAAAGGGATGGATGGGGCCCGATAACCAAATCTATCCAGAGCATTGAGTACTTCTCCAGCATCAGCAATCAATTTGACCGAAATTCCGGCCCGTCCTACGCTCTCCGAAGTTGAGAGCCGTTCAGGAGGTCGGACCGGATGTTTAGCTCCCCAGAAGAAACGCTCGTTGCTCTGGAGCGGGTTGGCTACTTCACTGACCGGCAGACTGCGACCACGGTTTTCCTCTCCGGCCGAATCCATCGGCCGGTCATGCTTGAGGGTCCAGCTGGCGCCGGCAAAACCCAACTCGCCCAATCCGTAGCGCAGGCGTACGGTGCGCCGTTCTTGCGTCTGCAATGCTACCAGGGGATCAACGAAGAAAAAGCCATTGGCCAGTACGACAACAGCCTTCAGGAACTCTATGTGCTCCTGATGAGCAAGAGTTCGCAGACGCCGGACTGGGAAGAAATCGAACGCCAAGTGACGAGCAGGACCTTCTTCATAGCCGGCCCGCTGCTCGAGGCAATTGAGCAGGAACAGCCCTGCGTGCTGCTCATTGACGAAATCGATAAAGTTGATTATGCGTTCGAAGCAATGCTCCTCGAACTGCTGTCTGCCTGGACGCTCTCGATCCCGAAGCTTGGGACCGTCAATGCAGCCTCAATTCCCCACGTTTTCCTCACCTCTAATCAGGAGCGCCGGTTAGGTGATCCTCTTCGCCGCCGCAGTCTGTACCTTGTCATCGAGCACCCGACCGCTGACCGGGAGGCCGCAATCGTCGCTAAACGTACTCCCAATGCGAGTACTGCAACACATCGCTTCATCGCCGGCCTGGCGAAGAGCCTGCGTGCCTACACGATGGAAAAACCGCCGTCCATCTCGGAAATGAATGACGTAGCGCTCGCGATGGAACTGCTTGGAATCAGGACGATCCTTCCTGAACACAAAGAGATCATTCTTCCATTGATCGCAAAAACCGAAGGGGATCGCAAGCGCCTGCAGATGAAAGAGGCCTTCGAGTCAATTGTTCGCCTCGCGGCGAGGTATGCAGCCGAGATCTCCCAAGATGCCAATCCACCTCATCTGTTGGAGGAATCATGTGCAAGCCCGCGCACGTAGCGATTGAACTTTGCATAATCATCGTTTTCAGCAGTCTGCGGTTGGGGGCGCAGAAACCAACCCCCGCTCTCTTGTATTATGCCGATTCCTATGCAGATCACTATGGGGTTCCAAGAGCGCTCGTTCACGCCATCATTTCGCAAGAGTCGAACTGGAACCCTCAAGCGACTTCCTTGAAAGGTGCAGCAGGAATCATGCAGTTGATGCAGGGGACTGCACTGAAATACGGCGCGCGCAATCGTTATTCGCTTCTCGAGAACTTGGGTGGCGGTGTGCAATACCTGTCGGACCTCCTCAAGCAGTTCCACGGTGACATGCGGCTGGCTGTCGCCGCCTATTACTGCGGCGCTCGCCACATCGAAGAAAGCGGCCTCTCCTATCGGAATCAGGACGTCATTGCGTATGTCGAAGCTGTTCGGAGGCGTTACCGGCGCGAACTCTACGAACTCGGAAGGCGAAGCGCTGCTTCCCCAGCAGGAGGGCAATAGCAATGCATCTTCAACGCTTATTCACTTCCTTAGGGATACTGACTGTATGCGGCCTAGGCAACCCGTTGGCGCAGCAGCCGGTTCGGGTCGCCACGCCAGCAAGCGACGTCAAGCCGTCCGTTACCAATCTCACTGTTTCCGGGACTGCAGTCACCGATCTTCACCTTCGTCCGCTCTTCACCACGACGATTCGGCTTCCCGAACCCGTTACATCGGTTGCTGTGGGAGCGCCGACGCTGTTCGAAGTTGAGCATTCGGAGGAAGAGCCTCGCCTTGTCTTCGTGAAACCAAGCACGAAAGACGCGGCGACGAGCAACCTCATTATCGCGCTGCAGTCCGGGCAGGAGATCAGCATGCGGTTGCTCTCGGATGGCGCCGCGGGCACAGCGCCAGTAGATTTCGTTATTAATTATGAACCCAGGCAGAGCTTCTTAATCGGATCGACGGATGCTGTAGCCACAGTTCCTGCGCCAGCGATAGCAGCACCAGCGCCGGTTTCGGCAATCGACCAGGCGCTCGCGAGGCAAGCGAACGTTGCAACTCCGGAGTGGGCTGGGGCAATTGGGAGACCGTTGAAGAACCCCGATAAGAAGGAAACCGGGAAGCCCATGTTGGCAGCGCTCGGAGTGGTGACGGCCCGTGGCGATCAAATGCTGGTCGCCTATTCCGTGCTGAATACGACGGATCATTGGATCGAAGTCCTTCCGCCGCAAGTCGAGATGAACAGTTCTAACCAGGATTCGCACAAAAGCAAGGACAGGAAGAAGAGAGTGGAAATTCTGGCCGAGCAGGTTCCAATCACCGAATACCGGTTGAATGGGCGCCGTCTTGCCCCCGGCCAACGGGCGGATGGCGCCGTTGAGTTCTCACGGCCTGGCTTCAAGCAGAGCAAAGATCGGCTGCTTCTCCAACTCGCCACTGCCAGTGCAGTTGACGATCCGGTTCTCATACAACTGCCATTTGTCGCGCCTGTCAAATGAACAAAGGTCATCAATGAGGTGAAGCATGATCAAACCGGACAATGCACAGATCGCCGAACCCCTGGAAAAGGTTGAACAGATCAGCGGTCCCGAAGCAGAAGCATCAGCCCACGACGTGGTACAGAAGCGGCCCTTCGTGCTCGAAAAGAAACGCGGAGCCAGCGGGGGGAATATGATGGTGATGCTCACCGTGGTTGGCGTCATCGTTGTATTCGGGATCTGCACCCTTGCTTTTCTGTCCAGGAAGGGCGATGTCAAGAGGACAGGTCGAGCAGAGGCCGCGAAGCCGAGTCTGGGACGGCCACAGGCGTCGAACTCGTCGGGAGATCTCATCCCCAACGACAAGATGAAGCCCAGTCCCGAGGAGCCAAAGCAGGGTGGAATCGTGGATGCGAGTGACGTAGAGCGGACAAGGTCCCCGAAGGTGAGTGAATCGCAATCCCAGAACGGATCGGGAGTTGCGTCCTCAGGAAAGCCTCTCAGCAAGGTTGGGATGTTCGAGGAGCCGGACACCACCCCAGGTGCGAGCGGGAAGTGGTCTCCGCCTCCATATGGCAGCAACCCGGAGGCGAACCAACAGGCGGAAAAGAAGGAGGAGGAAGCCTACAGCAAACCGTCCATTGTCTTCACCGCGCGTCATCAGCCAACAATTCACGATGAACCGGCCACGGCGGAGA
Organism: uncultured Acidobacteriota bacterium; assembly: GCA_963720105.1. Lineage (GTDB taxonomy): Bacteria > Acidobacteriota > Terriglobia > Terriglobales > Acidobacteriaceae > Telmatobacter. The sequence continues at coordinate 277,873 of CAVREL010000059.1, read as the reverse complement.
AAGCACCAGACAATCTGGGTCTGGCGCCGGGCTACCACGTGGCGGCACGGCTAGAAAGTATGGCGACAACCGCCGTCCATGCGCCGGTCACTGCAGTCGTCGAATATAACTATGAACGAAATGGCCGGACTCTGATACCGGCCGGTAGCCGTGTTTTGGGCAGGATCTCACAGGCCGATCCGTCAGGTTTGGTGAATATCAGCTTTTCATCGATCGAGTTCCCGGACGGAGAATTACTTCCGATCGACGCCGTGGCTGCCGATATGAACCTTCAGGCGATTAAGGGACAAGTCACCGGCAAGCAGCGCGGCAGGAGTATGCTTGTGCGCTCACTCTCTGGGCTTGGAGAAACCGCGGCGATGGTGGTGGGCGCGCCAAGCGCCAACAGCGCGTTTAGCGAAGACGACCTCATTCGGATGAGAATTGCCGACAACTTAGGAAACGCGAGCGACGAGCAGATCATGCGCATGATGGCGATGGAGCACATCGTCGTTAGCGTGCCGGCAGGGACAGAGATCTACGTGGTCTTCGAAAAGGGATCAGAGAAAGCTGGTACCGCCGGAGCAAAGCCGGTCGAGGTGTCCGCTCCTGACCACTCGCCCGAAAGCAGCCAAGCGTCCAGCTCTCAGTAGCCAACCATGTGGGTTGTTTGGCGTCCCTCATCGAAAGGAGCCATCTCTTTGCAAGATCGAGCGCGCTACGGAATACCCCGCACACAGGCGACACCAGGTGTGACGGCGTGCGCAAACGGCACTCGCCATTTAGGGAAAGAAGTAAAAGTGCGTACCTGGCTTTTTTCCTTAATTTTGATCTCTTTGAGGGCCACCCTCTTGAGGTGCCATACTGATTCGCAGTGAAATGCCACACGGGCTGGGAAAATTTCCAGGCCGCCCCACCGTTGCGCAACCTGACGCCCAGGCGCAACCCTCCCGGACTGTTCGAGTGGCGGACTCTTTAACAGTAGCGCAAGGATTCCTCAATACTGGCCGACGAGTCAGGACTTATCTGAGTGCGCTGAGGCAGGTGCCCGACGCCGAGAATGGGAGTGTTCAATGGAGGAAATTTGGTTTCGTGAGAGTCCAAACCTTCCGTCTGAACTGGTAATGCCACTGTTCTGAGTGCAGCCAGCTCAATCAATCGAACCATCTCGAGGTCTGCGTGCTGATCGCCGGGAAGCCCAGCTGATTTCTATTTGAAGTCTAAGAAAACAGGATCGAAGTCGGTGCTTCGATTCGGCGTTTTTTCGGTGCAGTAGCGCGGTTGGGGCAGCGTGAAATACAATCCGCACGCCTTGGGATATGACTCGTCCTCGAGCCCCTTTGCTCGTTTACGCCGGACGAACCTGGCCTATGTGCCGATGGAGTCGTCGATATGAAGGAGCGGTAGGAGAAAAGGCATATCTCGGAATGGCGTGAGGAGAAGTCAGAGTTCACCGCGCAAAGGTGCGCAAACAACCCGCCAATAGAGAGGAGAATACCGTGATTTCAAGAGGTATCGCAAATCGAAGGGGCAGGCTTTGGCCTTGCCTAGTGGCCGTGACGCTTTTTCAAGGAAGCTATGTGCTCCTGGCACAAGGCGGAAATCCGGAAGGTGACTCCGGCCGGGGAGCCAGCACCGTCCCCATGAGCATTGGCAGCTTCACGCTGAGCCCACGCAATGCTCCAGACTTGGTCCTCGATGATTCAGGCGGCGGAATAGGAGCCGGAAATCCGCTCGACATCTACACCTCAAACAGTACAGGCGGTCAGGCATGGTCAGCGAACAACACGGGTGTGACGCCGCCCGGTTTCTATAACTTTGCCGCCCTCGGACCGTTTTGCATTACCGCCTCAGGACCTACCGGTGGTTCGGCAGTGGTTCTGGATGCTTGCGCCGGCACCCGCGGGCAGGCCTGGGACCCGGTGCTGATTGGCGATTCCTATGAATTTCAGCCTGCTAACAGCACCAATCTCTGCCTCACTGCCAGCGGGTCGGACTCTGGAAGCGCGGTGGTGGTCGATCCATGCACGGGCGCTCGCAACCAACTATGGGTGGTTGCTGTGGAAACCAACAGCAGCAACACCGGGAAACATAGCGCCGAGGACAGCCAATGCCCGGGGATCGGCGGCCTCACGGTTGGAGGCGTGGCCTACAAGCCCACCTGGTGCCAGGAATTTGAAGGTCCGTCCCGTCCGCCATCCACGGATGCCTGGAATTTCAACCTCGGAAACAATAACGGCTGGGGAAATGGCGAAGCGGAAGTCTACTGCGGACCTCCCGGTGTATGGGGCAACCCCAGCCAATGCCCAACGACCTTCAGCACGGAAACGGCGCCTGTCTACATTGATGGCAACGGTCATCTCGTGATCCAGCCCAGAAATGTCAACGGAACGTGGCTCTCGGCTCGCCTGCTCACGAGCGGAGGGCAGACCTTCCAATACGGCATTCTGGAGGCAAGGATCAAGCTTCCCGATCTGACCAACCTGGGACTGTGGCCTGCCTTCTGGGCGTTGGGCAACAACATCAATGGTGGCGTTCCGTGGCCCGTTGCCGGAGAATCAGACATTCTGGAAGCCTGGTCGCCGCTACGCTACGGCGGACCCGGGAACGCTGGCGAGAACTCCACTATCCACACCTACCTCACTGACGGGATCGGAATTTCCGATCGTTATGTATTCCCCAGCGGGGAGGCATCGAATACCGCCTTCCATACCTACGGAATGATCTGGTCGCCTGACAATGTTCAGTACTTTGTCGATGATCCGACCAAGCCATTCTTCACCACAACGCCCGCCACCCTGGCCCCAGGGGATGTATGGCCATTCAATCAGCCGATGTTCATCATCTTGAATGAAGCGATCGGCGGTACCCTGGGTGGATCGATCAGCGGATTGACCAACCCTGGTCCCGTGACCGTCGATTACGTTCGATGGTACACGGCGCAATAAAGGCGCTGGGTTGTTGAATGGGTTCGAAGCTGCCGGCGGTGGAACTGATCTCCAGCGCCGGCAGAAACCTCTGAAAGCCCGGCACGCTCGTCCGACACCGCCCACGACGACACTCTGCGTAAAGCCCAGTGCGGGAACGGCGAAAACCATCTCGCCAGATAGTGAGAAGGGTACCCAATGTCCTGCGGTCCTAATCTACTGCCATCTCACCCAATCTGGATGTGAACCCGGCTGTGAGGAAAGGCCGAATCGGGAACGATAAACGTTAGGTCCCTATCGGGACTGCCCCAACGCAACGATGGTGGATTGCCCCAGGAGTATTTTGGGGCAGTTTCGATAGGGTCGTTTGAAGTAAGTCGCTGGCGTGACGGGCGCGGTGATCTACCTATGGGATTTCAATCGGCGGGAGGATACCTTCGTTGGTTGTTGAGTCGACGCGGTGAACGAATCGGGCTGCACGGAGGGCGATTTCTGGGGAGGCGAGGCTGAGGCGGTACTCGCAAATGCGCTGTGCGTGGTTCATGGCGGCAGCCAGTGCACACTCCGGCATTGCGTGCGCGGAACACGACAGCGTTGTGGTTGGGGGCTGTGAGTCTGTCATGAGCTGTCAACGCTGCACCTCCTTGGCTGGGACGGGGCCAGGCTCTGCTGGAAGTAAAGCTGAGCGCAGGTGAGCCGTTCGACGACGAACATGATGCCGGAGCATGCTGGACAGCGCAGGGCAGGCGGATCGGGCGGATCGATGCAGGCCGTCGTGCCGAGCAGAGCGCGGCAACGTTGGAGCGCAGCACCTCGTCTGCGGTTGGCGAAGAGTCCGAAGTGTCGGATGCGAACCAGTCCGCCGGGTAGGACATGAAGCAGGAAGCGGCGCAGGAACTCATGAGCGGAAACGGTCATGACCTTCTTCTTGCCGCCGTGAGCATAGTCTCGCCAGCGGAAGGAGACGCGATTGTTTTCGAAGGCAACGAGCCGATGGTTGGAAATGGCGACGCGATGGGTGTAGCGGGCCAGGTAGTTGAGAACATGCTCGGCGCCGCCGAAGGGTGGCTTAGCGTAGACCACCCAGTTCTTCAGGCTGAGTTGCGAGAGTAAGTGGCTGAATGCGCCCGGTGCGGCAAGTTGTTCGACTGAGCCATGGAACTGCAGTCTGTTCTGCTGAAACAGTTCACGTAGCTGCTCGCAGAACTTGCCGCGGAAGACTTCGCTGAGCGCTCTGACAGGCAGAAAGAAGCGTGGCGAGGAATCGATCCATCTGGAACCGTCGAGAGCCAGGCCGCCGGCGGGGACGATGTAGTGGATATGGGGATGATGCTCGAGGTTCTGACCCCAGGTATGGAGCACGCCGAGGAATCCGATGTCGGCTCCCAGGTGCCTGGGATCGCGAGCCAGCTCGAGCATCGCGGCAGCGCTGGTGCGGTAGAGCAGATCGTAAAGCAGCTGCTTGTTCTGCAGGACAAGAGCGGACAGTTCGTGCGGCAGAGTGAAGACGACGTGGAAATATGAAACGGGCAACAGTTCAGCCGAGCGCGCGGCCAGCCACTTGGCACGCGCGTTCCCCTGGCACTTCGGGCAGTGCCGGTTGCGGCATGAGTTGAACGAGATGGCCTGATGGCCGCAGCGGACGCACTGATCGCGGTGACCGCCCAGTGCCGCGGTGCGGCAGCGGACGATGGCATCGAGTACCTTGCGATGCGGCCACGCAAGATGCGACTGCTGTTGTTGCCAGAATCGGTTGCCCGTTCTACGGACGATGTCGGCCACCTCGAGGGTGGGCCGGGTCATCGCTTCATGCGTCTCCTGGAGCGTTTTATCTCATCGGGACGTGACACTTCGATCGCTTCGAGCGGACTGGGGATCGCCTGCAGATGGCGTCGTGACAGGTGCAGATAGACGGTCGAGTGTTCGAGCTTGGAGTGTCCGAGAAGCACCTGGATGGTGCGCAGATCGGCGCCGGCTTCCAGCATGTGAGTGGCGAAACTGTGCCGGAGCGTATGGGGAGATACGTGCTTCTTGATGCCGGCCTGCCTGGCTGCATGGGCAACAGCGTCCCAGACGATCTTCTCCGTGATGGGCACATCTGCCCGCCAGTTGTTCACCATACCTGGGAACAAATAGGTCTTCGGCTTCATCCAGCGCCAGTACTCTCGCAGAGTCTCCAGAAGCTTGCGGGTCAACAGAACATCACGATCGCGGCTGCCCTTGCCTTGATGGACATGAATGACCATGCGTTCACTGTCGATGTCGGTGACCTTCAGGTGACACAACTCAGCTCTTCGCAGCCCGGTCGCATACAGCGTCATCAGCATCGCGCGATGCATCAGGTTCCGAGCCGAATCAATCAGACGCGCTACCTCTTCCGGGCTGAGTACGGTCGGCAGCTTCCTGGGCCGCTTGGGAAATGGAATCTCATCGAGCAGGTACGGGCGCCGAAGAGTCTTGACGAAGAGAAACCGCAGAGCAGCACAACGGCTCTGGATCGTGCCAGCCGACAACTTCCGCTCGCGAAACAGGTGCACCTGGTACTCGCGAATATGGCCTGGACCTAGGCGCTCGGGCGAGCGGTGGAAGTGCTTCGAAAAATCCTCCACCGCGTGGATGTAGCAGCGGACAGTGCTTGGGGAGTAGTTGCGACGCTGGAGTTCATCCAGCATCAACTGCCGAAGATGGGTCACAGTGAACCTCCTTGTGACCCACACCCTATACCGGCAAGAAGACCGCTCGGAGGCCTACGCCGCAGCGCCCGTCGCGCCAGCGACTTAGTTCAAACGCCCATGTCGCCAGGTTTATCTGTCGATACCGACATGGAAACGTGGGCCGTTGGATGCAGATTAATAAAGTGCGCCACCCCAAGATCTCCGGATCGCACCCCCAATTAAGGAAAGAAGTAAAAGTGCGTACCTGGCTTTTTTCCTTAAGTGTTGCCTGCCCCATGCCCATTGGTGGTCTCCCGCTCTACTGATGATCAGGGGAAGCAGGGAGCACGCCATTGACGGCGGCTCAGACGCCATCCCGCTCCAGTAATTGACTAATCGAACCCTGAAACCCGGACGCGATCGTTTGCCCGAGATCAGGAATCGTGTGATCGTCCTGCTCGACGGTTCGCCGTCAAGGAGGCAAGTTCGATGGTCACGTCGTTTATGCGAGCTCTGGGCGCCGCGCAAAAGGATCTGCAGGTGATCATGCTCGCGTTCATTATCGGAACGGTTCTGGCATTTCCCGTTGTCAGCATCGCTCAAAACCTCGGTAGCACGCCGGCCACAGGCAAGGCCGTTCAGGGGCAGACTGCGGCGCAACCGGAAGGCGCATTTCTAAACGTCGTCAACTGGGTTTGCAACGTGATCTGTCCTGTGGGCGCCGGCATCGCTGTCGTCGCGACCGTATTGCAATGGCGAAGCGGGCGTAGTTGGCTCCCGTCAGCCATGACCGCAGGAGGCTTGATTTGCATTTCGGGTCTGTTGCGGCTGATCGAGTACTTCATTCAACAGGGGCAGCAAGTCGCCTGAAAGCCGGTCCTCCATGCACACGCCACTGGTCTTCAGAGCAATTCTGGGGCTTCTTATGGACCTCGCAGTGCCCGCATCGCTCGGTGCGTTTGTGATGGCGGGCATGCGCCTTCGTTCCGAAGGAGGGATGAACTTTGAGGCCAGTGGCGGTTTCCTGAAGTGGCTTTTTTGGGGCTGCTTTCTGCTGAGTTTGCCAGGCATCAGTCATTGGCTGGTCAACGAATCCGTTCCGGGAGCCTCTCAGCTCACTATTGCGGGTGCGACCGGAGCTCAATATACCGCAGGGATCGAACGAGTCACAAACGATTTCGTCAATGACTTCCTCGTGGGGCATGTGGTTCCCGTGGTTGCCGCATCCCTAGTGTTCAAGGCGATCCTCGACCTCAGCCAAGGCATAAGTCCTCTGGCCTCGATCATCGCCGCGCTCTTTCTCCTGGGTGTCCAGGGAATCTACAACCTCGCCACTGGCAATTGGATGCAGGCGAATGACTCCTATGGAGTCACCGACATGCTCATGAGCATGTTCGGCTATGCGGCCAATCGGATCAGTCCCATAGTCGGAGGCTTGGCGCTGTCGGCAGCGATCTTGAACCATGTACGCCATCGTCCTTGGGGTGGACTGGTGGCCAGCGGTCTCGGGTTCCTGAGCGTCACGGGAATATGGGCCCTCGTGACTCATTTCGCAGGAGTAACTCTATGAAGCGCCTTTGTCTGTTCACTCTGATCGTAATCCTACTTGCGATATCCGGCTGCTCGATGGAGAACCCAGAGGATTTGATGGAGTTTCCTCTCGAGCATCAAGACCGGCACGTTGAACCCTCGATGCCTTCACTGCGGCGGTGGTGCGCTGGACTGTGCCCAGATTGGGAGGCTCTCCGGTGAAACTCGAATTGTTTGCACAGTCCGCAGCGTTCCTCTTGTTCTCTGTCCTGCTGGCGATGCTCCTCAGCGTGGCAGTCCGCTTTGAAATGTCGAGGTTGGTCGTTTCAATAGCCCTGGCTGGAGCCTGTCTGCTCGCGGAACTGTACGTAATCGTAAAGATCCTGCATCGCCTATGGAGATGGAGCGGGGCGATCACAGGAGTGCTCTTTAGAAACCAGCCGGAGAACAAATTTATCGACAGAAGCGAGGTAAGGCATGGATAGCGGTTCTTTCGACGGCGGCCTTTTAAACCTGACCAACTGGGTCGGAAATGCCGTCATGCCGGTAATCGCCGCTCTCATCCTTGCGGTCGGTATCTACAAATACTCGCGCGGCTACCACATTGATCCCTACATCGGCGGAACGATGGCGGCTCTCTGTGTTTCGGGCTTCTTGCGCCTGGCCGAGGTCTTCGCCGGTCAGGGATCCGGTACGACCCAATATTGGTCTGCGCTATTGAGCCTCGCCAACTGGGTTGGCAACGTGATTCTGCCTGTGTACGGCGGAATTGAGATTGCCCGCGCAGTGCTGGGTATAGGTGGTGTGTTTGAAAGGCTGAACATCGGCGATGACTGGATACGCCACTTCATCGCCGGAGGCGCTTGCCTTTGCGTGTCGGGGTTGATGCGCCTGATGGAACATTTCATTTCTGCCGGAACAAATGGGGTGGCATAGATGGCGCTGAAAATTAGCCCGGTCTCACGCAATTTGCACGCCAAGGTGATGATGCTTGGCCTCGAACTTGAAGACATGCTCGTTTTGGCAATGACCGGCGCCGGCGCTATGCTCGTCGGCCAGTTCTTCTTTGCCGATCGTTACATGTTCTTCCTGCCTATGAACTGGTTTTTGCTCCTAATGGTGGTCGTGGTTGGCGTTCCCGGCCTGATGTTGTTCAAGTACGGCAAGCCGCGCGGCTACCTTCTCGACCTAGCTATCTACTACGCGATGCCGCGGAGTTTTTGCGCTCTGGCCCATGACCAAAAGCTGAAGAGCGATTTCATCCTCGAAATATCCGAAAAGGAGTTTCAGTGATGCCACAGACAATGGCACAGCGCGAGCGCTCTCTTCACGACTCAGCGGTATGTGAATTGCTGAATGTCCGCGATTTTCTCGATGGGGTGATGATCCGAAACGATGGGTGCTACGTCGCCGGATATCGCGTCGCGGGAGCTTTGACCTACTTTGCCGACGATGACGGCAGAAATGAAGCCAAAACGATGCTCGAGTCACTCTTGCGAGCGATTCCCGAGCAGAGCATGCGTCTTCAGTTTCGGTATGAGGTCATAGAAGGCCTAAACAATCTCCTCGACCAATATCAGGATGCCTCCCGGTCAGAGGACCCGCAAGTTCAGTTGCTCGATGGACGGCGAGTGGAGGTCTGGGTTGATAAGGAGAGACACGGAGATTTTCTTACCCGAATCGCGGGAGTCTACCTGATATGGGACCCCGTCAGGCACAAGCGGGCAATGATCGCCAATGGCGGCCCTCAGAGCAAGGAGGACCGGCAGGCGGCACAGGGCGGCTTTCCACTCTTATTTCGGAAAGCCATTGAGAAAACCCGCAAGGAACACTTCGACACCCTCGCGGAGTTTGAGTCCCTCCTCTCCGGCATCGAGTCGGCCATGAAAGGCGGCGGGCTGGGGCCGGAGCGGATGACCCATCAGGAGATGTTCCTCGAAATCAAGCGGGCAATGAATCCCCTCGATCCTGACCCCACTCCGTTCAAGGAACGCGCTGCAGAAACCAGCTACGTTTCCGCGCGTGAGCGCCTGGCGTCGGTAAGCATCCTGGGACAGACCGAAACATACCTGAATATCGATGGAACGTTGTGGACATTCATCAGTCTGAAGTCTCCCCCGGATGGAACTTTCCCCGGGATTTTGCGCATACTAATGACGATCGGGTTTCCAGTTGTGGTCTCAACCCAGGTGATTATCCCCGATCAAAGGATTGTGCTGGATAAGTACAAAAAGAAATTCAGGAAGATGCAGGCCGCGCAAAAAGATTCTAAAGGAAATTTGCGAATCGACGTTACGGCTCAGGTTGCAGCCCAGGAATTGATCCAGATCCAACAGGAATTGATCGCAAGCTCTGTGAAGACTGCAATGGTGAGCCTGGTGATTGGGGTCCACACTTCAAAGGCCGCCTTTACCTCGCAGGAATATGAAGCTGCCGAGAGGGAGCTTGCCAACCGCCGGCAGCAATTACTGCATGTGGTGGCGCATATGAACGGAGCGCGGGCTTTTCCCGAGTCCCTCGCTGCGCGGCGTCTGTTCTTTTCGATACTGCCAGGGCTGGCCGAAGAAGACAGGCGGGCGCACGATCTCCTTACTCCGCATGCGGCCGATCTTCTGCCGATCGAGCTTCCGTGGCCTGGGACAACCCGATCGCCATTAATGCTTTTTGAGACTCCTTACAGACAATTGCTGCCATTCTCGCCATTTGATCCGGCCTTTGAAAACGCGAATGCGATTGTCGCCGCGACTTCAGGCACCGGCAAGAGTGTACTTGTTGGAAAGATGCTTTTGACCTGTGCTCGCCAGGATGTGCGGGTTTCGATTATCGAACGTGGCGACAGTTACTACCATGCGGTTCGATTCATGGGTGGACGGATGATCACGATGTCGCTCGATAGCGACGAGACGATCAACCCGTTCGACCTTGAGCCCGGTGAGAGCGAACCATCCAATGATCATCTCTCGTTCCTCAAAAACCTGACTCGCTTCATGATCGGCGACAGCGGCGAAGGCGATACAGACCTGCTAGACAACCTCATCATCACCGCGATTCGCAAGACCTACATGCGCGCACAGATGAGGATCGACAATCCGATCCCCCTCTACAGCGATCTTTATGACGAGTTGCAGAACTACTACGACGAAGATAGGAATCCGCGCGTGAACGAAATGGCTCGCATAGCGGCGGCGAAGATGCGTGCATGGGTCAATAACGGTATGTATGCACATCTCTTCGACCGGCCAACGACCATTAATATGGCAACACCGTGGCTGTACTTCAACGTGGAGCAGTTAAAAGACGATCCGAAGCTCGACGTTGCCATGAGCTTGCTGATTGCGTACACGACAACGAAGCGCGCCCAGGGAAAGATAAATAGGCGGTGCATAACCGTCCTCGATGAGTGCTGGGCGCTGTTGCAGTCACCCAGTCTGGCTCCAATTGTGGTTCAGCTGTTTCGTACCGCCAGAAAAAGGAATGCGTGTGTCTGGGGAATTTCGCAAGCCGTCGAAGATTTCACCGGAACTCCGGACAAGCCGAACGAATTTGGTGGAGCAATCCTTGCCACCACGGCGATCAAGCTGATCGGCAGACAGAAGGGGAACTTCGACGTCCTCCGTCATTTCCTACACCTCAATGAAACCACGCTGAACCGGGTCAAGGGGCTGGGGATGACGGAGAAAGGAAGGAAGAGCGAGTTCCTGATGATCATTGGGGAGAAAGCGGAGAATACACACATCCTCCACATCGTTCCGACACCTCTCGAATACTGGCTGTTAACTACATTTCCGCGCGAGCGGTGGTACCGGCAGTGGTGGCTCTCAGCTCATGCGGGCAAGGGTCGGACTGAACTCTATGACGAACTGGGACAGAGGTTTCCAACGGGACTGTCGGAGTTGCCGGAGCTTCCCGAAGAGTGTTCCGGCGAAGTGAGGCTCACGAGAAATGCTCCGGATGTCATGCCGCGCTCCCCAGTCGAGCTAAGAGCCGTTGATATTGAAGCCGAAGAGAAGATTCTCCTTGAGGAGGCAGTATGAAGCAGGACCGTGCAAAGCGGATGGCGTTTGGAGGCTGCTGCGTACTTCTTCTAGCGCTGTTGGGAGGGAGCAGCGCGTTCGCCCAGTTTGGTGGCATCTTCTCCGCGATCATCTCGACGATCACCGGACCCATTGGCGGAGCCCTTACGGAGATCAATCATATCAAGGCTGAGGTCTCCCAGACCGAACAGCAAGTCGTGTGGCCACTCACACTGATCACACAGGCGCGGAATTACATTACAACCATCAAGGCAAGCTATCGCGGCTGGATGAACGGTGTCTATTCCGTTCGAGTGAATAGCGCGCTTCTTTCAACTTCACGGTCCCTAGAAGCCGCCTTCCTCAGCGCACAAGCCGGCCAAATTGGTAACTACAGCCGAGCCTACTCAACGGCCTATGGCATCCAGCCGACTCAGGGAGCGGCGCCGCCACTCAATCTCCAGATGATGGACATAGACGATGCAACCGCGAAAGATGCGACCGCACAGTCGATTGCGGCCGATCAGACCTCAGCGATGATGCTCAAGACCGCTCAAAGAATCGAGGATGAAGCGCAGACTACGGCCCCCGGTACAGCGGAGATGCTAGCAGCGTCGGCACGCACAGCCGAGTTGGCTAGTCTCGCGATGCAGCATAAGCTCCTCGCGTATCAGTTGCGCGAAGCAGCAATTCAACTCGGCCATCGGGGATCCGTTCTGAAGCAGTCCACGACGAACATGCAAAACCTCAATCAACAAATCCTCAAGCACCTGGGAGGTGGCGAGTGAAACCACGACTCAACATCCTTTTCTCAACTGCACACAGCAGAATCATCGCGGTAGGAATAAGCGTGGCGGTACTGAGCTTGATTATCGTGAGCCCGGCTCATTCACAGTTCGGCCTAGACATCGCTGCAATCCTCGCAGGTCTCAAGCAGATCAATAGCACTTTGAACAGCGCCGTTGCCTCGCCGCTGAAGGCGATCATGCAAGTCGAGCAGCGGGAGCAGCAGTTTCAGCAGCAGGTGCTCTACCCGCTAAGCGCAATAAACAGCGCAAGACAGATGGTAACGGGATTTTCGAGCTCCTTTATGAGCTTCCGCCAGTTGGGCACGATGAATATTTCCAGTGCACAGTTGCCATACCCGCAGCAGCTTGAGCAGGAGATGTTGTCGGCGAATCCTGACCACATTGCCACGATCGGGGCAGCCTACCGAAACGTGTTCGCGCCACTGCCGGCTGAGACAGCGGTTCCACAGAACATCGAGTCCCAGATCGACATGGGCGATGCCCAGGCGCAGGATGCGCTCAAAAAAGCCATCGAACTCGACGCCTTTGCCGCCAGAGAAATGGAAGTTGCTCAAAAGCTGAACGATCAGATAGCTGCGGCGGCCCCGGGCACGGCGCCAATTCTGGATGCCGAGGCAAGCGCATGGGTCGTACAGGCAAATGCATACACGCAGATGGGAATGGCGGAACTGCTTCGTCTCAACAGTGCCGAAGTGTCAAATCGCAGCGGCGACTTAAAAGACTCAACCAAGCAGATGCAAAACCTGAATCAGAGGATGATTCAGATCCTCACTCCTCGTTGATAGGGGAAGCGAATGTCAACTGCTGTCTTTGAATTCCAAACGATGCTGATTTCGGTGGTGAACAACATCAGCGGGACACTCCTGTCTGCAGAACAGAGTGTGGCATATGTACTGATGACAATCTCTTTGGTACTCGGGATATACGAAGCCTATGCACGAGGCGGGGATGTGCGTTCCCTCGCCGGAACCTTCTTGAAGTATGCGGTCGCAGCGTTTCTCATCGGGTACTGGTCCAACGTCTTTTCCGATACCTTCACTGGTTTCAATCAGATGGCGAGTTCTATTGATAACAGTTTTGGAGCACAGGATTTGATAGCAAGTTGGAAAACCCAACTTGAAGCACTTTTTACCCAGAATGGCTATAACAAAATATTCACCTCTATCCCTTGGACGCCCTCTGCTCTTCTGACGCTGTTCGAAATTGCGTTAGCATATATCGTCTTCCCGATCGCGACTCAGATCTTTGCCCTTATTTACACATTCTGGGGATCGTGCCTGTTTGCTATTGGTCCGTTTGTGATTGCACTGGCGCCCAGTTCCACTATCAATTCGCTGACGAAGTACTACGCGCTGAACCTCGGAGTGTGGAACGCCTGGACAGTGATATATGCCGTTTTTGGAAGTCTGATCACGGCAATTCATGCCAACGACGTGAATGCAATCGTAAACGGCAACCTCGGGAGCTTCGGTTTCGGGACGGCTGAGTTTGGAGCACTTGATGGCGGCATCGAAATGATCGGCTTTGTCAGCATCATCTATGCACTATGCATACTCCTGATTCCGATGGTCGCCGCATTCATCCTGAGGGGTCAGTTCTCGGCGGTGGGCGCGGGGATCTCGATGCTTATCTCGAGAGCTGCGAGCGGCGGCATCTCCGGGGCGCAGGTGGGCGCCGCGGCTGGCCCAGCAGGAGTGGCTGCAGGCGGAATGGTCGGTGCCGGGCTTGGTCTCGCTGGTGTGCACATGGGCTCGTTTGCCTCTGGCGGGGGCGGGGCTGACGTTGGCTATTTCAATTCAAGTCTTCATGGAGGAAGCGGGAGCATGCCCCCACCAGACACGCCGGCAGATTCAACCCGGCAACTCGTTTGAGAATACAGATCTCGCTGGAGGAGAAGACCCATGCTTAGAGGAAACATCGGCGAAGAACCCAACTCGGTACAAAGGAAAGACGAACCGCGGCGGTTCTACCACGAAAACGGGGCGATCAGAGTTTACGCAAATCGAAGCATGGTGCTGGCTGGAATCTCGAGCACAGTGGCGCTCCTGGCTGTCGCCGGTCTAATCGCCGTCAGGATGCAGCCGGCCACGGTGATCCGGGTCGACAGCGATGGCCAGTCGAGCGTCGTGAGTCCGTTTCAGAACTCGAAAGCTAGCCTCATCTCGTCGCTTCTAAAAGTCGGCGGCAATCCGGAAGCTGTTCCCCAGGAGTATGAGAAGGAGGCCTTCATCCGGTCCTTTCTCGCTCATTACCTGGACTACGATCCACACACGCTGGCACGAAACTGGGCAGATGCCATGAACCAGATGACGACCAACCTCCGTCATACTGCCCTCCTGGCGATGCAGAGAAACGATACGGTGGGCAAGCTAGAGGAGGAGCAGGCCAGTTCTTCGTTCAAGCTAAGCCATATCGAAGAAAGCAAAACGGAGCCTCTTACCTATACCGCATTCGGGGTGCGAACTGTTCAAAGCCTGGACAAAGATAGCGAGCAGATCGACCAACTGGTTGAGGAGTACCACATCCGTTTGGTCGGGATCGCCAGGTCTGCGGACAACCCAAGTGGATTGTTGGTTGGAGACTACTGGTCGAAACAGATTCAAGGAGAGAAGAGGGATGCCGTTCTGTCAGATAGTGCACTCGCGGGGACGCCATCAACAGCGAACAGGGGTGAACAATGAGCAGTGAGGCAAAGCTAATGCCAGTACCGGCGCCAGAACCTGCAACCGTGCCGGAAAAGCGCAGGCGAGGACGGCCAGCGGAGGCCAAAGAGAAGAACGGAGCGATGGTGTTGTTCTATCTCGGCGAAGCGAGTGAACAGTCCAGTGACCGAATCACGCTCAAGGAAGAATGTGCGAGCGAAGGCGATGCAATGGTTGAGTCGCTAAAAAAGGGTGTGCCGTACTTTCGCATCGAGGTGTGGAAGGCCCGAGCTGTTGTCAAGGACGGCGGAGTTGAGGTCACGAAAGATCAAATTTGCGTGCGGGCGTAAGAGCCGAGCGGACGAGGTCAGAAAAACCGAACGATAAAGCACCGCTTTCGGATCGGTTGTCTGAGCCACCTTGCGGGCCCATGCGCAAGGATTCGTTCCGCTAACCCGGCGTTCAAGCCTGGTTAGTTCCCCTTCAACAAGGACGGGAAAGAACCAGGTCAGCCGGCAATTAGCGGGTTGGCATGGATTCTTCCTGTGCCTCAACACAAGGAGGACTCTCATGCACACTGTTCCCTCGAATCGAATTGTGATGCTCGATATCGACACAAATGGACGGATTGAAGAACGGATCCCTGGCACCGGTCAGGAGTACTGGCTCGACCGTACGCTCCTTGGTGTCATGTATTCCGACATCCACGTCGCGCTGGTCAGCGTTCCCACGGAGCCTCTCGATGACATTGAGGAGGCCCGTGTCGCAGACCGGATGACATCCGTCTCCCACAACGGAATTTGCTACAGAATGGTCGGCGCTTCGGGGTCCGCCAAGAATGGCAAATACTACTACTGCGATACGAAACATGAGCCGCTCATCGCAAAGCGTTTTCAGCAGTGGCCTGAAGCCGCCATCACCTATTTCGGGATACTCGTGTCCGGCTGCATGGTCGTGCACGAGCAACCGGATGCGACGGTGATGGTTGTCAAGGACCTCGATCTGGGAACCAACGATTGCCGCGGATGGATCAGGGAAAGTCTGTTTGAGAAGCTTTCGCTTCCCAAGGGTCACTTCTACCAGTTCCGTCTGGCATTCAGTGAAACGCAGGCCAAAGGCAGCTTCAAGGTAATGGCGGACGATACCGCCGACGCCCTCGGTGTCGACATTATCGTTCCCGAGAGTTCCGTAAAGCCAAGCATCAGGATGCCGAACGCCCTTTCTAGCCTGTTGGGAAGAGGGGCACTCATCCATAAGGGCGCGATCGTGCTGGGAATTCGGGAGATCTCCCGTCCTCTTCAGTTCGAATCGAGCTACACAGTTCTTCAACATGCGCCGGCGGATTCGATCGAGACCGAGGTTGTACCGCAAGCAGTGGAAGTGATCGAGTCGCTCAAGACGGCATGGCAAACGGGC
This sequence comes from uncultured Acidobacteriota bacterium, assembly GCA_963720105.1. Classification (GTDB taxonomy): domain Bacteria; phylum Acidobacteriota; class Terriglobia; order Terriglobales; family Acidobacteriaceae; genus Telmatobacter. The sequence continues at coordinate 261,903 of CAVREL010000059.1, read as the reverse complement.
AATCACCGCAAGGTGGTTGAACTGATCGGAAAGGAGGTGCGGCAGAACGCGGACTCCGATGGAGAAGAATTCCAAAGAGTCGTCGAAGCCGCCCTACTGGCCGATGGTTCGGGCGAGATCACCCGTCACCCGTACGTTCACACCCAATTGAGCAAGCTGATGGCGAGGTGGGCCTACAAGCTGATGACAGGAGGAGGAATCGAACTGCCGGCGTTCGCATTGGCTGACGATGGCTTCCTTGTTTGTCAGCGTGGCAAAGTGCTTTCAGGCGCCGATTGGATGTCTTTGACGGCAGCTATCACCAGTCTTGCCTCGAGCCGCGGACTGTGCGTGCGTTACCCCGTACGCATGTTCGAAGACCTGCTTCCCCTGGCGCATCTGCAGGGAGAAACACTCACACAGCGTCTGGTTGAGGAGCACGGCCTGGACCCGGAAGTGGCGGCCCAAGTCGTGCGCGATCAGTTAACCCTCGAAGGGACCTACACGCTGCGGTCAGAGACCGCCAAACGAAATGGCGGGGATTACGACTTTGACTGGATCTGCGTTATCGGTGGAGACCGGTTTCCGCGATTTGTAGAGAGCCGTTTCCGCATGGAAGACGAACACAAAGTGGAGAAGACGAAGGCCAGTAGAGCCAAGTCTCCGTGGTTCTCGCTCGAATTCGTTGCCTTGAAATCGCGCGGAAATCAGATCGGCGTAATTACCGACCTGATGAGCTCTTGCGTTGCCGCCGGCCGTCACGACCTGCTCTATGAACTGGTGGCCGAGCTGCAGTTGGAAATCGATTCCCTCAAACACAACACGGGCGCGGACCGGAAGAAGCTGCAGGCGATTCGTCAGCAGGTTTCCCCGGCACCGTGGCTGGCGCTGAAAGAAGCAAAAGCAATTTCGCAAGAGGAGTTGCCGTTATCGCTTAATGTTCTGCCCACGGATCGAATCGGCCGGCTCTACAACATTCTTCGTAAGCACATCGAAGAATTGATTGAAAAGCCATTCCCGATCGAGCAATTCCGCGGACTGATCACCGGCAATTCAGTGACGGACAAAATGTTCGAGGAAACGCGCCTGCTCAACACGGTGTATGCAGCAGGACACGGGTTGATCCAGGGAAAACTGAAAGCGGAGAAGACAACACATGAGCAGGCGGCTCGGCGCATGGCGGAAGCAAGACGGTCAGGCGACAGGCAGCTAATCGCCTCCGAGCAGCGGGAATTCGCAAAAGCGAAGGCTCGTTATCGCCATGCTCAGGAGCAGGCCCGGGAAGAATCGGCATCCCTGCAGTCCATCATCCGAAGCTGGGGTGAAGGCAAGCAGGAAGACCGGGTTGGCTGGTGCCAGGCGCTCCACACGATCGTGTCACGGGGAAAAGGAATGGGATCTATTCTGTTTCACGCTTTCCCGCAAGAGGTGATCGACTCCATCGCGGCGCGCACCGGCGGTATTCGCTCGAAAGTTAAAAAGGCGGCTCATCCAGTGCGAGTGGTGGTAGATCACGAAAGCCTCTATGCGGTACGTGGCGACAGAAAGGAATTCCTTCTGCGGCTCGATCGCGAAACGAACCGGATCGTACGAACCCCAGTTAGTTCTCCAGGCCGACGTTTTGGCTTGACGGGAGACAAATGAACACCAGCCACCTGGCGGAGCAGCAGTTGACCGTTTTTGCCGTCCTCCAGGAGGCGCACGGTCGTCCGTTGCTGCGTTCCGGGAAGGAGCAAAGCAATGCGGTTCCTGAACTGGCGCAGGTCCAAGCAAGGAGTGCAAGTGAAAGTTCAGCTTCAACGCACCCCGGCGCAATGGTTCTTCCATTGGCAGATTTGTGGAAGGCGGCGTTACTCGAAACGCGAACTGCTTGACATCGAAATGCGTGTCAGGAAATTCGTCAGCCGGTGCCCATTAGAGGGTTCCGAAACCGAAACTCACAGTCTTTGGCTGTGATCAACCCTCTGGGAGGAAGAGAGGTCCCAACCTCTCTTTCTCCGGGGGAAACTGGGGAGGCATCATGCTCAAGCGGAACACAGCAATTGGAATCGGCATTCTGGGCGGGAGCATGGCCCTTGCTCAGAATATCGTTCATCAACCGGTCAACCCGAATGGTGTCACCGTGATCCATACCGCTCTGGACCATGTGAGCATCATTACCTTGCCGGAAAAGATTCAACGCGTGGCGGCCGGGAGTGATGCCATGCAGATCGAATGGCACGACAAGAATGTCTTTATCAAGCCAGTGAAGAGCGGGCAGGCAACGAACCTGATGGTATGGACTGAGCACGAATTCTCCACCTATGAACTCGAATCCCCCGGCGATGTTCAAAGCATGACCTTCGTGCTTGACGAAAACCAGTCGCCGCTTCCGCAAGGCGCTGAGACGGCTACGCTTCGAAAGCCTTCACCTGACGAGACCCAACGGGCAACAGACTCGGCAATCGGGTCGACTCTGCTAGGAGTTGCACAGGTTACGCTGCGGGGAATGCATCCCCGGAAGAACTGCGTGACCGTGCTGATTAAGGAAGTAGTGCGTGACGGTAGCTCGGTCTATGTTCGGTTCGCCGTCGTGAATAACAGCCCGCTGCCGTACCGCATCATCGCGCCGAATGTTCTAGCCATCACACCAGGGCAAAACGCCAACCTGGTCCCTGCGATGAAAGATCAACAGATTCCGGACCAGGAGCTCAATCGGTTTGAGACGATCGATACCGCCCAGGTACCTGTACGCGCGACTACTCTTCCACAGAAAGATGTGGCGCCAGGAGAATCCCAAGAAGGCGTGTTGGCATTCCAGCCCGCCGATATCGGAACTCCGAGCGTATATGAATTTGTCTTCGGCAATGATGGAAGTCATCCGATCAAGGCGACGGCGGTGCTCTGATGGCGAATTTGGAATTCATTACCTCGGAGGAGGCGCGAGCGCGCCTCCTCGTTGTCTATAGGCGTTCCGGCGATAGCGCGTTTCTCGAGACATTGCGACGGCCCTTTCTTAATCCAATCGAACAACGCAATCAGGCTGGCGGGCGAAAGATCCATCCACTTCTCATTGTCGGGATGGTGCTGCTAGCGATCGCAATCGCCAGCGCGGCGTTCTTTACTGTGCACACATGATCAAAAGAGGTTTGCTATGCTGCAACAGCCCCGATATCGACGCCCAAACGAAGCCCAAGACGCAATGCTTCTGGCGTGGATTCTTATCCTTGGCGTCGTCGGAATCCTCTATTTCATCGCTTATGACAGGCTTCATGTCGGCGCTGGCTTGCTCGTCGAAATGACGATCTATCCCTTGCTCCTGGTCCTGTTTTTCTGGGAGATCCTGCGGTACAAAGCAACAAAGGTTTTCAAGATGGAAGAAGCCTGGCCACGGCCGATTCCGTATATAAGCCTCCAAAAGGAAGAGAAGTATCTCAAGGAAGCTCGGCGACGCTCCGCCGTGCTGCTGGGCTACGACATCTTTGGAAGACCCTTTTACTGGTCGGACGACGTCCGGACAATGCAGTCGAATGCGTTCGGGATGACGGGTTCCGGGAAAACAAATCTGCTGAAAGCTGTCACCGAACAGGACATCGCGCGTGGAGTGCCCATCATCTTTATCGATGGAAAGGGAGACAAGAGGCTCCTGGACGATCTCCTGCCGGCGATTGAAGCGGCAGGGCGAATCCAGGATCTCGGAATCATCGATCCGATGCGCCCGGAGATTTCCGTTCGCTACAACCCGTTCTGGGCACCAAACGGTAATGCCGAGGACCACGTAGCCTTCGTTTTCGAATCGTTCAACATGGAAAAGGACTTCTTTGAAGGCCATCAACGCGTCTATCTCGAAAACATCGCGCGTGTCCTCCACTATTCAGGAAAACGGTTCAACTTCCACGACGTTCTGGTGTGCGCATACGATCAGGCGCTGCTCAAAAAGCAGATGAGGGTGGCCCTTGATTCGATCGCGGCCGACGCTTCCGTCACCGGACAGCAGCGAATGACGCTGACGATGAGCGTCCGCAATCTGCTCGAATCGTTTGAAGATAAGGAGCGCGTTTCGAAGATTCAGGGCCTCATCAACGAGATGATGACGTTTATAGGCGACGAGATGGCGATGATCACCGGCCCATATGACGAGTTGCTATCGCTCGACGACGTGATCGACAAACGGCGCATTCTCTTCATGAGCCTGAACGTGAATGTGAACGAGCGGGCCGTGACGGCTCTCGGCCGGATGCTGCTGCAGAATCTTCAATTGATGGTTGGGCGGCGCTATTCGCGTGCGGAGGAAGGAGAGAGCCAGCCTTTTGTCAGCGTTATTATGGACGAGTTTTCTCCCTTCGCCTATGAGAATTTCGCCCACATCCTGCAGACCGCCCGCGGGGCAAATGTCGCATTCCTTTTCGCCCTTCAGAGCGCGCCGCAGCTTCTTCAGGTCGGCCGTGGATTCCGCAATGATGTGGCGAGCGCACCGAATACCACGTTCATGCTGCGCACCAAAGACGAGGAAACAGCCAAATACTTCCTCAATGCCAGCGCAAGGGTGCGGCAAATGCGCCGCAGCATGAGGGTCGAGAAGAGGGGACTCTTCAAGCCGGAATTCGAAGAAGGAACCGAGGGCAGCCAAACGGAAATCAAAGACACGCTCGCCCAAGATGAGCACATCAAGAAGATGCCAGTGGGCCAGATGGAGATGTTGATGACCGACCCGATCCTGGGAACGATCCACAAACACCTCCACATTAAGAAAGCCGGTTCACAGTGGTTTCCGCGCGTGCCAGTGAATCTTTACCCGAAACTCGACACGCTCGCTTGCGATAGTCAGGGGCTCAACCTAAGGTTTCCAGTTCCAGATCTCGAGGAGAAGAGACAGAGGAGGCGCAGAAAATGAAGCATTATGTCGGGCTGGCCGGACTTGTTTTGTTCATGTTCGTGGGGAGCGCTTACGGGCAACAGGCGACAAATTCGCCTCGACCCGCTCGGCCTACGGCCCGAAGTTCCTACGATCCTATGGCGGAGAGGAATACTGGGGAGGCACCGAAAGGCATCGTCGGGACGACACTCGCCGGCATCAATCCGCGCGACAAGGACTATGGGCAAGTGATCGCGGACTGGCGGAAGGAGGTTTTCGAGAACACGCTCGAACGTGTGTATTTCTGGGGACTGCTCCTGGTTGGAGCAGGTCTCGGCATGTCGCTGGTTGGAAATGGCTGGCTATTGCGAGACCGCGAGAGGCGCCTGTCAATCTCAGCTGATGTGGTTACGCAACTCTATAACGCGTACGTCGGTTCGCGCGCCAAAGCCATTGAAGTAGTGGCTAAATACAACCGGCTTGTGGACCGATACAACAGTCTGGATGGTGAAAAGCAGCGCCTTGCCGACGAAATTGCGCACCACTCAGAAAACCCCGAGCAGCCGGAATTGGATTTCAACCAGGCGAGAGAGGACCGAGGGGCGGCATTTGTGACTCGACCCGTGCCAGCATCGGCAACGCCGGCGAGCGTTCAGGAACAAGACACCGACCCCGCAAAAATCGAAACGCTCGCGGCGAAATTGGCTGATGTCGAGACTAAACTGCAACGGAAGACAGCGCAACTTCAGGCCAAGGACAACCAGCTTACGAATCTGCGCGAGCGGCTAAGCCGGGCGCACGACAACCTCGAGGGGCAACGGAAATCAAGAGCGCAAACAGCATGATGGAGGCAAACCTTGATCATTCGGTGTCTGAGCTTTGGATCCCTGTGGTGGTTGCGTCCCGGTAATCAGGTTTCTGATCCATTGCGCTTTTCACTCCGGGCGGCCGCTTTCAATACAACCGGCTTTCGCTGCGGGTGCCGCGAACGGCGATCGTGGTGCATTTCTGGCGTGGTGCGGATCAACCTCGCAGCGCATGCTCCAGCAATTCGCCAAGCCAATTTCGAGGATTGTTGCTATCAAAGCCCTGGGCCTGAGAGGCGCGGCGAGTGGAACCGGGTTCTTCTGGGGAGTCGTGCCGGTCACACCGTCCAGGTCGATCGCCTGCTGTTGTGCGCAAGTAGCGCGGTCATCGGGCGAATTAATTTCGACGCCGAATGGCACGATGAGGGCGTTAGCGTGGTCGCCGCCAGCGCACTCCGCGGCGTTCAGGAGACGTTACTGCTGGCGATCCCAGGGTCCGAGTTGCGAACGGATATGGGGAGATGGGAGGTCACATGGAATGGTATCCAGCGGAAATGACCCCGGGAAAGCGCGCGCGTTCCCGCTATATCCAATACAACCGCGAACGGGATCTGCCCCTGATGCTCGCGATCAGGAACGCCACTTTCATTTCCCACTTCCAGCTTTGGGAACACGTTCTGGCGAATGGGATCGAGACGTCCCGGCGATCCTTCAACTGGAGAATTGCACGGCTAACGCAGGCCGGCGTCATAGAAAGGATGCCGCCGTTGCTCCCGTATCCGGGGCCGGTGTACACAATCACGCGCACAGGACTCGCGTGTCTCGAGGCATGCGGTGAAGGATTGGTCAGCCTCACCTCGGAATCCCGAACGCTGGCCAACTTGAATCAGATGCAGCATTACCTCGAATTGGCGGAGGTGCGCGCAGCATTTCGCAGAGCCGGCCTGCTAAGGGAATGGGCGGGCGACCTTGAAATCCGGTCCATTAACCAATCGATTGACGTGCCGTTGGCAAAGGACTATGACGCTATTGCGGATCTCGAATGGGAAGCGAAGTCGTACAGGATTGCGATCGAATATGAACGCTCCCTCAAGTCTTCGGACCGATACCGGAACCTCGTGTCTGCGATAGCCAGGGAGCGCCAGGTGCAAATGATCCTTTATCTCACCTCGTCGGTTGACCTTCTCTATCAATTGAAGGCGGAGTTCGATCATCAGGATTTTCCCGTAGCTCTGGCTCCCTCGCACACGTTCAGGCATAACCCTCTGGCTGTCCGGCTCTACACGACGCGCAAGTTCGAACCGGCAAGGGCAACCATGCCGGTGCTGATGCGAATGCTCGCTCCTGCCGCAAGAGATCTTCGAGTGTAATATCTCCTGCCCCCCAATAATCCCTGCCCGCCACGCTCTCATTCGAGATCATCCCGTCTGAGCTGCGCATACTGGCGGGGCTCTGGGTTTTCGCACTCAATGCAGATTCTGGCTTAATCCATAAGAAAACGAATTTTTCAGGAACCCATGCCCGCGGCCTTCCTTCTGACCGTTCGCGCCTTCCCCATGGCTGCCCCCCGACTACCCGGGCGTGCGCCAAGCTGCTGAACGGCAAGGAGATATTTCTGACTATCCGCCAAAGTCAGCGCATTTTGGCGCGGCGTAGATGCGGGTCGGGAAATCGTTCGTTCCAAGCGGAGTGACGAGATGGCCAGGTGGATTGTCAGTGGCCATTTATGAAGAAGCGGATGAGCCAAAGCAGCATCCCGGCGCATGCATTTTGCCGGCGCGGATGACCACGCTTTTGTGCTGTCTCGGGCTGTCCATTATCCTTGCTGCCATGGCCGAAATGGGCACGACGGCTCACCATGTTTCGACTCCTGTGCGAACACAGCCGCGTCTCGTCGAGAACGGGATGGCGATCGCGTGGGCCATTACCGCATTCATATTCCTCCTCCATCTTTACTTCAATAAAGGATACGGATATTTTCGCGATGAGTTTAACTACATGTCATGCGGCGACCATCTGCAGTGGGGTTATGTAGACCAGCCACCACTTGTGCCATTTTTGGTCCGCATTTCCCGTTCCTTGCTCGGGGATTCTCTTCGCAGTGTTCGCTTTACTCCGGCACTCGCCACGTCGTTGCTTGTAATGCAAACCGCCGCTTTTGCGCGCGAACTCGGAGGACGACGTTACGCCCTCGTGCTTGCGGCAATCGCGATTGCACTGGCCCCACAATACTCCTCAAACGGAAGCCTCCTGGGTACAAATTGCCTTGAGCCGACTTTCTGGCTCGGCGCAGCCCGGTTTTCGATGCTGGCCATCAAGCGTGAAAAGCCGCAGTACTGGGTCTGGGCTGGCGTCATGATCGGTCTGGGTATGGAGAATAAATACTCGATTCTCCTGTTGGCCATTGGGATCATGGTCGGACTGCTCCTCACATCGCAGCGTCGTGTGATGCTGAGCGGATGGTTCTGGCTGGGGGTAATTGCCGCCTTCCTCATCTTTCTCCCGAACGTTCTGTGGAACGTACGCTACCACTGGCCGTTCCTCGAACTCATGCGCAACATTCGCGCCGAACACCGAGATGTGGTGCTCGGGCCAGTCGGTTTCTTCTTTTCGCAGCTGATGGAAACGAACTTCGCAACGGGAATTATCTGGCTTACGGGCTTGTGCGCGCTTCTGTTCACGGTCCGTTTCGGGCCCTATCGTTTCCTTGGCTGGAGCTTTGTGTTTTGTTATGCGGCGATGTTCTTACTGCACGGAAAGAGCTACTATCTGGCACCGATTTATCCCATGCTCATCGCGGCCGGGTGCGTGGCATTAGAAAACTGGTTCGACCGGGCGGAAGCGCGTAACCGGAGCTGGGACTGGCTGCGGCATACCCTTGCGTGGACAGTCCTATGCAGTGGTTTGTACTGCCTGCCTATCACTGTACCGGTGCTCTCTCCAGATGCCTTTCTCGTCTATGCGCAGGATTTCCTCCCGTTCAAGCTGCCGGTCAATGAATATTCGCATGCCCGAGTGGCGCTACCGCAGTGGTACGCCGACCAGTTTGGATTCAAAGAAATTGCGGATGAGGTAGAAATTGCCTGGAATCGCTTACCCGCCAATGAACGTGCCGATTGCGCCATTTTCGGACAGGACTACGGGCAGGCCGGCGCCGTCGATTTCTTCGGACGCGCTCGCGGCCTTCCCCCGGCACTGAGCGGAGACCGCACCTATTATCTATGGGGCCCGCGCGGGTACTCTGGGAACTGCATGATTGTCATCGATGACCGTCGTGAAAATCTTGAACGACTTTTCGGCCAGGTCGAATACGTGGGAACTTCAGTCGAAAACAGGTATGCCCTGGAACGCCCTACTGCAGTCTTTATCTGCAAGGGTAAGAGGTTTGAGTCGCTTGACAATCTCTGGCCGAAGCTAAAGCGCTGGCAATAAAGGCCCCGTTCAACGCCAATAACAAGTTCCGCTTGGGCCGCCGTACGGTAAACGACCGTGCGTAGAGGCCGTCGGTGATCTTGCCGGTTGTGCCGAGGTTCCCACAAGGCCTCTGGCCCAAGCCTGATCAATCCCGCCCAATTAATGCGTCCACGCACCGCCCGCAGGGGGCGTTTTCTATTTCCAATGAAGAATTCACCAAAGGAGGAATTCATGTCCCGTCACCATCGTCGGTATTCGAAGCGCGAGTTGCTTGGCAACTTGCATGTGGACTACGTCATGTCCGTCACCGATCTCGGCCTGGCGGCCGGATCAAACCGCTGGGATGTGCTGCGCGCGTTTCTCGCCGTCGGTGAGGCGCGGGCGGAACGTCTCGTCGAGGAAGAGGACGGATTCCTAATCCTTCAAAGCATTCCTGGGCGGCCCAACACGGGCGGAATTTACCTGTTCACCGAGCCATTGCAAGCCTTCTTCTGGCTCCGTTTCGACCACAAAGAGGACACCCTCAATGGCGACGACTTTCAGTTTGCGCTGCGGGTGTACCACCTGCTGGACGCGATCACCGGCAATGGTAAGAGGTCTCGCCGCCGCCACCGACATGTTCACCACGCCCGTTCGGTGGACGGTGCCCGGCACGCAGTTCATGGGATGGACGGCGCCATCCTCGGACCAAATCCCTCAATTCCCGGCTCGTTTGACCGAGTTTTGGAACCGCGGTACAACAGCACAGCTTGAAGGAGAGGAGAGCGACCATGTCTGGCGCGCAGACATCAGAGTGGAAGCCGCCGCGGGCGAAGCCGGAACTCTTGCCGGCGACGATGGCGCAAGCTTCCGAGTACATGGCATGGTTTGTGAACCGCGGTGCCTACACCCGGCAGACCAACCGGCCGGACGAAAAATCGGGAAAATTCTTCTTCTACCAGGCCAGAGACCGGGAGACGAAAGAACCCCTGGCCCTGGAAGAGGAAGAGGTCCGAAAGCACCTGGCGGGCCAACGTACTATCGGGCTCTACGCTATCAACCCCGAAACGCAGAGCTCAAAGTGGGTGGCTATCGATGCCGATTACGAAGGAGCGTACCGCGACCTACGGACACTGAAGTGGGAACTCGAGCAGGATGGGGTTCACGCGATCGTTGAGATGTCGCGCCGAGGCGCACACCTTTGGATTCTCTGCGAGGAGCCCCTGCCGGCGAAACTGTGCCGGGTCTATATATACAATCTCGCCCTGCGTCTGGACGTGCCGATCAAAGGAGCGTTCAAGCAGGTCGATGGGATTGAGATTTTTCCCCGGCAGGACGAACTCGGCCCCAACGAGTTCGGGAACGCCATCCGGGCTCCACTTGGAATCCACCGGGCCAATATGCACAGGTACTGGTTCGAAGATGCGCCCAGCAATCTCACCGATCAACTCGGATATTTGCGTTCAGTGAAGCGGCTCACCGCGGCGGAGCTGGAGACCTTTACCGAGGGTTTGTCGATTCCGGACGGGGTCGTTAGCCGTCCCCTGATCGAGCAGCCCCGCGCCGCCGACAACCATTCGGGATTCCGGATTCTCGACTACGTCAAGGTTCGTGCCAACCGAAGCGGCAATTATTGGAGCCAGTGTCCGTCCTGCGCACAGCAAGGCCGCGACCGCTCGATGGACAACCTGGCCATATCGATCGCCGATACGCGCTTCTACAAATGCTGGGCCGGATGCACCCGCGAGATGATTCGGGAAGCTCTGGGCCAGCCCATCCCGCAACGCAGGTACCGTTCGTATTAAGGAGGAGACCGTGAAAGAGAGCCGATTCGAGACGATCGCACGGCGCGGACTGCTGCTCCCGGCCGAAACCCGAGAGCAGATCCGCGCGACAGGAATTCGGTGCCGTCCGCAGTTGGAGATTGTCTACCAGCAGGTCTCAAAGAGGTGGAAACTCCGAGCTGAGGAGTCGGGCGGAGCCGTTGAACTCCTCGGCCATTACGCCGGCTTTGTCGACAACCAGGGAACTACAATTCCCTGGCTTCAGCGCGTCCAGAATTTCATTCCCAACGGCACCCATGCCATCGTCGTCACCAGCGAACTCGTCCGGGTCGAAATGTTCCGCTACGAGAAGACTTATGACCTGCTCATCACCAGGCACTGGTTGGAAGGCGATGGAGAAAGGCGGCCAGAGTTGAGAAGCACGATACTCTTCCTCGGTCGTAACGGTTCGCTCGAAACGGAGTTGTGGGGCAAGGACTCCGCTTTCCGTGGTGGGGCCATGCCGCATTTCTATCAAAGAAGCGGCGAACCGGTTGGACCGGATCCAATATGGACGGATTCAGTTATGAAGGCCACCGAGGGAGTCTGCTGCCCCGGATGCCGGCACAGTCATCTACTCGCAGCGGTTGCGGATGGTGAAAGAGAGGAAGTAGAGGAGGTGATGGCGTGATATCCATAGCCCACTGTGCGCGAATCTGCCAGCGGCTCAGATGCCTTGGATTTAGCATGGCCACGCTCAGACATAAACCGCATTCCAGCGTCAACAGATGACGAATTCAAACTGGCAACTTCTCGAACAGACGCTCGACCCGGAGCGGTGCGCTGAATTCATGTTTATGGGCCGTGTGGGAGATCTGTGCTTGTACAAGCACATCAACACGCGGCGGTATCTGATCATTGCGCCGGATGGCGGTTGTTTTCGATATACGCCCGCAGGTTATGTCCCGATCAATCGCGAAGAGGCGATCAGATGCGCATTCAGCTAACAATTCACAAATTTCACGCTGGAACGATGATGGCGTGGGAAACAAGGAGAACAGTACTATGGGCAAATCGGTGAACAAGACGATCCTGTTGGGGAACGTGGGTAAAGATCCCGAGGTCAAGTCCACCAACGGAGGAACTTTGGTGGCCACGTTTAGCCTCGCCACGAGCGAACGCTTCAAAGACAAACAGGGTGAGGTGCAGGAACAGACCGAGTGGCATAATCTCGTCGCATACGCGCGGGGAGCGGAGATCATTCGCGATTACGTCAAGAAGGGATCGAAGCTGTACGTTGAGGGAAAGATCAGAACCCGTTCGTGGGACGACAAAGACACCGGAAAGAAGGTTTTCCGGACAGAAATCGTTGTAGGTGATATCAGCCTTTTGTCAGGTGGTGAGAGCAACGACAGGGGCAGTCGGAAGGATGACCGCAAGGGCACCCAGAGCAGCAGCGGCCATGGCGATCATCCGGATCAAATCGGGGATCTCGGCATCACCGATGACGACGTGCCATTTTGAATCTGCCATCCGAATTGGGGGCTCGCCTGAAGGTCAACACCGGTTAGGACGATAGTGTTCGGCCTAATGGTGTCGGCGTTTCTCGTTGTGCATCTCTCTTCTAACAAATTCCAGCGATAACAAAGTAGGTCAGCTATGGAAAATACGCAGTCAGCTGCGGAGGCCCTTCTGCGTCTTGAGGAGCCCTTCGCTTCCAAAGATGTGAAATGGGTTGTTGCGGCCACATCAAGGGACGGGCACAAAGGCCGCGTCACCCCCTATGCCGATCCGAGGGCTTATACGGATCGGCTCAACCAGATCTTTACCGCGAGCGGATGGACGCGACAGTACAGAGTCAACACCATTTCCCCCGTCACGCGCGTAAAGAGAGACAAAACCATACAGACGGGCAAGGTCCTTGTGACCTGTGTCGTCTCGATTTCTTCCGTCGGAACACAGAGCGGGTGCGGGGAAGAATGGGCAGACGACGAGAATGCCATGACCAGCGCGGAAGCGCAGGCCTTCAAGCGGGCGTGCAGCTGCTTCGGGCTGGGCAGGTATTTCTACAAGTTCGATGAGATGTGGGTCGACCTCAACGAGTACAAGCAGCCGAAAACATTGCCGCCGCTACCGGCGTGGGCACTTCCTGCAAACGAGCGCAGGAATCGGCCACCGGCCGTCACGGAGGGAAACGCACAACCTTCCTCTCAAAAGGGACCGCTTGACGCAAGCATCACCGCCCAAATCGAAGGATGCCGGCGAGACCTTGGATCGGCACTCTATGGCAGCATTCTTGGTTCCGTAGCCCGAGCTCGGTCCGCGCGGGACATCCCAAATCAGAAGCTGCAGTTGGAGGTGCTGAAGTGGATGGAAAGCGGCGTACGCGGAATGTCGCAGATCCGCCAGATCGCTTCGGAAATTCCCGAAGGTTTGTTCTACGGAATTCTGGATCGTCATAACGTGGAAGCGCTCGATCGGGTTCCAAATTTCGCGCTGCTTAAACAGCTGGTTGCGGAGATGAATCAGGTGCGGCCTTCAGGAGCGGAACAAAGCGTTGCCTAAGCCATTACCGAGTCAGCTAATCCTGAGGGGCGCGATACGTCGCGCCCCTCGTCATTCGAGGTCAACCCATGGAGACACAGGAGTGTTCCTTGTGCCACCGACAGGCAGCCTGGTTGATCGGCACCGAACTCTTCTGTGAGGGACATGAGGAAAGAATCATCGAGGATTTCGGCGTCGATTGCTTTTTCATTCACCGGCTCACCGAATCAGAACCTGCCTTCCAGGGCGGAGGCCATTTTTCACGACTCACTACCAAGAGAAAGGAGAGAGGCGATAAGACCGATGGCAAGAATTGTTGAGATACGTGCAGAGCCGTTGATTTACAGCATTCCCTTGGCGCAAGCGGTCGTTTGCGAGAACTGCGTCACTATCTCGAACTCCCGTCCCGACCGATGCGGAGTCTGCGGCAGTCAAGAAGTGCTGCGTCTCGAGGCTATCTTGAATCGCACGCCGGATCCTCCTCCGGCCCCGGCAATGGCGCGGGCTCGCCTTTTTCAATTGACCGCAATCTCAGCGTAGTAACCACCCAACCCAATCCCAACCACCACAATCCAGGAGGTCCGTACCATGTTTCCTTCAGCCCGCCGTCGTCCGGGCACGTCACCATCGTTCTGGCGTGCCTACCATCAGGCCCAATTGCGAGTCGCTGCTTCTACGACCGGGATGATAGCGACCGGGGCAGTGAAAGCGCCGAGTGCACAACAACTGATTGCGGAATCCGAGAGAACGAAGAGGCCAGCAGCGGCCCATTTCGTGCGTGTGGGCCGTTAACAATAGGGCGAACCGGAGAAACTGCCGGCGCGCCCGGAGCATCAGCACCTGCTAATCCCTTAAACATCTCAATGCACGATCCTAGCACCGCCGGCGTATAAGCTGTCGTCATCACGTGAAGAGAATGGAGTACTGATTTGCAACCTTCCAGAACGCACAGGGGCTGGGCCCGCCGGTCGAATCGAATGAGGGCGCGGGAACGTTCGACGTGGTGTTTCTGGTCGGCATTGTCGCAGTGCTCCTGGCGTCGTTGATTCAGCCGCGCCCAAGATGGGCTGCGTGAACGGCTCCAAATGGAAGTTGGCTACATGCCCGTTTTCGGGGACCCATCCTGCCATTCGCGGCTAAACCACAGGGCAGGAATAGCTTAGGATGCGCTAGGATCTAGACTGCGGATTCGCTGATTTGCAAGAGAGGGACGACATCAGTTCGTGACCGAAAGGGTCCAATGCTCGTTCATTGCGCCTGAAACGTCCTGCCACTGGTCCACTTTTCCGCTGGTTCCGTTCAGCTCGAGATCCAGGCCGCTGTTCACATTGACGATGCGATACCCTTCAGTGACGGGGACGAGACTCCAGTGCTGATTGGTTGCGCTCGAGCCGCTGTCCTCCCATTGATCCACGGTTCCGCCATTCGATTTGCTAGCGCCGCTCATTTCAAGATCCAGGCCGCTATTCACGTTCACGATACGAAAGGAGCCATCGCCAACGGCCATGAGGTTCCAGTGTTCATTGTTCGCGCCGGAAACGTCGCTATAGGTGTCCACGGTCGCACCATCCGCAAGGCTCGCGGAGTTGACTTCGAGATCGAGACCATTGCCGACATTTATGATCTTGTAAATTCCCTGACCAACTTCGGGGCCATTTCCGACAACGTCGATGCGATCAGAGGGCACGTTAAAGCCGTTCGATGCGGGGTTCTTCAGACCCGTAACGCGCACCTTCAAAGTGTGATTCCCGTATGCCAGGGTGGGCGTCGCGAACAAAAACACGTCGTCCACCCGCACCGCCGCATACGTATCGAAGTATGTTTCTGCACCGTTGTCGACGGAGAAAGCGAGGATTCCACCATTGGGCGAGATAGATGCGTACGCCCTCGCTTGCTGGCCGCTGAACTGAAAAGTGAAGTAGTCGTTTGTCGTGCCGCTCCAGTGATTGTCGCCGCCGTATGCTCCGTTCTGCGAGTTGTAGTAACCCCACGTACCCTGATAATTGAATTGGTTCAGGCCGGTTCCCGTGGTGTCGTCATTCACAGTGGTCGCGATGGGAGCGTACGAGGTGTTCTGAATGACGAACGTCGTCACCGAATTCGCCGGAACGGTAGAGTTGAACGCTCCGTTGGAAACGGGGATGGTTCCGAGGGAGGCAAGTTGTTCCGTTGAAGAGGTCTGATACACCGAAGCCGAGCCTCCGGTCGAAATGAAATTGGACAGCTGGTAGCTCACAGCCCGATTTGTGTTCGTCCAGTTTTGCGTGACGATCACGAGGGTGTTGTTCTGTTGGTTAAAGGCCGCCAGCGATTGCGGATCCGAGACCGCGAGAAACTGGTAGCCGGGACGTATGAACTTGGAGTAGTTTCCATACACGTAATAGGCTTCGTTCAATGTGTAATTCTGGTTTGTGTAATCAATCGCCATAAGGCCGGGGTAATCCGGCTGCCATATCGACCACGCGACAGGGCGCAAAAGGTACATATCCGCAAGGATCTGATTGGAAAGATCCTGTCCGGTCGTGTCGCCGCTTCCCCATTCCGACATGGTCACACGCTCTCCGGCGTGCTGAGCTGCGGTCGAGATTGCCACGCTGCCCAATGTGGAAGAATAGCCGTGAGAATTCAGAGCGCTGAAATCGCCCAGCGTAGTCGAGTTGTAATTATGAAACTCGTACGCGGTGGTAGCGATTGTGGCGTTTGAAACGCCCTCCTGGAATTCATCCATAGCCGCAATCTGGGTTGCAGTCAGGCCTTTCGCGCTCAAGGATGCGGCCACATTCTGGATGATGGTTTGCTGGTCGGCCAGACTGAAGGCACATCCTTCCTGCTTTCCGTCTCCTGCCGTCCACCAGCTTTGCCCTGACTCGTTAAGCGGCTCCAGGTGATGAAATGTGATTCCCCAATTTGCACTGAAGTGGTTCGCAACCGTGGTCAGGTAATCCGCAAAGCTCCCTGCGGATGAGCCGTAATAGGCACTGGCGAGATTTTCCGTACCATTGAGCCCGCCCTGGCTGGTGCCGCTGTTACTCATCCAGTAGGGAGGCGAATAGCTGACCGCCTCGATCAAGTTCGCGCCATAGCTCTGCGCACCTTGGGCCACCTTGCGCTGTGCCGCATCCTGGGTCCAGTCAAACGTCCCATTAGTCGGCTCATAGCCGCCGCTCAAATGGTAGCTCGGCATAATGCAAGCGATGGTTGGCATTACATCAATACGGTCGGCGGGAACCCAGTACCCGCTCGACAACGTATCCTTCGTGCCGGTCACCCGTACTTTGAGCGTGTGGGTGCCACTGGTCATGAGTGGAGTCACGAATAAGATCTGGTCGTCGCTGCGCGAGCTCGCATAGAGGTCCAGCGTGGTTTCCGCTCCGCCATCTATCGAATACGCCAAAATGCCATTGTTCGGCGCCCACGAGCCGTAAACGGCCACCTGGGTGCCGACGAACTGAAACGTGTAGTAATCGTTGGCCGTACCATCGTAGTGGTTATCGCTGCTGTAAGCCCCCGGTTGATAGCTGTAACCCCAACCGCCACCACTGTAGTTGAACTTGTTCGTCCCCATACCCGTGGCCGTGTCGTTTACCGTGGCATTCGGTCCGCAATTCGAGGTGTCGCCACCGCCGATGTTGTACCGCAGGTAGTTAAGCCCCAGCCCGCTGCTGGGGCTGAATAGCGCGGACATCAAATTGTTGTAATTGGTAGTATTCGTCCACGCTCCGGCGGAATTAGCCCACCAGGCCAAGGAGGTCCCCCAACCCTCAAGGGTCTGATTGCTCATCGATGCATCAATGGTCACCGTCTGAGCCACGGCCGGCTGGATGAAGCTAGACGTGGGAATCATCGCGCAGATTACAAACGCTAAGCGAGCGGAAAATGGCGACGGAACGAATTTCATCATTCGACCTCCTGGAAAGAACCGTTGGTACCGGACAGGCCGGAGTTCCCGTGTACGTACCCGAAATCAAAGAATCTTCGTTAATGAAGGGGTTGAGAAGCTTCCCAGCAGTGCGGTTGAATTGCTGCGCTTATTTGGCCACCACGGCTAGGTTGTCGAACTGCGCATGGTCCCACTCCGTGCCGAGCGCGAACATGCCATGGTGATGAGCCGAATCTTCGACAGAGACGAGCGCATGACCGTCCACGGCGGCTTCGACATGACTGCCCTGGAAGCGCAGTTCAAGATGATGCCATTGCGCGCGATCCAATTGCGTGGAACCCGAACCAAGCATGGCGACCGGCTTTTTGAACTCTGCGGAGAAGAGTTTCCAGGACCCGTCCGGAGCCACGCTGAAGACATAGCCGCTGGGCCAGCGCGCGTTTCCATCCTGAAAAACATCTGCCGAATCGATGCGCCCCATCACCGCCACGGGGGACGAGGAGAGGAAGTGCGCATCGGCCGCGACGGTGTAATCGGCCCATGCCGAATCTCCGGCGAGCGTGAAGGGATCGGGAAGAGGTCCCCACGGAATCGGCTTGACAGAGATCACCTGCTCCAGGCATTGGCCCGCCCGGCCATAACAGGCACGCACCTCGAACGCTCCGTCCTGGTCAGCCAAGTACTTCGGCGTGCCTTCAAGCGGCGTCTGCTCGAAGCTGTCCTCGTACGGCAATGGGAATGGCTTTTGTGGTGGCGGCTGGGCAGTACCCTTTCCCTGTCCGGTTGACGTGGTGAGGGAGTAAAGCGAATCCGGTTCAAAAGTGTACGTGAACTTGCCTTCAACCGGATGAAGCGTCGCGACTCGCTCGAACACCCGGGAATTGTTTGTCTCCCAAACGTAAACCGCCGAGCTGGCAAGGCCGCCTTCGATGCGGAATGAAACCGTCTGCGGGAGGCTCGCGTGGATGCTTTCGAGAACGACACTCCAGTTGCTGTGATCGGGCGCGCGAAGAGTGACGTAGCTTCCCTTGTCGAGCAGGATTCCCGATGCGGAGTCGAGATACTGCCATCCGGGTTGGGCGAACTGCGTGGTATGGGCGGTGGCCCAGATGGTTCCCTGCACGTCATAATGACCGGACCACGGCGTATTGGCGTACATCAACCCGGAGTTGGGGGCAGCGAGGTTGTCGTAGTAAGAGGTGATCGGACTCCAGATTCCTGTCGAGGTTAGCGAACCCTCCAGATAGTTCTGGTTATAGAGGTGAGCCAGGATCTGCCCGCCCACGGGCCAGTCGCGACTGACAAAAGGCCCGCTTCCTCCATTCGGCTGGTCCTCGGTCGACCACAGCGGCTTTCCGGTTTTACGCGCCGCGTCTGTCGTTGTGATCTTGCCCTTATCGAGCGGGTAATGCACGCCGATGATCGCCACTTTCCCCGCGAGAGCAGGGTCCTTTAAGATCTCGTCGGCGATGGCCCATTGGCCCGCACCTTCTCCCGGATACTCGTCGCAGCACACAATCCGGGTGGAAAGATGGTGGTCCTTCAGTTCTCGATCGAGATCGTTGAGATAGCGAAGATCGAAAACTTTCTCATTCCATATCCCGGCATAGCTGATCGTGAGGTGATAATCCCTCTGTGCTGTTTCAATAAAGTCGGCAACATATTTCGCCATCTTTGGTGTGTACAGCGTGCCGCTGCCGACCCACCCGGGCGCCCCCCACGGAAGCACTTCCAGTACAATGTTCGGATTGCGCTTGTGCGCCTCCGCCATGAGCCACCACTCATATCCGCGGCGGGAGTTATGATCCGCCGGAGTGCGCATGAAACTGGGCTCGGCACCATCCGTAGAGTTGACATCGCCACCAATCTCGACTTTGAGATGCTGCAGTGCCGCGCCGAATCCGGGCTTGAACAGGTAGTCGAGAATCTGGCTGCGCTGGGGTTCAGGATAGTCGATCAGCAACCGGGAAGAAGCTCCGGCGCTCACGGCTCCGAGCCCATCGAACACCCGGCCGGTGGCGTTGCCGTTCAGAACAATCTCTGGCTGTTGTGCGGCCGCGCTACAAAGTCCAAAGCACGAGAACAGTAAAAGGAACGCACTCGCATGGCCGCGGCGGGCTGTTTGTCGATATGGTTTCAAGTCTTTTCCACTCCAGAGGCTACTGCAGTTTCGACTCGATTTCTTCCAGCGTCTGTCCCTTGGTTTCAGGCAGGCGCAGGTGAAGGAAGATCAGCCCGGCCAGGCAGATGCCGGCATAGCACCAGAACGTTCCCGCGGCGCCCAGCATTGCGTTCAATAAAGGAAACGTGTAGGTGAGGATGAAGCAGGCGACCCACAGCGCGGTAATCGCAATCGACGTCAGGAAGCCGCGCATGCGGTTGGGAAAAATCTCCGCGATGATGACCCAGGTGACCGGCGCGAGCGACATAGCGTAGCAGGCAATCGCCATCAGGACCAGCATTAGCATTGGCTTGCCGTGCAGATGGCGTGAATACAAAATCCCCAGTACCGTGTAGATCACGAACAGACCGGAAACGCCGGTCAGCAGCAGAAGACGGCGTCCGTAGCGATCAATCGTGAACAGCGCCACGAACGTAAATACCAAATTGACCGCCCCGGTGACGACGATGTTGAAGAGAATATCGGAGACCTGGTAACCGGCCTGCGCAAAGATCTCCTGCGCATAGTTGAAGATGACGTTGATGCCGCACCATTGCTGCAGCACCGCGAGCGCGATACCCAACAGGAGCACTCGACGCACCCCGCCAGTCAACCGTTGCTTCAAGGGAACCGATGGAGCCTCGCGCGAAACAGTGCTGAAGTCTTGCAGCACTTCTTGTGCATACGCGGGACCACCCAGCCTTTCCAGCACTCTCAATGCCTGCCCCGTACGACCTTTGGTCGCGAGCCAGCGAGGACTCTCGGGCACGAGGAAAGTAGTCACCAGAAACAGCAGCGATGGAATGGCTGTGACCGCAAACATCCAACGCCATCCCCATTGTCCGTTCCATGAGAGAAGAATCTCGCTCGCCGATGCGCCAGGCGCGACCGGACGGGCAATCATCCAATTCACCAGTTGCGCGAGAAGAATTCCGAACACGATGGCCAGTTGATTCAGTGAAACCAAGCGGCCGCGCAGGTCCGCCGGCGAGATCTCGGCGATATAGACAGGCGAGATGCCGGAAGCCAGTCCGATCGCGCATCCTCCCACCATGCGCCACACTACGAATAAAGCAAATGTGTTGGCGAGGCCGACGCCCACGGAAGATACTGCGAACGCCAGCGCCGCGAGGGTCAATAGATATTTTCTACCAAAACGGTTGCTCAATACTCCGGCCGAAAGCGCGCCGACCAGGCATCCGATCAACGCACAACTCATGGCCCATCCCGTGAGCGACGGGGAATCGAGATGAAAGTAAAGTTCGTAGAATGGCTTCGCGCCGCCGATGACCACCCAGTCGTATCCGAACAGCAGCCCGCCCAGCGCGCCGGCCGACGCTACGAGCCAGACGTACACCCCGCGATATGGCCGCCGCGGGACTTGAACCTCCGCGCTGATCAGAGGGGTGTTCATGACCACTTGGAGACCTCGAGATTCCGGCCGACCGGCTTCACTTCCTTATCAAACCAGCGAAGCATTTCCTTGGCCAGGGGGTGATAAGGATCCTCGCCAATTACGCTTTCCAGCAGTTGCGCAGCCTTTTTCCCGTCGCCTTGGCCGTGATGAGCAAGCGCGATAAGAAAATGTGCTTCCAACCGATTCCGTTTGGCGAGATCGTCGTTGAAGAGCAGCAGATTCGGCAGCGATGTGGCGAAATAATCGATCTTTGGCTCCATCCCGGATTGCTTCCGGGCCTTTTCAAAAAGCGCGGTAAAAAGCGCCTGCGCCCCTTCTTCGTTAGCGAGCGCCCGCATGGCCTGTGCCTGGAAATAGGAGTGGAATCCGATGGAAGACATGGGCGCGCTCGCCGCCTCCCAGTAGCGGCGTGCCAGTTCGGCATGCCCGAGTTGCTGCGCGGCCAAGCCGGAGTAGTAATCCAAATCGCGTTCCATGGTCAGCACGTGCTTGCCCTCGCCGAGGTTTTCGGGATAGTTCCGGGCAGCCTCGAAATGCGATAGCGCCTTATCCGGCTGGTCTTCCGCAAGGGCCTTCTTGCCCAATTCCCGGTGCGCGAGCACGTATTGCGCAGACACCACGCCTTCTCCCCCTTCCCATGGAGAGAACCGGCGTCCAGCTAACTCCGCCAGCGCCGCCTGCCACTGGCCGGACAGATTCAGCAAAGCAATGTATTCCACGGTCAGGTCGTCGCGGTGAGCGATCAGGTCGCGATAGCGCCCCAGAAAGGCAAGGCGCTCGTCCGCATCTACAACGCCGGTCCTCTTCTTCAACTGGTCCCATTCGTAAAGAAGGCGCGCGTCCTGCGGATCGGCGGCAAAGGCCCGTTCGTACATGCGCAGGGCCATTTCCGGATCATTGAGAACGTTGAATTCCGCAATAGCGAGGTTGCGGAGCGGGATCGAGAATTTTCCATCCAGTTCCACCGAAATGCGCCAATGATCGATCGCTTCCGAGTAGCGGCGTTTGTCGTAGAAGAGATTGCCAAGATAATAGTGCGCCCTCGCGCCGGCAGGATTGCGTCTGATTGCATCCTCCAGCACCACCATCTCTTCGATCCGCGCCGGAAAGCAGAATCGGGGCGAGGCAGCTTCGGCGCGGAGCAGATACTCCCTCGCCTGATCCTGCTTGCCTAAACGATCGGCCAGCCAGGAAAGGACGTATCCAACCATTGGATAATCGGCCTTGATTCGTCCCGCGCAAGCGTCTAAGAAATCAAACGCATCCTGGGGCAGCCCGCTCCAGGCGAGATCGAAAGCCACGTCAAGGAGAGTCTGAACATCTCCTTCAAGGTCCGCACAAAAGCGATCCAACTCGCGTTCCTCTCGGGATAGCAGATATTGTCCAGCCTTCACGCGAAAGTCGAGCGGGTCAAGCCTTGCCGCTTCATCAATCGCCCGTTGGGCTTCGACGGTCATGCCCATCGCGGCAAGCAGGGAAACTCTCAGCGCCCTGGCCTTTAAATGGTCATTATTGGTCAGAAGGCACTCGTCCAGTTCCCGAAGGGCGAGATCCCGGTTGCCCCGGGCAGTGTCGATGCATGCCAGGCCATAGTAGGCGGCTGATTTCCAGCTGTAGCTCCAGATAGCCTTGTAAAATGCTTCGTAGGCCGATGAGAGCCTTCCGTGGTACATGCGGGCAAGACCGAGATTGTAGAATGGCTCGCCATCATAGGGATTGGGATTTCTTGACGTGAGCCGCGCTATTGCGCGCACAAAGTGGTCCTCCGCATCAGCAAATCTTCCCCGCCGGAACTCCAGCAAGCCTACGGCATTATTGAGGTGGGCATCGTCGAGATCCCGCAACAGGCCTTCCCGGTAATACAACTCGGGATCGCGCGTTGCATGCCTGTATTGCTCGAGATGTAGACCGATCAGGTACAGCTCTTCATTGGTAGCCACGTCCACCGGCGCCGGAGGCTCCTTCGCAGGTTCCGGAACCGCGTGCTCGCAAGGCGGTTCCGGCTGGTAGCTGATCAGTTCCTTTCCGCTCGCGTCCATAATTGCGAGTCGATAGTGGTGCGGCTCTCCTTCCTCGGTGTTCACCTTCTCCTTAAATGGCTGGCCAGGCGCGAGGTCGAGCATTCTGTCCACCACCTTCAGGCCTTGGTGCGTGAGCAGGAGACGGACTGTCCGACGCGAGGTCACGCAGACGCCGAACGATATGGTTTCATTCTCTACCTCGAGGTTTACGGCGGCCTCAGGGTTCGCGTTCTTCACCAGCCCAATCTTCTGAATCGGATACCAGTATTGGCTGAAGGTCTTCGTCTCGTAGGGCTGGATCCAGGAGAAGTCCGGCTGGTTATCGGTATACGCTCCGGCCATCAGTTCGACATAGGGCCCGTCCTCATCCGTCAGATTTCTGTCCCACGCATGCCCGAACTCCGCATTGCCCCAGGTCCACAGTTTCTTACCGGGGGCCATAAAATGGTTCGACGTGTGGACGATGCCCGCTTGCCGCGCATGATCATAGCCGCCGCAAAAGTCGTATTTGGATTCGGTAACCATGTATGACGTCGGGACCGGGATGTTCTTGTACCACCGGATATCCGTTCCTGGACGGTAATCGACGCCATAGTACTCGTTTCGCGCAATCGGAAACGACGAAATCGCGCGTTTGGCATGGTCGGCCACAAAGGTCACATCGGGAGGAAAGAACGCCTGGTACTCATCATGTACGCGCACCGCGACATTGGCCCACCATAGAAACGTCTGCGGCAAGGGCGTGCGGTTATAGATGCGGACGCGCGCTTCGACCACTGCCTTTCCCGGCGCGAGCCGGATCCCGACCATTCCCTTCATTCTCAGCATGGGATCGTGCTCGCTGAGCCACACCGTGCGGCTGCCGTCTGCTTCTTGCTCGGTGGTCGCGTGGACCGGCATGTAGGTGGAGGGGCGGTGATGCTGCGGCCAATTGAATTCAACCCCACCGGAAATCCAGGGGCCCAGAAGGCCCACCAGTGCAGGCTTGATTACGTTTTGCCGATAAAAAAAGTCGTACTGGTTTGTCTTGTCGAGGCCCGCATGAATGCGACCGCCGATTTCCGGAAGGATCATCAACTGGATGAATTCGTTCTCAAGAAAGATGGCCCGGTAAGTAGCGTTGCTCTTTTCCAGTGACACACGGTCGGTAAATGGATTCGGATAGACCTTACCGCTGCTTCCCTGGTAGACGCGGTTCTCGAAGAACATGGGGTTGGGATCAGGTTCCTGTACCGGATAGGTAGGGATGACCACCAGTTCTTCCTTGCACCGCACGGGCTCGAACGCTTTTGCTTTAGTCACAAAACAATACCTCAAAAATGGCGGTGCGCACGGCCGCCTGGGATGACGGTCGAGCAAAGAGCTTGCAAATGATGAGGGCTTGCGTGTACGTTAACGTACACGGGCAGAGAGCCGGTGTCAATCGAATTTGGCCGGTTGCTTCCGGTGTCCCAACTCCATCGGCAACTTTGGCGCCTTTCATGCTCTAGAATCAGCTTTTCGAACAAACTCCAATGAAGCATCCAAGTATCAAGGACATCGCCCACGCGCTGGGTATATCGATTGGTACCGTCGATCGCGCGTTGCACGGTCGCTCCGACATCAGCCTCGCCACCAGGGCGCGCGTTTTGAAGAAGGCGGAAGAACTGGGTTACCAGCCCAACATCGCTGCCCGCTCTCTCAAACTCAATCGACGCCTTCGCATAGGTGTTTACTTCCCCAGGGAGATTGCATCCTTTTTTGACGCGTTGCGTTCTGGCGTACGAGCTGCTGCGGCGGCCTCCACAGGCATTAACGTCGAGCTTGTGTTCCGAACCTTTCCCCGCCTTGATGAGGGTGACCTGGAAGTGCTGAAGGCGGACACGAAAGAGAAGCTGGACGGCATCCTCATCACTCCCGGCAACCCTGACCGCATCGGCCCCGCACTCAATGAAGTTGCCGAGCGCGGTACGCCCGTCGTGTGCGTTGCCAGCGATGCGCCTCGCACACAGCGCATTGCGTCGGTAACTGCCGACGCGCACACCAGCGGTGCCATTGCGGCGGAGCTTTTCTCGCGCAGCATATATAAACCCGGCCAGCTCGCTACCTTTGCCGGAGAACTCACGACCCTTGACCACGCCGAAAAACTCCGTGGGTTTGCAGCGAATCTGGCCGTGTTTGCGCCGCACCTGTCGCTCCTCCCGGCCATGGAGTCGCACGAGAAGCCCTCGGTCGCGTACCGCCAGGCCACCGGCCTGCTCTCGCGCAAGCCATACCCCATGGGAATCTACGTCAGCACCGCGAACAGCATCCCCATCCTCAGGGCGCTGGAGGAGAAGCACCTGCTCGGCGAGATCCAGGTGATCACCACAGATTTGTTCCCCGAACTTCTGCCTTACATCGAATCGGGAAAGGTTCTTGCCACGCTCTATCAGCGGCCTTTCGCTCAGGGTAAGACCGCGCTGGAGTTGCTTCTGCGCTTTCTTGTGCAGGGAATGGCTCCCGAAACGACGACCCGCCTGGCTCCGCACATCATCCTTCGCAGCAACCTCTCTCTCTTCACGGGCTACCTTCAGGAACGCGAAGACGAGAACTAGCGGATCGTTACTTGGCAGGCATCTCGCTCTTGATCTCCGCGTTGTCCAACTGCCTCGCCCGTGCTGATTCCTGCGCCGCATGCGCCTTGTCACCGATCCGTTTGTACAGCATCGCGAGATGAAAGTGCGCTGGCTTGAAGGCCGGTTCGAGGGTGCTGGCCTTTCGCATCTCGCGGATTGCGTCATCAGATTGCGCTTTGCTCTCATATAGCAATCCCAACTGATAGTGCGGTTCGTACCACTGCGGCGCTCTGGCGATGGCTTGGCGAAGGAGCGTTTGGATCTGGTCGAGGTTCCTGCCCTGCTCCCCGCCTCCTCGATCCCACAGGCTCATCGCATACTCGTAATTAGCCGCCGCATTCTTGGGATAACGTTCCGAAAAGTCCTCGAGTCGCCGATCCACTTGCGCGGCCAGTTCCGGCGATACCTTTCGAGCCATGCCCAGGAAGGTGACTGGCCGTTGATCGTCCGGAGCCAGGTCGACGGCATCGCATAGTACCTTCACCGCTTCGTCATACTCTTCCGACGCATACAGCGCCACTCCCAGACCGACCATCATTTTCGAAGACCGAGGGAACCGCGTCATCCCAAAGCGGAAGAATTTTATCGATTCCGGCAGGTAGCCGGAGTACTTCTTGTGCTGCAAAAGGAAGCTGGCGAGATCGAAGATATTCCCTTCCGAAGGCTCGATCTCTGCGGCGCGATAGTACTCATGTGCAGCCGCCGAATAATCCCCGCTCCGCTCCTCGAGTTCCCCCAGCAAAGCATGCAGTCTGCTGGTCTCGCCTTGCTTTGACATTTGTTCAAGCTGCCGCTTTGCTGCGGTAAGATCCCCGGCTTCGATTCGCGCCGAAACCAGCTCATATCCAATCGACTGCTCCTGTCCCGAAAGTTCGTAGGCCTTGGCGAGCCACACGATGCTCTTTTTCCATTGCTGATGGTGAAGGAAGTATTCGCCCGCCGCGGTGACCAGTTTCACGTCCTGCGGATTCCGTTGAGCTGCATCTACCACCGCGATCGCATCCTGCTTCCTGCCGTTTGCCGGAGTTTGTTGCGCGCACCAGCCCATAGCGCTCTGCGCGAAGAGCCACGAGGCCAATATCACGGTCTGGACGATGCTCCTCAAAGCAATCCCCGATGCCACGCGTTAAAAGTGCAGACGGCCCGAGCGTACTCGGAAACACCCGGGCCATCTGCCTAACGCCTACCAATAGTACTTAAACGCGAGTTGCAGTTCGCGCGAGTTGCTGCGGGTAGACGTAATCCTGCCAAAGTTGGTTGTGTCCAGGTAATTCCCATCGGACGGCAGGCTGAAGCTGGGAGTATTGGTCAGGTTGAACGCCTCGGCCCGGAACTCCGCGCGGCTTCGTTCGGTGATCCGGAAGTCCTTGAAAAGAGAGAAGTCGAAGTCTTTGTATCCGGGGCCGTTCACCTGGGTGGGCGGGCCGCCCAGCGGAGACAGATCCGTCTGGCCGATCGACTGCACAACCGGAGGACTGGCAAACGCCGCCGGGTTGTAGAATCCGCCGATCCCGCCCCGATACTTCTTCATCCCGGGCACTACGTTCGCGTAGGCACTGATGCCGGAGCCCGTGTTGACTTGGCTATAAATGGTTTGCGGCTGGCCGCTGTCAAGCGTGAGGACTCCATTTACGCTCCACCCGCCAAGCGCGACCTCTTCCACACGGTTCATATCGCCCAGGAACTGTTTGCCTCTGCCGAAGGGCAGTGCATACGTTCCGCTGCCCACAAACTGGTGGGTGATATTGAATGAGGCAAGCCCGGTGTCGTGTTTGATGGGCACGATGCCCGGCGCCCGATATCCGCCCACTCCGCCGTTGCTCAATGAGTCGCCCGCATCGCTGCGCGCCTGCGCCAGCGTGTAGCCCGCCAGAAGATTCAACCCGTTTGAGGAACGATGCGTCCAATTTGTCTGCAGAGATTTGTAGCCGCTGTTTCCTGCAGTGGCAAAATACGGAGAACCCGCGCCGAAGTCGGGGAATGGGATATAGGCTGTGGTCGGGGTTCCGGGAGGGAGCAGCTTGGTCACGTTGTTCTCGCCCTCTGAAGCTTCCAGGTGGCGATCCTGGGATCCCACGTAGCCCGCCGCCAGCGCATCACGCTGCGTCAGTTGATATTGGACGGTCGCGTTGTATCCCATGGAGTATGGCGTCTGATAGTTGAGCTGGATTCCGCGGAACGTCAGCCCGCTGTAGCTCACTTGCGAAGGATCGAGCGCAATTCCCGACATGCCGTTTTCCAGCGTGCCGGTAGTGCCGTTTGTGTACTTCACCGGCGAGACCGTGTAGATGCCTCCATTGGCGTAATCCTGCAATCCCACTTCGTACTGGAACGGGTAGTTGTAGCCGAGGCTCGGATATCCGCCACGGTTCTCAAAGGCGCCGTAGAAAATCCCGTAGCCACCTCGCACCACCCACTTGGGCGTCAGTGAATACGCAAACCCGAACCGCGGAGCAAAGTTCAACTTTTGGATCGTGCCCATTCCGGTTCCGTATTTGTCCGTGTACACCAGAGCAATGCCATCGCGCGCCAGTGCATCGGTAAAGCTGGATGAGAGTTGAGGCGAGTTGCGGTGTCCGGCGGTCATGATGAATTGCGCGCCGGCATTCGATGTGAGCGAGGGCTGGACAAAGTTCGCCTGGGCTCCGCCTGCTTCGCCGGTCAGCCCGAAATGCTCCCAGCGCAAACCGAGGTTCAGCGTCAGCCTCTGGGTAATGGCCCAATCATCCTGAAAGTATGCGCCGAAGTAATTGCGATTGGCGTGAACTGTACCGAAGTTAGAGGCGTAGATCTGGTCCATTCCACCGGAGAAATCAACGCCGTTGGGAACCGTGGCAGCTATCGGAGTGACAACAAATTGCGCTCTGCCCGTCGAATAATCAGTCTGCACGGGGATAGACGTGTAGTTTCCGTCGAAATAGAAATTTCCCTTCGACGCGGGAGGAGCAAGCCACGGGAAGTAGACATATTGGAACTCCGCGCCTGCCTTGAAGGTGTGCTTCTTGTATACCTTGGTCAGGTTCTCAGTCATCTGCTCCGTGTCGCTGAATCGATTCCCCGGCAGCCACCCCGATCCGCCCAGGCTGCTCACCCCGCCAATGCCGAGATAAGGCAGGCCGCCATTTAGAGGGAGCTGTGGCACGCCGCTAATGCCGAATTGCTCAGGGATCCCCATGGTGCTGTCGCCGGCCGGGTTGCGGGTGTCGTGCCCACGTGTATATCCCAGTCGCGCTTCGTTGACCAGAGTGGGCGAAAACAGGTGCGTATATCCCAGAGCGAAACCGCGCACGTTATAGATTTCCGTTCCGTCGCCGTAAGCGCCGCCGTCGGCAACGCCCTCGAAGGGAGGCGGCACCACGCGGAGGCTGCTGATGTAGTCGTAGTGGAAGAAGGCCTGGTCCTTCTCGCTGAAGTGCTCGTCGATGCGAAGATCGGCGGTATTCGTACTGTTGCTGTCGACCTTCACCGTGCTGAAGTTGTAGAGCACGCCCGACGCGGTGGGCGCGGGATACAGTTGCATCAGCTTAATAGCGTTGGCATCAAGCCGGCCGGCCGGAATCTGGTTGTTGACGAACGGATCGCGCACGTAGCCCGTGCCCGTGGCGACCAGTCCGGTCACCGGGTCTTTCTGTCCCGCCGTGACCGAGCGGGTGGTTGCCGGATCGAAGACCTGGCCATTCTCATAGGTGTGCCCCAGCAGGTCCGTGCGCGAGTTGGTTCCCGTGGCGCCCAACAAGTCGGAGAAATCGGTGAATCCGCTGCTGTTTTCTGCCGCGGTTGGCACTGTCATGCCCGACGCCGTGGCGCCGTTACGAATCCTGGTTCCTTCGTAGTCCACGAACCAGAACGTCTTGTCCCTCCAGATGCGCCCGCCGGCCGTCGCTCCGAACTGGTTCTGGCGCAACTCAGGCTTGGGACTCTTCGTGGCATTGGGCACAAAGTAGTCGTTATACGCATCGAAAACATCGTTGCGCAGGAATTCCCATGCGGACCCGTGCAGATTGTTGGTGCCGGATTTAATCGTGGCATTCACAATTGCGCCGCCGGCACGGCCGAATTCCGCGGGGAAGTCGCTGGTCATCACTTTGAATTCAGCGATCGCGTCCACAGGAGGCTTGACCACGTCGGCCTTGCCGTCGAGATAGTCGACGCTGTTGCTGTTATTATCGATTCCATCCAGAAGATAATCGTTCTGCGCCACCCGCGCGCCGTTGGCGACAAACTGGTTGCTGGCACGCGCGCCCTGCTGCGGAATCGTCACGCCGGGCGTCAGCATCACCAGCATGGTGTAATCGCGGCCGTTGAGCGGCAGGTCTTCGATGGTCTTCTCTTCAATCACCTGGCCTACCGAGCCGCTCTGGGTCTGCATCAATTCCGGCGCCTCGGTCACCTCCACGTTTTCGGTGACTGCGCCGAGTTGAAGCGAAATGTTCACCAATGCCTGCTGTTGAATATCCAGGCGTATGTGTTGGATGGTGGCCTTCTTAAACCCCCCGGCTTCGACCATCACGCTGTAGATCCCGATGTGAAGAGGAGTGAAGACATAGCGACCGTCCTCCCCGGTTTTTGCCGTCAGTTTGGCAGCAGTATCCTCATTGACAACCGATACCATTGCGCCAGGAACAACAGCTCCTGCCGAATCTGTGACCGTGCCCACAATGGAGCCGGTGTCCACCTGGGCCAATGCCATCATGGCGCTTGCCATCAGCGCAACCCAGACTAGCCCCGTACGTGCGCATCGGGCGAATCTCTTGGTTTTCATTTTGATTACCTCCAGGGAATGCCAGCTGTCTCGGGCCTCGCCAGGAACCGACTTTGCCGTGCAATGCCGTTACCGTGTACGTACACGATAACGATGTGCCCAAATATATTCCTGCTTTTTAAAAACTGTCAAGAATATTTTCGTGCACGTAACCGGGCGAGGGCTGAGCCGGATTTCTCTCGCTTTTTGCTTGTTTCGCAAATAGGCTTGGGCGTCTCAAGCAGCGCATAGCTGCCGTGCATATACCCAGATCAGAGTTTGGAGGAGATGCGACATGGAATCGCCCGGATTCTTATGGCAAAGATAACTCCCGAAATTTCGGCTTGTATGAAGCGAATTGCCAGCGGATTTGCCTGTCAGCCGCCGCCTAAGAGCTTTCCAACCGGCTACAGCGAGGAGTCTCGGCCTAGTCTGGTTTGGATCGGCAACTTCCACGATCTAAAGTCGACCACCGGGCAGGCAAAGAGCAGTTACAAAGCGGTTGGCCAGAGCGCACGACAAAATTAGATCGCCCCCTTCAGATACTGGCCGAACCAGGAATCGACAACACCTTCAGAGCGTTCCCTTATGCGGCAAATGTTTATGCCGCATGGGGGCGCTCTTTTTGTTTGAAAAGAGGTGCCAGATGCTTCAAAGCGTGACCGTAGTTGGGCCCAAGTTTGCAGATTCGAAGCCGTCACTACTTGAGCACGACGACCGCGAGGTTCTGGCGTGCTTCCATTGCCGTCTCGTCCAGTTCCGCACTCGGACTTCTCTGTGCCGGCGATGCCACAAGCCATTGGATGGCGAGGCTCGGAATCCGGCCCAGGTCGAGGCAGCGAGTATCCCATCAGGAAAGCAAGCGATGGACGTGTTAGATCCTGTGAAGAACCTTGGCCTGCGGGTCCGTGACTTTAGGAAAAAGCGTGGCTTGACCCAGCGTGTGCTGGCGTGCCGAATGAATGTACCGCGCACCTACATTTCGAAAGTCGAAGTGGGCCGTGTCATGCCAACTCTTGCTACGCTGTGGCGGGTTGCTGGAGCCCTCGAAGTGCCTGTGACCCGCCTGCTTTCGGATCTGGCAGAGCCGAGAAGAGAGGATGAGGCTGCGCGCATTCTGGATGATCCATTTCTGGCCGAGATTGCAAAGGTCCTGGACAAACTGAATGCCGTGCATCGGGCTTTGATCTTGCGCGCTGTTCGCGATGCGGCCGGCAATGATCGTCGGGCGGCGGCCGCGGCCTCGACGTGATTGGAGGTTGAAAATGGCACGAAATGTGGCCCGCCTCAAGATGGGGCACTATCCGTTACCGGAGCCGGAAGCGCGACGGATTCGATTGCTGCTGAACTATCCGGCTCAGGCATCGGTCATCGATCCTTGCGTTGGCACGGGAGCAGCTTTCAATCTGATCACGGAGAGCGCAACTGTAGAGCGATACGGGATCGAACTCGATGCGCGAAGGGCCGAACAGGCCCGGACCACTGGAATTCGCGTGATTCAGGGAAATGCCTTCGACGCGCACGCGAGAGTGGAGAGTTTCTCCCTGTTGTATCTGAATCCCCCTTATGATTCGGAGATCAATCGCACCGGCAACCGGCGGCTAGAGAGATTATTCCTCGAGCACACTTATCACTGGCTGGTCCCACATGGAATCCTCGTGCTCGTTGTCCCCTATGAGCAGCTAGCGGGCTGTGCGAGCCTGCTTAGCGCGTACTTCACGCGTATAACGGCTCTCCGCATGGACGATGCAGAGTCGGTACGTTTCCGCCAGATCGTTGTCTTTGCCGTTCGGCGGAATATGCGTGGTAATGCTCTTGAAGAGAACCGCAGGCGCTTGTCGGGGCTTAGCCGTCACGATGCTTACGCTGCGTTGCCGGCGCTTGAGGTGGGAGTCTCGGCGCCGTTCTCGATCCCTGCTTCACGCGAAGCGGTCATCGAGTATCGCGGGATCCCGTATGACCTGGTGGAAGATCTGTTGCCGAATTCGGCGGCATGGAGGCAGGTTGCATCGATTTTCCTGCCGCGTGATGAAACAGTCGTGGGCCGGCCCATCACGCCATTGCATGGCGGCCATGTGGGATTGCTTTGCACCGCAGGGCTGCTGAACGGGATCTTCGGAAGCGGCGACGAGCGGCATATTGCCCGGTGGCGTTCGGTCAAATCCGTCACGGAGTTCCACGAGCAGGAAGAAGATACACGGATCACACGGCGGAGAGAGAAATGGTCCAACGAGCTTCGGCTGATCTACGTGAGCGGCAAGACGATGAAGCTTACCGAGAGCCCTGATAAAGGAGGAGACGGCGATGGAGAATGCACACCTGAGAATAGGAATGCTTGAATACGACCGGCAGGCGGAAAAGCTGAATAGCCGAATCAGGGTTCGGGTGAGCCACTACATCGGAGAAGAAGAGCAAGCCCATCTGGTCAGCATTTTCGGCAGTGACTCGGATGTGGGCGCCGTCACGGCCGCCGTCCACGAGCAAGCCCGCTTTCGGCTTACGTTTCCGGACGGAAGAACCCGGGAGGTCTCTCTCGGTGAGGGCGCACTCTGCCACCGGGGCAGTCTCAACCTGCCAGGGCGGAAACATGCAGTGCGCCACATGATCGCGCTCTCGGAAGAACTGCGCGGTTTGAAGTCACTCGCAAAGACCTTTCTTCTGCGGCCTGACCCGCACGAGGTGTGGACCGCGCTTGTGCATCGGCTCGGACTACCTGCGGTCCCTGAATGGGCCGAAGGCATGGTACGAGTCCTGGAGGACCGGAAACGGATCACTCCTTTGGAAGGAATCGGCTGTGCTCCAGTCCTGGTATCCGCGAGCGCGGAAGAGATTCTGGAATGGATTGAATCGGGTGTTGCTCTCGGCACGCTACGATTTCCTGAGAAGAACGGGCCTATTCAGTGGCCGAACAAGCCGTTAGCTGAGGTGTTGGAGCCAATCGAGGACGAAAGGGTAGCGGAAAACGCGATTGAGGCAGCGTGATCTTTGGACGAGTGATTTGGCGATTTAGCGCCAATGCAGAATCACCAATTTTCGCCCTGAGAACTGACGTACCTCTAAATCTGCTGCAAGGCTGCTCGCTGCGCTATACAAAACGAAGTAGACGATCTACCTCCATTGGGAGTAGAGTGTCTACATCGATGAGCGAAAAAGACCAGTATAAGAACCGGATTGAGCTGCTGCAGGGAACACTCGACATGCTCATTCTTCAGACCCTGCAATGGGGGCCGCAGCATGGATACGGCATTGTCCAGGCTTTGCGTCTGCGATCCGGAGAGGTGCTTCATGTCGAGACCGGATCCCTGTATCCGGCTCTCCATCGATTGGAGCGTCAGGGCTGGGTGCAGTCTGAGTGGAAGCAGTCGGAGAGCAAGCAAAAAGCCCGATATTACCGAATCACGGCCAAGGGGAAAAAGCAGTTGGCCTCTGATCTGGGGCGATGGGAGCGAATTGTCGAAGCGATTGGGTCGGTGATGTACGTCAAGCCGGAGGAGAGCGAGTCATGAAGTGGTTCCCGAGTCTCGGTTTTCAGCGGCGCAAGCGCGAATTGCAGGAAGAGATCGATGCTCACCTGCAGATGGCGATTGCAGATCGAGTGGCGCGAGGCGAGACGGCAGAGACGGCGCGACAAGCGGCGGCGCGGGAGTTCGGAAACATTCCTCTGGTGCAAGATGTGACGCGCGACATGTGGGGCCAGGCGTGGCTTGAACAACTAGGCCGGGATACCCGTTACGCGTTACGGCAACTGCGCAAGAGCCCCGGCTTTACGATCACGGCGACGACGATGCTGGCCGTGGCTATTTGCGCCAACAGCACCGTATTCAGTTGGATCGACGGCACCATGTTGCGTCCAATTCCCGGCGCGCGAGACACGGGTGACCTTGTGAGCCTGCAGCGGGGGGAACGGAACTTCTCTCCGACTCCGCCCTTCTCGTATCCCGACTATCGCGATCTGCGCGAGCAGAACCACACCTTAACCGGAATGCTTGCCTATCATCACGATTGGATCACGCTGACCGGCGGCGCACAGCCGGAGCGTGCCTATATTGCGAACGTGTCGGCGAATTATTTCGACGTGCTCGGTATCAAGCCGGTGCTGGGGCGTTTCTTTCTGCCGGAAGAAGAGACGCGTCCAGATGCAGTTCCAAGCGTGGTCCTGAGTTACTCGCTCTGGAAGACGCGTTATGCCAAGGACCCGGCGATTGTGGGCAAGTCGATCGAGCTCGCCCGGCATCCTGTGACGGTGATCGGCGTGGCGCCGGAAGGGGTTGTCGGAGCAATGCCAGGAATCCGTGAAGATCTATGGGTAACGCTCGACCCCCTCGGGACGGATGCGTGGCGGATGACGCATCGCAGTGGTGGTGCGGTCTGGCTGAACGTAATAGGAAGATTGCGGCCCGGCGTGAGCCGTGGCCAGGCAGCCCAGGATCTCGACACCCTGATGCACCATATTGTGGCGGAGTATCCGGACGATCATCTGGGCGAGAACCGGATCACGCTCGATCCCATGTGGCGCTCGCCATTCGGCGCCAACGGATACATGGCGGCAACGCTGCCAATTCTGCTGGCCTTCGCCGGTGTGGTGCTGTTGCTGACCTGCGCGAACGTGGCTACGCTTACGCTGGTGCGGTTTGTATCCCGGCGGCGTGAGCTTGCCATCCGGCAGTCGCTTGGGGCGAATCGCATGCAACTGGTGCGGCAGATGGTGCTGGAGGGCACGATGCTTTCCATCGTCGCAGGAGTCGTGGCCGTTGTGTTGACATCGTGGACATCGAAGACATTCGCATGGTTCTTTCCTGCGAACTCGAATCCCAGCGTACTGAACGGGAGCATGGACCATAAGGTAGTGATCGGGATTGCAGTGTCCAGCCTGTTGGCCGGCATGCTCTGCGGCGCGCTCCCCGCCTGGCGTTCGTCCCACGCGCCGGCCGTTGAAGTACTCAAGGCAGAGTCCGCAAGCATCTCCGGCGGCTCACGCAACCGGAAATTGCTCAGCGCCCTGGTGGTGGCGCAAATAGCGCTTTCACTTCCTCTGCTGTTCTGCTCCGGGCTATTTCTGCGAACGCTGCGGAATCTCGCCACGGCGAATCCCGGATTTGAACAGGACCACATTCTCACTGCGTCCGTCGGGCTGAATATCGCTGGCTACAGCCGCGACGAGGAGCAGGTGATCCGTCACAAGATACTTGATCGCGTATCGGCATTGCCTGGCGTGGAGGTTGCGTCTCTTACGGACTGGATTCCGATGACCCTGGGCCACAAGGGCGAGGATGCGTGTCCGGAAGGGTATGTGCCACACCCCCATGAATCTTTGCAGGTGTACCATGCCGAGGTGTCCCCGCGGTATTTCGAATCCCTCCATATACCCATTCTGGAAGGACGAGAGTTTACTCCGGATGACGATGAAAAGGCCCCGCGGGTACTCATCGTGGATCAGACTGCGGCGAGGCGCTACTGGCCGGGACAGGATCCGCTGGGAAAGAAACTCAGGATATGGGGCAGCCTTTTCACGGTTGTCGGCCTCGCGAGAAATTCGACACATATGTTAGTGAATGAGGCCCCGGAGCCTATGGTGTATATGAGCTTTTTCCAGGTGGGGTACGAGACGATCGTGCAGGTGAAGACCGAGGGAAATCCCCTCGACCTGGCGCCGGCGGTGGAGCAGGCCATTCATCAAATCGATACACGGCTGCCGGTTTTCGATGTGCGTCCCATGCGCGAGAGCACTCAAATCGCGAGCAGTTTCGCCGTCATACAGAGCACCCTGGCAGGAATGTTCGCGCTGATCGCCCTGGTTCTTGCGGTAACCGGGATCTACGGAGTCGTGGCCTACCGAACCCAAATGCGGACCCACGAGATCGGAGTGCGAATGGCTCTGGGTGCTTCCCGTGTGGACGTGCTGCGACTCGTGCTGTTGCAGGGATTGTGGCTCACAGGCATCGGGCTGGCTCTGGGATTGGCATTTGCGTTGGGACTGACACGCCTCATCACCCGACTCTTGTACGGAATAGGCGCCAACGATCCATTAACCATGGCTTCCGTCGTCATGCTCCTGGGAGCAATGTCATTGCTAGCATGCTACTTTCCGGCGCATCGAGCGATGCGCCGAAACCCCGTGACTGCGATTCGCGAACTGTGAGCTGCAGTTCCGAAGGATCTTCGTTCTGCGTTGACGCAAA
Organism: uncultured Acidobacteriota bacterium; assembly: GCA_963720105.1. GTDB lineage: Bacteria > Acidobacteriota > Terriglobia > Terriglobales > Acidobacteriaceae > Telmatobacter. The sequence continues at coordinate 225,588 of CAVREL010000059.1, read as the reverse complement.
CAGGGCAAACCACGTTTCCAGAATTGCTACGGCTGGAAAGGTGCATTGGCGATGTGCCACCAAGTGTACTCATTGTCGATGACGGACTTTGCGGTTCCTGCAGCCATCCATTAGAGGCCCTCGATTTACGAGCTTTGGCCTCCGAATCATTCCGCCCGCAGCGCCTTCGCCGGATCCACGCTCGCCGCCCGCAGCGCCGGAATGAGTCCGGCCAGCGCACCCACCACCAGAAGCGCTACTCCTGACAACAGAAGTGACCAGAAGATCCCGCCGCCAAATTCCGCAAACGAATTCCGCAAAGCCGCGGACGCCGTTGCCGAGCACCCGGCGCCGATCGCGAGTCCGATCACCACCAGCAACAGCGCCTTTCGCATGATCAGTCGCACGACGTTGCCCCGTTGTGCACCCAATGCCATGCGAACCCCGACTTCGTTGGTGCGCTGCGCTGTGACGTAGCTGATCAGCCCATAGATCCCGACAATCGCCAGCAGCAGTGCCAGCCCGCCGAACACCGCCAGCATCTGCACGATGAGCCGGCGTCCGGCCAGCGAATCGGAGACCAACGTTTCGACCGGGAGCATCGCGGAGATCGCTTGTGAGGAATCCACCGCCGCCACCGCGCGCTTCAGCAGCGGTCCCATTGCGTTTGGATCGGCGGCGGTGCGCACCAGAAAATCGGCTCTGTAGCCGGTGCCTTGGGCAAAGGCGTAATAGCGCATGCCGTCGCTTGTATCCTCCTCGAGCGAGCTCAGACGCACCGTCGCCACAATTCCGACAATTGTTGCCGGGGTTTTGCCGCCTCCGCATTGAAATGAGATGTGCTGCCCGATGGGGTTCTGTCCCGGCCAGTATTCCTTTGCCAGGCGCTGGTCGATTACCGCCACGGGCTGGGTTCCGGCCACATCGCCAGGTTCCAGCCATCGACCCGCCAGCAGCGGAATCTGCATCACCTTCAGGTAATTAGGTGTTGCCAGTGTGAGTTGGCTGTGCGGTCCGGGATCGTTCGGAGCCTGCGGACGTCCAACGATGGAAAAGGAACACGATCCTCCGTCGGTTGGATCGAAGGGCAGCGGCGCCACGGCTGCCGCCGCCGCTACACCCGGTTGCGCAGCCAGGCTAAACACCACCGTCCCCACAAATGTGGCCTGCCGAGTCTGGTTCTTTGCCATATCCTGCCCCGCAAACGGCACCATCGCCGCGACGACTCCGCGCGGATTAAAGCCCGGGTCCACCTTCTGCAGTTTTTCCAGGCTGGTCAGGAACAGCCCGGTGCCCGAAAGCAGAAAGAACGCTGCCGCCACTTCGCCGACCACGAACGTGTTGCGCATGCGCTGCTTCTCTACGGATGCCGTACCGCCGCGTCCTCCTTCGTGCAGCGCAAGACGAGCGCGCGAGCGCAGCAGGTTCACTGCCGGCCCAAGACCTGCAATCAGAGCAGCCACGACGGCTAACGATGCTGTGAAGCCGAGGACTACGGGATCGGTATGCACCACGAACCCGCGGGCAAGATCATGTGGCACCAGGCCCAGCAGCAGCCTGCCAAAGATCGGACCCGCAGCCACGGCGGCAACCACCGCAGCACCTGCCAGGAGCAGTACCTCCACAAGCATTTGACGCACCATGCGACCGGCACTTGCGCCCATGGCCGTGCGAATTCCGAACTCCCGTTTGCGCGCTGAAGCCCGCGCCAGCAACAACCCGGCCACGTTGGCGGCGGCGATCAGCAGCACCAGAGCTACCACTCCGAACAATACGTACAGCGGCTTGCGCAGCGGTCCAGCAGCAAATTCGGTCAGAGGTCCCGCGTACACGCTCCAGCCAGAGCTCTTGGCGTAGAAGGTTCCGCGCTCGCTGCTGCGCAACAGGTTCCACATTGCCGCCCCCAGGGCCGCATCGAAACGTTGGATCGAAACGCCGGCTCGCAGCCGCGCGACTGCATAATAGTTCTCGTTGAAAAGCTGATCGGGGTTGGACGCCGGTGGCGGAAGCGCGATGGGCACCCAGACTTCCGCCTGGCGTGGCCAGGCGAAATCGCTCCGCATGACACCGAGCACTCGGTACGATGTCTCGTTCATGAGAAGCGTCTGACCCTCCACATCCTGCCGGCCGCCGAACGCGCGCTGCCAGAAGCCATAGCTGAGCACGACCACAGGGCCGGCGTTGGGCTGATCCTCCTGGGCTGTAAATGTGCGGCCCAGGATTGGGCGGCCGCCATACACATCGAACCAGCGCGAGGAGACGAGCGCCGCTGCAACGTTTTCCGTCTGGCCGTCGCGCACAATGTTGAAACTAGCTCTCTGCTGAAGCGCCGCGGCCTCGACTTGTTCGCCCATCGCAGCCGCTGTGGCGTACGTCGGTACGGACGCAAAGGCCCCGTCCAGCGTGAATTGCTTGTAGCGCGTATGCAAAACTGCCACGCGCTCCGGGTGGTCGACTCCCGCTGGGTGTCGCAGCACTGCATTCACAATGCTGAAGATCGCGGTGTTCGCTCCGACTCCGAGAGCCAATGTCACAATCGCGATGACCGTGAATCCAGGAGACTTGATCAACTGCCGCAGGGCGAATCGGAGATCCATCAGCATAGAAGCCTCCCCGGCGTTCTTGTAACGCGAAGGGTCTTGGAATCGATATCGCACGCAGTTCAGCTGCCAATCAGGCCTTGGGCCGATTGCTTTTAAATGTGGAGCTTACGGCGGCGGATGGAGCCCAGAGGTTGTCCACTAATGCACCTGCTGTTCAGAATCGGACAGACTCCGATGTTTCAGTCCGGCAGCCGGGCACTCGCCCGAACCAATCTCGGGGTCGACCGACGAGAACAGGCCAACTCGCGTTTCCAGACCCCCGATCGCTGGAAATACACATTGGCGATTTCGCATAAACCGGGATCTCGGTCGCTCCGGGGTAGCCGATTACTGCAGCGCCCCCGACATTATCAATTTCGACGTGAGCGGCTCGCCGGAACTCAGATGTTCCTGAAAGTCTCTTGACATAGAGTGTCTATGGCAGTAGGGTAGTGGCATAGGATGTCTATGCCAGCGAGGATTGTTTGACTGAGGTGTTGTGCGTGCAACGTGATGAAATTCCGCAGGGGACGCTCGATTTGCTGATCTTGAAGACACTGGCGCTGCATGGGCAACTGCATGGGTATGAGATTGCCAATTCGATCCAGCGCACGTCTGACGAGGTACTTCACGTGGAAGAGGGGTCGCTGTATCCGGCCCTGCAGAGGATGCTGATTAAAGGCTGGGTGACGGCGGAGTGGGGCGTGACGGCGGGCAACCGGCGGGCGCGGTACTACAAGCTGACGGCTGCGGGGCGGAAGCAGCTGATGATAGAGGTTTCGCAGTTTGAGCGCGTAATGGGAGCCATTGCGCGGGTGATTCAGGCGGCCTGAGGAAATGAGCAATGAGTGAGGCAAGCGAGCTTTGGCGCCGAGTGCGCATGCTGTTTCACCGGCGGCGGTTTCAGGCGGATCTCGAAGACGAGATGCGCCTGCACCTGGAATTGAGAACACAAGAACATGCGGAGAATGGGCTGAGCGCAGAGGAAGCGCGGCGCATGGCTTATCGGAGATTTGGGAATCCAACTGTACTCAGGGAGACGAGCTATATGACGTGGGGGGTGGGAATGGCTGGAGAGCCTGATGCAGGATGTACAGTTCGGGCTACGGCAGTTATGGAAGACGCCAGGATTTACCGTGACGGCGATCCTGACGCTGGCGCTGGGCATTGGCGCGAATGCGGCCATCTTTACCTTGGTGAATGCCGTGCTGCTGAAGGGCCTGCCGGTGATCGATCCTCAGTCGCTGGTCCGGCTGGGCGACTCAGACCAGTGCTGCGTGAATCGCGGTCCCGAGAACAGCGATAACTACTCTATCTTCTCCACCGACACCTGGCAGCGGTTCCGTAAGGACGATCCCGAGTTTGAAGAGCTGGCCGCGATGCAGGCGGGGCTGAATAGGCTGGTGGTGCGGCGCGAGCACTCGGACGAATCCGCACACTCGGTCAATGCGGAGTTCATCTCCGGCAATTACTTCCATACCTTCGGGCTGCGGCCGGCGGCTGGACGGCTGCTCGAGGACAGCGACGATGTGCAGGGTGCGCCGGCCACCGCCGTAATGAGCTATGCGCTGTGGGAGCGTGACTATGCACTCGACCCCTCGCTCGTCGGTTCCACTTTCAGGATCAACACCAACCCGGTAACGATCGTCGGTATCGCTCCCAAGCAGTTTTATGGCGATCGCATGCAGAGCACGCCTCCGGCGATTTATCTTCCCATCGAATCGATGCCAGTGATCCGCGGCGACGACTACGTTCATGATCCGGAGGCGCGGTGGCTCTACCTGATCGGCCGTGTGAAACCGGGCACGGCGCTCGCAGCCCTACAGCAAAAGCTTTCCATTCAGTTGCGGCAGATGTTCGCCACAAATAAGTTCTTCTCGGGCATCCACCGCGCCTTGATTGATCGCGTGCGGGTTCCTCTTACCCCGGGCGGTGCAGGCATCCAAGGCATGCAGAACTCCTACCGGTCGAACCTGCATCTACTGCAGTGGATCGCCGGACTGGTATTGTTGATCGCCTGCGCCAATGTCGCGAATCTCTTGCTGGTGCGTGGCATGGCGCGCAAGATGGAGATGAGCCTGCGCACCGCGCTGGGTGCGGCTCGGGCGCGCATCGTGCGTCAGTTGCTTACAGAGAGCCTGCTTCTGGCTTTGATCGGCGGCGTCTCGGCGCTGGCTGTTTCGTATGGTGGTGCGGAACTGCTGCTGAAGCTGGCGTTCCCATCCTCGCAGGATCTGCCGATCCATGCGACTCCCTCGCTGACGGTACTGGGATTTGCGATTGTGCTCTCGCTCTTGACGGGCGTGCTGTTCGGTGTCGCTCCTGCATGGCTCTCGGCAGGCGCACAGCCAGCGGATGCGCTCCGCAACGGCTCGCGCACGACCACCGGAGGAGCCTCGGTGCTGCAGCGCACGCTAGTGGTGATGCAGGCGGCGCTCTCGCTGGTGCTGCTGGTGGGCGCTGGCATGTTCGCCCAGAGCCTCAGCAAGCTCGAACACTTCGATATGAAGCTCGATGCCACCAACCGCTATATCATTCACTTCGATCCTCAGTCTGGGAGTTATACCTCGGTGCAGTTGCCGGTTCTCTATCGGATGATCGAGGACCGCTTCCACCAGATCCCCGGCATGGTCAAAGTCGGTCTCAGCACATACACGCCGATGGAGACGTATAACGACAATATGGATGTCAGGATCCAGGGAAAGCCGGATCTGGATAGGAGTTCGTCATACGTCTGGGTGAACTCGGAGTACTTCGACTCCGTGGGTACAGGCGTGGTGATGGGCCGCGGCTTTGTCCCGCAGGACACCGCTACCGCTCCTCCTGTAGCGGTGGTGAACCGGTCCTTCGTAAAGGCCTACTTCCGGCCGGGAGAGAACCCAATTGGCGCGCATCTGGGAGGTCCGGATTCCCCGGGCGATTTCACGATCGTCGGCGTGGTCGAAGACACCACATATGGCAGCGTAGGCTGGAAGGACCATTCGATGTTCTTCCTGCGTTTTCTGCAGCAGCCGGCGGGAGACAAGAAGCCGGCCGACTACGTCTTTGCGAAGGCGATCGTGCTGGAGACAGCGCGGCCCGTGAACAACATGGAGGAGCTGGCAAGGCGAACGCTCTCCAGCATCAATCCGAACCTGTCTGTGGTAAAGTTCCAGACTTTCAGCTCGCAGATCGGAGAGCAGTTCACGGATGCCCGGATGCTCTCGCGGCTGATGACGCTCTTCGGCGCCCTCGCGCTGCTGCTGGCTGCGGTCGGACTATACGGTGTTACCGCATACGGGGTCGAGCGACGGACGAGCGAGATCGGAATGCGGATGGCCCTCGGGGCCGAGCGCGGTAGCGTCGTTGCGATGGTGCTGCGCGGCGCGATGCTGCAGACAGTGATTGGACTGGCAATCGGACTGCCGGTGGCGTTCTACGGGGTGGCGCTGGTGAAGTCGCATCTTTATGAGACGAAGACGGTGAGCGCCGGAGCGCTCGGAGCGGCGATCGGAACTTTGCTGGCGATGGCGTGTGTAGCCGCGTTGATTCCGGCGCGGCGTGCGGCCTCTGTCGACCCTGCGCGCGCCCTGCGAGAGGAGTAGATGAGGTGTTCAAAACCTTTCAATTCGCGCCTTCAGACCTTACCATGCTTCGACCGGCCTGGCGGTGAGCAAACACCCAAATCGGTCGTTTACGGGCTCTTCAAGATTCTGCTTGCAACCGAGATATCGCTCCGTCGTGAGGACAGACGCGTGCCCTAACAGGAACTGAATCTGCTCGATCTCACCGCCTGCGGTATGGCATAGCTTGGGGCAGGTTCTGCGCAGATCGTGTGGAGCAAGGTGCTCTAGTTGCTGTTCGTTCGGCACACCGCCGAACCACGTACCAGATGACGTTCTCAGAGATGCCTTTTCCCCACGCTGTTCCATGTCGGCTGACCGCCCTGAAGATTCGACCCCGGGCAATGTTGGCCGCGACCATCCAACGATCAACAGACTCCTTGACCCACATGGGCATGGGGACCGTCCTCACATGTCCGCCCTTCCCAACCAAATCGACAATAGCCCAGTGTCCCTGCCTGATCTGTATGTCTTCAACTTCCAGGGCCGATAATTCCCCGCGTCGTAAGCCGCAGCCCAGCAACACAGCCATCATCGCTAGGTCACGAATGCTGCGAAGATCTTCGCCGTCGGCTTTTTCCAAGAGCAGCTTGGCTTGATCAGTACTCAACCAGTTTCCCAGGCGGGAGCCCAACTGCTTCACACCTTTTACTCGCCGGATGCCGGCTGCACGCTCCGGGCTCAGCAGCCCCAATCTGCAGCCTCATATGCCAGCCGCCTGACTGCCGCAAGGCGCTGATTGACAGTTCCGGCTGCCAGGCGCAGAGACTCCAGATATAAGCGAAATCGAAGGACAACGGCTCGGTTCAATGCAAGACGAGGTTCAGAACAATACCAGGTGATGAACTGCTCCATTGCGAACCTGTAGTTTCTCCTTGAATGAGGAGAACTGAGGCTATTGAGTACCGCAGATTTCGCGTGATCGAGATCTGGGAGCTTCAGGACGATCTTGCGGCAGGGCGGCTTCTTGTTCCTTTTGTGCATATGAGCGGCCTCCACGCCCGCTGACATGCACAAACTAGACCTGGAGGAGGCAATCTGGCTTCAAAAAGTGCGTTGGCGATTTCGCGACACTTAAGGACTTTCCATGATCAGATGTCACGCTATTCCGTTCGCAATATCCGCATCGGATCAAGCCGCGAAGCGTACCAGGCGGGGACGAAGCAAGCCGCCATGGCCACAAACAGGAGCAGCCCTGTCACCGCGCCATATACCACCGGGTCGAGCGGCTTGGTTTGGTAAAGCATGCTGCGGATGAGGCGTGTCACGGCCATGCTGGCCGGCAAGCCGACCAAGAGCCCCGCCATCGCTGGCTTGAGGCCGTCCAGCAGCAAGTGACTTAGCAAGACGTTGCGTTGTGCTCCCAGTGCCAGGCGGATGCCAAACTCAACCAACCGCTGGGCCGCCAGATACGCAAGTACACCATAAAGCCCTGCGGCGGCGAGAACCAGTGCGATGATCGCGAAGGCCAGAACCAGAATCGAATCGAATTCCGAGTCGATGGTGCTCTTGCCGATAGCCTCTCGCAGCGTCATCACATTCGAGACCGGCAGGTCGGAGTCGAGCTGGGCGACGATCTTCTGAACCGGAACTGCAAGCGAGTCCACGTCATTGGAGCTTCGCACCACCACCGTCCCAAACCCGTAGCCATTCCCGTAGAGCGGCCAATACAACGTCGGGTTCGGCGGTTTGGCCACATCCCATCTCACATCCCCAACGATGCCGATGATTGTCCATACGCCGCCTTCATCGATCGTCTTGAGATGCTTGCCGATGGGGTCCTCCCCGGGAAAATATTGCTGGGCGGCGCCACGGCTGATCAGCACAACATTCGCCCGCTTGCCTCGCTCATCCTCGGTGAACGTCCGTCCTTTGAGAATTGGAAGTCCGATTGCCGAAAAATATCCCGGATCCGCGCCACGCAGCATGAAGTCGAGTCCCTGGCCCTTCGCCAGCGGCGGATGCTCCACGATGCTCATCAAGTCGTCGCCGTTCCATCCTTCCCCCGGGGCCGCGCTCACCAGTCCGGCAGACGACACCCCCGGCAGAGCGCGGACTCGTGCGATGAGTTGGTCAAAAAATGCAAACTTCTGATCGTCCTGCTTGTAACGGGCGCCCGGCAATTCAAAATGAAGCGTGAGAACGTTATCAACCGGTACGCCGAGATCAGAGGAACGCAGATGCCTGAAGCTCTTGAGCAGGAGTCCTGCCCCCACCAGGAGCACAACTGTCAGCCCTACCTCCGCCGCTAGCAGCAGACGCCGCAGCAGCGTGCGAGACCTGCCGCCGCTGTGAGACCGGGAACTCTCCTGCAAAACGCCGAGTACATCGCCTCGGACGGAGCTGTGGGCGGAGATTAACCCGGAGAAAAGTGTGCAGAGAAAGACAACAGTCAACGTGAAGACCGCGGCCATGCCGTCGAAATGAATGGCCTCGATACGATTCATGTCATGACGCGTGTGCACCAGCCAGGCGAGCGCGGCCCACGCCAGCAAAAGGCCGAGCGCGCCTCCTGACGCTGAGAGCAGCAGGCTCTCGATCAGCCGTTCTCGTACCAGGCGCATGCGCCCGCCGCCGAGCGCAGCTCGAATCGCAAACTCCTTGCTGCGCGATGCGGCACGCGCAACCAGGAGACCCGCGACATTCATGCAGGCAATGAGCAGCACGCATCCGGTCGCACCAAGCAGGGCATAAAGCGGTGTTTTGTAATTCTGCACAGCATCGTCGAGCATGGTTCTGCCGATGGCGCCCGGATGTACAGCGGGTTCTGAATGAGCCGACTTGATCTGCTTCTGCAACGCATCGATACGCGATGCGAGCGTGGCCAGCGAAACACCCGGAGCGAGGCGCGCTATTGCCAGGAACTCATGATCACCGTAGGTATGCAGCAGAGAAGCAGGCGCCTCATGTCTCACCGGCGTCCAGATCTGGTCGGCGGCGCCCCCAAATGCTCCGGAATAGACGAACGTGGAAGGCAGCACGCCGATAATCGTGTAGGACTTGGCGTCAAGCCAGATTGTCTTTCCAACGATTGCCGGGTCGGACGCATAGCGGCGTTTCCAAAAGCCCGCCGTGATCATTGCGGCAGCCGGCGCGCCGGGCCTGTCGTCTTCCGGCGTAAAGGACCGTCCCTTCATCGGCTGCACACCAAGCAGGGAAAAGAAATTATCGGTGCACCATGCCGCTTCTACTACTTCCGGCAGCTTTCCGCCTTCACCGGAAACGTTGTATCCCTGAAAGGGGGAGACGAGGGCCATCTGTGCGAGAGACTGCGTTGACCGCTGCCACTCCCAGAAGCTGCCCGCATCCACAGGAAGCCACGGATGCGGATGCGGATGACCGGGATCCGCTTCATAGATCAGTTCCAGCCGTTCTGGGTCGCTGTACGGAAGCGGCTTGAGCAATACGCCGCGTACAACCGTAAACAAAGCAACGTTGGCTCCGATGCCCAGGGCCATGACGAGGACGGCAACGAGCGTGAATCCAGGTGTGCGGCTCAAGGTTCGAATCCCAATGCGAAGGTCGTGCATGAGCCGCTCCACTCCGCTCCAGTTCCAGGTTGCTCTTGTTTGGTCGCGCAGTAGCGCCGAGTTGCCCAATTGGCGCAAGGCCACAAGTCGGGCTTTTTCTGGACTCATCCCGCCGGCTCGATTGAATTCAATCTGCCGCTCTAAGCGATCCCGGAGCTCTTCGTCGAGTTCCGCGTTGAGGCGGTCGCGATGAAACAGCGCCCGCAGCCGCAGCGGAATTGTGTAGATCCAGTGTTCCAATCGCATCGCTCAGACCTCCGTAAGCCGCAACACACCGGAAATCGCTGCCGAGATACGTTCCCAGTTGGCCGCCTCTCTCTCGAGGTAACGGCGTCCGAGTCGCGTGAGCGAGTAGAACTTCGCCCTCCGATTGTTTTCGGTCGGCTTCCATTCGGCATGAATCCAGCCCTGCTGCTCAAGCTTGTGCAGAGCTGGATATAGGGATCCATCGCTCACCTGCAGCACGTCGCCGGAAACCTGCTTGAGTCTTTGGCTGAGAGCCCATCCGTGCAACGGCTCAAGAGCGAGGATCTTGAGAACCAACAGATCCAGGGTGCCCTGGACGAGGTCAGAAGGTTTGCTCATGCGCGTTCCTCTCGGTTACCGAGCGATAATAGCCCATCTCCCCTCGGTAAGCAAGAGGAATAATTGCTACCGGGAATCTGCGTTGATGACCTCAGCCCAAACCGCGTTTCCAGAGCGGCTATTCGTGGAAATGCGCATTGGCGATTACGCGTCTGCCGACAGTGAGAATCGGTACTGCCGGAGCCCTTTTCACCAGATCAAGCCATCCACCGATGACCTTCTTGGAGTCAGATCGAACCGGTGTGTGCCGGATTGTTGATGCCGAAGCTCCAAACCCAGGTGTCGGCTCGCCGAACGTAGAACGATGATGTCCAGACCGGGATGAGGGGTTGACCATAACAGCTCCGTCCACGGTGGCAAACAAGGTGAGGATCCAGAAGTCCGGAGTGAACATCGTCGCCCTGGGCATCGGCAAGCTGGAAGCTCTTAACGTCGCAGCCTTGCCCGGACCAGGCACTACGGGTCTCGGCCCGGGTACTGATGTGCGTCCCGAAGATATCGATGAACTGGATCTCCTGCGGCACCAGCGAATCGAGTCGTTTTGCGTCCCTGGCCGTCCACGCATCAAAATCGCTTGTTCGCGGTCCAGCATCGCTTGGGTATTGGCGTCATTGCTGACTGGCCGTCCCGCCGCGGGCTTCTCCACGGTTTGCCTGGCCAGCTTTGCGGGATCAACGATGGCCGAACCCGCGCGGAATACCGCCTTCCACCGTGCCACTTCGAGAACGTACGCTGTCGCCGTCCAGCTCGCGTTTGGCAGGCGGTCCCCACCGCAGGAGCCGTCCACGGTCGTCTTATGGGTGATGACGGCCGCCGCGGGCGTGAGCCGGCTAACCTGCAAATCGGAGATTTCGTAGCTGACAATGTTGCAATTTGTGCGTTCCATTCATGGATGGCGGCCGCTTTGTCGATCCGCCCCGACGAGCCCCAGCTGACAAATTTTTCGGAGGGGAAGGTAGACGAGGACTTCGTGTTCTTCGACTGCCAGGCCCGATAAGATTCTTCCTCGAGTGCATTGAGTACTCGTGTCAAGTCCGTTGTACCGGCGGATTCAGTGGCCTGTGCGTTGACGAGATAAGGATGCCGAGCCAAAGCCAGCCACGAACAGTGCCAGAGAGGTCATTCCGAACCGCTTAAGCATATGCCAAGCCTCGCAGACTGGGAACGGTTGCTCCAGGAGGCTACATCCACGCCCGCTGCTCAGGCAAGACACCCGACACTCATCTCTCGATAGAGAGACGAGATTCCTGACTGACCCAATGAGAGATCGCTTTCTCAAAGGCGATACAGGGCGAAGTCGCTCATTGACCTGCAGAAATCAATTTCTCCGGTCAACGTGTCTAATGATGACCACCAAGACCAGGTGTTCGGCCTAACAAACGACCGCGTGAAACGCAATTGTGCGAATACGCAAGACATTTCATTATTGTCCCTTCCTTCCGTTCGTTTCTGAAAACCAACCGCTGAATTGATATCCCGGAGGCCTTCCATGGAGGACACGATCTATACCTATCTGAGGCATCACGTCGCGGAGCTTGGGACTCTGATTATGGAGAGCTTTCCACCACTCCAAAGGATGACCGATGAGATTCCGGGACAAATGGTAACGCTTCTGCGGAAGGCACTCCCCGCGCAAGCAATCGCAATTGCCGGGCTCGCGAAATATTTGAAGACTGCCCGGTCGGCGCGCATCGTGGCCGAATGTGGGACTGGGAAGACGTTCATGTCGCTTGGCCTCGCCCACGAGGACCTGGCCAATGCGATCGCCTTGAACTCGATCCAGTTCAACCTTGCGCGAGTGTTAGGTCCGGCCATCGGCGGGCTGGCCTACGCATCGCTGGGAGCAACCTGGTGTTTCGCGCTTAATGGAGTTTCTTTCTTGGCTGTGATCGCCTCCCTGATGCTGATTGAGGTGCGGTTTGTCCCCCAAAAATCCAAGGAATCCATTCTGAATAGCATGAAAGAAGGCCTGACTTTCATTCATCGGCGCGAGGGGCTCTCCGCGCTCGTCCTTCTCGCCTTTATCATGACCCTTCTGGGCTTTTCACTGACGGCGTTTCTTCCCGTCATCGTTCAAACCGTTTTCCATCAAGGTCCCCAGACCTATGAACTGCTGCTGATCTCGTCTGGGGCAGGATCGATTGTGGGCGGACTTCTGGTAGCCGCTTCGGAAAAGCTCAAGCGACAAGGCTACGTCGTTCTGTTGACGGTGATTGCGCTGGGAGGGTCTATCGCAGGTTTCGCCTTGAGTCGATGGCTGTTTTTATCCTGTTTGCTGCTTTTTCTGAGCGGTGTGGCCATGATGGCGTCAGCCTCGTTGCTGCTTTCCCTTGTCCAACTGATCGTTCCCGACCAGATGCGCGGTCGTGTCATGAGCGTTTATAACCTTGCCTTCCGCGTCGGCATTCCACTTGGAAGCTTGGGGTTGGGGAAGGTCATCCCAGTTATAGGAATCTCTACCACCCTCGCGGGAACGGGACTTGCTCTGGTGGTAATCGCAGTCTTTTTCGTGATCGCGATGCGGGATGTTGCCATCTTTCGGCGCTCTATCCGCCAAGTCGCTTAGTTTCCAAAGGCTCCATTTTATGAACCAGAATTTCGCCGTGATGATCCTCGGTGGTACCGGGCAAGTCGGTGGCGCAACCGTAACGAGCTGCTGGCAATTCCGGAATGCCGGGAGGTGGTGATGATCACCAGAAAGCCCCTCGCGGCGCGATTGCGGGTGCGCAACGTCGTTCTCGATACGGCCAGTGCTGATTTTGCTCAACGAACTGCCTACCTTGCCCGAGAAGTTTTGAGCCAAGGTCCCGCTAGTGCAGTGAGCTGCGTGGGCGTCGGTTCTGGATCTATGCGCTGGAGCGAAGAAGAATTGAAACGGCTAGAACTCGGAGTCGTGGGTGCGTTTGCGCGCGGTTGCCACCATGCCGGAATCGCCCAGTTTTGTCTTCTTTCTGCGGTAGGAAGCACAGCCAGGAGCCGATTTCGCTATGTCCGCGTAATGGGGATGAAGGAAGACAACGTGCGCAGCATCGGTTTTACTCGCCTGGCCGTCTTTCGCCCCGGCATCATTGTCGGCAACGTTCATACCCCGGCATGGGTGGGTTGGTTGGGAAGTCTCGTCCCTGGCCGGTTCGGCAATATCGATCAGCGAATTCTCGGCCGCTCAATTGCAGCCGAGATTGCTTTGCACGATCGGGATACAGGTGATGTCACCCGCGAAAATGCCGCGATGAAAAAGCTGGCTGCGCAGTTGAATCGCTGACTTCGCGAATAATTGCGTGCGGGCGGCTCCCCGATCTTCCCGGAACAACTTCCCATTAGCGCCAATCCGGCAAGCACGCGCTGATCCCCGATTCAGAGAGATACTCCTGGGCCTCTACAAATAGTGATCTGAACGTCGTGGCCAGTTCTCAATGTTGATCCACTCAGGCAACTTGCAGAACGATTTTGCCGATATGCATGCTTGACTGCATGCGTTCGTGGGCTTTTGCAACAGCTCCGATGGGGAATACGGAATCGATAATTGGACGGATCTTTCCTTCCGAGACGAGGGGCCAGAGACTCTCTTCGAGGCCGTGGCGCAGATCAGACTTCTCACTTACGGAACGAGACCGCAAGGTCGATCCCGTGACGATCAATCGCTTCGCCATCAACGCCCGCAGATCCAGTTCCACTCTATTTCCGGCGGTCGTGGCGATGTGCACCAACGAGCCGTCCCTGGCCAGCACTCTCATATGCTTGGCGAAGTAGTCGCCGCCCACCATATCCAGGACAACGTCCACGCCGTCTCCGCCCGACCATTCAAGCACACCGGCTTCCCAGTCCTGCTCGCGATAGCAAAAAGCGCGTTGGCAACCCAGTCTTAGTAAAAATGCGCATTTCTGGGGCGACCCGGCAGTAGCCGCGACGGCTGCGCCGATAGCCTTTGCCGCCTGGATTGCAAAGGTCCCGATGCCACTGGTTCCGCCCTGCATGAGAAAGCGGTCGCCGGAACGGATCCGGGGCGGGTCAAAAAGGTTCGCCCATACCGTGAACGCCGCTTCCGGTAACGCGGCTGCTGCCGTTAGGTCCAGGTTTTGCGGAACGGGCAGGCAGCAAGCTTCGTGCGCGACGCAATATTCGGCGTATCCACCGCCCGAAAGTAATGCGCACACCTTGTCGCCGATGTTCCAGCGCGCCCCCGCACCGGTCCCAAGCGCGGCGATTTCACCGGCGACTTCAAGCCCCAGAATCTCAGACGCCCCGGGAGGTGGCGGGTAATGACCTTGGCGCTGCAGCAGATCCGCCCGGTTCACCCCGGCAGCAGCCACCCGGATCAAGACTTCTTCGTCGCCGGGTCGGGGGATCTCGCCTTCCTCCATCTTCAGCACTTCCGTTCCGCCAAAACCGGTGAGTTCGATCGCTCGCATCTTATCCAGCATAGCCTCTGATATGTGCGGGAACACGGGCCTCCGATCGCCATGAAAGGCTGCGTACAAATGACAACGCGCAGTGCGCGGGAGTTAATCTGGATGGGTTGAGGTCCTACGACGTCGAACCCCGGCACCAGTGACCGCCAGCACGCCTACAGCGGACCGGAACTGCCGCAACTGCCAGAACCGAGTTATGCAGAACGCGTTCGCACCCTCCTCTCGCAAGCCGCGATCGGGATGCTATCGACGCGCTCCCGCAGGCACGAAGGCTATCCCTTTGGGTCATTGATGCCATTCGTATTGGATTCTGATGGACGGCCGATCTTACTGATCAGCAATATGGCCGTCCACACCCAGAATCTCAAGGCTGATCCGCGGGCAAGTTTGTTCGTCACCCAGTCCGCCGGCGAAGGTGATCCTCTCGGCCTTCGCCCGCGCCACCCTAATGGGCCGGGTCACGCCTGTACCAGAGAGCGATATCGCTGCCGCTCGCAGCTTCTACATCGCCGCCCACGAAAATAGCCGGCATTGGGTTGATTTCGGAGATTTTCGTTTTTTCCGGCTTGATCCGATCGACATTTATTATGTCGGGGGATTCGGCGTCATGGGCTGGGTGGATGCGCGGGAGTATCGATCGGCTTCGCCGGATCCCCTGGCCACCGTGGCGGTGGGAATCATCGCGCATATGAATGCAGACCACGAGGATGCGATGATCCTGCTGGCCCGGATCAGTGCGGGGATTGACGCGTCTGAGGCTACAATGACCGCAGTGGACCGTCTCGGGCTTCATCTCCGCTTGCGAACGGCAGACGGTATGAAGGGCACACGCATCAACTTCCCCTATGAAGTGCGAACGCCCGAGGGAGCCAGAAAAGCGCTGGTCGAAATGGTGCGCCAGGCCAGAAAATAGGTGGCTACGCGTGACAACAACCGCTGCAGCTTAGCCTTTTCGGCTGAACTGGGAATCGTTCCGTTTAAAAGGTCTAGAGAACCACTATTTACTGCGGCGGATTTCCTGTGGGAAGAGTGAGGAACGCGGCTAGAAGCATCGCCGCAGTGATCAGCACCGGAGCTGACCATGCTCGGAGCTACTTCTCCCGTTTCTTCTTCGCGTTCGGTGGCGGAAGCCTCCGCTGCTGCCGGGCCTCAAAATCCTGCAATTCGTTTCGCAGCTTTCCAATCACGCCCTGCAGATCCTCGATGGATGGGACTTGGTCGCGCAGCGACTTCGGCAACCGGCCAGTCACACGATAGGTGGAAACTCCGATCGGTTTGGCGACGTCGCGCAATGCATATTCGACGATCGATTTACCCCGGCTTTCACAAAGCAGCAGCCCCAGAGTCGGCGTATCGGATGCGGTACGCAGGAGGTCATCTGCGGCAGAGAGATAGAAATTCAGTTTGCCGGCATATTCCGGCTTGAACGGCCCGACCTTGAGTTCGATCACGAAGTAGGCGTGCAGGCGAAGGTGATAGAAGAGCAGATCGATGTAAAAGGTCTGCCCGTCGACTTCGAGCGGAACCTGGCTGCCGACAAACGCGAAGCCGCGTCCCAATTCGAGCAGCAGATCGCGCAGGTGCTCCAATAATCCGCGCTCCAGTTCGCGTTCCCGCGCGTCCGGGCCCAAAGTGAGAAAGTCAAAGTGATAGGGGTCTTTGAGAAGTTGTTGCGCCAGATCGGACGCCGGCGAAGGGAGCGCTCGGGTGAAATTCGTAAGAGCCTTGCCCTGTCGTTTATGCAGGGCGGTTGAAATGTGATGGGTCAGCACGTTGCGGCCCCATCCGTGTTCAACGGCTACTTGCAGATACCATTGGCGCGTGGCGGAGTTTTTCACGCGATCCAGCAGAATCCGATGATGGCCCCAGGGCAATAGTGCCACAAGCTGTGGCACTAATTCGGACTCAGGCCATGCTTCGGCGAAAGCCCTCATATACTTCAGATTTCGCGGGCTGAAGCCTTCAATTCCAGGGAATTCCGTTGCCAAGTCCTTCCCCAAACGATCAATGACCTTGGCTCCCCAGCCTTCCGCTTTTTGGCGGGAAAGTATATCCCGGCCGATCGACCAGTAAAGCACGATCAGTTCGCGATTAACGGCGAAGCTGGCACGAAGCTGCGCCGAGCGGACTCGTTCCTTGATCGATTCGAGGAGCGCTCGATAACCGGCGACTGCCTGCATCCCTTTGGCGGTCATCCCTTCAAGGTTAAGTCATACGGCGGGGCCACAGACGAGAACAGGAGGTCTGGTTTCGCGAAAGGTTCTTTTGGGGTTAACCCATAAAACCAGGGGTTGAGCCGCACATTTGACCGGATTCCAATCCTGAATTACAAACCTCTTCGGCGAAGACCGTTAGAGGGTCGTTGGACAACTCAAGGAGGCGAGAGATGGCGAACCAAATCTCATCATCGAACGGTTTCAAGGAAGAGAATGTAGTGGCCGGTCCATCGATGGCCGACACCCCAGGCGGGTTCAACGATATTCCCAAGGGTCCGAGCACGAAATCTCCAGGCCCTCCTGCCGCCAACCGCCATCGTCTACCCGACGAACGTGTCGCGGTCACGCATCACTTTTCTGTCGGCGGACATGAAGGCTATCTGACGGTCGGCCTCTATCCGAACGGGGAGCCAGGCGAAATCTTCATCCGCATGGCGAAGGAGGGTTCAACCATCGCCGGATTGATGGAATGCTTCGGCACCGTTGTTTCGGTCAGTCTCCAGCACGGCGTCCCGCTGCGGGTTCTATGCGATAAGCTCTCGCACACGCGCTTCGAGCCGTCCGGATGGACGGGAAATGCGAAGGTCGGCTACGCGAAGTCGATTATGGACTACATCTTCAGGTGGATTGGAGCGCGATTTCTCACCGCGGACCAACTGCCGCTCTTCAACGTTCCTGTCGGCGGGAAGACCAACGACAGAGGCGACATTGCTTCTCTTGCGGCGACTCCGGGCGGGTTTGAAGAAACCTATGTGCCAGGGGACGCGCCGCCGTGTGTCACGTGCGGCGCTCTGATGGTGCCCAATGGCAGTTGCTTCAAGTGCGTGAATTGCGGGAGTACGAGCGGCTGTTCTTGAGATTCTCTGCGATTTGCTGCGGCTGCTGCTGTGGGGTGACGGTCAGAGTGACACTTAATGTTGAGATGTGAAAGGAATGATGCGGATAGCAGGCAACTGGCCTTCAGCTTTCTGGGGCGAATATCCGTAGAGTGGGTAGGCCCTAGGATACTGAAGCGTGGATGTTGTGCGGAGTCCGCTGGTAATGGGATCATTTCCGCTCAAGGGAGCTTTTGTTTCGTATGCCCGCGCGCAAACAGACCAAAAAGAGAAGCCGCAAGGCAAGGCCAGGTTCGAAGGGGCTTATTCCTGCAGAGTGCAGGCTCGAAGCGCCGGATAGGCCTACTGCCGAACTGATGTCCGCTGTCGAAGAGATCGGCGGATGCGTCATCGGAACCTACAGAGAGCCGCTTGGTGCTCATTCCGTTTTGTTGGCGATTTTACCTATCGATGCCGTCGATCCAACGCCATTCCAGCGCGATCTTTCTGAGGCGCACCACAAGCGGCTGGCCGGAGTGATCGAAAAGACGGGCCGCTTTCTCGACCCCATCATCGCGGTCACCGCACCGGACGGCGGCTTCTGGACTCCGAACGGGCGACATCGGCTTGCGGCGATGAAGAGACTTGGAGCCAAATCCATCACGGCGCTGGTGCTGCCGGATCGCGAACTCGCCTGGCAAATCCTGGCCCTCAATACCGAGAAGGCTCACAACCTCAAGGAGCGGTCCCTTGAGGTGATTCGAATTTACCGCGGCCTGGTTGAAGAGAACCCAACCCACCTTGAATCCCAATTCGCGTTCTACCTGGAGGAACCTGCTCTGATCACCCTCGGGGTCTGCTACGAGCGCGAACCACGTTTTGCTGGAGGATCCTATCACCCGATACTCCGGCGCCTCGAAGAATTCTCAGACGAACCGGTGAAAGCCGCAGTAAGAGTTCACGAGAGACACGCTGGAATGGTCCTCCAACTCGATGAGAAAGTCTCAGGAGTAGTAAAGGAACTCAAAGAACATGGTCTGGCGAGCCCTTATCTGCGCGCCTTTGTGGTGGCGAGGATCAATCCGCTGCGTTGGATCAAAGGCGAACCACCCCCGATTGAGAATGTGCTCAAGACGATGCGGGAGAGAGCGGCGAAGTTTAACGTGGGGAAGGTTCGCCAACAGGACCTGGCTGGCGCTGCAGGACCTCCCGACGAGGAATGATGATTACGGGAGAGTATCACCAGTCGGAGCAACGACGGAACCAATATGGCGGCATTGTGATTTTGTCCTTCGGTCTTAAACGAATGCACGTTAATCCAACGTTCGAGTCTGCCAACATGCGTCTGTGGCGTCCGGCGGATCCAATCAGTGGCGAACCGGCTCCTCGGCGGTATATTCTGTGGCCGCCAGAGAATCACGACTGAAATCCCAGTCGTAGCGGACTCGCTCCTTGAAGTGGAGGGCGGCCCGATTTCTCTAATTAGAAGGTCGACCTCGATGCTGTGGAATCGTAGAGATTTTACCAAACTGGGCGCAATGGGTTTGGCCGCCCGATACGCGACGATAATGGATGCAGAAGCGCCTCCCAAAAAGACCGGCTACGCCGTGATTGGCCTTGGGCGGATTGCCGGGCACTTCATGCCGGGCGCCCGCTTGACCACTAATTCGCAGATCACCGGACTGGTGAGCGGCCATCCTGACAAGGCAGCGCGCATCGCGGCGGAGTACGGCATCGCGAAACAGTCGATCTACAACTACGAAAACTTCGACGAGATTGCGCACAACCCGGCGATCGATGCGGTCTACGTAGCGTTACCCAACTCGATGCATGCCGAATACACGATTCGCGCAGCCAAGGCAGGAAAGCATGTGCTCTGCGAAAAGCCGATGGCCACCAACGTGGCCGAGGCACAAGCCATGATTGCGGCGTGCAAGGCCGCGAACGTGAAGTTGATGATTGCCTATCGCTGCCACTACGAGCCAACCAATTTGAAGGCAGTCAAGCTGATTCGTGATGGCGCGCTGGGCACGGTGCAAGCCATCGAGAGCGCGTTCGGATTCAACATCGCCCCGGGCGAATGGCGCATCGACAAGAAACTTGCCGGCGGAGGGCCATTATTCGATGTCGGGATCTATTCCCTGAATGCGTGCCGGTACCTGACCAGCGAGGAGCCTGAACACATCTCCGCATACTCCTCGGTCATCGATCACGATGGACGCTTCAACGAGGTCGAAGAAAACGTGTCCTGGACGATGCGTTTTCCGTCCGGGATTGTTGCCAGTTGCAACACCACCTACGGCGCGCCGATGGACGGCTTTTTCCGCGTACATGGATCTAAGGGCTGGCTTGAAGTGAATCCGGCTTTTGTCTACGAAGGCCTGCGTCTCACCGGCGAGTTCACCGGCACAAAAGTTGACGAGCCGAACCCGGCACGAGACCCCTCGCACTTTCAGGCCGAAGCGGAGCATTTCTCACACTGCGTGCAGAATGGGCTTGAGGCCACTTCGCCGGGCGAAGAGGGCCTGCGCGACATGCGGTACATTACGGAAATTTATCGGTCCGCGGGGATCACAATATAGAGAGCGTGCTCGATCAATTCTGAACGAGCGGAAGGTCGCACGCTCATAAATTACTCCTTGAGCAACAGCCGCCCTGGGTGTCTATTGTCGGTTAAGGTTTTAGCGATCATCCGCTGGCTTGGCCTTTTCTGGTTTTCGGACCCGGGTTCGAGTCAGAGTCGCTAGTAGCCGAGGCGCGAGCTATTGCTGAGCGCTGCAACTCCGTTGTTGCCAGTCGACCATGCCACAACAGTGGTCATCGATTATCATCAGCACTTATACAACCCTCCGGCAGGCGGCAACCATCTTGGTTCTGCCGCCACAGTCAGCACACTGGTGCTGCCGCACATTCTCACTAGCGAATATGAGACAAATGATCTTGCAAGGAGCTTCCCGATGACGCCTCTTCTCTGTCTCATTGTGTCATTTCTTTTCTTTCGAATCCTAGGGCTGGAGTGGGGTTATTTTGGGAATTTGCATTTCGCTCTTCGCGCAGCCTTGGGCGCAATGTTTCTGCTTACCGCGTCCGCTCACTGGGGGAAGCGGCGGGCAGACCTGATTCGCATGGTACCCCAATCGCTGGGAAGTCCCGGCGTGTGGATTACGCTCACCGGCATCGCGGAGATTGCCATTGCAGTGGGGCTGCAGATACACGGTGTGGCGCCCTGGGTCGCTACCTTCGCGGTCGTGATGCTCTGCTGCCTATTTCCGGCAAACGTGAAAGCCGCGCGCGAACATCTGACGATTCTGCGGAAACCAGTTCTCTCTGTCGGGCCCCGTCTGTTGATTCAGCTTGTGTTCATC
This sequence comes from uncultured Acidobacteriota bacterium, assembly GCA_963720105.1. Classification (GTDB taxonomy): domain Bacteria; phylum Acidobacteriota; class Terriglobia; order Terriglobales; family Acidobacteriaceae; genus Telmatobacter. The sequence goes on along the minus strand of CAVREL010000059.1, from coordinate 204,505 downwards.
GCAACGCTCATTGCCAGTGTCTGGCCGCGGCGGTGATCAGGCTTTTCGATTAGGGCTTCGCTCATCCGTTGCTTGGCGTTCGGCTATAGCTGCCAACCGCCATCATGGCAGATTACTTAAAGAGAGCCTCGAATGCCAGTCTGCCGGTCAGACCGGAGGAGGGTACACGAGGTCGCCGAACTTCTGGCTGCGCGGCCTGCTCCCGTTCCCGCCGTACCTGCTCGGCCGGCACCACCACGATCTTGGCACCTGCAAGTCCGGCGAGCGCGATAGCGGGTTTCGGCGCATCGGGCTTTGTGCCTGGGTTCGATTTGGGAGTTCTATGACGCACGGATCTGATCGAAGTATTTACCGCTTTCGAGGGAAACCTGTTTACAACGACACGCTGCGGTATGGCGCGTTCCGGCGGAGCGATCGCCGGCTGCTCCAAATTTGAGGCATGCTGCGTTGCGGAGATCGGAACCTCGGCGCTAATTTCCGCGCGCTCCGTCCCTCTCTTGAGATGAACGACAGGATGATCTGATCCGGATTTATTTTTGGTAGTTCGGCGGCTGCGGGAAGATGCTGGATCCGCCTTCCCAGGCGCGACCTTCCTTTTGCGACGAGGCACCCGCTTCGGTGCCGCTTCCGTCCTTTGGTCCAACAGGAGTTCTCTGGCCTGACGCAAGCGTGAGAGATACGCGTCAATCTCATTGATGATTTCAGTTGTGGGCATCATGGTCATTCTAAACTCGGGGACTCTGGCAAGCCACAGAGTTAGATGTCTGCTCGGGTTTGCATAGATGCTGTCATTCAGCCTGCCGCCACCACTCGGATCGAAGTTCCACGCCTCGAACCACCTCAGAAGGTCTGCCGGGGGTGGGAGACCAGAGTTTCAGCCCTTTCAATGGCCAAATCGTCTCAATGGGCTGTCTCCAGTGATGCAGAGCCAGATCAAACAAGCCCCAGTGGATCGGCATCAGCAGACCGTCGCCGCCCAGTGCACGGAAACTGCGTACAGCACCTTCCGGCCCCATGTGAATCTCCGACCACAGCGGATCGGAAGCCCCAATCTCGAGCATGGCCACGTCGAACCGCCCAAACTTCTGCCCAATCTCGCGGAAGCCGTCCCACTCTCCGGAATCGGCTCCATAGTAGACACGGTGTTGTGGCCCGGAGAATGCAAATGATGCCCACAGCGTCTCGAACCGATTGAAGAGGCTGCGGCCTGAGAAGTGCCGGGCCGGCAGCGCCATCACCCCTACTTCACCCACGTGCGTGGTGTCCATCCAGTTCAACTCGATGCAATGCGCGGGAGGTACACCGAGCTGCTGGAGCAGTGCACCCACTCCGAGAGGTGTAATCCATCGAGCTTTTTCCGTAGCAGCATGCTGCGCCAGGGCACGAATCGAACCGGCGCCCAGGTGATCGTAATGATCATGCGAAACGAGGATCGCATCGAGGAGCGGAAGATCGACCAAATCAAGAGGAGCGGGAAAGAAGCGTTTGGGTCCGGTCCAGGTCGTTGGGGCAGCGCGTTCATCCCACACCGGGTCGATCAGGATCCGCACACCGTCAATTTCGACGATCGACGTGGCATGTCCCATCCATGTGATGCGCAGTCCCGACTGTGGAGGCGTCGCGTAGATCCGTGCATCAGTGTGAAACGGACCGAGAGACCCACATGGCGAGCGAGCCTTCGCGTCCAAAAAGAATCGCGGGCCCACCTTGAACATGACCGAGAGTCCGCCAACTTTGGTCGGAACTGGATTCAAATAGCGACGGCCGTAACGCCTTGCAGGCTCAAGTAGCATTGGTTATTCGATGATACGCATGTTAAGGGGATTCCGCAGAAACCAGTGCGAGTACATTGCTGTTCAGGCTCGTAGTTCGGTGCGAAGCTATCGGCTCGAAATCGGTGTGGTCGCGTTATGCCGCAAGGTCAAGGAATACATCAACATGCTCGTCATCGAGATTTCAACCGCGATTCAACCAAGGGGAGGAAACGAGAATGAGTCAGCTTAAAGCAGAAGCCATGGTGCGGGAGTTTCATTACAACGGGATCCGCATTCCCGATCCGGGTCCGGATCTCACCGTCGATCAGGTCCGGGATCTGATTACACCCCAATTTCCGGAGGTAGCCACCGCGTCGGTCTCCGGCCCCGAAGCCGCAGGGTCGGTATTGCGCTACACCTTCAGCCGGGCGATCGGAACCAAGGGATGAAGAATGCCAAAAGAAGAACGCCCAGAAATGACCACGGAAGGCCTGCTCGACTTGTTTGCCCGAAAGGCCACCGAGCCGCTCCCGGAATCGAGCCAACTGCTTGTGAGGCATCTCAAATGCAAAGAATCGCTCAAGGCGGCGCATTCCCTGGTCGAAGCCATGGATCGATTCGCCGGACCCGACGACCAATCTCTGCCTGCACCGGCGGGAATACTGGCGCCTCCGGCGTAGTGACCCTTGCTCCGGCGTTTACAAATGCCTTGCCGACGGTGGACGGAATGCCATTCTCGTACAGCCATGAGTTTCATGCAGAGCTGTTGTATGAACTCTGCACGGCCCTGGTACGGGAGGGATTGGGAGTACCTGAGACATGGAGGCGGTGCGAGGGAAGCGCCGTCGTATTCGCGCAACGGGTGATCATGGAGGCCATCGGCGAGGAGCGCTTGAACCTGCTTCAACGAAACGTCGAATATCACCTAAGCGTAAGCGACCTGGCCGAAAGGGATGGACAGGACGTCCCACTGGAAAACGGGCGCCTTTCGGTAACCGTCGAGTGCGGCGGGTCGGGATTTCTGAAAATCGGACCGGCGATTGAGGCCCTCGAAGAGGAAGCCGCCGGGCTAGGGGCCGCCTTTTACTGGACGCTCACATACGCGATCTATCGTGTGATGCGGATCTACAACCATGACGACGCGCTCGAGTACGAAGAGCGCATGAAGGAATATGCCGAGGAAGAGGAGAACCCCGGACAATATGAGTTTCCGGAGGTCCAGAAAGCGCTGCCGGAGTGCATTCGCCTGACCTTGAAAGGGGGCTGCGGTGTCCGCGCCATTCAGGCGCGCAGACTCCTCTCGCGGCATCGCAATGGAAGATTTCAGAGTTGGTTCGAACGCCTCCGTACCATTGAACGGCTTTCACGCGTCCCGCTCCGCTCCGATCCCTCGTTTCGCGAAGACGGCGGATATGACACGATCCCCCTTCCCTCATTGCTTGTAGCTTTCAAGGAACACGACGCGATCGTGGCCTGCTTCGACGAAGAGAGCCAATACATGTTGGAGGGCAGCGCGGAGCCGGTCCTCGGTGTGGTCTTTTCCCCTCGCGAACCGGAGGAAGTACGGCGCGCATTTCGAACCGTAAGCCGTTTTGTGACCTTCAATTGCGAGCTATTCGGGCTTGTGGAAGAACTCCAGGGGTTGGAGAAGAATTGCCATGCAGGTGCACATCTCGATCGGGGAGAATCATCGCTTCGAACTGCGTGAGGCGTTGCTGGTCTATGGCGATCGTCAACGCAGTTTCGTGACCCGTCACGCCGTGGTGCGTCAGAAGGAAGGGCCGCCCACACTTGATGCCGCGCAGCCTCTTACCCTTGCGTTCCTCGAGTCCCTGGCGCGTTCGCTTTCCGGGTATTCTCCTGCCGAAATTCTGCCTGAGAACGTTCTTGCCAAAGGCGACCGCATGATTGCTTGGTGGACTCCGGCGTATCGTAGGCAGATGTTCTATGAGAACTCGGAAGACAAAGCCACCGAGTTGAACGGAAGGACGTTTCCACAGCCCCCACTGGTGTGGCGGGTCGAAAACGGAGACCTGAGGATCCGGGCGTTGGTCGAAAACAAGCGTCCAGCGCCGAATACAAAGCTGCACGTCGCGCCTTTCTGGAACCTTTCCGATGACGGCCGTGTCTGTACCGGCACGATGCGTCACCCGGACAGCGCAACCGCGGCTTCGATCCCCGAGTGGGAGCGGGGCTTTTACGAAAGCGCGTTCACACACGCCAATGTCGGGCGATTGACTCGGCATCCGGACGGGTTCGAGGGACTCTGGAGTGAACTGGCTGACAAGCGCAAGCCATTTCCGGTCAGGACACTGATTGCACTGCCCCATACACTGGCGCAGTTTGTGCGCGGAGAGAGGGGATAGTATGCGCATCGAGCACGTCCTTCCTTCCGACCTGCTGCGCCATCGCACCATGCGCGTTCTGGTGATCGGCGCCGGCGGAACCGGCAGCGCCATTGTTCTCGGATTGCCGTATCTGGACTAGGCTTTACGGGCATGGGGCCATCGCTACGGCCTCGAAGTCACGCTGATGGATGGCGACCTGGTGTCGGAAACCAACTGCGTCCGGCAGCCGTTCTCGGTGTCGGACATCGGCCAAAACAAGGCGGCAGTTCTCATCAACCGGATCAACCTGTTCTGGGGCACGAGCTGGGTGGCGCTCCCTTCGCACTATCATGTTCGATCGTTCGACCGCCAACAGGATCACTGTCCTGACCTGGTGATCGGGTGCGTCGATACGCGTGCGGGGCGCAAAGCCATCGCGGATTCGTTTTCCGGTGCGTTGAGCAGCGTCAGTTATTGGCTCGATCTCGGCAACAACGCGGCGAGCGGTCAATACGTTTTGGGACAGCCTCTCAATGCGCGCAACCGCCGGAAACGAGAGCGACTGCGAACGGTCAGCGAGTTGTACCCCGAGGTCATCGATGTCGATGCCGGAGAGGACCCGCTGCCAAGCTGCTCGGCGTTCGAGGCCCTCGACCGCCAGGAGCCGTTCATCAATCAGAGTCTCGCAGCCAGTGCGCTGGCGATGCTGGCGCAGCTTTTCCGATACGGCAGGTTGAGCCACCATGGAGCGTTCTTCAACGCGAAGACGGGGCAGATGAGTGCTCTTCCGGTCGATCCGGAACTCTGGTCCGAAACCCGGAGGCGATGGCGAAAATCGGCCGTTCGATCCCCGAGCGGACGAACAGTTGTCACAGATCTGGCGTATGGTGGCAGACGCAGGAGATTGCGCGCATGAACATGACCCTTGTGCCAGAAATCGCCGCCGAAGCGAAGGCTCTCGTTGCTTTGGCCTTTCGCAACGGACCCATCGAAGACCTACATGCTGGAAAACTCTGCCCCACGTGTTCCGGCGAGCCGCAGTTCTCGCACATCTCCGAGGAGGAAATGAAGACGATCATGAAGTCCGCAGTCGATACGGTGTATCGCCTGCTCTGGCAACGCGAGTACGCCCCGGAGAAATATCAACGGAATGTTGAGTTCGGCCTGCGCTACACGACGCATTGGGACGACCCGGAGTTGAAGTCTCCAATGCCGAAAATCATTGAGGAGAAGAGTTGATGTTCAAGGAGCTTGCACCCTACCTGCGCCAGCGCGCCGTCCTGTTCACAGTCACCCACCTCGAAAATGAAAAGATCCGTGTGAACATTGTTCCCCAGAAGCTCAAGGACGGCGAGAATGCCGCGCTTACCACGCCGCTCACCGTCACCGGAACCGCCGACGAACTGGATCAGGAACTTCCGGCGACGGTGATCAACTTTGTATCGACGCACCTCGAACTCAAGAACACGCTGGACAGGGCCAACGCGGAGATGGATGAGGCCGCCAAAGCGGCTCAAGCCGAAGCGCGCAAGAAGAGCAAAACGACGGGCACGAAAATCGAGAGCAGCCGCGTAAGCGTCAATGAGAAGCCGGAGCGGCCGGCTCCGCCGCAGGTCGATCCACCAAAGTCTCTGGGCCTGTTTGATTCAGCACCCCTACTGACGGAAGCTATGCAGAAAGCAAGGCCAACGGCGCAGACGGTATCCGGATTATCGGATGAAGATCAGGCAGTCCTGGACGAAATCAGAGCCGAAGAGGAAACGATCGAGAGTTTCAACGCGGACGAGGTCGATGACGATGCAGATTGACGTGCGCCCCAATCTGATTTGGCGAAGAGTTCTCATCGCAGGTGTCACGGCCGTTCAACTTGGGTCCGGCAGCGCCTCTTCGATTTGTCCCTTGCAGGCCAAGTGATCATGTTTTCAGGGAGCGGCCGATGGCCCTTGATTTCATGGTGAAACACTTTTCCGAGGTCTCTCATGTCGACCATCTGAGCACAAGCTGGACACGCGTAGAAATGATCGCGCTCGTGCTCAGGCTCACCGCCGAGTCGGTGGCCGATGATTTGACCGGGCTTGATCATTGATCCAAGTACCTCGGGACTCTTGTCATGTCCATCACTGCTACGATGAGGTCGGTGTCCTCGCAGTTGCAGTCATGGATGCCCCGAACCTCCAACCACTCGCTTAAGAATCATCCGGGCCAGGCTGACGCTATCGGCAACCGCGGCGTGAACGCGCGGTGAAGGCGTGCTAATGTCGTCCCGGGCCAATCGGATGGCTGCGATCATGGCGGCGGCAATTACGAGCGTGCTGGCAAAGCGGTCTTGATTTCTTCGTTCATGTTCTTCCCGGGCAATCGCCCGCTTCATCTCCCCCATTTGTGGCCTCCTGCCTGCCGAGACTTGGCCAGAAGCTCATGCGACAGACGGCCCTGAAAGATGTCCACTGGAAGATATCTCCTCTTCTGGCCGCAAAGCGGGCATTCAGCAATGATCCAGATGTCCGGCATGGTCTCCACCGGCGCCGGAATGTTCTGATGACACCCCTTGCATGCGACCACGAACGGATAGACACCGGCTGTCGGAGCTTGGAACACAGGACCAGTATAGGAGAAGAAAAGGCGAATATGTCAATAGGGCCATGGAAGTGGAAATCCAAGCCGGTACCCTTACATGTGAATGAAGCCGCACGCGAGCAATACAACCATCCCATTCACGCCACCCATGGAATGCCTGCCGGTTGTAGAAATTCCAGTGGGCAATACATGGGTCTACGAACTGAAATTGGATGGGTATCGGGCTCAAGCTATCCACGACCGTGCTGGCGTCCGCTCTTGTCCAGGAGAGGGAAGGATCTCGGCAAAAACTATCCTCTTGTCACACGAGATTTGTCGGAAGCGATTGAGGTTGGTACCGCTCTTGATGGTGAATTGGTCGCATTCGATTATGAAGGCAGATTGAGCTTCAATGCCCTCCAGAATGCAGCCACGGGAGCCCATGTTGTGTTCTTCGCTTTCGACGTTCTTGTGAGCGAAGGCCGTGACGTGAAAGGGCTAGCGCTGCGGGATAGAAAAGATCTCCTCACATCGATTCTCAATGGCACGGACCACGTGCAACGGTCAGAACACTTCTGTGGCTCCTTACCGAAATTCGTTGAGGGCGTGAAGGCAATTGGCGGAGAGGGAGTGGTTGCAAAGCGGCTCGACGGACCCTATGAGCCGGGTCGACGGAGCGGATCATGGTCGAAGATGCGGATCAATATCGGCCAGGAATTCGTCATTGGGGGCTTCACACCGGGCACCCACGGTGTTGACGCGCTCATCGTTGGCTACTACGAGGCCGGCAAACTGATCTACGCCGCCCGCGTCCGAGCGGGTCTTGTTCCGCCGTCGCGACGAGAGCTGTACGATCGGCTCCAGCCGCTCATCGCCAAGACCTGCCCATTCGCCAATCTCCCGGAAGCGACACCCGGCCGATGGGGCCAAGGGCTCACCGCGGCCAAGATGGAAAGTTGTGTTTGGGTTAAGCTCAGACTCGTCGCTAACTTCCAGTTTTTGGAGTGGACTGATTCGAATCACGTGCGCCACATCAAATTTACCGGGCTGCGGAATGACAAAGATCCTCGTGCCGTGGTCCTGGAATGATGATCTGATGTTGCCTGCACCAACACCGCTGAGCTAGAACTTACTCTCTTCCAACGGTCTTCCGGGCGAATCTGCGCCGCCCTGTGCTCGGCCACTCGGGGCTTGAGACTAACCGGGCCCGAAGTTAAGGAAAAAAAGCCTGGTACGCGCTTTTACTCTTTTCCTTAATTTTGAGGCGGCGAGGATCTGAAGCGCTTCGGCATTCTCCAAAGCTCTGCTCTCCCTTTTCGTTCTTACTTCCTCACTTCTTCCTCCCGCGTTCTCGAAAGGAATGCTGCCAATGAAACCTTCAGAGTTGTATGAGGCGCTCCATGCGCTGATCGCCGAACGTGTGCCTTTGCACATTTGGGGCGCCTGCGGGGTGGGAAAGTCGCAGATCGTCTCCCAGGTGGCTGCCGAGCTGCAATATCAGTTTCTCGATATACGTGCGGTTCAATTGGACCCTGTTGACCTTCGCGGTCTGCCGCGGATCTCTGCGGATCGTGCCGAATGGGTGCCGCCCAGATTCCTCCCGATTGATGGCCAGGGAATTCTCTTCCTTGACGAACTGACGTCTGCGCCACAGATGACGCAGGCCGGCTGCTACCAGTTGATCCTGGACCGCAAACTTGGCGAATACCGCCTTCCCGACGGCTGGGTGGTCATCGCGGCCGGCAATCCTGCTTCGGAACGTGGCGTGCACTTTTCCATGCCGCGTCCACTGCGGAACCGGTTCGTCCATCTGGACCTCGAACCGGACTTCATGGACTGGTGCAAGTGGGCCATCAAAGCGGGAATCCGACCGGAGATCATCGCGTTCTTGCGCTTCAAACCGGCACTCCTTCATGAGGCCAATGCGACCTCGGACGTGAACGCGTGGCCCACGCCGCGCTCCTGGGAAATGGCGTCCACGGTCCTCAGCGGCTTTGCCCGCCGGCAACAGAGCGGATTTTTGGCTGGCACGACCGAGATCGAAGCACAGATGCTGGAGGGAACCATTGGAGAGGCGGCAACGACGGAATTGGTCGCCTTCCTGCGGCTCTTTCGGACACTTCCGTCCATCGACGAAATCCTGCTCAATCCCGACTCGGCGCCACTCCCCGATGAGCCATCAGCGCGCATTGCGATCGCCACGGCGTTGGGTCGCGCACTCACCGACCATTCGATCACAAAAGGGATCCGGTATCTCGACCGGATGCCGACCGAGATGCGTGTGTTGGCCATGCGCGATGCAGCGGCCCGCGATCGGGCCATTACCCATACGCCGGAGTTCGTTCGCTTCGGCGTGGAACATGCGGAGGTTCTGCAATGATTACCGAACGCGCCATGCTGGCAGCGGTCCACATCAGCATCTGGACCGCGGTGAAACACGATCGCAAGATCAGCCGAGAAGTCGCGCAGCGACACGGAGCCTACGACGGCGCCGGCCGCTATAACAAGCAGTTGCTTCATGAAGCGGAACGACTGGAAGCGCTTCGCTCCCTGGCCGGCCAGATTCGCCAGTATTTCTACAAGATCACCTTGCCCTGGTCCGATGAGGGCTACCGCTTGCTGCCGGCGCATTTCTACTTCGAGCTGACCACAAAGATGAGAGAGTTCGAGCTGGTTTTTGCGCAGCAGGTAGAGGAGTTTCTGGCTGTCTACCCGAGCTACATCGACCGGGTGCGTCCCGAATTGAACGGCTTATTCCGGGAGGAAGATTACCCATCAACGGACAAACTGCGGAACAAGTTCGGGGTAAAGCTCGAAATCCTCCCGATCCCCAGCGGGAACGACTTCCGCGTGTCGCTTTCGGAAGAAGAACGGGCGCGGGTTGCGCGGGAAATCGATGAGAACGTACGGGAGTCCCTTCAGAAAGTCATTATGGTGTGACCGGTTCGATGCGCTGGTCGTGGGTTAGGCTGAGTTTGTTTGACGAACTACAGTCCAGAGCCACATGCGGAGGGAACCGGTCATGAGAGAGAAGTTACGATTTTTGGGTTTGGATGTCCACGCCGAAACGATAGCGGTTGCGGTCGCTGAGCCGGATGGCGAGGTTCGGAGCCTGGGCACGATCGCCAACCGCGAAGACTCGATCCGGAAGTTCATCAAGAAGCTTGGTCCGGCTGAACAACTGCGGGCCTGCTATGAAGCCGGTCCGACAGGTTTCGTGCTGTACTGGCAACTGGCGCAGCTGGGCGTCGAGTGCGCTGTGGTGGCGCCGACGCTAGTTCCGCAAAAGCGCGGAGACCGCGTGAAGACTGACCGTCGCGATGCATTGAAGTTGGCACGCAGTCACCGCTCCGACGATCTGACGGCGGTGTGGGTTCCGGATGAAGGCTCAGAAGCCTTGCGTGATCTTGTTCGTCAGCGGGAGGCAGCCAAGCAGGATCAGTTGCGTGCTCGGCACCGGCTGACCAAGTTTCTTTTACGCACCGGACGTCGCGCCCCGCTGGGAGTGAAGGCGTGGACGGAACGTTACTGGGAGTGGATCCAGCAGGTTCATTACCCGCAGCCGGCACAGGAAGCTACGTTTTTGGACTGTCTGAACGAAGTGCACCATATGTCAGAACGAATCAAGCGCCTGGAACAGATGATCGTGGACGCGGTGAAGCTGGCACCTGCGCCCGTGCAGGAAGTGATCCGGGGCCTGCAAGCATTGCGCGGCGTGGCACATATTTCGGCGGTCACGATTGCTGCCGAGTTGGGTAACATCACTTCCCGCTTCCAGAGTGCGCGGAAGTTGATGGGGTATTGCGGCGTATTTCCGAGCGAAGACTCCAGTGGCAAGCGTATTCGAAAAGGCGGCATCACCAAAACCGGCAACGCACACCTCAGGCGGATCGTGGTCGAATCGGCCTGGAGCTATCGACACCGGCCATGGCTAGGGGCCAAGCTACGCAGACGACAGGAGGGGGTCTCAGCAGAGATCACCGAGATTGCATGGAAGGCGCAGAATCGCCTGCACAAGCGCTACATGAAGCTGATGGCAGCAGGCAAAGACCGGAGAAAGACCATGACCGCGATTGGACGCGAACTGATGGGGTTCATCTGGGCCATCGGTATCAAGGCGGAATCAGCCTGCACGCGACAACTGGCAGCTTGACGGGACCCGAAAAGCAAAAGCAAAAACCTTCCAAATAAGGAAAAAGCAAAAACAGTGCATCGATGCACAGCGCAATCCAATTCGAGGATAGGGTCAGCCGCAGCCGGAGCAAGCACGAAGGAGAATCCTCGGCGTCCCTTTGCGACAGGCTCAGCCGGACTCGCGTTCAAAGTCAGAGGCAGCTCCCGACGGATCATGACCATGCGGTTCCGACCCGCGAATATCAGCTTGATCAATCGTCGCCATTACCTGCCACGGCTGCTGCTGACCTTGTCCTCGAAGTACAACGACAAAAACAACCCCAGCGATTTGCAGATGTTGACAGGTCACACCATATCAGGGACGGAGGATCTCTGGGTGCGGTTGAAAGCGGTAGTTGCACACATGGTCGAACGTCTGAATGAGCCCGAGTCGCGCTTCCATGCGTCGCTCGTGACCAATATCTGCGATCTGGTGGATGTGCTTCCCCGTCTCAACGTGAATCAGGATGAGGAACTCAATCGTTTCGCCGAGGAAATCAGGAATCGCCTGTGCGGGTTCACGGCACGCGAACTCAAGAAGAACGAGATTCTTCGCGCAGCCACGGTGAACGATGCAGCACAGATCCTGACCGAGATGGACGTGGTACTGCGCGAGCGCCAGCTGCAGTCCGGGATTGAATCTTCGAATCGCGTGAGCGCCGACGACATCTTCGCGCACATGGCAGCGTACATGGAGGCTCCGGCGTCATGAACCACCACCGCCACCACCACAACAACAACAACAATGTGATTTGAAGCATAAAGCGGCACCACCTTGGAGCATAAAATGACCGTGCTGTGCTAATAACTCCTTCTGATTTGGTGTAGGCCTCTTTCAGCCTGTACCCTCTCTTGAAGCATAAGGTGGCACTAGGTGCTAAACGGAAGGAAAACGTGTCAGTGAGTGCAATATGGCCAGTCCTCGGGCAGCCGTTGAGCGCGCGCAATAACCGCAAAAAGAGAGCGACTGCGAACGATCAGCGAGTTGTACCCCGATGCCATCGATGCCGGAGAGAATCGCCGCCAATCTGCGCGGCGGTAGAGGCCCTCGACCGGCAGGAGCCGTTCATGAACCAGACGCCGTGGCGAGTGCCTTCGGCATGTTCGCGCAGCTGTTTCGGTGCGGAAAATTGAGTCACCATGGAGCGTCCTTCATCGCGAAGACCGGGTAGATGAGTGCCTCTAGGTTGATCTGGAACTCTGGTCGAAGACGACGGCGATGTGATTCCTGGACACTGGCCCAAAGACTTTTCGTTCCTTTTCCGGGGCGATGGAGATTTTGGCCCTTCGGTCGGAAACCCGAGCTTATGGCAATGTCCCTGGCAAGCTCGGTCCGGGCGGCGAGCGCGTATGGCGGAAGGGCGGCGGCTGCTGAAACTGAGGGGAAACCTCCTCCCCATAGGCGTGATCGGCGGTGAATTGTGATGATTTGGCGAGGTTTACCCACCAGCGCTCTATTGTGAGGGAAGTCCCATTTGACTCAGCAACGTCTGGAATCGAGGATCACTTCGGAGGCTATCGATCGCGGAGTCTGCCTTCAGGTCCGCCGAAAGGGAGAAGCTCCGTTCACGGAATGCCCGGTTGAGATATTCGAATGCCCTGTCCCTATCGCCGAGCCCGGCATAGATGGTGGCCATCGTGTATGGCGAAACGTCGGCGGTCCCGTTTAACTTACGCTCCAATTCGCGAAGGATCTTCTGAGCTTCAGCCTTTTTGCCAGCGGCGGAATAGGAGTGTGCCAGCCCGACAGCGGCAGGCGAACCACCAGATAGTTCGATTGCTTTCTGATATTCCGAAATCGCCTCTTGAGCCTTCCCTATACCTTCATAGCCGACGCCCATTTTGTAGTGAGGCCACCAAGCATTGGGATCCAAAAGCAGCGCTCTCTTGCTCGCGGCAATCAGGTTGGGATAATCCCGCAGTGCATAGTAAACCCCTACTTCGGTCCCGGCCGAACTCAAGCTGAAGTCCAATTGATCGACCTTTGCAAGCTCCGCAAGCGTTTCGTCACGCCGGCCAAGAAGGGCGAGAAGAAGGGCACGGCCTTCATGCGCGCAACTGTAGCTGGGCGCCAAAGCGATGGCACGGTTGAGCTCGAGTTCGGCGCCTTCCCAATCCCAGTCGAAATCCGACTTCAGCGCGGAGAGGGCATAGTGCGCTTCGCCGACGCTATCGTCCAGTTCCATCGCCTTGTCTATCGCTTGCTTTGCAGCCCGGTACGCCCAATCCCTTTTCAAAACTCCGGCAAACGCCGAGTAAATGTAGGTATTTGCCAGTCCTGCGTACGCCGGCGCGAAATTCGGGTCGGCCTGGATCGACTCTTCGAAATAGGGCCGGCCCTTCTTGAGTGAATCAGGTTTCCCAAAGCCGTTGTCGAAGTAAAAGCGGCCTTTCAAATAGTCGTCGTAGGCTGCCGGGTTCACCACGTGTGCCTGGCGAACCGGCGCCTGCTGGGTTGGGCTGAGTTTTGCGCGTACCTCCTGGGCAATGACCCGGCCAACATCTCTCTGAAGATTCAAAACGCTGTTCAGGGGGCGTTCATACTCTTCGCCCCACAGATGGCGATCGGCTGGTCCGTCCAGGAGCTGAACCGTCACGCGCACGTTGTCGCTTTCCCGGATGACCGATCCTTCGAGGATGGCGTCGACGCCAAGCTCCCGCGCAATCTCCGGCAGGTGCTTTTTCGTTCCCTTGTAATCCATCACCGAGGTGTGGGAGATGACCCGCAGAGATTGAATCCGGGCAAGCTCGGTGATGAGCTCTTCGGTCATGCCATCGGCGAAATAATCCTGCGACGGATCTCCAGAGAGATTCTGAAGGGGGATCACGGCAATCGACCGGATGGGGTGGCGCGCTCCATTGAAGCGCTTCCAACCGAGCCACCCTGTTACCCCGACGACACACAGCACCGCGAGAACCAGCACGCCGGAACGGCTCCAGGGGAATCCCCGACGGGAAGCCGGGGTTGCGGGGGAGACAGCGCTCCCTGGGTTTATGGTGGCCGCGATCGCCGGAGACGGCGCCTTCTCCGGCACTGACTCGGTTGGACGGGATTGCGTCTTGGTGGTTTCCAGCGGCGCAATGAACCGGTAGCCTCGCCCGGGAATTGTCTCCACAAATTGAGGCGTTTGGGGATCATCGTTCAGGACTTGGCGAATTTTCCGGATGGCGGTGTTGATTCCGTTGTCCACATCTAGAAAAACGTCCTTGCCCCAGATCTGGTCGGCAATCTCCTCCCGAGTGACGACCTGGCCCTGCTCCTCGATGAGAATGAGCAACACCTGCAAGGGAATACGCTCGAGCTTCACAACTCGCCGGCCGCGACGAAGCTCAAATGCCGACGCATCCAGTACGCAGTTGCCGAAGCGGATCAGGTTTTTGGGGATGACGACACCGGTTCCAGCCATGGAGGCTCCAAACCCGAGCAACACAAATTGTACCCTCTTTGCGCGTTAGTGAAGCAATCTATGTGTTTTCATTTGCTTACGCCTACAGCTCGAAGACAGATGCAATACAGGCCGGCTCCATTGACCGCAGGGAATCCCTATGGGAGCATCGGCACGATTGATCGCGAATCACGGCGAATACGGACGCGCCAGAACACAGGGTGCAGCGTTGGTGCGGATTTTGACAAACCAAACGCGCAAGCAGGCAAGTGTTAGATCCGCCGGTAGGCAAAATGCCTCTCGCCAGGCTGTGAATGGGGATCGCCACGTTTGGGGAAAAATCATGAAACCGCGTCACTTCCAGAAGTCGCAATCGGGGATTCTATCGACGTTCTTGTTGCTTGTCCTTTCGTCAGCCTGGGCACAGAATCCTGTGCCTTCGATCAGCACGCCGCTCTTTCCACAGAGCCTGGCGCCCGGTGGCCCTTCATTTGTATTGACGGTTGATGGCTCCGAATTTGTGGCCAGTTCGGTGGTGGAGTGGAACGGCGCGGCACTGCCGACCACCTTCGTCAGCGGCGGCCAGCTCAAGGCCAATGTCCCCAGTGCCAATATCGCTTCGCCCGGCACGGCCTGGATCACGGTCTCCAATGGCGGGGTGGCTTCGAACGTGGGATATTTTGAGATCACGAACGCGACCACTACCGTCTCCTTCAGCCAAAACCGCTTCTTCCCTGGCAACCTTCCAACCAATGTCGTCGCGGGCGACTTCAATGGTGATGGCCGGTTGGATTTGGCAGTGGCGAACTCTTACGGCAAGGTGAGCATACTCCTCGGAAATGGCGAAGGAACTTTCCAACCGGCCGTGACTTATGCTGTCGCTGTCTCACTCGGTTTCACTTTTGTCGCCGCTGGTGATTTTAACGGCGACGGCAACCTGGATTTGGCCGTTACGGGCCTGGGGACGACCAACGGCACAGTGACCATACTCCTGGGTAATGGCGACGGCACATTTACGCCTGCATCCGGATCTCCCTTGACGGTCGGCATCGCTCCGAATTCTGTGGCCGTAGGCGACTTCAACGGCGATGGCAAGTTGGACCTTGCAGTGCCAAATGCCGGTGACAACACGGTCAGCATATTACTCGGCAACGGCAACGGTTCGTTTACGGCTGCGTCTGGATCTCCCTTTCAGGTCGGCCCAGAACCCTTCTCTGTTGGCCTCGGCGATTTCAACGGCGACGGCAACGTGGACTTGGCCGTGTTGAGCTTCGGTGCGACCAACGGCACAGTGGGCATACTGCTGGGCAATGGCGATGGCACATTTACGCCTTTTTCCGGAGGTCCCTTGACGGTCGGCAATTCTCCAACTTCTGTGACTGTGGGCGACTTTAACGGCGACGGCAAGCTGGACCTTGCGGTGCCAAGCCGGGGCAGCAATACGGTCAGCGTGCTGCTAGGCAACGGCTATGGGTCGTTTACGGCCGCACCGGGATCTCCTGTACCCGTCAGCGCCTCAACTGTCGCGGTCGCCGTAGGCGACGTCAACGGCGACGGCAACTTGGACTTGGCGGTCGCAACCGGCTACGGCGAATCAGTCAGTGTGCTACTGGGTAAAGGAGACGGGACATTTTCCGCAGCAAGCGATTTTGGGGTGGATAACTTTCCTGATTTTGTTGCAATGGCGGACTTCAACGGCGACGGAAGAATGGATCTCGCCGTTGTTAATGGCGCTTCAAATAGCGTGTCTATTCTGCTGCAACCCACTCCCGCTCCTCCGCAGGGTTCCAGCGACACTACGGAGATTCTCTCGCTGGCTGCGGGAACCGGGCTGCTTTCAACCGGCGGACAGTCTCCCACGCTAAGCCTGAACACCAGCTTCACCGACGGGCGCTATCTGCAATTGACGGGCGGAACTTTGACCGGCGGCCTGTTTGCGCCGACCTTCTACGGGAGTGGCGCCAACCTTACCAACCTCAATCCTGCCAATCTCCTGTCGGGAACGGCGGGAATCAATATCACCGGGAATGCGGCCACGGCAACGGTGGCAGCGGCGGCGACAAACTCGCTTGCGCTCGGTGGAGTTGGCCCCGGCGGCTATGCTCCGTCCGCCGGATCGTCCAGCTACATCCAGAACAATTCCGCGTCGGCGCAGACAGCCAACCTGAACATTTCCGGCAATGCCGGCATCGGCGGAAACGCAAGCGTGACCGGCAATCTCGCCACAACCGGCCCTCTGACCATCGGCGGAACTGGCACGCCCATCAAGGGGCACACTTCCATCCAGGTGAACCCGAGCTTCCCGGCACTTAAGGGTGGCGCCTGCGCCAGCGCAAACTTTGCTCTTGGCGGAGCGGCCGATGGCGACACCATCGCGCTGGGGGTGCCCAGCGAACGCATGTCCGCGAATGCGACCGTGATTTACACGGCTTGGGTGAGCGCCGCCAACACAGTGACAGTGCAGGCCTGCGACATCCTCGGCACGCAGAAAACCGCCGGTACAGGCTCGATCCGTATCGACCTGTGGAAGCACTGACCCGGCCATTGCGGCTTCTCATCGAATCCTGGAATTCAAAAAGGTCCTGGCGGAACAGGCCATCCCCAAACGAGGACGCAGGCATTGCAGGGCGTTCCTTCCGGCGTTTCACTGCAGGGCACTGCCGGGACCTACTTCGGCGTGCAAACCATCGAGACAATCTGTCCCTGAACGAATTCCCCAATTCCCAAAACAGCATGGAGGTAGACCATGACTCGATTCCTGTCTCTTCTCGTTGCATCGTTGCTGGCCGGCACTGTTTTCGTGGCGGCACAGCGACCTCCCATTCCGGTCATTCAGAGCGTCACTGAGAATTCCGCGGGAACTCAGATCACCATCAACGGAACGGGATTCGGAACAAAACTGCCTCGAGTCGCATTGACCGGCACGGTGTTGATTGTCAGCAGTTCGAGTGACACCAGCCTCACAGCGAATCTCCCTTCGGGTATTACGGCCGGAGCCTACCTGCTGACTGTGCAGAACGCGACTTCTGGCCTGTTGGGGATGTTCGACACCACCATTGGGCAGGTTGGGCCCACCGGTCCCCAAGGCCCTGCCGGGCCCGCCGGCGCCCCGGGAGCACGAGGTCCCCAAGGCCCCGCTGGGCCCACAGGCGCACAAGGCGCGCTGGGACCTCCCGGTCCGGCCGGCGAAATTGGCCCTGCCGGGCCCTCGGGACCAACTGGGCCGGCTGGTCCAACCGGCCCCACAGGGCCACCAGGTGCTATCCCGGCAAACCTTACCACGTTGTCCAAAGCTCTCAGCACTAACGGCGGCACCGCCTTCGGATACAGCAAGATTTCCCTCGCATGCTCCAACCTGAATATCGGAGATGTCTTTCTTTCGGTGAACTCATATGGCCAGGGCGCGCTCCCTGCTGACGGACGCCTCCTGAACATCACGGATTACCCCGCGATCTTTGATCTGATTGGCACGGACTTTGGCGGAGATGGCAAAACCACCTTCGCCCTGCCCGATCTACGCCCTTTTGCGCCACAGCTTCTGCAGTATTCCATTTGTGTTGAAGGGAACTTCCCTGCGGGAACCTAGATCTGACCCCATGCAGCCACGGTGGATTCCTGCGGATCGAATCTCCGCCGTGACCAGAACCATTGATCCGACAACAGAGGAAGCATGACGTGGATGGTCGATGGATTCATCGCCACCAGTTCACCACCCATGCTCACCGAGGTCGCACATGATCTGCCTCAGTCGTCTCTTTGGCGTCGCAGTATTGCTCATTCTGTCTCTTGCCCGCGCGGTCGCGCTCGGGCCCCAGGTCCATCACCCGCTCGACGGGCTCACCCCAGACGAATACTGGAAGATTTATGACGTGCTGCGCGATGCCGGCAAGGTCACCGAGAAGACGAGGTTCCCGAGCATTCTGTTACGCGAGCCCGACAAATCCGTTGTACTGGCCTGGCGGCCCGGCCAGCCTATCCCGCGCAAGGCCGACGTGGTGCTCTTCGATGATGGCAAATCCTTCGCCGCGGTGGTCGATATTGCCGCCGGCAAGCTCGACTCCTACACCGAGCTTAAAGGCGCACAAGCGAGAGCTAGCGGGGGCGACCTCGACGACCTGATCAAGAAGGACCCGCGCGTCGCCGAAGCGCTCAAGCAACGCGGCATTACTGACCTGCACATGGTCAACTGCCATGCTGCCCCAACGGGCTACCTTGGCCTTGCCGAGCAGACCGACGGCCACCGCATCGCCATCGGCGGCTGCATCTATGCCGAGGGTATATCCTACGGCGAAGCCGCAAACGACATCGCCGGCATGATCGTTATCGTGGATTTGAATGAGAAGAAAGTTCTGCGCGTGACCGACTACGGCGCCGTGCCCAAGCCGGCCAACTCGTACTACTTTGACGCCGATGGCGGGACCCCTCTGCCCGGCACAAAGCCGTTCCTCATCGCCCAGCCCGAGGGGCCCAGCTTCACGGTCGACAGTGGCGAGATCACCTGGCAGAACTGGCAGTTCCGCTTCCGTCTCGATCCGCGCGTGGGTCCGGTCATCAACCTGGTCACATGGAACGACGGGGGCAAGCGCCGCTCCGTGCTCTACGAGGGCTCGCTCTCCGAACTGTACGTTCCCTACATGGACCCCGAAGAACCCGAGAACTCGCGCGTCTTTCTCGATGCCGGCGAGTACTTCCACGCCAGCGGGTCGGGCGGCATTCTGAAGCCGCTGCTGGCGGGCGTCGATTGCCCCACCTACGCCACGTTCTTCAGCGCCACCTTCTTTCGCGAAAACGCCATGCCGCCCTACAACCGCGCGCGGATCGCCTGCCTTTTTGAACGCGTGACCGGCGACCCGATGTGGCGCCACTGGGTGGACGAAACCTATGGCCGCCCCTCGCGCGAGCTCGTTTTCCGCACCGTCGCCACAGTGGGCAACTACGACTACCTCATGGATTGGCGCTTTGAGCAGGACGGTACCATCGTCGTCGGCGTGGGAGCAACCGGCGCTCTCGAGGTGAAGGAGGTGAAGGACCAGCGCGCGGACGCTCCGCCCAGCGACAAGATCGCGGGCAAGGATCCCGACGGCCACGATGTCCAGTTCGGCCAGCTTGTCTTCCCGGGGGTGGATGGTGTCAATCACGACCACTTCTTCAGCTTCCGTCTCGATCTCGATGTCGACGGACCGAAGAATTCCCTCATGGTCGATCACCTGGTTCCGTACAAGCTGCCCGACTCGGCGCCCGGCCGCAAATACATCTGGGCCATGCAGCCGGAGATGGTGAAGACGGAATGCCACGCCAAGTTCGACGTGAGCCTCCAGCATCCATCGATGTGGCGCTTCGTGAACGACGGCGTGAAGAACTCGCTGGGCCAGTCGTCCAGTTTTGAGATCATGCCCGGCGAAACGGCGATCAGCCTGCTGCCTTCGTCGGAATGGGTGCAGAAGCGCGCCGGCTTCTCCGAACACACCCTGTGGGTGACTCCCTACGATCCGAGCGAACGCTACGCCTCCGGCGTCTACGTTCTCGGCACCAAGGGGGAAGACAGTCTGCCCGCGTGGACGGAGAAAAACCGCAGAATCATGAACACCGACATTGTGGCATGGTATACGGTGGGATTCCACCACGTGCCGCGCCCCGAGGACTGGCCGCAGATGCCGGTCATGTGGCATACCTTCTCGCTGCGCCCGTTTCAATTCTTGAACCGCAACCCAACCATGGACCTGCCCATGACTCCTTGAGGCCAACGGCATCCATGGGTCCAGCGCTAGCGGGCGGCCCGTGCTGGCCAGTGAGGCGACTGGAAAGAAAGGTAGACTGCTCCAGATTTTAAAACTTGCAGGAGACTTTCCATGCTGAGTTGTCTCGAAGATCTGTCCCGTGATCTTCGCTATGCAATGCGATCGTTCGTGAAGTCGCCGGGGCTGACCACGTTGATCGTGCTTTCGCTTGCCCTGGGCATTGGCGCGAATACCGCCATTTTCAGCCTCACCAGCACACTCCTGCTCAAGCCCTTGCCCTATCCCCATCCCGACAGGATCGCCATCCTCTGGCTGCGCTCGCCGGGCATCGGCATTCCGCAGGACTGGCCGTCGCCCGGACAGTATCACGACATCGTCACTCAAAACCACGTATTTGAAAGTACGGCTCTCGCCATTAGCGAACGCTTTACCCTCACGGATCGTTTAAAAGCCATCAAGGTGGATGGCATCCGCGCAACCTCGAGTCTGCTGCCCCTGCTCGGCGCCAGGCCTTTGCTGGGACGTATCTTCCTGCCGGAAGAGGATCAAGCGGGAAAACCGGCCACTGTCGTGCTCACGTACGGGCTGTGGGAGCGGGAGTTCGCAGGCGACCCCGGCATCATAGGACACGCAATCACCCTCGACGGCCATGTGTATACGGTAGTCGGCGTCCTTGCGGCAAGCTTTCGCCTCAATCATGAGGTGATTCCTACTGTCGACGGTATCGACAAGCCTGAGTTCTTTATTCCGCCTGACGAACGCGCCAATAACCCTACGAATTACGACTGGGAAAGCTACAACATCCTGGCGCGCCTCAAACCCGGAGTGACTATGCGGCAGGCGCAGTCGGATATCGACGTGATTGCCGCGCGCCATCGCGAACAGAAACACCGCGACCCTTCGTTCAACATCAGCGTGGTTCCTCTCACGGAGCAGGTCGTCGGAAATGTGCGCACCGCTATCCTGGTTCTCTTAGGCGCGGTGGCTCTGGTTCTCATCATCGCGTGTACCAACGTGGCCAACCTGCTGCTGTCACGGGCCACGATGAGGCGGCGCGAGATTGCTATCCGCACAGCGCTTGGCGCCGGGCGAACGCGGGTGATGCGTCAGCTCTTGACGGAGAGCGTTCTGCTCGGATTAGTTGGCGGCACAGCCGGAATCGCCATTGCGGCGCTCAGCATATATGTCGCCCGCAGAATGCATCCCGGCAACATTCCGCGCCTGGATGAGTTGAGCATGGATTTTCGTGTGTTCGCGTTCACGTTCTTCATCTCCATCGTCACCGGGATCATCTTTGGTCTGGCGCCCGCGCTGCGTGCCTCGCGTGTCGAGCTGACCGCAAGCCTGAAGGCAGGCGCCAGGGGCTCGCTCAGCGGCGGATTGAGCCTTCGCCACGACAAACTGCGCGGAACGCTGGTCATCGTTGAGCTGGCCATCTCCCTGCCGCTTCTCATAGGCGCCGGGTTGCTGGTGCGCAGTTTTATGCGGCTTGCCCACGTGCCGCCGGGCTTCAATCCCGACCACGTCGTTTCAATGCGCGTGGGCGCCAACGGGCCAAAGTACAAGAACCAAATCACGCGCGTGCAGTTCTATGAGCAATTGGCTGACCGCGTCAGCCATTTCTCCGGAATCACTGCCACCGGAGCAGTCTCGTCCTTGCCGTTTACATCAGCAGTCGGTTGGGGCCCGATGATCATCGAAGGCTATGTTCCACCTCCGAACCAGCCCGAACTGCAAGTTGACCTTCGCGCAGCAACACCAACCTACTTCACCGCAATGGACATTCCCTTGATTCGCGGCCGCTTGTTTGCCTCTACCGACACAGACAAGACTCTGCGGGTCGCGATCATTGACCAGAAGATGGCCGACCACTTCTGGCCCCGTGGCGATGCAATCGGCAACCGGCTTCGGCAAGCGAACGATTCACCATGGATCACGATCGTGGGCGTGGTGGGAGTTGTGAAAGAGTATGGTCTCGATACTGATACGCGGATGGCCGTCTACTATCCCTATGAGCAGGAGGGGATCGGAACCATGTACGTCGTTGCTCGCACGACAGCCGATCCCGGTTTCACGATCGACTCAATGGCCCGACAGGTGAGTTCGATGGATCGCGACGTTCCTGTCTATGACATCGCCACCATGGATCAACGGATGCAGGATTCAATGGCACGCCAGCGCTTCGCCATGACCATGTTGGCCAGTTTTGCCGTCTTCGCGATGATTCTCGCTGCGGTTGGAGTCTACGGCGTGATGTCGTTTTTGGTTACGCAAGGCACCGCGGACATCGCTATCCGCATAGCTCTCGGAGCGCGCCGGGGTGCCGTCCTCTCGCTGGTTTTTCGGCGCGGAATGGGATTGGCGCTGGTGGGCATATTGGCGGGAATCATAGGCGCCGTCGGATTCACGCGCATGATGAACAGCATGCTTTTCGGCGTAAAGCCCTCCGATCCGCTGACGTTCTTTCTGGTGCCGGCCCTGCTGCTCTTGATTTCTTTTTTCGCGTGTCTGTTCCCTGCAAGGCGAGCCATGCGTATCGACCCCATGGAAGCATTGCGAGCGGAATAGCAGTTCTGTTAAGGAGGTGAGTCTATGCGTTTTGCGGGCGTGACTTTGTGTGGCCTGGTTTGTGTTTCCATGGTCGCATTCGGGGATGGACCGGAGGATCGCAAGCCTACAGATCCGCGCGCGGTCCAATCGGCAGTGCAAACCGGAGCACTGCCTCTGCCGGTCGAAGCGCTCCTGACGACGACCAACGTGTACGGCTTCGCGCATAGCAATGACGGTCGCAAACTGGCGTATATCAGTGACGCGACAGGCCGCCCGAACCTGTGGATCATGAACGCGGACGGCGCGGGCGCGCGGCAATTGATCACGAGCAATGACCGCCAGACTAGCGCGCGCTTCTCCCACGATGACGGGCAGCTGGTATACAGCCAGGACCGAGGCGGCAATGAGTATTACGACATCTACGTCGTGCCGGTAAGTGGAGGAGAACCGCGCAACCTCACCAATACCCCGGACGTAAGTGAAACCGTTCGCGATTTCTCGCCGGATGGAAAGCTGCTGGCCATCGGCCTCAAACAGAAAACCTTGCCGTCGACGAACCTGGCGGTGATGGAGTGGCCGAGCGGCGCGATTCGCCAGTTGACGCATGAAACCGATCCAAAGGCCTCGTGGAACGAGAATGCATGGAGCCCGGACGGCAAGTTTCTCTATGCCACGCGGTCAGTGGGTATCGATGATTCCGACATTTTTCGCGTAGACGTTGCCACGGGAAAGGCTGAAAAGCTGCTGGACCACACGGGCAAGCAACTCGTGAAAATTTCGGCGGTTTCGCCGAACGGGCAAACGCTTCTCATCACCTCGAATGAGAAAGGCGGTTATGACAACGTGGCGCTACTCGATGGGGATAGCAAGAAACTCCTCTGGCTCACTGACACGCGTTGGTTTGCCAGTGGCGCTGCGTTCACGCCGGACGGCAGCAGTGCGGTTTATGTTCTGAATGCAGATGGCCGCGTTTCCACGCGCTTCGTCGATTTAAAGACCATGCGCGAGTCGGATCGCGGCATCCCGCCGGGGGTGAATCTGCCGGCGGGCGCGACTTCGCCCTTTTTGCCCGATGGTTCAATGTTGCTCTCACATGAGGATTCGAGCCACCCCGGAGAGTACTACCTGCTGACGGGGGACAACTCCCTTACACAGATCACGCACAACGCCAATACCGAGTTGCAACATGCAATGCTGCCCAGTGCGCAGCTGGTCGCGTACAAGAGTTTCGATGGAAAGCTGATCTCGGCGTTCGTCTGGGTTCCCTTTAATCTCAAGCGGGACGGCTCCGCGGCAGCCGTGGTGATGCCGCACGGCGGGCCAGCAGGGCAAGCGGCCGACTACTTCACCGGCCAGGCCGAACTGCTGGCTTCGCGCGGGATGCTGGTGATCGCGCCCAACGTGCGCGGATCCGGCGGGTACGGCATGGACTTCCAGAATGCCAACATCAAGGACCTGGGAGGCGGCGACCTGAAAGACGAGATCGCCGGGGTTGAATTCCTGAAGGCCACTGGCTTCATCGACCCTAAGCGCGTTGGCATCTGGGGCGGATCATATGGCGGCTTCATGGTCCTGATGGCAATCGGCAAGACGCCTGAGTTGTGGGCGGCGGCGGTGGACGAATACGGCGTCCTGAACTGGCTGACCATGCTCCGGCACTCAGACCCCTTCCTGCAGGAGTACGAAAAGAGCCTGCTCGGCGATCCGGTGAAGGACCGTGCGGTGTACGAAGCCACTTCCCCGCTGAAATACATCCGTAACGAGAAAGCGCCGCTGCTGGTCCTGCAGGGCGAAAACGATATCCGCGTGCCCAGGGAAGAGGCCCAGCAGGTGGTGGACGTCCTTAAAAAAGAAGGCCGCACCGTGGATGCCGTGTACTTCCCGGAGGAGGGCCACGGGTTCCGCAAGCGCGAGCATCGACGAGAGGAACTCACGCGCGCCGTGGCCTGGTTGCAGAAATACCTCCAGGGCCCGCGGTAGCGAAAGACTTCTCGATACAGACTTCGGATTCCACACAAGAGGTGAAAGCAGGAACAGAATCTCCATAATTTCGGGATGAGGAGAAGGGGCGAATGGACGCTGGCTCCCTTTTGGTGCACTAGGAGCTTTCCCTGATTCGAAAGTGAGTTTTTGGGCTCTGGAATCTATGCTCCTCATCCGCTAGCGTGGCGTCTTACGTGGGGGATTACTCCGGAAAAAACAGAGATCTGGCCAGTTTGGTCGGATTCTCCCACCCGTGGATGGTTATGATGTTCACTCATTGATGGTCAAGGTTAGGAGTGGGAGGGAGTATGCTCCGTATTCCGTTGTTCCTTTTGGCTGTTGCATTATCCCAAGTGGCGACGCCAGTACTCAAAGCAGCGGGTAACAGTGCCGAAGAGAACTGGACCCTCGATCACGGCTCTGCGGCACTCGATTCCGGCGTTCTGCATGAGGGCCATAAGTCCATCCGCCTGGAGCGGGGTCTCGATGCCCTAAATTCCTGCGTTCGCCTGCCCGTAGTAAGTCTCACCATAGGCAGACGCTACGAACTGAGCGGATGGGTGCGCACGGAAGACCTGCAAGTGCGGGACGTGGACCGTACTCCGATTGCGATCGGAGCGGCTCTGGCGATGGCATCGATGCCGTTTGATGTTCATTCGGCGTCGCTCGGAGGAACTCATCCATGGACGCGGGTCTCCCTCAAATTTGTCGCCAGCCGCAGTCAAGATCAGATTCTGTTGATGGCGGGCAATGGCGGGTCGTTTCATGGTAAAGCCTGGTTCGAAGGCGTGCATCTGGAGGAGATCCCTTCTTCCTCCGATGAATGGCCGGCGCGAGCGTCCGTCCAGACGTTTGGCCCGGCTTACCGGTATCCCGCCGCGGGGTGGATTTATCTACACATCGAAGGCAAGCCCTACGAGCGCGGATATCAGCACGGCCACCTGATGGCGCGCGAGATTCCCGAATATCTGGCAAGGTGCGCGGCGGTTCTGGGTTCGAAGGAGCAATGGGATGACTACCGCACCACGGCGAACGCGCTGTTTTTGCGCGGATTCGACCAGGAAATCCTGGAGGAAATGCGCGGGATAGCCGATGGCGCTTCGGATGCAGGCGCACGATGGAAAGACCGCCGGGTGGATCTGGTGGATATAGCGGTCGCCAATACTACGGTGGAAATGGGTGAACTGGCGCAAGCGGTTTCCGCAACGCCTACCGGCCTGGAAGGGCTAAGTCTGGATGCGCCTCCTTATTCCGATCGCCGGCGCGATTCGGTGAAAGATCATTGCAGCGCGTTTGCCGCCACAGGGCCGGCGACCCGCGACGGGAAGATGGTGATCGGACACGTGACGTGGTGGCCTTTGACCCTGGCCGAACAGACCAATGTCATGCTCGACATCAAGCCTGATTCCGGTCATCGAATGATGATTCAGAGCTATCCCGGAGGGATTGAAAGTGGGACCGACTGGTATCAGAACGATGCGGGAATAGTGCTGACCGAAACCACCATCGATCAGACGCCATTCAATGCCGGGGGCATATCGGTGGCGTTCCGCGCGCGCATGGCCATTCAATACAGCAACAGCATCGACGACGTGGTTCGCATTCTCAAAACGCAGAACAACGGGCTGTATACCAATGAATGGATCATGGGCGACGCGAAGACCAACGAGATTGCCATCTTCGATTTGGGCACCAATCACACCAGGCTGTGGCGCAGCTCAAAGAACGAGTGGTTCGGGGACACTCCGGGATTCTACTGGGGCGACAACAACGCCAAGGACCTCAGCGTCCGGGTGGAAGAATACCCCGATCCCAAGGGCGAGCCGCATTTCATTCCTTACGTGCCCACCGCGCGAGATATGGCCTGGCAGCAGCTCTATCAGAAATACCGCGGCCAAATCGACGAGCAGTTCGGATTTCTGGCGTTTCGCACGGCTCCTCTAGTGGCGGCCATAACCATGGATGCCAAAGTCGTGACTGCGGACATGGCCTCGCACATGATGATCTGGGCTGAGATTGGCAGGCCGAACCAGCGGGAATGGCTGCCCAACAAGAAATACGATTTCGCTGGAGATGACGGTCTGTATCCATCGGGTTATTACCTGTTTGGCGCTGAGCCGAGTGCGACGCTGCGCGCCTCGATCGAGCAAAACGAGAAGATGCGGCTGACGGACGCGCCCGGCCCGGGAACAGCGAAGGCCGTGCCGGCGGCAAGCCATCCCCACTATGGGGAGAGGCTTTGGAAGGGCTGGGTTTTGCCGGCTTCGGAGAGCGATACCTGGTTTGTGGCTGGCTCGGCTGAATATCACCACGTGCTTCAGTCAAAAGACGTGCAGCAGGCGATGGAAGCGCAGCGTGCGATCTGGCGCAGCCTGCAGGCAAGTACGGGGACTCCGCTCGACCAGTTCCGGCGGGAGCAAGCGCGAGGCGTCCTGTTTCTGGATTCGCTGCGCCTGCGGATGGGTGACGAGGCCTTTCTGAAACTGATGAACGACTTTTTTGGCGCCCATACGACCCAAACTGTGACCGCCGAATCGTTTCTGGCGCAGGCAGGACTTACACGGGTGGCGGCACACCTGGATGCAATCGACCTTCCCGACGGCCCTATGTAACTGGCCAACGACATCTGGCGCCGCTTGCCTAACGCGGTGATTGTGTATGGAACCTTGCGCGATGCGGGTGCAAACCGGTTCGCCGCCGAACAGCTGCAGCACAAATTTTTGAACGGCTACGAGAGCGAGGTCCCTGTCTACAAGGATTTCGAAGTCTCGGATGATTTGTTGCGTCACCACGATGTCGTGTTCGTCGGCCGGCCCGAGGCGAATTCCGCGCTCGCACTTTGGTCGGCGCACCTTGGCATCGATTATGAGGGCGCAACCTTCAAGATCGATAGTGAAGTGCACGCATCCGAACGCGATGCCCTAGTTTTCGCTGCGGAGAACCCGCTCGATCCGGCCTGTATGGTCCTTGTTTTCGCCGGGAACGACGCTCTCAGCACCATCAAAGCGCTAGATGCGAAGCTGACGGACCATCAATATATCGTCTTTCGGGATGGGGATAGCCTGCTAAAGGGCTTCCTTGCCCGGGGCACGTCCTCGATGCAGCGTGCGCGTGCCGGCAATTGAGGCGGGCGAGCTGTTTTCACGAGGAGTGATTCTTGCAGGAAGTGTGGGAGGGATAGTGCTCAACCGGATTGGACGCTCCAAAACCACCTATTAATTCTAAGCTGCTCATTTACTGCCGACTAGCAAGTTCAGTTTGAATACCTCCCGATAAACGGGGATGTCGGACGTTTTCGATCTGATGCCACAACCCGCTTTTCGCTTTCACTCTGACGAAGCCGATCCGATGTTCCGAATCGGTCGTTCACTTATTGCCTCTGAAATTCCAAATCCAAGAATGTGACAGAGGCGGCACACACGGCGCCGAGAGATCGGGATTCATCGCCGTTCGGAGTCGGTGTCATTGATCGCGCGATTCAGTGACGCATGAGGCAACCGTTCCGGTAGCTGGCGATCGTCTCGGTAGCTACCCAGTCAGCGAACGTGGCCTGTTCGGTAGAGGTCGGCCGCGCTTGCCCGAATAGAGGCACAACCGAGGCGATGACAAGAACCCTTTTGCCGAACGCGTCGCATGACAGGCAGAATGCAGCCCCGAAATCCGTGACCCAGATGCGCGGCGTGGGCGGCGCACAGGCCGACCGCGACCGCGTTTCAAATGGATGATTACCACCCCTTTTCCGTTCAGCAACTTCCGGCGCTCTCCAGTAGTCGAGGGGAAGACAACCGGAAGACACGAAAGGCCGAGAGGAACGCAGCAGGAATGGGTTCGCAAAACCGCGCATTTCGGTGGCATTTGCACCCGGCAGAGAACGCAAGTGATCGCTAGCCTCTGCAGCTCGGACCTGACAAACGCTCGGGACCGATTCTTCCCCTCGGAGCAAGCGCTCCTTTTTCGGATCAACCCGGAATGGGCCGAATTCGTAGAGCTGTTTCGTTCTGTGGTCTGCGCCTGACGGTATCAAAAACCCTCGAACAATTCACCTGAGCTTTGCATATTCCACCCTGGCCTGCTTCAGGATGGGGATATCCGGTTCGGCATCTTTCCACAACGTCAGGAAATCCTGATAGGCATTGCGGGCCTTGGCGGTGTCACCCTGCATGGCGTAGGCGCGGCCCAGACCGAGGTACGGCAGTGCTCCTGGAGCGTCATTGAGTAGAAAACCGCGACATCGAATTACTTTCTGAAATTCGGCTGCCGCTTCGGTTGGGCGATGCAACAGCAGGTAAGCCTGCCCTCGCGTGTACGCAACATCCGGATTCCCAAGTTCCGTGGGAATGGCACTCTCCAGAAGCTCGATTGCCAGCGATGGATTGTTCTGCTGTACGGCAATGGCGGATCGAACCAGCGGCAGGTCGCGATTCTTCAGGAGCGTGTCCGTCGGATACAGTCTCGCCAGTTGAACCGCAACCCTGTCGGCATTTTGTGCGTCACCCAAACGCGCGTAGGCCAACGCCAGTTTTCGCAGGGGCTCCTTTGCTTGTAGGTGCGACGGGACCGCGGCAGCCGCGCGCTTTGCCTCGTCGAGTTCTCCGTAGTCGGCCTCCTGCAACGCAGCTAGCGCCGCATCCAGTGACGCCCTGTCATCGACGCCGAGTTGCCCCGCCAGCTTCATTGCGCGGCGGCGATACTCCGCTGCTTCCTTTTGCCGCCCGAAGTAAAGTTCTGTCCTCCAGTGGAGCCTCCACAACGTCCTTTGCAAGGTTGAATCGTTCGGCGCCGCATCCACGATGCGTCTCATCCCCGGCTGATCGCCGCGCAGGAATGCGAGGGCATAATCCCATCGAGCCCAATCCCCATATTCAGGAAAGCGGGCCTTGCTCTCGGCGAGGGCCTTGTCGGCCGCGTCTAACTGGCCAACATCGGTGAGCGCCTCGATCAGGTTCCAACTGGTCAAGACGGAGGATTCCTTCCGCGAAGCCCGGCGGGCTTCTTCCAGCATGTTGTCAAACTGTCCGTTGTCTACGGCTATCACGGTGAGGCCGCCGTTCGGGGTTGGATCTCTGGGATACGTGCTCTCCCACAATTCGTTAACCCGCGAAGCCTCAACCGTTTCACTTCGTACCATGTGGTACGTGGCCTCGATATACAGGCGCTCGCGATCGCTAACTCGCTCGCGCAGCGCATACGCCTTGGCTGAATTCGCCAGCATGGCCTCAGTCTGTTTATTGTTGCGGTTGAGGCTTGCCAGGCGCGCGTATGCCATAGCAAAGTTTGGGTCCAGCCCAATAGCCCGTTGAAACGATGTAGTTGCTGACGGAAAGTTCATCAGATGGAACTGTTTCATAGCGAGGCTGTAAGCCTGGAGCGCTTCCAGAGAAGGCGTGGTGGCCTGTTCCAGGGGAGTATCGAATTTCTGAACCGTGCTCCACGATTCGCCCATTTTTTCGCGTAGCCTGCTGGTCGCTTGATCCAGAGCCGCGAGGACTTTTTCCTTGCCGGCGGCAGTTTGCTGCTCCTCTGCAAGGACATCGCCCGTGGCGCAGCCAACAGCCTTGAGTCCCAGAACATATTGGCCTCCTAGGCTGGCAATCGAACCAGTCAAGTACGCGGCGCTCTGCGTCCTCCGACATAGATCGCGGGCGATCGGCGGAGTAATGCGGGCATCGGGGGACTGATCCATCAGCCGCAAGGTCTGCTCGACGCGCTGGTCTGAAACCAGGCTGAGGAACGGCGACTGCTCCAGATCAACCGCCAGGCCCTGGCGCAGCGTTCCGTCAAACACTGGGTCGCCGGTGGAGTTCTCGAAATTGGCGAGGACCAGCGTGTCTCTTTCCGTAAGGAGCGGTCGGGGATGGACCAACAGCTTGAACGCGCCGGCGGCCAGACCCAACAGTAGAACGGCCGCAACGGCGACCCAGGCCCAGGGCCTGGCTTCCTTCACCCGCACCTGCACCGTGGAGTGGCTGGCGGCCACAATGTCGAGTTCGCGCTCCGGAATCAATTGCACGTCTTCCGCAAACCGGTAGCCGCGCCCGGGCACGGTGACGATGTACTGGTGGTCCTGCGGGCTCTCGCCCAGCGCCTTGCGCAGGAGGAAAATGTTGCGGCTGAGGTTGGCCTCTTCGACGAAGGTGTAGGGCCAAACCTCTCTCATCAGTTCGTCCTTGGTGACGACCTCCTTCTTGCGGCGCATCAGCACGAGGAGAATCTGGAAGGTTTTAGGCGTCAGCGGGACAGTTTCTTCCCCCCGGAGCAGGAGTTCCTTTTCCGGATCCACCCGAAATGGACCGAATTCGTAGAGCTGCTTTGCTCTCTGGTCTGCGCCTGCCGCCATCGAAAAACCTTGCGTCGAGGACCGGGGAAATGAGGTCAGGACACGAATTTTAGCACGGACTTGCTCCGAGACCGGCCTCCCAGTCGTGTGCAGGCCTTGCAGAAGCCGTTTGTTTTGTGGCTCCTGAGCGCATGCGAGAAATTATCAGAAGTTATCAGGCGGGAAAAAGGACTCCTTGCGGGCTTTCGGGCATTCTGGTGCCGCGTTTGGGCTTGAAGAGGATCGCGGCTCATGGCAAGACAGATCACGATCACGATCGAAACCGATTCCCTGCTGGTGCTTCGAGGCTGCAGGCCGCGGCGGGCCTGGTGCCCTCAGTGCGGCGCGGAGACCGACGTAATCCCGCTCGACGGCATCGGCGTGATCTCGAATCTGAGACCGCGAGAGGTCCAGGCGTGGATCGAAGATGGCGACTTCCATCGCACGCTATCGGCGGAGGGCGTTTCCCTCATCTGCCTGAACTCGATGCTCAGGCGCGTCCACAAACCCGGAGTCGCTTCGCCGGGCGCGAAGCAGAGGTGAAAAAGGAGGAGGATATGAGGTCCCGAGTGGAGCGGTATGTAGACGGTGTGGCTCGGATGATTGCCCGAGCTGCGGGAAATTACCTGTTGCCGGCGGCCGGCATGGCCTGCCTTGGCTTGGCGCTCGCCGGCTGCAGCAGCAGGGGTTCGGCTATGATGCAGCAGGCGCAGCCCCAAACGGACGCAAAAAGCACCCATTACACGGTCCAGGATCTCGGTGTCTTCGGGCCAAATCCGAGCGCCCCAGGAGGACCCCTGGTGATCACCGATAACG
Organism: uncultured Acidobacteriota bacterium; assembly: GCA_963720105.1. Classification (GTDB taxonomy): domain Bacteria; phylum Acidobacteriota; class Terriglobia; order Terriglobales; family Acidobacteriaceae; genus Telmatobacter. The sequence goes on along the minus strand of CAVREL010000059.1, from coordinate 172,906 downwards.
GCTGGATCAGCGGCGCTGCCCAAGTGGGCGCCGCCGAACACGCCGTTCTCTATTACCAGGGACAAACGATTGACGTCGGAACTCCTGGCCTGGGGGGCAACAGCATGGGCTACGGCGTCAACGAATCCGGTGTAACCGCAGGCCAGGCCGAAATTACCGCGGCGGGCCTTGCTACCACGGAGGACTTCTGCGCCTTTCAGTTCTACGGCTTCACGTCCTCGCCCACTCCGTGCGTTCCGTTTGTCTGGCATAAGGGTCATATGGTTCGGCTCCCGACACTGGGAGGCGTCAACGGGTGGGCGACAGAGATCAACACCAGCGGCATGGTGGGAGGCACGGCCGAAACCAGGAGTGTGGATCCGGACTGCACCGCGCCCCAAAAATACCAGTTCAAACCGGTCGTCTGGTCGCGTGGCGAGGTTCAGGCGCTGCCGACGGGAAACGACCTGGATGGGGAGGTTTGGGCGGTCAACGATCGGGGAGAGGCGGCCGGCGCAACCGGAGGTTGTGCTCCGTTGAACCCCCTCGGGGCTCTGTATCTCAATCCAACTCACGCTGTACTTTGGCGAGACGGGGATGCCATCGACCTCGGCAACTTGGGAGGGACGACGAACAACCTCCCGCACGGCATGAACAATCTCGGCCAGGTGGTTGGTGAGTCGGATCTGCCTGGTGACGTGACGGCTCACGCTTTCCTGGCCAGCGCAGGCAAGAAGATGCAGGACCTGGGTACGGTGGGCAGCGATACGTTCAGTTACGGGTTCGGAATTAACGACGGGGGCGACATCGTTGGGCTTTCGGCGAACGCCGATTTCAGCGTGATTCGCGCGTTCATCCGCCGAAACCGCACTCTCGTGGACCTGAACTCGCTCATCACTGGAAACAATTCCTTGTATCTGCTGACCGCCTGCTTTATCAATTCCAAAGGCGAAATCACCGGCATAGCGCTTGACTCGTCCGGGGCGGAACACACCTACCTGGCCACGCCAACCAATGAAGATCCGTCGGACATATCGAGCACACGACGCACGCCGCCTGTGATTCCGGATTCGGTGAGGTCGCGGCTGAGGTTTGTGGCGCCTATGCCAGTGAACTAAAAAACAACGATGCTCGTTGAACAAAATCGTGGACCGGCGACGACGCGGGAACAAAATTGATCATCTGTCTTCCGATTTAGGCCGGATCCCTGAGATCCGGCCTTTGATTTCGATTTAAACTCGGACGGCGGCTGGCACAACCCCATGAGGGACCGGGTTGGAACGATTGATTGCCGAAAGACAGAAGTAGGAGAAGCTGGGCTGGTGATCAGCTCCGGAGGTAAACCGCTGTGCTCGGACAGGATGAGTTGTTGGCTTGGTTCGAAAGGCAGAGCATTCCGGAACCGACGCGCTCACTGATCAATCACATTCGTTCGTTGGGCCCATCGCGGCGTGTAGGTGGCGGCCGTTCGAACGTGAGCGGCCGCTATCCGAGCCGGAAGATGGGTGTCACCGTTCAGTTCGAAAGCCATCGAGTCGAGTTGGCCGGTATCTATGAGATGGAACACGACGACGCCATTCTCGAATACTTCGATCAGCCGCCGGCAATCAAATTGGATTATGAGAGCGTTGCCGGGAAGCGAATGGGGGTGCTACATACGCCTGACTTCTTCGTCATTCGCCGCGAAGAGGCAGGCTGGGAGGAATGGAAGACGGAAGAAGAACTGCGTCGACTAAACGCGCATAACCCCAATCGTTATTCTCCCGGAGAAGATGGGCTGTGGTATTGCCAGCCTGGCCAAACGTATGCAGAACAGATGGGTCTCTATTATCGCGTCCGCTCTTCGGCAGAGATTGACTGGGTATTTCAGCGGAACGTTCAGTTCATGGAAGATTACCTGCGGGCCTATTCGGCCGCGGTCTCAGCCGGCAGCCACGACATTGTCATAGCATACGTGCTGGCGAACCCCGGCTTGACGCTCGGAGACTTGACGCGAGCGGTTGCGGACAGAGTCCAGGTAGATGACATTTTTCGCATGATCGCGGCGAACCATCTCTATGTAGACCTTCACGCCGCGCCGCTTGCGGAACCGTCACAGGTTGAACTTTACTGTTCGGCAGAAGCTGCTTCCGCAGCCAAGTCTAGCGGCTTGGGCGAACCGCAGCTTATATCTCCGTTCAAGCTTCAGTGTGGAAGCACTCTCACCTGGGATGCTCGCCTATGGAAGGTGATTAACGTCGGCAATACTTCAATCGGGCTTCTCTCCGAAGGTGAGAAAATGGCCGAGCTTCCGATGGCCGCGTTTGACAGCCTGGTCCAGAAGAACAGGATTCAGATGGTTCCTGAGGATCCTAGGAAAGTCTTCGAAGCGAACGTTATGGAACGGTTATCCAAAGCCAGTGAGGGTGACCTCCGAACAGCAAATTGCCGTGCTGAATTGGTCAATCACTATCTGCACAATGGATCTTTGCCCGTCGGGGCCGACACATCTCTCCGCACTCTTCTCCGCTGGGTTGCCCGTTATCGCGACGCACAAGTTGATTATGGCGGTGGCTATCTGGGCCTGCTGCCGCATCACAGCGCGAAAGGTAACAGGACTCCCAGGTTATCTGAGGCTGTACGACGCACAATGACGGAAGCGCTTGAGAACGATTATGAAACGAAGAAGCAGAAAACCCTCTACTCGTCCTGGATCAAGCTGAAGCTCTGCTGCGAGAACAAGGGCATCGTGGCGCCTAGTTACAAGACGTTTACAATTGCTGCCGGTCGACGAGATCCCTATCGCCAGCGATTGAAGCGCCAAGGCCACCGCAGCGCCTACAACCTGGAGCCATTCTATTGGGAACTCGATTTGAAGACGCCTCGTCATGGGGACCGGCCATTTGAAATCGGACACATCGACCACACTCAATTGGATGTGGAAGTCATCTCTTCACGCATAGGGCGGATGTTGGGCCGGCCATGGATGACCCTCCTGATCGACGCCTATAGCCGGCGAGTGACAGCCCTCTATCTCACATTCGACCCGCCAAGCTACCGTTCGTGCATGATGGTTCTCCGGGAGTGCGTACGGCGCCAGAATCGCCTTCCACAGATCGTGGTGGTTGACGGAGGAAAGGAGTTCGGCAGCACTTATTTCGAGGCGCTGTTGGCCAACTACGAATGTACGAAGAAGCAGCGGCCACCTGCGAAGGCACGGTTTGGTTCTCTTTGCGAGCGCATGTTCGGCGTGAGCAATACCCAATTCATTCACAACTTGCAGGGAAACACCTTGATCATGCGAAACGTCCGGCAGGTCACAAAATCTGTCAATCCCAAGGGACTCGCGGTATGGTCGCTGAGCGAACTCCATGGTCAACTCTGCAAATATTTTTATGAGGTCTACGATACGATCGATCACCCTGCTCTGGGGCAAAGTCCAAGGGAGGCTTTTTCACTCGGTTGTCCGAGACTGGGGAGCGCCGGCACCGAATGATTCCTTATGATGAAGGGTTTTTGATTTTCACACTGCCCACGACAACGCGGGGGACCGCGAAAGTTGTGAGTGGCAGGGGCGTCAAGATTCATCATGTGTATTACTGGTGCGAAGCCTTTCGCGATCCGGAAGTCCAGCGACAGCAGATTGCAGTCCGCTTCGACCCATTCGATGCCGGGGTCGCCTATGCTTTTGTCCACCATCAGTGGATTCAATGTCACTCTGAGTACTACGCCATTTTGAAAAGCCGCACTGAGCGAGAGATCTTGCTCGCCACCCAGGAACTGCGCCAGCGGTGCCACAACCACTCGGCTGCCTTCGCAATCTCTGGTCGGCAACTCGCGGAGTTTTTGGAATCGGTCGAGGCTGAAGAGGTGCTGCTGAGCCAACGGCTGAACGACCTGGAGAGCAAGGCGATTCGGCTAACGCCGACAAGTGGAACCGACAGGGAGCAATCGATTTCCCAGGGCTGCGAGAACCCGATCGTGGGGATCGACCGCCAGCTGAGGGAGGGCTTTATGATTGGCGAAGTGTACGGAGAATTCTGATGGAGACCCTGGCCACTGGATTCCCGCGCGAGCTTCTGACTCAGCCATGGATAGTAAGGCTCGAGTACTTTAAGCGTTACACCATCGCTCATCCACGGCTGGTAGCGGCTCGTGAATCCCTTTCAGGTGCAATTTACGAGAGTGCACCGAACTCATTGATTCTGGTTTTGGGGCCAACCGGAGTGGGCAAAACCACCTTGCGCTATAAAATGGAGCAGCTGCTTACAACTGCGATGTCGGTGGACCTTGAGGCTGACCCAGGGCGGCTCCCGGTCGTGAGCGTTGAATGTATTGCCCCAGAATCTGGCGCCTTCAGTTGGCGCGATCACTTCCGCCGGCTGTTGCTTCACATGGAAGAGCCTCTGCTCGATCACAAGTTGCATCCGGGAAAATCAATTCACATTGCGGATCGGACCGTCCGGTTTATGCCGAATGCGAGAGCAGCAGGAACGGAATACCGTTATGCGGTGGAAAGGGCGCTTTGCTTCCGGCGTCCAGCCGCTGTCATGCTTGACGAAGCGCAGCATTTGGCGAGAGTGGGTCCTGGGCGCCGGCTTTCGGACCAACTGGATGTGGTCAAGTCGATTGCAAACTACACCAAGACCGTTCACGTGCTATTGGGCACATACGGACTGCTGGCGTTCCGCAATTTGAGCGCACAACTTAGCCGGCGGAGTTTCGATATTCACTTCCCGCGCTATCGAGCTGAGGATCCCGGGGATCGAAAGGCCTTCTTGACTGTCCTGCGTTCCTTCGAACAGCAACTTCCCCTGTCGGAGCCGCCAGAACTGGTAAACGAGTGGGAGTATCTGTACGAGCGGAGCATCGGCTGTGTGGGCGTGCTGAAAGACTGGTTGGTAAGAGCGCTCACCGCAATGCTCAGGCGGGGAGACTGTGCCCTAACATTCCGGGAATTAAAGATGCAGGCGCTGAACGTTTCCCAGTGCGACAAGATGCTTGCCGAGGCTTTGGAAGGAGAGGTCAGGCTTGGCGAAAGCTCCGTGGAGCGCGCACGATTTCGAACTCGATTAGGGTTGAGTGGCCCGGGAGCCGGGACAGCGCAGGATTCGACGGTCCAAATCCAAGAGTCGGGCTTCGACATGCAGAGGCGGCGTCGAAATAGACCGGGACAGCGGCGACCCGTTCGTGATGCCATCGCTCGCTCGGAGGCGAGCTGTGCGACTGCCCCTGCTGTTTGATTGCTGGGACTGCACAGCAGCCAACTTGCCGCCCCGCAGCCGGCTGTATTCGCTAAAGCCGATCGGCATCGGCACACCGTTCGTGGAAAGTATCACAGGGTATGTAGGCCGCCTTGCTGATGCGCACGCTGTCTCGGTGGCTGACCTGGTTGCCCGTGAACTTTGTCTCGTTGGGTCGAAACCAGTGCGGCCCTTCGGACCCTTCGTGCCGCGAAATACAAGTAAGGGTCCTCACGGATTCCGCGGGCGGGTGGTAGCGGCCAACGGTTTGGGAGAGACTGCCAAGCGATGGGTTGGAACCCTGGAGAGAGCCACTCTTCAATCACGTCTTCAGTTTCTCACGCTGTTGCCATTTGAAGGTGTCTTCACTAATTCCGGATTATTCCGCTACACCCGCGCCTGGTGCCCGGTCTGTTATGAAGATTGGAGACGTACAGATGAGCCAATTTACGAGCCCCTGTTGTGGACAATCAAATCGGCCGCGATCTGCCCGCGGCATGGACAACCCTTTGAGCCGGTCTGTCCACATTGCGGTCAAGCCATGCTGCCTCTGGGCGCCTACGCGCGGCCAGGGCACTGTTCGAGGTGCCTGCAATGGCTGGGCCGCGCTGGCGCGTATAAGCCTCCGCGTCAGCCCGACGACCACGAGCAAATTATCACGGAGCTGTGGCGGGCTAACGCCATCGCCGAATTGCTGGCGCTGCGCCCCAGTTAGATATCTCGCGCGGGGCATTGAAAGCGAACCTTCGCGCCTGCATAGAAGACGTTGCTGAAGGCAATGTGCTGGCTTTCGCCGAGGTGGTTCAACTATCGAGACCTGGGCTTGACCGCTTGACCTACGGGAAGGGCTTGCCGGAATTGCCCACGCTACTCCAGATTTGCCATCGGGCCGGAGTTCCTCTAGCCGTCTTACTCGCAAGCCATCCCGTTGCTGACGCCGCCACTTGGGATCAGTTGAAACAAGCGCTTCAAACCGGTCGTAAGGACTGCCGGGTTCCTCTAGCCCGTTCTCGGGAGCAAGTGCGGGCCGCTATGCGACAGGCAATATACGAACAGCCACCACCTTCATTGTCTGAGATCGCGCAGCGACTGAACTATAGAGGAGTGGAGGGGTTTCGAGACGTGGACAACGCGCTATCGAAGCAACTCGCTGCGAAATATCGCAATTCGGGCCGATCACACTGGTGGCGGAAACCTGGCGCCACCAGAATTTGCGGACTGGCCGAAATCCGAGCCATGTTGGAGCAGTCACTCTCCGAGAAACATCCCCGCTCTGTATACGAGCTTGCGGTTAAACTTGGATACGTCAACGAAGGCTACATTCAGAATAAGTTTCCGCAGCTCTGCAGTGCAATCCGGCAGAAGATCAGAAAAGAAAGAGAAGAGCGCATCGGCGCAATGGAGAGCGCTCTGGAAAACGCTTTGAATGATGAACCGCCTCCTTCTCTTGACAACCTGCGGACACGGCTGGGGTATTCATGTTCGACCGTCCTCAAAAACCACTTCCCGGTTCTCTGCAATGAGATCTTGACGCGGCGGCGCTTGCATCGGCGTGAAAAAATACTGGAACTGAAAGAGGCCCTAAGGTCAGCGCTCTTGGGTGTGCCGGCTACCTCGCTCGTCAGTTTGTGCAAGACGTTGAACACGCCACAACATGCCCTCGAGAAAATGTGTCCCCGAGAGTGCGCTTCGATTCGAGCAAGATATCGTTACACTCGCGAGGACGCTTCAGTGCGCCGGAAGGAGCAGCTTCGACAAGAGGTTCGCAAGATCATGCAGAAGCTGCATGGCGAAGGCAATTACCCGACGATCAAGCAGGTGAGAATTCTGCTCAGCCAAAGAAACAAATGGGCTGAGGTCTCTACTGCTGTAGCATCTGCACGAAAGGAATTCAGGGCAAGCATGCAGACATCTGGGTCGTCGCGATCCTGAGTAACTCCCAACGAAATCGACAAAACCGCTTTGAGCAGGTGGGGCACCACACAGAGTCCCATCTGGCCTCGATTGCACTGAGACTTTCTGACGGTTGCTCGTCACGCTGTTAGGCACATCGATGACACTTTATGGCTACAGAGATGGCAACTTATGCTTCAAATCACAAACAAGCTCCCCGGTGTGGTCCGTATCCAGAAGGCGCGGACCACCTTGCTGCTCGATCACCCGTTCTTCGGAACGTTGCTTTTCCGGCTTGGCGCCACGCCGTGCAGTTCAATCGCGACCATGGCCACCAATGGGGTTTCACTCCTCTATAACCCTGAGTTCGTCGACACGCTCAATGCCGCCGAGCTAGCCGGAGTCCTGGCCCACGAGGTGCTGCATCCGGCCCTGCAGCACCACACCCGCCGCGGCGACCGGAACTTGGCACGGTGGAATATAGCATGCGACTATGCCATCAATCCGATTCTGATCGATGCCGGCCTAACTCTTCCGAAAGACGTTCTCATCGACAATCGGTTCCGCGGGATGAGCGCGGAGCGGATCTATAACCTGATCGGGCAGGATGAGAATGAGGCGGGTTCGTCCAGAGGGGAGGAGAATGCGCCGGCGGATGCGGCGGGTGGCGCCGGGAACCATGCCCAACAGAACGGAGATGCCGGATCAGGGGCTCAAGCGCCTTCGACTCCGGGCGGCGTGGGGCAGGTGCTCGACGCGCCACAGCCGGAATCGGGAGAGGGTCCCTCGATTGCGGAGCAGGCTCGCGACTGGCAGATAGCAGTCGAACAGGCGGAGACGGTCGCGAAAGTGGCCGGCAAGCTCCCCGGAGGTGCTGTGCGGGCCGTTCAGGCTTCGCAGGCCGCCAAAGTTAACTGGCGCGAACTGCTAAGGCGGGCTTGGTCCGACACGATTCCAGCAGACTATAGCTGGATGCGTCCCAACCGGCGCCACGTTTGGTCCGGGCTGTATCTACCGGGAATTACTTCGGAAGGAGTAGGAGAAATCGCGATTGCCATCGACTGTTCCGGTTCGATCGGGTCGAGGCAATTGGGACTTTTCGAAGCCGAGGTCCGGTCGATTTTGGCCGGACAGCGACCGCGCCTCGTACACGTGATTTACTTCGATGCGGCTGTTCAGAGGGTAGAGACGTATCAAGCCGGTCGGCCGATCTCGCTCTCTCCGGTGGGCGGCGGCGGTACGGATTTTCGGCCATGCTTTGACTGGATTCAGGAGCAAGGCATTGCGCCGCAGACCCTAGTTTTTCTTACCGATCTGTGTGGCAAGTTTCCCGAAGAAGTTCCGCCTTATAGGGTGATATGGGCTTCAACTGAGGCTCGGAGAGCGCCCTTTGGGGAGGTTGTTCCGATGGAGTCGGCATGAAACTCCGGCTGCGGACCATAGCTGTTGTCACCGAACCGAGCTGCATTGCTGTGCCGGAGGTTGCATTGACACCTACACCGGCACCATCATCTGCGTCGATACGCTTCTCTCTGTTCCGTCGAAGCGGGTTAACGGGGCGTGATTAAGGCGCGAACCCCGTCCCAGCAGCGCTTGGCCTCAACAGACACCTTTGCACTTGGCAAACGCGATCCGTCACTCGACTCCCACCAGGACAAATCTTCGGCCGCGTGGTCGGAGGAAGTCTCTTCTCGAAATACTTTGGCGATGATGGAGCGCTCCGGAATGCGCATGTTTGGGAAGATCACGAAGTTCTCTGCCCGGGCGGCGTCGTTGGGGGCTACCTGGACAGCGCGCAGCACCTCTTGCGGTTTGTCCTCGAATCCGAGGGTCCCCTGCACAAGCGCTCGGCGTTCTCCGCGCTTCAGTGCCATCTGGGCCTGAAGCAAAATGCAGGGCTTGGGCCAGGCTTTAGTGATGCCAATCAGGGAGGCCTGCTGGCTGGCCTCAGGACACAGTCGCAGGCGAATCTCCTCAATCCGTTCGAAGGAAGGCTGCCCTTTGGCCAGAGGCACGATCATCTCCGGCAAAAAACCGAAAGACCCCGCAATGACATCAACAAGTGCCTCCTCTGGGTCCTTCGCATCCAGGCCGAAGTGTGTCCGACGGAAGGTCAGCCGCATTTGATCGGTCAGGATTAGGAGATGCCCCAGTTCGTGCCATTTGGTGTAATACGATCGGGATTTTTTCTCACCCCTGCAATCGATCACAGAGACATACGGGAGTTCCCACGGCTTTCTACTGGTGCGCTTGAAAGTCACGCCGAGGACTTGGTCCGGAAGTTCCTCGTCAAGCGTTGCAAACGCCTTCTCGCCTTGACGCAAATAGCGGGTTCGCACTTGGTCGAGTTCCGCTTCGGAGTGAATTTCTTCAAATTTGGTTCCCAGTTTCGAAGCAGCAATCTCCAACAACTGAGAGAGCGTCGTCGCATCAGGAAAGTCCTTGAGAAAGCGGCGAATGCGCTTTTCGCAGTAGCGCACGAGCTCCCGCACCGGATCGCCGGTGGGGTTGATCCCGAGATCGGTAGCCAGCGCCTGAATCTTGTAGCTGCGCTTGAGAGCAGTCGGTGACATCAGCCGAACACTTTCTTGATTGCCTTGTGCAATTCCTTCCAATCTTCAACAGAAAACTTTCGCAGGCCTTTGTTGCTTCGACGGGCGATCACCGATCGATGCGCCTCCAAGAGTTCGACCGTAGCCGCGTATGACCACTCCGACTCTTCAGCTGCCTGAGAAAGCTCCGGAGGAATAACGACTGGCTCATTTCGGGCAGATTCGGTCACCTCTCCGCGAAGAAGGTAGTCGACCGAAGCGCCCAGGACGTTGGCGACTTTCAGCAGGTTTTCCGATGCGATGTTCCGCTTTCCGTTTTCGACATCGCTCAAGAACCCCTTGCTCAGGCCGGCACGCTCGGCCAGTTGTTCCTGATTAATCTCCATGTCCTCGCGGATTTGACGGATGCGGTCACCTACAGTTGGCATAACCACCGGGCCATCGAGAATCGAATATTCATTCACGCCTATTTTACGTGGTTTCAATAACTTGTCAACGAATTTGTTCGCATATATATGCGAATATATACCACTAATGGTAAGATAGTTCTTGTATAGCGAACCTTGGAATCTGTGCCGTCAGGGGAGACCGACGTGCAAATTCAGGTGACGAATCCTGCTAAAATTGATCTCGCGAAGATTCCTCTGTTCTGCGGCGTCGAGGAAGCTGCGATTGGCGACAGCCTTAGCGAGTGGCTTCACTTCTACCATGATGGACAGAGCATCGTTCTTCAAGGTGAGCCCGCCGACAGCCTGATCGTGATTCTCCACGGAGAGGTCGCGATCCTATCCTCCGACACATTCTTGGTGACGCGGCGTGCTCCAGACGTGATCGGGGAGCAGGGCTTTCTGGCGCCGGATTCTCGCAGAACCGCCACCGCGGTTGCGCGCGGCACGGTCAAAGTTCTGCGCATCCCTCAGATCGTGGTTGAAAGGCTGCAAGATGCAAGCCATCAATTTACTCGCAACCTTCTCCATATCGTATCGAGGAAACTTGGTGACGCCACGTCGGAGCGAGCATTTCGCTACCGGAATGAAAACCGGCTGATTGCTGCTTTTGATTCCCACCTCGCGCCGGACGTCACGGCGCGCCTGCTGGCTTCCGGGGAAGACTATGGCCGGCCCCGGATGATCAACGGCATCGTCCTCTTCGCCGATGTCCGGGGATTCACAACAACCAGTCTCAGCCTACCTCCCCTCGTCTTGGCCTTGCAGCTTGGTGATTACCTCGACGCCATGGTTAAGATCCTGCTTGCCCAGCATGCCTATGTCGACAAATTTATCGGCGATGCCGTCATGGGCGTGTGGGGCTTTCCGTTTGAGTCCGAGGACCAAGCCTCCAAGGCATTCGCCTGTGGACGCGAAATGGTCGTTCGTGCCGCCGAAAAGACGATCGGCGGAAACCCTGTCAGGATTGGCGTAGGCCTGAGTGCGGGAAGGATCTTTTGCGGAAATATCGGCAGCGATTTGAAAAGGCAATTTACGGTCCTGGGACCGGCGGTGAATCTTGCAGCCCGATGCGAAGGCGCATGCAAGGAGTTGGATGCTTCGATCGTCCTTCCGCATGAGGTCTTCGACAGGCTCGGGCCATTGGAACAATCTCAGCTCCGGGTTCATCCGCGTGTGCCCCTCAGGGGCATCGGAGATGTTCGTCTCTACACCGTCCAGAACGAAGGTATCGGCGCACTGCGTTAAGCAGGGAGAACAACATGAGCTGGAACTACAACACGAGCCTAAGCAGAGTCCAAGCCCATCTCGACAGCATGGGAGAGATTGAAGTTGAGAAACTGATCCGCGATGCCGACCTGCAAAGCCTGCTCTCTGAAACTTGTTGCCGGGAAATTTACGGCGCTCACGTGTATGTCGACGTGCCGAATTTTCCTGACCTCGCGACCATGACTGCCGAGGGAGAGGATTACCGGCGAGTGATCCAGGCTGTGCACCTCTACGAGCGCGAAGTGGCACGCATCGTCGAGGAAGAAAGCATCTTCGACGGTGTGCGCAGCCATTTTCAGGGAGCCAAGCTCCATGCTCTGTTTTTCCGGCCGATCGATCATTCCACAGCGATCGCGGCGCGGGCAGTGCTGTTGCAGATGGTCCTCAGGCATTTTGTTCGCTCCATCTTCAATCCCGAATTCCCCAGGCTGCCCAATCTCTCGTTGTGCGGCGGGGCAGATCTCGGTTCGGCCATCGGCACGAAGAACGGTCATCGCGGCGATCGCGAACTGCTGTTCCTCGGGGCTCCCGCCAACTACGCAGCCAAGATCCTGACCGGATCCGACCAGATCCGTGTTACCGGATCTCTCTATGCGGCGCTGCCGGAGTCTCTGCAGAGCTACTTCGGCGAGACGACTGATGACCGCTACAACGCCACAGTCTACGAGCTCGGGCCCATTGCCATCGAAGATCTGGAGGCATTGCTCGAAGAGCATGGAATCCAATGGGACCGCAGCGCGAGCGAGCAAAGGCTCAAAGACGACAAAACGATCCATCCGCTGAACCAGATCGAATACAGCGATGCGGAGGTATTGATCGACATCGATGCGCTCGGCATCACCAACAATAAGCGCGTGCTGGCCGCCTCTGTTTTCGGAGACGTGTCAGGCTTCACGGCATATATTGACCAGGCCGAGGATCAGGATGCTCTCAAGACCGCACTGCGTGCGTTACACGCGATTCGCAAGGAAATGGCATCCGTGGTGAAGCACGACTTCGATGGCGTTCGAGTTCAATACCAAGGCGATCGCGTCCAAGCGTTGTTTCATTTGCCCAAACGGAACGACAAGGAAATTGCAAGGCGGGCCGTGGACTGCGCCATCGGTCTCGAGTCCTCCATGGAACTCGTGATCAAAAGGCTCCTTCCCGAAGCCGCGGAACTTGGTATGGCAACCGGAGTGTCTATCGGGGAAACCCTGGTTTCGAAGCTCGGCACACATGGGCATCGTGACCGCATCTCGATCGGCGATTCGGTTGAACTGGCCGCCCGGCACCAGGAGGGCAGTAAGGGCGGGGAGATCGCAATTCCCGCGCATGTCCATGCCCATCTCGATGAAGAGTTGCAAAAGCTCTTCATTTGGAAAAGGGATCGGGGCCTCTACATCGGCACGAACATCAACGAGGAGAAGGTCGAGCGGGCGCGCAAAGCGGGGTTGTTCGGGCAGACAGTGTTTGTGACCTCCGGCGCGGCGGGCGCCCATGTCAGCAGCCAGCCCACGGATGGCAGTCGTTTCTTTGTTCCATCAAGTTCGTATGCGGGTTAGGCCGAAACCATGGTATGAGCGCTCGAATGGGCGCGAGTTGCTCGCGGAGCAAGCCCGCGTTAGAGAGCACTACCCGGACCTGACTTTTCGAGTCGACCCCGGCTCCGACCTGATGCACCTCACCGGGAACATCAGACTGCGGGCTGATTGCGGCGTTTCCACAGAAATATTGGTCCGAATCGTCTTCCCGAGTGACTACCCCGGCTCGGAGCCGGCCGCATTCGACGCAGCCGGCAGATTTCCGGTATCCGATGATCGCCATATCATTGCCGGAGGTCGATTCTGTCTTTGGCTGCCCCCCTGTTCGCGATGGGATAAGCGTGATCCCAACCGGCTGTTGCGGTTCCTGGATGAGGTAACAGTGTTTCTGGAACGCCAACTTATCTTCGCTGTGACCGCCGTCTGGCCTGGCGCGCAGTGCAAGCACGGCCCTGAAGGCTATGAAGAGTTCCTGCTCTCCGTTTTGGGAGGCCGTGAAGATCACCTTCGCATCTTTTTCCCGGTGATCGCCGGCCAACAACAGCTGGGTCGGAACAGCCCGTGCCTTTGCGGGAGCGGGAAGAAATACAAACGCTGTCACGGACAGGCCGTTGAAGAGATCATGGTCCGGTTGGACCGGAATCTGCTCAATTCTCTTTATAAGAGATCCCAGCAAGTCAGTAATGCCGTTCAATAGTTCCTTTCAGTTCTTGCGCTGCGACGCCGTCAACTCCTGTTCGGAACCTGATGGTAAGCGGTCGAGCTTGCGTTGGAGCCGATTGAAGGAGGAATAGGATGCCGAAGTTGAGCCGACAGGCACGGTTTCTGAAGCTCCATCCCCTTTGCTGTTTCTGCGGAGGGACTCGGGCAGCGACGACCGTGGACCACGTTCCGCCGAAGGCCTGTTTTCCGGTGGGCCATTGGCCGGAGGAATTCGAGTTCCCTGCGTGTGCCGCGTGCAACAACGGCACCTCGAAGTACGACACCATCTTCGGCTACTTCTCCATTCTTTCGGACTTCAACGAGGAGAACCGGACTCCAGGGGACCGGAGAAGACTGGCATCGCTCGAGAATCTGATTGCTCTCCGCTATCCAGACGCTTTGCCCGATCCGGTCACTGCGCAACCGATCTTTCGCTCCGGTGTACTCTACACTCCTTCTCCCGTCGCCTACTCTGTCTCCGCCACAGCTGCCGTGAAAGAAGCAGTGGCTGTCATCAACCAGAAGCTCGCGCACGCTCTCTACTACCAAAGAACCGGCAGAATCCTGACGGACAAACACCGGTTTGCCTGTGCGGCCTTCCAACTTCAACAGTCAGGGACCGAGGGTCTAACCGCGTTCTTCAAGCGGCTGCTTCCCGATCTCAAGATCGGAAAGCGAGAGAACGTAAAACGCTATGGGAACCGGTTCGGATACCTATCCGGGCACAAAGCGGAAGCTGACCTGTTTCTCTATGCAGCGCAGTTTGGCTATGGCCTCATTCTCTGGGGAATGTCGATGGGTCCAACCATGACCATCGAGCCGAATCATGAAGGCCTCAGGAAACTGACTTGGCGAGCGGGCGGGAACGGCCTGGGTGCGCACATTTCCACCATGGTTCAACCGTAAAGATCCCGCAATCCTAGTGAGTTCAGTTCGAATCCGGGAGCAGGTCATCTGCACCGCTGTCAGAACGGCGATCATGCAACGAGTTTGAACGGCATCGCGCGACGAATCTGGCCAGTATTCAATGGGCAGGTGACCCAATGACTTTGGCCAAATCCTCTGAGCTAAGATACGACGATTTGGGCCGGCCATGGGCGCGACGACTTTCCCGGGTTTGCGCAACCGCCGTTGTGTGGCAAAGGGTTCCCAGTCGCCACCGTTGATGCGAGCACACATTTTTGGCTCACAGAGAGTGATCGGAAGCCCCAATCTGCCAGGCATTTCTGAAGGGCTGTCATTGATCACGCAAATCAGTGACAGGCGTCTAGGAGCCCGGATTAGGCTTGTCGCCGCAACTGCTTCCGCCAGAGCTGGCCCTTGGAATGCCCTTCTTCTTGCAATTCGCCCTTCCCAGCGGATGCCTTTTTCTCAGATTACTGTTTTTGCCTGACATCGGCAGCGGCAGAAGTTGCCAGGGGTGGCGTTCGACGGGCCATCTCAAACTAACGATGCCTGCCTTCTGCGCGGCCGCATTGCGAGCCGGCAGACGAGATGAGACTATCAACAGCGAACAACAATAGGAGGAAGCTACATGCGGCTTCGTCGCACCCAGATTTGTCCCATCCATCACTCCCGGTTCTGCTGTGGCCGAGAGGCAGTCCCCAAAGAGCGGCGGATCCGACAGTGCGGTATCCGTCGCATCGACGATCCGCATCACCCTCGCGGTTACCGGGAACTCCGGTCCAACGCGGAAATGCGGAAGCTGATGAATCGCGCGATCGCCCTGCAGCACGGGAAGTGTGCGCTATGCGGAGAGAAGTTTAGCGACTACAGCGACGTGGTTCCCGACCACATCAGTCCGCGCGGGATGGGCGGCGCATGGCGGGACGATCACCCCGACAACATCCAGGCCGTGCACTGGTGGTGCAACGGCGAAAAGGGATCCACCAGGGTGTGACGTGCAAGTTCCTGCGAATTCAACAGATAAGCGGAGGTTATTGTGGCAACCATAGCACAGGAGCATTCCTTGTTCGAGATCGACGGCGAACTGGACATGCTCCTTGACGAGATCGAAGAGGAGATCGAGAACCGCGGGGAAGCACCGGCGGAGCTGGTGGATCGTTTCCAGCAGTTCTGCGAAGCTCATGGCGAAAAGGCAGACCGCATCGGGCGTTTTCTCCGCATGATGGAGGCCCGAGTTCAATACTGCCGGAGCGAAGCGTCCCGATTGCAGGAGCGCGCCCGCAGCAGCGAACGCAAAGCGACGCAGACCAAGTACATGGTCATGTTCTACCTCAAGAGTCGCGACCTCAGGAAGATCGAAGGCCGCGAGTTCACGTTGCGAATTCAGAAGAACAGCCAGGACTCGGTGCGCTTCACCGATGAGACGCAGGTGCCGATGCGCTATCGGACGGTTGCGGCGCGGCTCGACGGATCGTTATGGGAACGGTTGATCGAGACTGTTCCGGAGGACGTCAGCCGCCTGCTCCTGGCTTCGATTCAAGAGGCTGCACCTTGCAACGACGCCATTAAGAACGCTGTTCAGAACCAAATCGCCGTTCCTGGCGCCGAAGTTTACCGTGGCGACCACCTACGAGTAGCCTAGTCCCCATTCGAAACTCAAGAAACGACACTCTGCCCGGTGAGGGCTCGAGGAGGCGGTATGTTTCTCTGCCAACCGCTGCTCGATGTCCTCATCGGGCGCGGAATTGAAGATATCGATGGTTTCGTTCAGGCTCCGTCCTGGAGTGACTTACCCGATCCGATGTCCATGGCTTCCATGGAAAAGGCAGTTGATCGCGTTCTACGCGCGGTGAACGAAGGGGAGAGGATCACCATCCACGGCGATTATGACTGCGACGGCGTTCTGGGCACGCATATACTGCGCAGCGTTCTCGCCAGCCTGCGAGTGCACGCTCGGTCGCACCTTCCTCATCGGGACGAGGGGTATGGGTTGAATTCGAACGCCGTACATCGGTTCTCGAGGAGCGGTACCGATCTGTTGATCACGGTTGACAACGGGATCAATGCACAATCCGAGATACGGCTTGGGGAGATCGGCGGCGATAGTTTCGACCTCTTTCCTGCTTTCCGGAAGAGGTTCAAGATCTGCATTGCTCGGGCCGGCAAAGGAGCGGAGAATGGGGTTCCGGTGTGCGGTGCCATGGGTCCAGGCTGCAACACCGACGTACGGGAGCGGATGGGCCGAGGCAACATTCTCCCGATTCCGAAGAATTGTGAACACGGTCGCCGAGGGGCTGCTGGTCACGGTGTGATCCTCGACAACGAACTTCCCGTTGTCGCTCAGAGCATTAAATGGGAGGAGATTCAGTTCGCCATCGGGAACGACGATGATCCGGGACTTTTCGTTGAATTCGGCGACGGGTTGTAGCAATTCTTTGAACAGCGCTTCGCCGCCACCGGCATCCGGCAGCGGCTTGCGTATGCTGTTCCGGAAATTCTGGGCATCCGTTTCGATGCGTTCCTTTTCGGCCAATTCGTAAGGACGTACGCTGGTTCGCGTAATCGCAAGGGCGTACGAATGGGGTTCGGCCAGGACGTACTCAACGAGAAGATCATCGTCGCCGAGGTGTGCCTGAAGATCACGTAACCCGACAGGCTCGGAGATCGCCAGGGATTCAAGGGACCGCTGATCGGTAGCAAGTTCCGTGTCGTAAATTCGTCTCGTCAATTCAGCGCGTACAGTTGGATCATTAGAATTGATCAGCTCCAGATTCAACTCGGTCAGCCGGCGCTCTTCGGGCGTTGGATCACGCGGAGGGCTGTAATCATGGTGCTCGAGGGCTTGGGCTTCAACGCGGCCGCGCGCCTCCTCGAGCACTCGTAAAGCTTTGTCATAGTCGTGTTCGCTG
Source organism: uncultured Acidobacteriota bacterium (assembly GCA_963720105.1). Taxonomy (GTDB): domain Bacteria; phylum Acidobacteriota; class Terriglobia; order Terriglobales; family Acidobacteriaceae; genus Telmatobacter. Next base: position 155,505 of record CAVREL010000059.1, on the reverse strand, counting down.
CAGGCGGAGGCAAAATACCCCGAGTATACGTCCCCCAATTCAGCGATGAGCATGCGTTCCACATTGCGGGTCGGGACATGCTGCAGGAAGGAATCAATAATAGCGGTGCTCTTCTTGTACAGATCGTCCGCTTCCTTAGCCTTCCCCATTTTCGCGACAATTTCAGCTTTTATTGCGAGATTCCGAGGAACGAAATAGAGCTCATCGGGGATGCGCTTATTGGCGTCGATGGCGTGGTCGATGACGCTAAGGGCTTTGCCGAGATCCCCCTGATGCTCGTATGCCTGGGCGAGATGACCACCGACCTCGGTAATGCCGCGCCAATACTCAAGTCCAGTGGCATAGGACAGGGCCTGAATGAGGTCGGCCGTTGCCTTGTCCCACTGGTTGAGATTCTCGTAGACGCTCGCCCTCGTGGAATAGAGCTGATAGTAGTGGCCCCTGAGCGAAGGGTTCTGGACCTGAGCGAATGCCTCGCTGGCAAGGGCGAGGGCTTCCGAATACCGCTGCAGCCCACGTAGGGCATCAATCTTGGAGTTAATGGCGATACTCGGGTACGCTAAGCCACCCTTCGGCGGCGCCGAGCATGTTCTCAACTACCTGGCCCGCTACACCCATCGCGTCGCCATTTCCAACCATCGGCTCGTTGCCTTCGAAAACAATCGCGTCTCCTTCCGCTGGCGAGACTATGCTCACGGCGGCAAGAAGAAGGTCATGACCGTTTCCGCTCATGAGTTCCTGCGCCGCTTCCTGCTTCATGTCCTACCCGGCGGACTGGTTCGCATCCGACACTTCGGACTCTTCGCCAACCGCAGACGAGGTGCTGCGCTCCAACGTTGCCGCGCTCTGCTCGGCACGACGGCCTGCATCGATCCGCCCGATCCGCCTGCCCTGCGCTGTCCAGCATGCTCCGGCATCATGTTCGTCGTCGAACGGCTCACCTGCGCTCAGCTTTACTTCCAGCAGAGCCTGGCCCCGTCCCAGCCAAGGAGGTGCAGCGTTGACAGCTCATGACAGACTCACAGCCCCCAACCACAACGCTGTCGTGTTCCGCGCACGCAATGCCGGAGTGTGCACTGGCTGCCGCCATGAACCACGCACAGCGCATTTGCGAGTACCGCCTCAGCCTCGCCTCCCCAGAAATCGCCCTCCGTGCAGCCCGATTCGTTCACCGCGTCGACTCAACAACCAACGAAGGTATCCTCCCGCCGATTGAAATCCCATAGGTAGATCACCGCGCCCGTCACGCCAGCGACTTACTTCAAACGACCCTATCGAAACTGCCCCAAAATACTCCTGGGGCAATCCACCATCGTTGCGTTGGGGCAGTCCCGATAGGGACCTAACGTTTATCAGGTGGATACGCCTGAAAGTTACTTACGATAAGAAACCGTTATCGCAAGTGATTCCTGTTTTACTGATTTTGGACAGATTTCGGCCGGTTTGGGGTGGAATGGACTTTGGGGGGCAGGGAATGGGCGACTTGAGCACGGCGGCGCTGGTCAGGGCGGACGTTACGGGCAGGATCTACCCGGAGGGCGAGGTCCTGCCGCCCCAGGCTGCAGAAATCCAGCATCTGGCTGCTCCCGGGCTCGCGGCCTCCGGCATCCCGCTCGACGAGTTCCGCCCCGGCGACCCGCTGTTCGAGACAGCGCAGGAGGCCCTTGGGTACAAGCAGGCCTCCCGGAGCCCGGCGACGAAGCGCGCCTATGAGTCGGATTTCCGGCTCTTTGAGGAATGGTGCGGACAAGCCAGACTCGCCTCGCTGCCGGCCACCATCAGCACCATCGGCCTCTACATGACGGATCTGGCCGCCGGCGGCACCAAAGTTTCGACCATCAGCCGCAAACTGGCGGCCATCTCCTTCCGGCACAAGGAAGACAAACTGCCGTCCCCCTGCTCCATGAGAGCCGATCACGAGCTGGCCCAGGTCTACGCCGGCATCCGCAAAACCACGGGGATAAAGCAGGCAGGGAAGGCTCCGGTCAATCTCAAACTCATCAAGAGGATGGTCGATACTGTGGAGGGCACCCTGACCGCGGCCCGGGACCGGGCCCTGGTCCTGATTGGGTTCGCTGGCGGCCTGCGCCGGTCGGAGGTGGCCGGTATCTGCTTCGAACACCTTCAGTGGCACTCAAGCGGTAGCGGGATCACCATCACGCTACCCAAGTCGAAGACCGACCAGGAGCGGCAGGGAAGGGAAGTCGAGATCGCCCGCGGCAGCCAGCCCGAAAACACGTCGGCGTCGGAATGCACCTGCCCGATTCGGGCCCTCGAGCAATGGCTTCGCCAGGCCAACATCACCACCGGGCCGGTCTTCCGCAAGGTTTCGCGGGGGGAAAACGTGCAAAAGGCCGCCCTGAACCCGGCCTCGGTGGCCTGGATATTGAAAAGGGCATTGGGGAGGGCCGGCGTCCGCGACCTCGACCGTTATGGCGCCCACTCACTTCGCGCCGGTTTTGCTACGACGGCATTCGATAATGGGGTGCCGGAATTCAAGATCCGGCAGCAGACCGGGCACAAAACCTCGCGCATGCTCGAGAAATACATCCGGTCCGAACAGAAGGCGCGTCAAGAGGCGGCCGCGAGCCTAGGACTTTAAAGAAGCATTGACCGTATACGCATATGTGCAGCGCCAGGCCATGCCGCGCTACGCTCGTCTCTTTAACGGATTCAGCCGCAAGGTCCAGAACCATGAGGCAGCGGTCGCGCTAAACTACCTCGTGGCACTCTCGGAGTCCTACGAGCGGGAGGCGGAAAGGGCGGCATGAGTAAGCTGACGATTTATGCGATGCCAGTCGAAGATAGCTGGAAAGACATGGCGCGTATTCCAGGGCATTATCGAGTTGACGCCAGAGGGAAAAGAATTCGCAGAGCCAAAATCTGCAAGGTAACCATCGGCGATAAACATAAACTGCTTGCGATCCGTGGTTGCCCAGAAAAGGATGCCAGAATACTGCTCGACTCCCCGACGCGAGTTGAGTTTGACCTTCGGGTTGGAACGTCCTACGAAATAGAATTGCGCCCCGTTGGATGGTTGGGGTATTGGCGTTGGGCGTGGAACGCCGCCGACCCCGCTTATCGCGTGCCTGCCCAAATAAGCATGATCTCCCTAGTTCCTAGCCCGGCGAATCTGAGAAATCATCTCGCATAAATGTCAAGCAGCAAGCAGGTCGAGGACCTGTTGGATGGCATGATCGGCCTTGTGGTAGGCAGTTTCGACTTTGCTGGCAGGCGGCTTGAGAGCTTGGTCGGGGCGGTGATGGAATAGCGAGTTAGCCAGTGGCCCGCAGACGCGCTTGTGAAAGAGGATGAACAGCAGTGCAGCCTTGGAGCCTTTGCCGGAGAGGCGATAGCGGTAACTCGTTCCGATGCGTTCGAGCAGGCCATGGGCTTTCATTTTGCGAAGGTCATAGCGGAGTTGAGTCAGGGTATATGTGTGGGACGACAGAGCGAAGCTGGTGAGGATGGCTTGGTGGATATCGGCGGCGCGCCAGCCATTGAGTTGGGTGCCGCCGTGCAGCAGTACCTCCATGAGTCGCATCATGCGGGTGTCGTGGATTTTGATGCCGGCGATTTTGGTTTTGCCTGAGGTTACCGGCAGAGCCATACGTTGGAACAGCGGAAAGTCGACATGAACGTTAAGCGATTGGGCTTGGAAACCGGCAAATCGATCGGTGACTGCAACCAGTTTGGTGCGCAGGGCGTCCAGGTTCTTCAGTCCCTTGTTCAGGCCTAGATCCTTCATCCGGTTTACGCAGACTTCGACGCGCATGAAGGTACTGAACTTCTCGTACATGCGGCCCACGAGATGGTTGCAGTAGATGCGCATCACGTGATGTCCATGGTTGAGTTTTTCGAGCACGCTGTGCAACTTGCCGCGTAGCCGTTTGGTGATGCGGACACCAAAGATGCGAGCCACTTTGTCGGCGCTGAGGCGAAACAGCCCCATTTCGCAGGACTGCTCGAAGATCTTGTGGATCGGAAAGTGACGCTTGAAGATGAAGTTGCGGCAATATTCGATCTGATTTATCGAATAGTCACGCTTCAGGTTGATGGTCATTCGGTCCTTGTCCGAGAACTTCGGGCCCAGCAGCCAGGTCCAGTAGTTCAAGCGTTTCTCGATCGTGGCCGCGCTTAGCTTATCGGCAGCCGCCTGCAATGCCTTGGGGTCCGAGACCGACAGGAACGCGTTGTCGTCCTTGCGGAACGCCACTCCTTGGCGGCGGAGCTCGATCTCCATGAAGTTGTGGCCGTTGAGGTAGTACGTAGTCTGAAACGGAAGATAGGTGCCGATGCACATAGATAGCGGGCCCATCACCGGATCGCGGATGTAGAAGTAATAGTGCAGGTAGCGCGAGGGGATGCGCCGGATGATGCGGTAGTCCGGATCATCGGTGGGAAACTGGGGCATCCGCGACTGGAAGGTGCTGCCCATTTCCATACTGGTGAAGATGCAGTAGACACCGTGTTGACTGCGCCGCTCCATCCGTTCCAGATGAGGCAGGACGCACTTCTCCTTGCTCACGCCTTTCTCGGCCTTCAGCAGGGGGATTTTGTGGTTGCGGGCGTACGCCTCTACCCATCCTCGATACTCCGGAGTTCGCTTCGCCAGGACCTGCGGCGTAATGGGATATTGACCATGCAAGTCGCGGAAAAAATGCACGATGTGTTCGGGACGGGTGAGCAGGGGCATGTACCCCTGGATGACGATGCGATCGAAACAGTGATATACAAAAACCAGGAAGCGTGCAAAAAGCTTCGCGAAGGTTTCCATCGGTCGCCTCCTCGGATCTTCTGGTCGGACAACCAAAATCATCCGTCCTGGCGACCGGTGGAATCAACCAAATACAGACAAACTCGCTGCGTTGCGATGCTCCCTTGGGATTTCAAGGGCGCAGCCCTTGGCTATACCTAGATCGCCGATCCGAGTGGTAGATGTCCCGATGGATGGGTTCCCGAGGTGATTCGGGAGGGGTGAAGGAAAACGCGGTCTAATCTTTCCACGTATCTTCAGCGTAGCGCGTTTACGGGGAATAGTCTTTGCGACGGGGCTAAAACTGGGTCGATGTGCGATTTGACCTGCTATCGCCAGTTGAGAACCGCATGGGGCGTTCGGCGCTGGTTTGTCGGGACCAATGCACCCTGGAGCAGGGCCTCAGCGTTCATTCTTCGCGCAGCAGGACCACCGGATTGACCGACAGCGCGCGCTGTGCGGGAATCCATGTCGCCACAAGACCGAGGAAAGCCATCGCGACCACCACGCCAGCCAGGACCAACGGATCGCGCGGCGTAGCCTGATAGACGATAAATGCCAGAATGCGCGTTGCCAGAATTCCGAGTCCCAGCCCGACAGCCGAGCCGATCGCCAGTTGTTTGACTGCCCGTCCAAGCGCCGCTCGCAGTACCTCTTTGCGCTGCGCGCCCAGCGCCACGCGAATCCCCAACTCCTTGAGCCGCTTGCTCACCGAATAAGCAGCCATACCGAAGATTCCGGTAATGGAGAGTATCACCCCGATGCCCCCAAGAACGCCGAGCGCAATTGTGGCCATTTCTGGACCAAACAGCACAGTCACCAATTCGTCGGATCTCTTTTCAACCTCAACGGGTATCCCGGAGTCCACCTGATGCAACGCGCGCCTGATCTCTTCGCCAAGCTGTTGTGGATCGCGACCGGAGCGAATCACCATCCACTGCGGGCCGGCAGGCCACTGCGTAAGGGGAAGGAACATGGCGGGGTGAGGATCCTCGGTCGGCGAGCCGTACTTGCCATCTTCGGCAACACCCACCACCTCTACGCGCGTTCCATCGGGCATCTTGAAATGGCGCCCGATCGCAGCGATCTCTGATCCAAAGAGCTTCCGCGCAAACTCGCGATTCACAATCGCAACTCGGGGCGAATTCTTGTCGTCGCTCTTCGTGAACGTTCTTCCTGCCACCAGAACTGTTCCTTCGCTCCCAAGATACGGGAGAGACGCGGAACGTATAAGGAGCAGCGGCTACATGCGAAGCGCTAAGGTTGGTCGTTGTGTCGGTGAAGACATTTGTTGCGTTGGTATCGCTCAACAGCAGAGCATCGGTCAATGCTGCCGAGTCCACGCCAGGAATTGCTTCAACCGCGTCGAGCATGCGCCTTTGTGTCGGGCTCTCCAGATCCCCGCTCAAGCCGACCATGCGAAGATCGACCAGCAACGCGTGGTTTGGGTCAAAACCGAAAGGGCCATGCCGCGAACGAATCAATCCGCGAACGGCCACCAGGGATGATGTGACCAGCACCGCGCAAAGCGAAATCTGTACCACAAGCAATACATCTCGAGCGGAGAACCGTTTCAGGGTCCTCGCCGCCAATCCTGCCTTCACGACCTCATAAGGACTGGTACGGAGCACCTGAGCAATTGGGACTGCCCCAAACAGACATCCACTGAGAAGGGTCACCAGCAGTGCGACGGAATACACGCTTGCATCAGGAATGACGGGCGTGTGCACGGGGAAATTACCAAACGGCTGCCAGTCGCTCAGCCAGCGCAACAGCGCCACGCTGCCTGCTACTCCTGCGCCGCCGAGGAGCGAGATCAACAGAGCCTCAGTGAACAGGCTGCGCAGGATGCGCGTTCGTTTCGATCCAAGGGCCAGGCGAAGGGCCAATTCACGCGAACGGTCCGCAACGCGAGCGGCGAACAGGCCACCAAGGTTGGCGCACGCTGCTAGCAAAATCAAAGTCGCCAAGAGCATCAATCCCGCGACAAAGGCCGTCACAGGACGGGAGATCTCCCTGCCAATGAGACTGGGACGCCCCAGGTCAAAACTCACCGGGCGTTCGCTACGCGGATAAGTTCTCACGAGCCATGTTCCGATCGAATTCAAGTCGGCAACCGCTTGGGCTCGAGTCACCTCGGGCTTCAGGTGTCCGAGTACTTGTAGGAGTCCGCGGCTTCCACGATCGCTCAAGTTGTTCATGCCTTCCACCTGTTCCTTGTTCACCTCAGGCACGAAGAAATTGGGCGAGTAAAACACCAGGGTCCCACGGAACGTGGGCGGCGCTACACCTATGATCGTGAACGGATGTTTGTTCACCAGGACAATGCGACCGATCACGCCGCGGTCATCCTGGAATTGCGAATGCCAGTAGGCATAGCTCAACACCATGAAGGGAGCACTGTTCGGCCCGTGTTCGTCGGAAGCGTGGAAGAAGCGGCCAAGATAGGGGTGGATTCGCAGCGAATCAAAGTAGTTTCCCGTTGCCTCAAGGCCCCAAGTTGTAACCGGACCCTGGCCCGCATCAAGCCCCACTTGCGAAATTGCGTAAGCAGCCAAATCCACAAAGCTGCGATTTCGTTCACGCATGTCGAGGTAGTTGGGATACGACTCGCTCGTGTCCGAATCGCCTGCGCGTTCGATCGAATAGAGGTTTTGTGGCTCAGGAACGTTAAGAGGCCGAAGAATCAAGCCATTCATTACGCCGAACACGACGGCGTTCGCGCCGATCGCCATGGCGAGGGTCAGGACGGCTGTAACTGCAAACCCCGGTGACTTTCTCAGTTGCCGCGTCGCTAATCGAATGTCGGCCCACATTCGACTCGAGGGTCGGCCACAGCCAGATTTCGCGGCCGCGCTCTTCGAGCATCGCCAGGTTGCCAAATGCAATGCGCGCTTGTCGCTGCGCCTCGATCGGACTCAGGCCTTCGCCAATCAAATGCTCGACGCGCTCTTCAAGGTGAAGACGCATTTCTTCTGAGAGATCGTCAAAGAGCTTGCTGCGGCGGAAACTGTCGGGGATCCAGTTCATCGGAACCTCCCGCTGGCTAGGCGGACGACTTGCCCGGATTCAAGACCAGAGAGATACCCTCAAACATCCGTTCGAAGCTGGAGATCTGCTTCTCCAAGTGGCGAAGACCTACGCTGTGATCTGATAGGTTCTCACCCGGCGATTCGTTGAGGATAAGCCCCACTCTGCCTTGACCAGCTTCGCCTTGAGCAGCCGCTGCAGGGCCGGGTAAAGGGAACCCTCTTCCACCTCCAGTAGGTTGTTGGATCGCTGCTGGATGTGCTGAACCAAGGCGTACCCGTGAGCAGGTTGGCGGCGCAGCGACTCGAGGATCATCATCTCGAGGGCACCGGGGAACAAATCACGAGCGGGAGTCTCATTCATAGGCTAGATTCCTACAGGCCTAGAGTAAACAGGTGTACAAAGGGATTGTCAAGGAAAATCTCTATCGCCACACAGGGCGCACCGTCAGGTTCTCCGATAAGCGCATTATCGCCAAATCGTGTTTCCAGCCGCAGTTCTGGAAATGTGGTTTGCCCTGTTCTCCACAGTTGAACTTCCGGAGTGTATAGCCACAGAGGTGGACGGCATTTTTCCCCAAATTCATACGCAGAGCCGCGGCATAGCTGACGTACAGCGCTATGTTGCTGAATAGCCAGTCGCGATGTTGACCTTGACCAGATGCATGTTAGTGTTCGTCGGCAGACGGACCATAGATTCCTGGCACGTGGGCCTCGTTCAAGCGGAGATACACAGTGAGTTGTCCGCGGTGGTGTGCCATGTGGCAAAAGAGCGATTCGTTTAGGGCCACGTATCGCGGTGCGTCGAACAGAATCCTACCTCCCATAACGAAGCGCCAAGGTCTCTCGAGGTGCTCGTCAGTTGTCCCCTGAAGGGCCTTGCAAGACCTAATCAGGCCGTCGTCAAGCATCTTGAGCAGCTCAATTCTGTTGTCAAGGACCCTGGTCTTGAACGGCTCGGCGGACGAGTGGCTCAAGTCAAGTTCGTCGCGTTCGATCATAAACTCTGCCCAGCCTGGCATGCCGGCGACCAACCCCGACAGATAACCCAGGGTCATCGATTTCTCGTGAGGCTTCCAATCATTGCGGCCTTCCGGTACACACTGCAAGGTCTTGCGCGTGACCGCTGCTTCCCGCTCCAGTTGTGCAAGAAACATCTCCTTCAACTCCATCTTTGCCTCCGACTTTGAGCTTGTCCTTGGTTGTGGGATTCGAGGTCTCCTGACTCAGCGAGATTTGTCCGATGCATTGCTTATTCGCGTCTGGTCGGTGATCCAGTTCACCTCCCAAGTCTTGCCGCCGTCGTCGGAGTAGGACTGTTCGAAGTGTGGGGTGTCGGTGTTGGTTTTGGTCCAAACGAAGCGGACGTAGATGAGCTTGCCGTTCAATGTGTCCGTTCCATAAAACTCGCCGCGTCCGTTCTTGAATTGGCCGACTTGGGGGCTAGTGTCCATGACCCCGTTTTTGCTGTTGGCCCAATAGATGCTCCACTGGTGCGTTTGCGCGCTGTAGAGGCGCAGAGTCAGTCCCTCAATGTGACCGCCGGGAGTATCGAGTTCGACCTCCTCAACGCTGGCGCGTCCATCCCACACTCTGCGGGCGACGAAGGTACCATCGAACTCCACCCAGGTGTTCGATCCAGCGAGCGAATGCTCGAGTCGCTTTAGGTGGGCCTTCCAGGTTCCTAGCGCAAAGTCGAAGTCGTGTTGGCCATCGCGCTCCGACGTAGTTGTCCGAGAGCCAACCCTCGCCGCGCCCGAGTCTGTCTGAGCCGGACCGGTCCCGAAGTATGCGAAGAAAAAGACCACCAAAGCCAATAGGAAGTTTCGGCAACAATGTGACGTCTTGGTTTCGGGCGTTGCTTTCATTTGCTCTCCTTTGGCGGGAGGATCCAGATGTTAGAAAACCCGCCGGCTCGAGATCACTTCTTTGCACCAACGAATACGGCAGTTGTGGCGGCTAGAAACACGATCTGTATGATCGCCCTCGCCGGCAAGCGTGTCGCGGTCCGACCGCCAATGCTAATAGCCTGTCGCGCGGCGCGAACGTTCGCGGGAAAAACCGCGATGAGCAGCAGTGTCAGGCCCAGCGCCGCGACAGGCGCGGCTCTGGGGATCAGCAGTCCGACTGCGCCCAGGATTTCGCAGATACCCGAGACGGTAACAAGCAGGCCTGGCCGCGGCAGAGCTAGTGGGACCATTCGGATCAGATCGTCTCGCCGCTTTCCCCAGTGCGCGGACGCGGTTAGCAGAAACATCGCCGCCAACGCGATCCGCAGCGCAGTCCACCAACCCGAAGGAAAAATCAGCAAAAGAAAGACGGCAATTAGCAAGATGAGGGGCTGCATGGCAGATCGCCCTTACTTCCGATTCTTCACTCACCGCTTACAGCCTAGTCCATCTGCGCGCGTTTAACTTGAATGAACTGGCTGCAATTCTCTCGTCACACCAAAGCTGCACGTGAAATGCTAAGATTCTTAGGAAATCGGCTTATGATAGCCCATCCAAATCCCGGTGCTTGGGTCTGGCCGGCGGCAATGATTGTTTGGGGGCCGGGGTTCACATCCGGTCAGCACAGCCATCACTGCATCCAGCTCGTCATGGTGACGCACGGCACACTGCGCATTCGGAGTAAACCAGGCATTGCATGGAAAACATGCGGAGCTGCATTGATCCGTCCCGACGCCGATCATGAAGTTGATGCCCGAGGCAAAACAATACTTGTCGGATTCTTTGATCCGGAAAGCGAGCTGGGTGCGGCTTTCGCACAACGAATCAAGGGTGATATTTCCCGTCTTGCTACAACTGACGTAGAACGTTGGCGTTTGGCGCTTGGTTCTAATCTCAGTCAAGAGCGCGTGGAACGCTGGGTGCGCAAAGACCTCCTGAGTGGCCGCGGAGCCGTAAAGATTCACCCCCGGGTCAGGCGCGTTCTCAAATACCTTCGCGAGAACCTTGGTAGCGGAGCAGATGTTTCGCTCAAAAGTTTGGCCGATGTATCTGGTCTTTCTCCTTCGAGGCTTATGCACGTCTTCACAGCGTCGGTCGGAGTTCCGGTACGTCCTTATATCCTTTGGCTCCGTCTCCAGCGAGCCTCCTATGAGCTCATGAATGGAGTAACTGTCACCGAAACCGCGCATATCGCGGGGTTCTCCGATGCCGCGCATCTTACGCGAACATTCCGAAGAATGCTTGGAACCACTCCCAAGGATCTGGCAGGCCGCAAAACAGTGAGCAAAGGAGTGTCGATCGAACGAAGGGAAACTGCGGCGACGAACAGATGAGTCCACAGCCAGCTCGGACGTGGCGAGGATGCGCCCAGAAAAGCCTGGTCGAGTGCAATGACGAGGCGACAGTCAGCATCTGAGCATCGGCGCAGTTTCTTCTCCAGTCGGCAATTTCGCCGCCTTTGAGAAGGAGGTTCTCAACAATGCGACCATGACGGTAGTATTTGGGCTGAGATTGGACCATGTCGAGGAACCCCGACCAAAACCAAGAACTGGCGCATTCAGCGATGAGATCGTCTTCGTTGAACACGGGATGGAACATCCCTTTCAATACGAAGGCGGCGACTTCGGCCCCGATCGAGAAGGCCGCTTTCTTCGTCTGAACTTCGTCAGCATTTATGTAACGGATCAGGAACGCAGCAAGAAGTTTTTTGTTGAACAACTTGGATTCAGAGCGATGGTCGATGTGGAGTTTCCCTCCGGATATCGCTGGATTGAAGTTGCGCCACCGGACGGGACTGCAAGGCTTGCGCTGGTGGTGCGCGCGCCCAGGTTTATGGATTTCGTGATGCCGGGCCAATCCAGTCTCATTACTTTCATGGCCGAGGATGTAGAAGCAAGGTATAGAGAATGGTCTGAGCGAGGTGTGAAATTCCCCACTGCGCCCTACACGCCGGAGTGGGGTGGAAAATTCTGCCGGTTTCAAGATCCGGATGGCAATCTATTCGGACTATCAGGCTTCAATGGGGTAACACTTGCCATCGAAAAGCGCCGGGAAGCGGAAGTGAGACGCCGGGAGGCTGAGCGCCTCGCTGCACAGGAACTTGAAATCGCCAAACAGGTTCAGATGCGGCTGTTTCCCCAGCGACAGTCGGCGGTTAACGGCCTTGACTATGCCGGTGTCTGCATCCAGGCACGCTCGGTAGGCGGCGATTACTACGATTTCCTCGATCTTGCCGAGGGACGAGTTGCCTTTGTGCTCGCAGATATCGCGGGCAAAGGCATGGCGGCCGCACTCCTGATGGCGAATCTTCAGGCCAACATGCGCAGCCAGATTGTGACCGCCGTCGACAAACCCGACCAGTTCCTGTCTTCAGTCAATCGCCTGCTATTTGAAAATACCGCTCTCAGTTCATACGCCACTCTGTTCTTCGCAATCTATGACAACACGTCGTGTCGTGTGCTCTACGCCAATTTGGCCATCTTCCAGGTCTGATTCTTCGCGCTGATGGCGCAGTCGAAAAGCTCGACGCTACCAGCACCGTGATCGGATTGTTTGAGGCGTGGTCCTGCTCTATGCGAGAGAGCTGTCTGGCACCGGGCGAGACACTGGTGGTGTACACAGACGGTGTTACCGAGTCACCGGATGCAGCGGGAGAGGAATTCGGCGAGGAGCGGCTACTGGATGCGTTGCGACGACACAGAACGAAGGGAGCGTGCGCAATGGCACAGGCGGTCGTAAAGGACGTGGAGAATTTCAGCATGGGCCAGCACTTCGACGACATCACCCTGATCATTGCCAAGCGGGTTGGCCAGGCTTAGCGCGCACGATGCCGATTCGAAATTCAACCATCCACGGCATGCGCAAACCGAATGCTCCCCTGTTGAGCAAGCGTGCTTTGAACCGAGCCTTATTGGCGAGGCAATTGCTTCTGTGCCGCTCCGACGACAAGGTTCTGGCCGCCGTAACACACCTGGTCGGCATGCAAGCACAAACACCGAACGCTCCTTATCTCTCCCTGTGGTCGCGGCTGAAAGGCTTCGATGCGAACCAGCTCACGGCGTTCATCCATGAACGGCGTGTGGTGCGCATCGCACTCATGCGCGGCACCATCCATTCCGTCACTGACAGCGACTGCCTGAAACTCCGCCCACACTTCGATCGAGTGCTGGACCGGGGCTTGAGAGGCGCATTTGGAAAACATCTGAAAGGTTTGAACCTGAAACACGTGGAAGACGCGGCAAGGAAGCTGTTGAGGGAGCGACCGCTGACTTTCGCTGAGCTCGGAAAACTTCTTGCGAGACGATGGCCCGATCGAGAACCTGCTGCGCTCGCCAATGCTGCAAGGGCGCTACTTCCGCTAATCCAGATTCCGCCCCGCGGAACCTGGGGCGAAGGGGGTCCTGCAGCTCATGTGCCGGCGGAGACCTGGCTGGGAAGGTCTCTTTGCACTGCTCCGACCTTGGAGCGAATGATCGTTCGCTATCTTGCGGCCTTTGGGCCGGCCAGCGTTCGCGATGTGCAGGCCTGGTCTGGGCTTACACGCTTGCGTCCTATCCTCGAATCGATGCGGGCCAATCTCGTCACGTTTATGGATCAAGCGAGAAATGAGCTCTTCGATCTTCCCGATGTGCCGCGGCCCGACGCCGATACTCCGGTCCCGCCGCGATTTCTCCCGGTATTCGATAACGTGCTGCTGTCGCATGCGGATCGTGGGCGGATTCTGTCCGAAACACACCGCAAGATGCTCTTCGGAACCGCCGCGCTGCTTGAAGGCAGTTTATTGGTCGATGGCTTTGTTGAAGCCAAATGGAAGATCGTTCAAGAGCCAGGGCGTGCGGTATTGAGCGTTCAGCCCTTTGCCGCTTTGAGCAAGCGCGATCGCGCTGCGATTTCTGGTGAGGGAGTGGAACTGCTCAGGTTCGCCCTGCCCCCCGCCGAAATCCAGGAGATCTGCTTCACAAAGCCGATCGGCTGAAAGAGTCCCGTGTGGGCCTAAACGCTTTGACAGCGCAAAACAGATCCAGTGAGGCTTAACTGGCAACCATGACCTGCAAGCTTGCGGCTCGATGAGCGCCTCGCCCTCTTCGCGTCAGTTTACGAAGAGATTCGAACTGAGCTACTCGCAGCGCAGAGCGGCCATGGGGTCGATGGCCGTGGCGCGGCGGGCGGGGATGAGGCAGGCCAGCGCAGCGACGGCAATGAGAACCAGCGACACCGCCAGCATCATCCACGGATCACGCGTGCCGCTCTCGATCCAGCGGGCAATCAGCCGGTTCAAACTCAGGCTCAGCGCCAGTCCCACTGCGATTCCGATTCCTACGCTGGTTCCGGCCGATAGGGCGATCAGGCTCAGCACATCGCGGCGGCGCGCTCCGAGGGCGACGCGCACGCCGAGCTCGCTGGTCCGTTGCAGGACGGTGTAGGAGACAACACTGTAGAGCCCCACTGCGGCCAGGGTCAGCCCCAGAAAGGCGAAGGCTCCGAAGAGCATGGAAATCAGCCGCCCACGCTGGAATTCCGGCTCGCGTTGGATCCGGCCTTGGAGGTCGGTGACATCGTTGAAGATCTGCTGATCGGGATCGAGAGAGGCGATCTGCTGGCGGATGCTGTGGAGCAGGGCGAGCGGCTCGCCCTGGGTGCGAACCATGACCTGCGTGAAGGGAGGCATCACAAAGGTGTAGGGCGCGTAGACCGCCGGGGCCACCGGCTTGTTCAGCCCGTCGTTCAGCGAATCACCTACCACCCCGATGATCTCGAGCCATCCCGTGATTCCATTAGCGGCTATCAGCATGGGCGGAAGAGTGGCGAATCGGGGCACGCGCAGAGAATGGCCCACGGCATCCGCGCCCGCGAGATAATGACGCACAAACGCCTGATTCACCAGGACCATTGCAGCGCCGCGCGCTATCTCGCTCTGGTCCCAAGGGCGGCCGCTGAGGAACGGAATGCGCAAAGTGGAAAAGTACTCGGGACCGACGAATTCAATGTGAACCTCCTGCGCCTGCGTGGCCGGCTTGCCGAGGATCTCAACGGGTTGCGTCCAGCCGCTGTCGGGCGGAGTGGCATTCGTGGAGATGCCGGCAGAAAGGACGCCGGGGGTTGCCGCGATCTTGTCGCGAAGTTCGGCGAAGTAGCGGGCACGATCCGCCCAGGTGGTGTGCGCGTTTTCGCGAATGGGAATCGCGACGGACATGGCATGCTGCAGTTCATAGCCGAGCGGAACGGTGTTCATGCGAATAAAGCCCTGAATGGCCGCGCCGGCGGCGGTCATCAGCAGGAGTGTCAGAGCGATCTGGCCCGCAATGAGGGCCGTGTGCATGCGCCTTCCTTTTACACTGCCGGTGAGCCGGCGCGTACCGACCTGCATAACCTGGCTGATTTCCGGCTGCGACGATTCGAGCGCGGGGAATAGACCGAAGATCACCCCGCTGAGGACCGCCAGGCCCACGCTGAAAAACAGGATAGGCAGGTTGATGTGGAAGTCGGCTTCGTAGGGATAGGAGTGGTCGGGGAGCCGCGGAATAATGAAACCAATCGCCCGATAGGCAACCAACACACCCAACCCCGCGCCGACCAGAGACAAGAGCAACGATTCGGTGAGGAGTTGGCGCACGATGCGGAACTGGCTCGCGCCCACGGCCGACCGGACAGCAAACTCATGCTGGCGCGCCGTGCCGCGTGCGAGGAGAAGAATCGAGACGTTCCCGCAGCCGATCGCGAGCAGCAGCGCGACAGCCCCGAAGAGCAGGTACATCGTCGTCTTGAGATCACGGGTGTAGGTTTCCGCCAGCCCGCGCACACTGATCTTGAATTGCTTGGGGAAGACATTCGGCGTTTGCTTGTCGAACTCCTGATACAAGGGACGGAATTCAGCGGCGGCAGCCTCGAAACTGACACCGGGCTTTAACTTGATCTCCGGGCCGTACCGTTGCGTCTGATCAGACGCCATTTTCAAAGGGATGTAGACATCGCCATCCCTCCACGTGAAGCGCACCGGCATCACGCCGAGGATGGTGTAGGTCTTGTGGTTGAGCTGGATGGTTTTCCCCACAACCGCGGGATCGCCGCGGTAATGGCGCTGCCAGAACTTGTAGCCCAACACCGCTACAGGCTGGGGATCCTGGCCGTCGGGGGCATCGGGCGGCATAATGTACCGGCCCAGGATGGGTCGTAGCCCGAGGAACTGGAAATGCGATCCCGACATCTCGTCCACAACCACGTCGTCGGGTACGTCGCCGCCCGTGACCGTCTGGCTCGTATAGTTGGAGACAACGACATCCTCGACAGCGTGGGTCTGGCGCAGTTGGCGAATTTGCGGGCCGGTCAGGCCCCAGGTGTCTTCATGGCCGGCGTTGTCCGTGATCCAGACGTCGCAGATCCGCTCGATCCCGGCGTACGGCCACGGATGCAACACAGCGTCGTACAGGATGCTGTAGACGGCGACTGTGGCGCCGATGCCAAGCGTGAGCGAAAGAACTGCAGTGAGCGAGAAGCCCGGGTTGCGGATGATTTGCCGGCACGCAAAGCGGAGATCCTGGAGCACAACTTGCATCAGCGCCTCCTATTACCTGGGGAACGGAAGCCAGCCCGATTGTCGAGAGAGCATTTCGGCTGCCAAGTCTTTGGTCCAGACCGAACGACATCCATTGGACGCGCCGCGCTAAGGAACGCTTTGCCCGTGCGTGAATCTTACGTTATGCCTCCAGAGAAGACGAAGCAAAGACGGGAATTCCACTTAAAGTGAGCGCCAATCACCTCGTGGTGAATGTGCGTGGCCGCCCTGGCCTGTTCGAAAATGAACATCCTTCTCCTTGAAGAATAAAATGAGGCCAAATGGCGTTTCCTGCCGCGTCATTCTGGAACGCGCATTGGCCTGAAGCCGTCAGTTGACCTGCTTGGATCGCCAATCTCCGGCCGACTTCTGGCTAATTCCCATCGCGGAGATGAACAATCTGTGCCGCCGTTAGATTTTTCATTCCCATATCGTGCAGGTCGCGGATGTACTTCGCAGTGATGCCATGGTCGCGAAGCTCCGAGATGTCCGACGTGGAGAACCGATCCGGCAGCGCGCGAATCTCCTTAAGATATTCCGGCTCGACACCATGGTCACGCAGCCTGTCAATCTCCTCGATCGATACGGTCGAGTCTGCTGCCTTCGTTCCTTTGTAAAATTCTGGCTCGACGCCGTGGTCGTGAAGACTGGCAATTTGCGAAACAGAGAGCCGTGGATCGACGGCGGCGAAGCCCTTGTAGGTTTCGGGAGCGACGCCATGGTCGCCGAGGCTATCGACCTGCTCGATGGAGAGATGGGGATCGACAGATCTCAAGCTTCGGTAGTACTCCGCCTTGACACCGTGGTCGCGCAGGCTGTTGATCTCCTCGATTGAGAGCTTGCTGTCTACCGAGGCAAAGCCCTTGTAGGAATCCGGCTCTACGCCGTGATCGAACAGGCTGTCGATCTGCTCGATCGAGAGATGAGGATCGACTGATCTCATGCTCCGGTAGTACTCCGCCTTGACCCCGTGATCACGCAAGCTGTTGATTTCCTCGATGGAAAGTTTGGGGTCGACAGAGGCAAAGCCCCTGTACGAATCCGGCTCTACGCCGTGATCGAACAGGCTGTCGATCTGCTCGATCGAGAGTTGTGGGGCAGCAGCCTTCATTGATTTGTAGTAGTCGGGCTTGACCCCGTGATCGTACAAACTGTCGATCGCCTCGATGGAGAGATCGGGATTGTCGGCCTTGATCGCTTTGAGGTACTTCGGTTTGACGCCGTGATCACGCAATTCGGAAATACTCGACGCGGACAAATCCGTGAACCCTTCCTGGCGCACGGCGCGAACATAGTCCGAACTGACGCCGTGCTCACGCAACTCGACCAGATCCGCTATCGAGGACGTGAGTCCGGTGTCCCGGACGGCCCGGGCATAGCTGAGAGTCACGTCAGAGGTTACAAGGGAGAACGCTTCATCGTCATGGGGTGCGGCGTATCCCATCTTCTCGAGGGCGGAAACGAAGGAGGGATCGAGAACGACCGTGAACAGCCCTGAAGCGCGTCCGCCTGCGGTGCTCCCTTCACAGACAATCCGCCCCGAGTCTCTGACATATTCGAACTTCACCGGGCCGTCGTGATCGAGCTGGGAGAGAGAGAATCCGGTGAGACTGGATAGCGGAACGCTCTCGGTATTCATTCGATCGTTACCGAAGTCATCGCGGCTGATGAGCGAGAACTGCACCTTGCTCGGCGACGAATCCCGCGTGAGTTTCCATTCGTGCCGCCAGGTCTTGTCCTGACTTGCAAGACTGCCTGCGGGAGCGGCGGAGGATTGTGCGGCGTACGCTGGAGAGAGCGTTGCTACAAGGGCAGGCGCCGCGATAGGAGATGTTTGAGGAGCCAGCGCGACGTGTGCAGCGGAGCCTTGAGACTGCGGAGCGGCCTGGTTCTTTGCAACAGCGACGGTCGTGTCCTTGGCAAACGCGATCCATCCCGGCATGCGCAAGCTCAAGCCGAGCAGAGCGAGCCCGGCCGCAGCGCAGAACGAAACGCGCGGCAGTGAAGCGCCCGTTGAAAAATGGAAACTCGGACGAAGCAGGATCTCAATGCGCTCACTGATGTTGGAAGATCGGTGAGCCATTTCAGTCGCTAGCAGTTCGCGGCGGCGCGCTGAGCAGAATTCAGCAAGGTGCCCGAGAGTGAAGGCGTAGTGAACGGCGGAGCCGGTGGCGGCGACAACCCAATCGTCACAGGCGATCTCCCTCTCTCGCTGGATGCGGCGCAAAACCCACACTGCCACGGGATGGAAGACAAGAACGGCTGATGCCAGTCGACCCAACAGGTTGGTCCAATCGTCGCGGCGGGCGACGTGGCCAGTTCGTGAAGCAGTACGCAGTCGAGTTCCGGCTCAGCAATCTCCGCCAGGAGGGTCTGGGGGAGAATGACAACTGGGTGCAGGAATCCCGCGGCCAGAGGTGAAATCACTTCATCGGACACAAGAAGCTGAGGGGCGCGCGCAGTGCGGGAGTCACGCAGACGCTGCTCGAAACGCACAGCCAGATCCGAGCTGGCAGGTCGGGCGCGTTTCCGCACGCCGCGAAGACGCAAGTAACCGTGCACGATTCTGCTGAGCAGGACGCAGCACGCGGCGATCCAGAGGAATAGCAGGCTTGACGGCCAGTTTCCCAGATGAAATTCAATGGGAATGCGTACGCGAGGCGCCGCCGCGGGGCGAGAGTTCAGCGCAGGCAGCGAAGCCGATGCGAGCGGCGGAGCAGGGGCATAGGCACGGCTAACCGCGAGGGGCTTTGCCGCGGAAGTGGGCAGGGCGCGCGTTCGTATTTGCTTTTCGGTCCGGACGGCAGGAGAAGGCACGGGCGCACGCCGAGAGAGAAGAACGGTGAGAGGCATGAGCACGACGAGTGCCAGCACGGCCCACCAGACAGCATGGCGAGTTGCCGCGTTGACCCTTGGCATCAGCCGGAGTATGAACCACATCACAGCGGCTACGGCGAGTGCCTGCCACAGCGTGTTGAGAACCGCCATGAGCCCGGCAGCCGAAAGGGCATTCAGGAATTCGAGGGTCGCGCTCATCTTTCACCTCCTGCGAGGAGATTTCGAATGCTTTGGAGTTCCCGCTGAGAGAGATCGCCATCGTCCAGCAAATTGAGGACAAGCAATTCGGGGGAATTGGCGAAGAACCCTCGGACCAGGTGACGCAGGGCGTTCCGGCTGGCCTGCTTGCGGCCGACAACAGCGCGATAGACAAAGGCCCGACCTTCTCGGGACTTCGTATGCCGGACGTAGCCTTTCTGCTCGAGAATGCGAAGCGTGGTGAGGATCGTGTTGTAGGCGAGAATGGGCTCGCCTGTCAGGGCCGCGGCGACTTCTCCGACAGTGACTGCGCCTTTGTCCCACACGACATCCATGAGTCGGAGTTCGGCTTCGGTGAGGTTGAGGGATTTCTTTCGCGCCACAAGCGTCTCCAACAACTAAGGAATTAAGACTGGGAAACGACTGTAGACGCGAGGGAAACGGTTTGTCAACTATAAAAATAAGAGTAGAAAGGCTCAACCTTGGCGGCAAGTCGTTTGTTCGCAATCGCTGTCAGCTGCGACGGTCCGGAATCGTTCGTTTTTCAGGATTGGTATCCAAGAACGCGTTTCGCTTCAGTTGCATGCCTCTGGCACGATCGATGACCTCATGCCCACTTTCGTTTACATTTTCGATTGCGGAAGCCTGAGTGAGGAGCCTCGGACCGGCAATCGGCATTGAGTTGTGCAAGTTGCTCCCCTAATTATTAAGGGCGAAAAGGCAGCGAGCAGCGGGGACGACGGAGGCTGTTACGAAACTCGCAAATCGGCCAAATTTGGCGCCTTTTGGGTGACTACCGAGGCAATGGCGGCATTCCTTTACTATTTCTCAGCTCGAGTAGAGTCGGGCTCATTGGGGCAAGGCAACTCCCAGTGTCGAATAAGCACCTAAATCTCCATACCCTTTATCGCCCGAGGCTTGGCCCCTTGTTACACGAGGTATCGTAATCGAATCCCCCGCAGTGTAAAGTGAGTAAAGTGAGTTCCGATAAGGAATGCAGGGTACCGCACCGCGCGGCGACTTGCCGGCGACCTCCAGGACCGCTTGAACGCAGACGAAACAATAACCGATGAGAGTGGATCGACCATGAATTCTCTTGAAAATAACTCGACACGACAGTCTCACAATTCGCATATCTGCGGAGAAAACGGGCACAAGGCTGACGGTTTCGAACCGTGGCGGAATCTCCTTCACGATGCGGGGCCCAAGGATCATATTGTTCAGCTGTACCAGGATGAGCAGTTTCTGAATCGAGCCGTCTGCCGGTTCGCCGCCGCCGCACTAGCGCACGGGGAAGGCGTGATTCTCGTCCCGACGGCAGCTCACTGGGAAGCTTTCTGTCCTCGTCTCGAAGCCGAAGGAGTGGATATCAAGGCAGCACAGGCGCAAGGCCAGTTGACAGTGGTCGACGCTGACGAACTCCTGCCTCGGTTCATGGGTGAAAAGATGCCAGATGCACCCGTGTTCCTGGGTCTGGCTGGCGAAGTGGTAGCGCGCGCGCGTGGACGGAACCGCTATCCGAAAGTTCGCTGGTGGGGAGAGATGGTCAATGTTCTGTGGGAACGCGGCAATGCCAGCGCCAGCATGGCTCTTGAAGATTTATTCGATCAACTTGCGCACGAACAGGAGATAGCGATCTTCTGCTCCTTCCTGATGGATAACTTCGACGGAGAGGTGCATACCCGGATGTTGCCGAGGCTCGGGGAGAATCACTCGCATCTGATTCCAGTCGAAGATTACGTCCGGCTGGAGCGCGCCGTAGCCGATGCGCTCCGCGACGTGGTCGGGACGGTGGAGGCGAGTGTTCTTGAAAACAAGCTGCTTGAGGGCTATGCGCCACCGTTCAAGATGCCATCATCTCAGGCATTGCTGTTCGCGCTGCGCCAGGTGGTCCCGGACGTTGCCGATGCGGTGCTCCAGCGAAGTGGTGCATTGTATCGCGCTTCCTGACTAACGAGCCAGCTGTAACATGGTCTTCGAACACCGGTCCGGGATTGAAAACAATGATAGACGAGCATGAGGCGTCCAACTCGATTGGAATGGAGCTCATTGACTGTATCGAGCTTCCTGTTCTTGTCGTTGACCGCGACTTGACACTCGTCAGTTTCAACCCGGCAGCGGCCAAGCTATTGGCACTGACGGGCTCCGATGGTGGCAGACATTTGCGGTCGATTCAGATGTTCGCCGGAGTCAAGAACCTTCCGGATCTTTGCGAACATGTCATCGGCAGTGGGTCCTCACACCGCATGGAAATCGGGGACGGCGCAGGGTCCTGGTTCTCTCTCAACATCGGCTGTTATAAGACGAATCAGAATATCAACGGCGCCGTGCTCACGCTTACCAACGTGACTGCTTTTCGTGAAAGTCTGGAACGGGCCATTGAGGAACGCGAGTACACGAAAGCGGTAATCAACACCATCGCCGATGCCCTCGTGATAGTTGACGCGGATCTTAGAATCCAAGCCGCTAATCAAGCCTTTTACGGGCTATTCCAAACCTCGCGTGACGAGTCGCAAGGAGCTGCCTTCTATCAATTTGGAAGTGGAAAATGGGACGTTCCCGGACTCCGCTCACTGATCGATTCGACCTCAGCATCGGATGACTACCTGGGCTCTCTGGAGTGTGACCAGGAATTGGCTGCCGGACACCGAACCTTATTGCTGAACGCTCGCCGTTTGAACCGCGGCGGTCAGCCCGGACAGATAACGCTCATCACCATTCAGGACATCACGGAACGCAAGAACGCCCTCGTGGCATTGCGCGAGAGCGAAGAGGAACTACGTATCCTCCATCGCGTGGGCGCATCCCTGGCTTCCGAACTCGATCTCAAGAATCTGGTCCAAACGGTCACCGATGCAGGCAGCGAATTGAGCCAGGCTGAATTCGGGGCATTCTTTTATAAAGACGTAGATGAAGTGGGCGAGAAGTACCTCCTCTACACAATGCCTGGGGTACCTGAAGAGACGTTTACAAACTTCCCCATGCCGCGGAATACCGATGGATTTGCACCGACGTGCTGGGGCGAGGGAACCGTGCGCGTCGCCGATATCCGGCAAGACCCGCGTTACGGTATGAACCCACCCCATCACGGAATACCTGCAGGGCATTCGCCGGTGCGCAGCTATCTTGCCGTGCCGGTGGTCTCACGTTCAGGTGAAGTGATCGGCGGACTTCTCTTTGGTCATTCCCGGGTGGGAGTGTTTACGGAACGGGCAGAACGACTGGTGGAGGGCGTCGCTAAACAGGCTGCTATTGCCATTGACAATGCTCGTCTCTTTGAGGCGAGTCAGAAGCAGCGAACTCGGGCGGAAGAAAGCGAAAAGCGGTTCCGTGCCATCGTTGAAACGACGCCGGAATGCGTCAAGCTGGTTGCAGCCGATGGCACATTGCTGCACATGAACTCGGTCGGTTTGCGGATGGTGCAGGCTGATTCCAGCGAGGCAGTCATTGGCAAGTGCGTCTACGACCTCATTGCACCGGAGGATCGTGAGCGGTATCGGGAGTTCAACGAGAGAATCTGTCGGGGTGAGCGAGCGTCAACGGAATTCGACATCGTGGGATTGAAGGGTCAGCGGCGACATATGGAAACCCATGCCGCTCCGCTTCAAACTGCCGATGGGTCTTGCGTGCAATTGGCTATCACCCTGGATATCACCGAACGAAGAGCCGCCGAGGAAGCGCAGCGCCGCCTGGCAGCAATTGTCGAGTCGTCGGACGATGCGATCGTCGGTAAGGACCTGAACGGAATTGTGATGAGTTGGAATCCGGGTGCGAAGAAAATGTTTGGCCACTCGGCAGATGAGATGATTGGACGGCCTATTACCATAATCATTCCGCCGGAGCTGCAGGAGGACGAGCGGAGGATTCTGGAGACCATTGGTCGAGGGGAACGAATCGAGCACTTTGAGACAGTTCGCCTCACCAAGAGCGGCGAACGAATCGATGTATCCCTGACCGTTTCTCCGGTGAAAGATGACGCAGGAAGAGTGATCGGAGCTGCGAAGACGGCGCGCGACATCACTCAACGAAAGAAGACCGAGCAGGCCTTGCGAACGGCTGAGAAGCTTGCTTCGGTTGGCCGAATGGCTGCGACAGTCGCTCACGAGGTCAACAATCCTCTCGAAGCGGTGACAAATCTTGTCTATCTCGCGAAGGGCAGCGCCGCTTCCACTGACGTGCAGGAATACCTAAATGCAATCGAGGTTGAACTGAACCGCATATCGCTTATAACAAAGCAGACCCTCGGCTTTTATCGCGAATCAATTGCTCCAAGTGCGGTGAGAGTGGGAGAGATGTTGGACCCACTTATCTCAATACTTGGTAGGCGGGCGCGGAACAAGGGGATCGAGATTCGACCGGAGATACGGCACGATCCAGAAATTTATGCCGTAGCGGGTGAAATACGCCAGCTCATCGCAAATCTTCTAAACAACAGCATCGATGCTGTCGATTCTGGCGGTCTAATCCGAATTCGAGTCGGCGCGAATAGATTGAACGGACATAATCCAACTGGAATCCGGATTACCATCGCCGATTCTGGGCCAGGTATTCCGCCGGCTAACAAGTCTAAGCTTTTCGAGCCGTTTTTCACTACAAAAACAGACGTCGGAACGGGCCTGGGGCTTTGGGTGTGCAGGAACATCGTACAGAAGCACCATGGATCGATTCGCGTGAAGAGCTGCAGCAGTCCCGGTCGGAGTTGGACAGTCTTCTCTGTGTTCCTGCCAACAGGGCAGGAATCGGTGAACAAACTTTAGGTCAGAAAATTCCGGAATCGATCTCTCAGGGATAGTGCGCGCGGAGACTTCGCGCGCAGCATGCACTTGGCTAATGCCGGCGTTGACCGAGCGCATATGCCATTGACCGGGTTGCGCAGGGGCCCAGCCGAAATCGCAGAACATTTAACAACCCTCGCTCAACTACTCTCCGCGAAGGGTGAGAACCCGCACAAGATTCGCGCATATCACCGCGCGCTGGAAAACCCTTAATGCTGGCGATGGAGCCGTTGAGAAAGATGGAGCCGTTGTCGTTGAAGAGTGGGAGGGCCTTCTGCACGGTGAACAGCGTGCCGCGGACGTTGAGATCGAAGGTCTTGTCGAAGTGTTCCTCAGTGACCTCTTCGAGCTTTGCGAATTCACCGGATCCGGCGCTGGCGAAGAGGATGTCGATCTTGCCTTTTTCGCGCTTGACCGTCTCATAGAGGCGATCGAGGTCGGCAAGGCTTGAGGCGTCGCCTTGCACGCCCGTGACGTTTTTGCCAATGAGCTACACGGCCTCATCGAGCTTGTCCTGGCGGCGTCCTGTGATGAAAACGTACGCTCCCTCTTCGACGAACAGTTTGGCTGTCGCGAGCGCCATGCCGGAGGTTGCGGCCGTTCGCAACTACCTTTGGAGCAATCGCTGAGGCTGCAGAAGTCATTTGATTGCTTGCTCTGAGGATTGTACCGAAAGTAATGGAACGCCAGCCTGGTGCGTGCAGTCTATCGGATCGAATACTCCAATGAGGGTGCTTTGTGCAGACCATCCGCGCCTCGGCCGAATCCCTGAATCAAGGAGGTAGAGCCCCTACGCGTGGAAATTGTAAGAGTAAAGCGGAAAGACCTACTTTGTCATCGCGCGCTCATGGATGATCGACCACGATACTCCAAAGCGATCTCGCAGCTGGCTAAAGCGAGTCGCAAAGAACGTCTCTTCGAGCTGCATGTAGACTTCTCCATCCTTGGCGAGAAGCTTGTATACCCTCTCAGCCTCTTCCGAGGAGTCCACAGAAAGGTAGATATAAACGCTCCGGATTTTCTCAAACACCGATGGAGGAACATCATTTCCGATCAGCACCGTATCTCCAATACCCAGCCGCGCGTGAATAATCGCCGCCCCTGTATCACCCCTCGCGTTGCTGGCCGGAGCCTGATCCTGACGCATCATCATGAGGACCTTGCCGCCAAGGTTCTTTTCGTAGAAGCGGAACGCCTCTTCGCAATTTCCACCGAAATTGAGCTGTGTATAGAGTTTCATCGAATCTCTCCTTGAGTTTTGTGTAGGTTGCATTTGGGACGCGCGGTGTTGGCCGAGTAGCTGAGGTCGTTTGAAATCAGTCCAGGACGTTGCCCTCCTGCATCCGCTGCACACGTTCGTCGAGACGATGGAGCGACTGGATGGCTCCCGCTTCCATTCCTGACTGCAGGTGCCCGTCGCGCGCTTGACGAGAACGGTGCTGGATGGAGTGAGTGAGCCGCGTTCCGCCCTCACTCTCTTCGAAAATCACCGTGGTGAGCCACTCGGGGCTGCCAATCTGTGGCACGTCGTAGCACTCGCTGTAAACGAGCCGTTCTCCCTGCGCGATCTCGCGATACACGCCGTGGAATGGATGGTCACTTCCGTCCGACATCCGTATGACGATCCTCCACGAACCCCCGACCCGCAAATCGACCTCACAGACGGAGATACTCGCGTCATCGCAGCCCCACCAGTGGCGAATGTGTTCCGGCCGGGTCCATGCCTCAAATAGAAGCTGTCGCGGCCAATTGAAGAAGCGGGTAAAGCGAATCTCTGTTTCGGAAGGAAGAGTCACGGTAACTTCAGCGGTTCCTTTTGCCAACATTTTTCCTGGTCTCCTTTGCCTCAAGTGTGGAGAGGTAGTCATCGAGCCGATTCATACTGCGTTCCCAGAAACGGCGATAGTTCTTCACCCAATCGGAAACCTCGCGAAGCGGAGCAGCCTCCAGGCGGCAGGGACGCCACTGCGCGTCGCGGCTACGCGTGATGAGACCGGCACGTTCGAGGACCTTGAGATGTTTGGTGATGGATGGCGCAGTGATAGAAAAGGGCTCGGCGAGCTCTTTGACCGACGTCTCTCCCAAAGCGAGACGCGCCAGGATCGCGCGCCGGGTCGGGTCGGAGAGCGCCGCGAAAGTCGTGCTGAGATGGTCGGGCATGTAGTGTCCCAATTGGCTAATTAGCCTATTAGGAAAGTAACGAGTTTACTTCTGCCTGTCAAGGGGCAATTCAATCTTGCGGTTCGATTCGTGGGATCGCACAGGAGTGCCGAATTTCGATTGGCCGGTTAGCAGCCGTCCCGCACGGATATCTTCCATGATGATCTTTTCATCGGAGTGAAGATTCTCCGGAATGAGTTGGAGAATCCAGCCTCGGACTTCTACATGCACCAAACCTGGGAGAAAGGCCCGCGATTGGATGCTGACGAGTTCAAAAAAAGGGTAAAGCAACTGTTAACCGTTGTGTACGAACCGCTTAATCGTCGTTACTTACGACGCACTACGTCAACTAAACTGCGAACTTGACGACCCTTATCGTTAGTGCTAGCTTACTGTAAGTGATTGCTTACGACGAGCGAGCCCTCGATGCCTTAGGAGATCCGACCAGACGGGCGGTGCTGAAGCGCCTGCGCGGCGGCGGACGATCCGTAGGCGAGATCGCCGAAGGGATGAATGTCAGTCGCCCCGCAGTCTCGCAGCACCTAAAGATCCTCATGACGGCGCGACTCGTGACGGTTCAGGCCGAGGGCACTCGCCGGGTCTATGCTATCGATGCTCGCGGAGTCGAGGCATTGCGGGATTGGCTCGACGGATTCTGGAACCAGGCTCTCATGGCCTTCAAAGAGGCGGCCGAAAGAGAAGCAGTCAAGGAGATGAAGGCAAGAAACACTCAATGAGGACGCGTCAGGAAGGTCTGTGCCGGTCCTGATTCTGGCAGGCGTTTCGAGCTATCAATACTCAACCGGTTTGTTCTTGCATGAGGAGAATGCGCAGATGAGAAATCGATCCCTGAATTGCATACTGATCGCGGTGCTGGCGGTGAGCGGAGTCGTGGCGAGCTCGGCCCAGGAACTAACCCAGGCAGAAAAGGAGCACGCACTCCAATATCTCGAGTCCACCAAGAAAGATGTAGTGGATGCGACCAAAGGGCTTTCGGAGGCGCAATGGAACTTCAAGTCGGCGCCGGGTCGATGGTCCGTGGCGCAGGTGATGGAACACATTGCCGCGGCAGAGGACTTCATTCGTATCGATTTTGTGCAGAAGAAGGTCATGATTTTGCCTGCCGGAGAGCCGAGCCGTGACGTGAAGAAAATCGATGCTGCGGTCGAAGCGACGATTCCCGACCGCTCCCACAAGGCGCAGGCGCCTGAGCCGCTTGTGCCCAACAACCGATTTGGTTCTCCGGAGGGATCTCTCAAGCACTTTCTCGAGAGCCGCGAAACCACAGAACAATTCCTTCGCTCAACTCCGGGATTGCGTGATCACGTAATGGACGGACCGGTGGGCAAGATGGACGGCTATGAGTTTATTCTCTTCATCGCCGCGCACTCCGAACGGCATGTCAAGCAGATCAGGGAAGTCGAAGCCGATCCCAATTTCCCCAAAAGCTAGCGAAGCACGAAACGACGCAGGACGTGGCGATCGATATTCATTTTGCCTCGGAATGGAGAGCGCATGACGATAGAGGGTGCAGGCTCAGTCGAATTCGACCCGAACAGCGTGCGGAAGGTTGTTGACGTTCAGGCACCGCAGGCAGTGGCATGGCGCGTCTTCACCGAAAAGATGGGCGCGTGGTGGCCGCTGGCATACTACAAAATCGGCAAGGCCAATGCCGTGGACGCGGTAATCGAACCGCAAGTCGGGGGCCGCTGGTTCGAGCGCGGCGACGATGGAAGCACCTGTCAGTGGGGTAGCGTACTCGTGTGGGAACCCAACTCCCGCTTGGTCCTCTCGTGGGATATCAATGCGGACTGGCAGTATGACCCAACCCTGAAGACCGAAATCGAGGTGCGCTTCAACGCCGACGGCGCCGACCGTACACGTGTAGAGTTGGAGCATCGTCATCTTGATCGCTATGGAGTTCGCCGCGACGAGATGCGTCGAGTCTACGACACCGAAGGCGATTGGGGTAAGCTCCTCGAAATGTTCGCTCGCGCCGCTGCTGAAGGGTAGGAGAGAAGAACATGTCGAACATCAGCAAGGCGCGAAAAGCGCTGACGAGTCGAATCCTTGAAGGAGAGGGCAAAGGGTCGCCCTCCGAGCGCAGGGCTGCGTTCAACAACAACGGCCTCGCCGAGCCCCTGAGTACGCTGGTCGACAAGGTTGCCATGCATGCCTATCGGGTCACCGACGAGGACTTCGCCGCGGCGATGAAATCGGGCATCAGCGAGGAGCAGGTCTTTGAGATCGTAGTGTGCGGTGCAATTGGAGAGGCCACCCGCCAGTACGATGCGGCACTCGCGGCCCTGGACGCCTCAACCGGAAACGCAAGCGGGAAGAAGTGAGCATGCGGCTTCGAATCCTCGATAGCGGCCACGGTTTCGGTACGAAGACACTTTTCGCGCTCATCCGAACGGTGTCGGGGCAGCCGGTGCTCGACGTCATCAAGCTGGTCAAGTACCGGGCTGATTTCTACGGCGATCCAATGGCGGCCGTCACGCAGGATGCGATGCGCGGATCCTCCACCTGGTCTGTCGGTGATCGCGAGTTGATAGCTGCTTTCATTGCAAAGACCAACCAGTGCGAATTCTGTATCAAGGCGCACTCTGCGGTCGCGCAAAGGGCCTATGGCGACGGGAAAAAGGTCTGCGCAGTGTTGTCCAATCTCGAGACCGCGCCGATTGAGGAACCATTGCGGGCGACGCTGCTTATGCTGGGCAAGCTGACGCGCGAGCACGCGGTGAGTGCGGATGACATGCGAGCGGTCCTCGCTGCCGGCGCTTCGCGCCAACAGATCGAAGATGCGCTCGCAGTCTGTTTCTCGTTCAATGTGCTCGTTCGGTTGGCCGATGCCTTCGGGTTCTTCGTGCCTGGTCCCGAGGCCTTCGAGGCTGGCGCGAAATACCTGCTCGCGCGCGGCTACAGCTGAGCACGTGCACTGGCCGACTGGCGTGGCATTTGTAGATTGAATCTTACTCACAGCATCCGCTGAATCGTCGCGGATTCACCGATACGCGTTTTGACGAATGCTTGGAAATGTGTTTTGGACTGTTGTCACTAGTCGAATTGCTAGTAACGACGTGGTTCGTAACAAAGCAACACTGTTCCGCAAGAAAATGCCCGGTTTGTCACCAGAGTGAGACGTAGCGTGTCTGCCAATCCCTCAAAGATCGTTTGACCGTTTCCGAGCGCGATCGGATTCACGAGCAGGTGATACTCATCGATAAGGTTGTGCTCGATCAACGATGTCACGAAACCACTTCCGCCATACACAAGGACGTCCTTACCTGTTTGCTTCTTGAGTTGATTCACAGAGCCGGCGATCTCGCCATTCAATACAGTCGCATTCGGCCATTCCGATTTCTGAAGAGTTGTTGAGAAGACAACTTTAGGTGTGTCCGTCACCAGCTTGCCAAACTCAAAGTCGGCATCTTTGGGGTTGGCGGCTACCCTTTCCCAATAAGGTATGAAACCCGTTGCGGTTTTGCTCCCGAGGAGAATGCAGTCGACGTTCGTGGCGTTGGCAATCGAATACTGCCTCACCTCCGCATCCCAGTTGAAGTGTCCACGATCCGTTTGTGTTCGTGCACCGACCATGCCGTCGGCGGAGAGCTGCATTTGCAATTTCAACCTTCTCATTCGTTCGTTTCTCCTTGTCAACTGACCCTGGCGAATCACTTAACCCGCTTCCAGGTTTCTGACAGGCTTTTCCCGTTTGAGAGGGTGCCTGCCTGCACCCATGTGTCTCCGTCTATCTTTACCGCAAATTGCTGGTCCCTACCGACGACACCGGCGGAGATTCTATCTCCGAAGTCGACGTGTTCGGTGTAGGCGCTCCCGTTCAACACGTACGTTCCGCCGCCTGTACCAAGCAGCTCCCCTTTCCCAGTATCGTAAGCAGCAAAAATGAAGTGCCCTCCCGAAATGATCTTGATTTCTCGTGCACCTTTGGGGAGTTGCTGACCGGCAACCAGCTCCCAGGTACCATCCAGTTGACTCTTCTTTGCTTGGCCGCCGTTTGTCTGTGGCGGGGCAAAACAAACGGCCCCGAGCGCAATTGCAAGAACGAGTGATACTTTCTTCATGATCTGTTTTCGACTCCGGAATTCAGGCTATGTAAGGGAGCGAGCGCTTGTATTGGGAAAAAGTGAAGTCACCCAGCCAACGGGAGGTGATTGAACTTAAATGGGGTCCGTTCCATCGTTACGAAAATCATGCAGACGTCGCAGGAAGTCAGCAGGGCTGAGACCGGAGAACGCAACAAAATCACGGATTAAGTGCGATTGGTCAAAATACCCTTGCTCCAACGCCACCTGTCCCCAGTCAACCACAGGGAGAAGGTGCACCTTCTGCAGTACGCGCTGAAACCGCTGGATCCGCAGAAACAGTTTTGGTTTGACACCCACCTGGAAATTGAACACATCGATGAATCGGCGATTGCTAAGTCCGATCTCTCTCGCAACGTTTCCGAACGATAGGGCGCGAGGGGTTGCGCCGAAAATAGTCCAGCGCGGACAAGACAGCAGGATGAAGTTCCCGTCGGGAGACCAAACGTGATAAAAGTTCATCCTGCAAAATTCGAAACCGGCCGCCAGGTGTGAGCTCAGCGGACACCCGTTCGCGAATCTCAAGCGCAGCTCGTCCCCAAATGTCCTGAAGACTAGCGTGCGTATCCAACAGCTCGTCAGCCGCAAGTCCAAGGAACGGAAACGCGCCTCCAGGCCTGAAGCCCACGGCCATTATGGATGCCTCTGCAGATCGATCGGTGATGAAGTAACCTCCATAGGGCCCGGAAACGACCGCCCCAGGGAAATGGGTACACCGATCAGGATGTCTTGCTGTGTATATTCGCAGGTCCCCGTCGCGAAGATTGAAAACGAGTCCGAACGTCCCACTTGGGAAAATCCGCTCGCGGAGATGAGGAGAGGCATAGCCGTCGCAGAGCCAGAAATTCTCAACGAAATCCGAGAGCGGGCGACCCGGCCTATGCGAAAGAAAACGCATTTTAACGACTTGGTTAAGACTGTGAAACGCCTCACATCTTTGGCCCGCACTCGGGCCCGGCATCGCATCGCGATTAATAATATCCTGAAAGTCGCTCCAGTACGAGGTGCGTCGCGTATTCGGAAGCCCCGCGATCGGTTACGGAAAATCCACGGACATCGGACTTCACTTCTCTCGATAGCGGTTTCACTTGCCGGGAACACCTATCGACTTGAATAGCTCGATGAGTGCTTTGGCCTGTACACCTCAATTGACATCGCGCGATTATGTCGGACCGTATCCCAGCCGCAACAGACCTGAACCCGCGATCAGAGAATCGAGGGTATACTGTCTACTCGCTGCCTTCGGGTATCACCACCTGGAGGGGTGGATGAATCATCCTCTTAACCTCCGGTCTCTGATGGTCGGACGCTTCACATCTCAACCCGGCCGGCTTGTGCTGCCCGATGTGCGATGCGACCTTATATGGATCGATGAGAGACTGCTTTTCTGTGGCCCGGCGACGCACGCACGCGCGTCTCTGGCCATCGGCAAGACTGTCACTGTGGCAAGCTTCGATTCCCTGGCTATGCGGCAATGGCTCAAGATTCCCATCCAGCAACTGACGGATCAAGTCATTCCGTTGGCAGATCTTGCGCCTTCGCTGGAGGATCCTCTCGCCGAACAGTTCGATGCCGCGGCAAACCAAGTTCTTTTGCCGCGTCCGCATCGCCCGGTCGGACTACCGGATCCGAGACTCCAGTTGGCGCTTTCTCATCTGCGCTTCGGATGGTCGGTGAGAGATTCAGCCGCCGCCGTATGTCTTTCTGAGCGGCACATGGAACGGCTGTTTCTGGATGGGTTCGGGCTGAGTCCCAGATCCTATCTCCAGATCCTGCGTTTGCGTCGAGCCATGTGTCTTGCGCGCCAGGGCGCCAGCTTAGCACGAGCGGCCGCCTCCTCCGGATTCGCAGACCAGGCGCACTTCTCTCGCCAAGCTAAAGAATTGCTTGGAGAGACGCCCAGCCGAGCGCTGCGGAATGTCGGAAACCTTCAAGACGTTCTGTCCGGGACCGTTGCAGACTGAGACGGATGTGCATTGTTCCCGGACGGCACAGGGAGGAGGTCGTATGCCCACTCGCAGGATGGTTCTTGCTGGAATCCCCGTCAGCTGCTTAAGCCGTCTGACATGGGGAAAAGGCAAAATTGCCCAGCTCATGTGGAAAGAAATGAAGGAGCCTACGATGACCGAGGAGGAATACAACATAACGTCGGTGACCGCGTACCAGGAGGCGTTCAATCGCGCGGATCTAGCAACGGCTCTGGGCTATTGGGGCGATCCTGTCGAAAACCACGGCCGCCAGGTATCGCAAGCCCGCATTCGAATGGTCTGGGAAGACATCCGAACTCGCTTTCCGGACGCTCAGCTGAAGACCGAGGAGATTGTAGCAAGTGGCAATCAGGTGATCGTGCGCAACGAGTATTCCGGCACGCATCTCGGGATTGGTCGGTTGCCGGTCGATGGAGGCTTGTTGGTCGGTGTTCCCCCGACGGGGAGAAAGTTCGCCGTAGAGCACATCCATTGGTACAAGCTGAGGAATCGCCTCATCGTGGAACATCGTGCAACCCGCGACGATGTCGGAATGATGGTTCAGCTCGGATTGATCCATCCACCGGTTCTCAACCCGGTCGTGAAGTAGCGCAAAGGTCATTATGGTCCACCCGGGCTGCTTTAATGACCCGGGGCCTTGTATTCGCTGGTCCGGGCGAAATCAGTCCCGCATGATCGCTGGATATTGGTCAGCTTCTGGTTTCCGGTCAGATTCAAGAACGAGCGTTGTTTTATTAAATGCGCATGAAAGGTCCATCACGCGGCTGCCAGACTTGACCGAGAGTTCGGTGAGCGCATTATCGCCGAGTATCAATTCCAGCGCCGATCAGTCTGGAAACGTGCTTTGACCTTCCGACATCTGAGTGCCATCTCTACCCGTAGTACTGGAAATGCTTCCAAAACTCCGGCCAGGGGGAGCGGATATTGCGACAGACGTAAACCTGGTCGCGGTCGCGGAAACTGTCGTTGACGACGCCATACGGGTTCGAGAGTCGCGCAGCGACCTGGCAGGTGGCGAAGATCTGGCTGAGTTCGTCCGGCTTGAAGCCGACGGCGATGACGGTTTGCGGTGGGGGGTCGCCGTAGCCGCGAAGCCAGTTGGAATTCATGCCGCTGATGGCGCGGGTCAGGCCGAAGGCACGGCCGTAAAGGTTGACGGCTCCGGCTTCGCCTTCGTCCGAGGCCATGACTGCGAGCGAGCCGCGATCGGAGGCGGGGATAGAATCGCGCACGTGAGCAACGGTGGCGGCGAGTTCCGGCCAGCCTATCTCCATATTGAATTGCCCGTTAATGGCGTCCGCCACGCGCCACCACGCCGAGTTGACGGGCGCGACGGGAACCATGAGAGCGGCCAGGCACAGGCCGCCGATCCCGAGCGTCCTCCACGTCGCACCCAGGATGCGCTTCTGCCTCTGCGCCGGAAGCGACCCGAGCCACTGTTCGCCCCAGACCGCACCGGCCGCCAGCAGCATGGGGTACGCCGGGGCAAGATAGTAATCGCGTCCGCGAGCGGCCATCAGGCCAGCAAGCGTGAGGACGTTCATCCAGCCGATCATGCGCCAGCGCCTGCCCTCCGGCCGGGCGAAAAGAAACCAGAGACTCGCAAACAGGAGCGGCAGCGCAACGACGGCGCAAGTCTTCCATAGCTGGTTCAGGAGAAAGTGGTCTGTGCGGCCCATGCCAATGTCGCGGGCGTGGATGCTGCGCATCCATGCGAGGCTGACGAAGTGGTGCTGATATTGCCACCAGAGGTTGGGCGCGAAAAGGAGCAGCGCCAACGCCATGCCGCACCAGAACCAGGCGTTGCGAAGAAAGCGGCGGTTGGCGGTTAAGAGCATTGCGCCGAGGAGGGCGACGGCGAAGAACGCCATGGTGTACTTGGTCATCAGTCCAAGGCCAATGGCGGCGCCGATGCCAAGCCACCAGCGCGCATCGCCGCTCTCAATCAACCGCACGACGCACCAGGCCACCGCGACCCAGCACAAAAGATCGAACGTCATGTAGGACATGAACGAACCGGTGAAAAAGATGGGGCCTCCGATGCTCGCCGCAAAGGCCGACACCAGCATGGCCTTGCGGCCACCGCCCATGGTGCGCGCCGTCAGCCCCGTGAGCACGGCCACAAGCCCGGCTGCGATGGCGGGAAAAAAGCGGAAGCCGATGAGCGACGTTCCAAAGAGCGCGAGCTCAACGCGGGCAAGGAAGGGAGTGACGGGCGGGTAGAGGACGTATCCCCACTCGAGGTCGCCCGCATTGGAGTAGGTGAGCAGCTCGTCGCGGTGAAATCCGTAGCGCGCGCCCGCGACGAGATGCAGTGCGGCGAAGGCAAGGCCGAGAAGCCACAGGGCGGCGGTGTCGTTTGAGAGAATTCGGCGCGAGCGGCGCGACTCGTGCATAAGTGCCTCGATGTGAGGATAAATGCTTGGCCATGACAGCACGGGGGACCGCGGCGGGCTGTGACGGCGGGGTAGCGTCCCACTCCACCCTGCTCAATATCTCAAAATGCGCATCATCGCCAAGGCCTAAACTGACCCGCCCTACCGCTCCGTGAGCGGTAAGCCCTCTACGCAACAGCACAGAACTTTGGAGCAAAGCATTCCTTGGTCGTTGTGGAAGGTTTGGAACCCTTTGGCGTACTTTAAGAGAGTGGAACGGCGATGAGGAGTATGCCATGGAAGTCAGCTCCCGTGACATGGAGAAATATCTCGCAAATCCCTCGCTCCGTATCAGCGCGGGATCTGATTGGGAACACCTGACTGTTCGAACCCGCCTGGAACCAGCAGGCTGTCGTTACCTGCGGATTCCGGCCATACCAGACCCCTGGTTGGTACTCACAACTGGTGGCGGACCGCGGAAGACCGAGGTCCGCAATAGAAACGGCTGGAGTAGAGCTTTCACCGGCCCTGGAAACCTCGCTTTGACATCTCCGGGCAAGTCTACCGAAATCCGCTGGGACCGGGGAGACGGAAGCGGAATTGAGACCATTCACGTTTGCGTTGATGCGGCCCTGTTTCACCGGTTCGCAGCAGAGAATTTTGAGTGCGACCCGGCTCGGATAGAGATAGTCGATGGCTTCGCTCAACATGACCCTCTGATCTCCTCTATTGTGAATTCTCTGGGAGATCAACTCAGGAATCCTGAGAGGTCAGGAAGGCTCTTCATCGATTCTGCCGCTCAAATGCTTGTTGCGCAGCTGCTTCGCAAATATTGCGCGTTTCCGTTCTCCCTTCCGAACGGGCAGGTACGGATGAGTGCCCGGAAACTCCAGTTGGTTAAAGACTATGTCGATGCAGGACTAGCCAGCAGGCTCACGCTCGAAGATATTGCTGCGAGCATCCATATGAGCGCGTATCATTTTGCGCGAACCTTCAAAGCGACAACAGGCGAAACGCCCCACGCCTATGTAACCCGCCTCCGTGTCGAGCGTGCTCGGGAACTCCTTCGAACATCTTCCTGGTCTATGCCGGCTATTGCGCGACGCGTGGGGTTTTCCAGCAAGAGTCATTTTGCAGCGGTGTTTCTCCGATCGACCGGTATATCGCCTCATCGCTTTCGACGCGCAACACGCAGCGATGCGAACGAAGAAGCGATGTAGCCGGCGAATCTGAGCGGCGTGATCCCAAAAATAATCGTTCCGCCTTTAAAGCCGCAACTTCGCTCCAAATCCTAGGGAACGCATCGTCCTCTAAAAAGCGGTCCTGCGTCTGACAGATCGAGAGGATGCTCTTCCAGTTTCTTGGAAGACACGGCAATCCATGGTCATCGAGTGACCGCGGCAGAAGTCTGTCGATCCCCCGAAAAAGAGAGCAAGAAATCGGCCGCTGCAGCAAGTAAATGCTCCGGCAACAGTCGTAGTGTAACCACGACGGCCAGAACCTGAGGAAGAGGAACATGCGCATGGCTCTAACACGTGAGCAGATTTCAGACCGCCTCGAGATCGAGGAAGTTCTGACGCGGTACTGCTACGCAGTGGACGGTCGTGAATGGGATGTATACCGAGGTCTGTTTACGCCTGATGCCGTCATTGACGATCGTGTGACGGGAGGGATTCAGAGCGGCATAGAGGAACACGTCCAGTATCTGAGTAGAGCACTCTCCAACGTCGTGTTGTCGCAGCATGCGCTCTCGACGGTTCGTATCGATTTGAGCGGCGATACCGCGCAGGTGCGGGCCCATTGCTCCTGCCCAATGGTGGTGGAGTTCGGTGAAGCGAAGAAGAGTGTCTTCTTTCAAGGATTGTGGTATCGCAACTCAATCGTGCGCACGCATGAGGGTTGGAGGATATCACGCATAATCGAAGAGGGGTATTGGACGTACAACATGCCACCCAATTTCGCGTTTTGATGTTGTGATTTCCGACACCAGGCCGGTCATTCATGCTGGCGTTTGGCACCAAACGATGAACACTCGATTCAAGCTGATCAGAATGGCACTCGTGATCGTCATGATCGCAGCGGGACGTCCGTCCAGTACCGCGCAGGAGCAAAAGGCTTCCGCGGACGTGCCAAATCCAGCAGTAGCATCGATCGAGAGCCTGAATATCCCGGGCGGAGATGCGGCACTTCCTCCGCTCTCGGACAGTGCCATTGACGTGGATTCCCTGTTTCGCCAAGCGCTATGGCATCACGGGATTGCGCTTCGACTGATCAACACCATGCGGTATGCTCAGAACACTCTTCAGGCCCCGGTTCCCGCGGATCAACAGGTCTACGTTGGTCAACATCCGTTCGAGGGTGAGATGATCAACCCGATCCTCACCTGGGATCTTCGGCAAGCCGGTCTCAAGCATGCTCAGCTTGATTTGAGCGGCGAATGGCAGTGGGTGAGTTGGGAACCCGCAGGACCGAAAGCGTTTGGTCTCTGGACACTTTACCTTTACAAGGAATTCGGCCGCGACCGTGTCGAAATCAAGGCTGGGTACAATTCGAACGACATCGAGTTCGTAGGCATGCAGGTGGGGGCTCGACAGCCAGCGGCGTGCAGGGAGTCTATGCTGTTTTGCCTTACGAGGTGGGAATGGCCTTCTTTCCGCTGTCCGCCCCTCAATTTAATCTGAAGCTCAATGCGCCAGCACGCACGTATCTGAAGATCGGTCTCCAACGCAGCCTCGACGCCGCGGGAGGGCCGGCAACCGAGGCCCGTAATCACACCGGACTGCGCTTCGCGCCGAAGGGGGACAAGCTGCTCGCAATCGAAGAGGTTGGCTATCGCCGTCCATCCAGCGGTTCAACGCGTGCGGTATGGTTCCGAGCAGGCTATATGCACAACAGTACACGCTATTTGAATTTTGCCAACGGCAGATATGAACCCGGGAATCACGCCGCATTTGCGCTGATGGATGCCCAACTTACCAGGCCTAACGCTGATCATCCAGAGCGTGGTCTCTACATTGGCCCTTCGGCAATGACAGCGGAATCCCACTTTAATGCTTACGATCGTTATTATGATGCAAGACTGTACAAGTTCGCGCCCATTGCATCACGCCCTCGGGACGTTGCTTCCTTGGTCTCCACATATACCGGATTCAGCAAGAGTCTCACCGACTCGCTCGTTAAGAACGGCGCCAGCGTTTGGCGAAATAGCGCGTCTGTTACCGGGAGCTACAACTTCCATCTCGCTCCAGGGAACTATCTGAGCGTGGGACTCAGCTACGTTCACGGGCCGACTATTAAGCCGCGGGTTAATGATGCACTCACCTTCGCCGCGGTATAGACTGTCTTCTTTTAGGGCGGCATCCGATCGGCACCCACCTCGCTGTCAGGCTGTTTCTCAGCTTGAATTTCAGATTGTTGAGAAGCTCGGATGGGCCGTGCGGCAATCACTGGGCACGAACGGATGCGCCGATAGCACTAATCCGATGCCGGTACTGAATGATGCTCGTGCACAATGGTCCACTGGCCATCGATCTTTTGTAAGCCGATTGTCAGTCGAAATTCTAGTTCTACGCGCTCGCCCTGCGGCCCGGGTTCAGTGCAATGCATATTCGCTATAACAAACGCCACACTACCGTCGGCGAAGATGGTCATGGCGGTAATATCAAATATGACCGGATCACTGGTGCAAGAGAAAAACAAGTCCCAAGTCTTTTTGTAGGTTTCGATTCCCTTGGATTGAAACGGCGGCGGAACATCAAACATCACGATATCCGCCGAATGATTTTTCATTATGCCTTCATAATCCCTACGACGTACGGCGGCTGCCCACGATTCAACCACATTCCGAACTGCCAAATCCTCTTGTGAAGTACTCCGCGCTCCATCCATTTGAAATCCCCTCCTCGCAGATTCAGATAGGACGAGTCAGCCCGAAGTTACAAGATTTCGCCATCCACCGCTTGGCCGATCTGGAAGTGTTCCTGCAGAGAAATCGCCGATGCGCGATTCGAGTTTGGTCTCTTCTGGAAACGTGGTTCGGCCTGTATCTTCAGCCGATCCCAACATCCAGGCTGCCGGCCGCCTCTCAATGGTTCAGTCAATCGGTCCGTCCAGAGGTGTGCGGAGCGTGGGGAAGTATTATGCAATTCTCTTTAATCGAAACTCTGCATCGAGCCTCCATAATCCATCGCTACCGTGACTCTCTCCGCGCCATACAAAGCTGTTTGGCCGAATTTCATTAAAGCTCCAGCGCAGCGGGTGGCCGTCCTCCTCGCCTTCCAGAACTACGCTATCGCCTTGCCGTCCTCCCGCCAGAGTGTTCGTCTTGCCGCTTACCGGATTGATCCAGACCATCTTCCATTGCCTCTCTGCCCGATCGAACCAGCGAACGGTTGAGCCGTAGCGGTCATTTGCCCCTGATAACAGCGGAACGTGTTCTTCCGAACGCTGTGCCCGCGTTGGAACAATCCATACATCCTGCATGGCTCGCCCCTCAAGAACCCAGGAGAACCACCATTCGCCTGTGCCACTTCTCACGTTGCCCTTTGCATCGAAGTCCCGGATTTCGGCGGACCATCCCCCTGCGAGCCAACCGAGTGCTTCGGCGGCGTCGCCAAGTTCCTTCGACGGTGTAGGGCTGATGAGCGCTCCAGCAAATCCCGCGGTTTCCTGTGCGGCTGGACCCTCGGCAATCCTGCTCCAGATCCCGCCATAGTCTGTGGGCAGGCCATCCTCGTCCACGGCCAGCGCAGCCGTGAAGCCGCTCGACACGTTTCGGTATTCATACTCACGCTCAGACAGGCGGCGATACGACTGCCGTGCCGGCATAACCGTCAGCTCCGGGAAACGAATCCACGCGGCATCGATCTCGCTGCTTGCGCCTACGGGCAATCTCAGGCGATTGACTGGCAGAGCATTGGTGGAGGGAGTGATTCCGAGATCCACGTCGATGCAGCCCTGGAGCAGCTTCTCGTCATCACCATTTCGCAACCAGCATCCATTTTCGTCATGTTCTAAGCGGATCGAGCCGTGCACACCTCCAAAGCTTTGTTCCACATGCACCCTGCGGGTTTGCCATCTCGGGTCACATTCGATCAAATACTCCACGCGAAGAGGCACTCCGCCCTGGGCAGCCAGTACGGTGCCACTGATCCCCGCCCCGTTTGCGGCCTTCACGATCCGCGCCTGCTCGAAGCTGAGATTGTCTCTGATTCGCCGCCACACGATGTCGCGGCCATTGCCCTGTTGGTGTGAGGTCACTGAGGAAAACTCCAGAAATGCATTCCTGAGAAGCGGCGTAGAAGACAGTCCGGCGGCAATGAATTCGCGTCGATTCATCTGGCTTCAGACACTGTATAGACATCCCGCAAGTGCGAACTTGGGGATTATTGCTACTATGGCGCTGTGAGCGACAAATTGCGGGAACTTCCGTCCACATTGACTTCTCTCGCATCGGCGAATGGCTGGCGAATCTGCGATGAGGTGTGTCGGGCAGGGCCCAAAGACCCGATCTTCGAGGAACAACATTCGCGCTTCTCTGTATCGGCAGTCCTTTCCGGTAGTTTCGTGTACCGCTCAACACGCGGACGCGTCCTGATGTCGCCCGGCTCATTGCTTCTGGGACAAGAGGGAGCCGGATTCTGCTGCTCCCACGAGCACGGTACAGGAGACCACTGTGTCGCCTTCTATTTTGAGAATGGCTGGATTGAGAAATTCGCCGATGAGTTTCCTGGCGTGAAATCCCTTCGCGTCCCTTGTCATCGTATTCCTCCCGCGCAGACGTTCGCTCCATTGCTCGCGGAAATTCAGGCCCTGGCTGGTGGCAATAATCTATATGCAGGCGAAGAGCTGGCTTTGCGCATGGCTGGTGCGGCTCTGCGCTTTGCCTGTGGCGGTCAAGACGCCAAAGGTAACAATCTCCGCGACGAGTATAGGGTCACAGAGGCTCTCAGAATCATTGAGAGCAGGCTCACGGAACCTCTTTCAATTAGTTCTCTCGCCAGTGCGGTGGACATGAGCCGCTATCATTTTCTGCGCACATTTCAGCGAGTCACAGGGGAAACACCCTGGTGCTACATTTTGAGCCGGCGTCTGGCCCGTGCGGCCGAAAATCTCTTAGCGACTTCGGGATCCGTTCTCGATGTTGCGCTCGCTTCCGGCTTCGGTGATCTTTCAGAGTTCATGCGGCGTTTCCGGCTCCGATTCGGCGTGACGCCGGCCGTGTATCGCAAGCGAAGCGCACACCGTTTCGCGCTCGCTGATCCCTTAACGCGCGATGAGCCAATCGATGAAGCAGAATTACAGGTACACAAGTCTTCTTAGATAAGCACGAGTCCGCAGATAGGCCACCCGCAAATTTCAACGAGTGCGTCATCGCCAAGTCACTCAAGGACGACAGCCAGATGGCCAATGAGTCGGCCATGCGGGAGCGAGGCTGGCCAGAACAGCGACGGCAACAGGCCGCATTCACGCCGAGAGAAGCACCGGATCGAGAGCCCGAGTTCCGGAAAGCATTGACTGGAAGATGCGTTTTGCTGCGAAGGTCACAGCAGGCCAGGCCGAAGCCCGAATGGTGCTTTGCGCTGACAATCGAACCGTATCGGCCGCAAGAGCCGATCAGGTTGCGCAACCGATGCCATGCGAATTCCCGACTCGGCAACCTTGGCGAGACACCGTGCGCTGCCAGGAGTGGAATAAACCAGGGCGCATCCAATTGCGCCCTCAAAATCCCAAAGGTCCTCTTAAGTTATTGATTTAATTGGTTGCGGGGGTAGGATTTGAACCTACGACCTTTGGGTTATGGGTGATGCAAGCATGGTATTATCAACGAGTTAGGTGGCGTGGTTGGGAACGTAAATGGGTCCTAAGTAGTCGTAAAGCCGATGGACGAGTTCTTATTTGGGGTTGGTTTGGGGTTGAAAGGGGCAAGCCTGGCACACACCTGAACGCGGTTTTTCGGGAGGCGATCGGGATCGAACCGGCAAGGAAGCTTGAGGCGTCTAGCGGGTTTTGACCGTAAGCGCCGCATGGACCTGAACCTCCTCAAAAGCAGGTTGCTGGCCGAACTGGGGTTCAACGAACTTATTGATTACAGCTGGGAACGCAACGCAACCGTCGCCCGAGGTCGCTATATGCCGGCCATCGTCCAGTTCCTGGGATATGAGCCCCTGCGAAGCTGGGTGTTGCTTCGGTGGCGCCAGCAGCAGCTTGGGCTGAGAAGCGGTGCGGCACTCGCCCACTACGAAGAGTTGGACCGGATCGGGAACCTTGTTCTTAGCCTGAACGGTTCGTAGCCGAATTGGTGACTCCGAGAGGTAGCACAGTTCCCGTTTTTGGCAGGCCCTCTGCTTTGGGAGCAGAGGTGTTGATCTTCGAGGAAACTTGTTGAAGTCTGTTGTTATCGGAACAGTAAATACCCCGACCCAAGTCCTCTTTGGAAAGCGCCAAGGCAAATCAGGCCCCCAGAATGCTTGTTGTGACCTTTGCACCGTACCGGTCACCGCAGTCCGTGAGAAGATTCGTGTGTCCGCCACTATACGGATGCGCCCAACGCCCTCCCCGGAGCGAAGCGCTATATGCCGCGTGTGGT
This sequence comes from uncultured Acidobacteriota bacterium, assembly GCA_963720105.1. Taxonomy (GTDB): domain Bacteria; phylum Acidobacteriota; class Terriglobia; order Terriglobales; family Acidobacteriaceae; genus Telmatobacter. The sequence goes on along the minus strand of CAVREL010000059.1, from coordinate 113,190 downwards.
GTCTGCTCCCCAGCACCACACGCCGTTTCTTTCCGGTTACAACTCCATCGCGTTCAGATCCCTGGACCTCCTATCAGTTGCACCGGGCATCCTCACCCTCAGTGCCCATTCGGTCTACTCGCGAAACGCTCGAATCACTCCGGCTCGTCCTTCGGAGGCTTCAGTTGAGCCGCGACCCTGCTTGGGACACTCGCTCCTTGGTCGAGCTTGAGCGAATTCTCCGCAAACGCATTGCATGTCTCGAAGCTGCGGATGCTCGGGAACGGCGAGCCTCCGACCGGTGGGCCGCCTGATAATCTCCGGCGGAGCATGGTGTCACTGAACGGGCACCTCCTTTGGCTAGCTCACCCAAAACCAGCCATGACCCGTTGTGTCGCTGTACGGGGACCGCGCGGCCATCGAAAGAGAGACTATACCGGCCATCTGGTAGATCGTGAGGCGCGTCACATATCATCACGAGAGCATACTCATACCCATTGCTGCCGGGCACAGAAATTTCAAATGCTGAAAGCTTACATTGAGCCTCATGTTCCATGCCCTTGAGGTGTCCAGATAAGGTAACGCGTCGATGTCGAGACTCCATTCCGCCTCCGCATCGTGCGTAGTGTCAACGCAAAGAGGGCAGAGCCGAAGCCCCGCCCCTTTTTCTTTAGATGCCCCTATTCCCGCTCGCGTCTTCGTACACCTCCACTGAATGAGGTATCAGTTCCCTGTGTCAAATGGTTGCTTGGGGTTCGAATATGAACCGCGGGAAACTACGCGCGGTCCGTGCGTGCGGCGCAGAGCAATCCGAATTTTACAAATCTGAGCGGACGTCCGCCGATGTTGTGTCTCTATAGGGGTATCGCGCGGCCACTCGCGCAGCTAAGTCACGCCGCTACCGTGTCAACGCAGTGAGGAAGCGGCTGTGCGGGCGTAGAATCGCTGTACGAACGCCTGAGTGAAAGCGTGCCCTCATATGCAATGTCCCATTATGGCCGAGCTCATTAAAAGGTTAGATTCAGTGAGAGTGGAACAAAGCAAAACGCGCGGGGATGTACACGGGATCAGTCACAGAAAGCATCTGCGGGCAATCGAGAAAATCTTAGACGATCATGAGCGAACATGTGCAACGTGCCGACAAATAAATCCGCACGGCACGCAATTCGTCGCAAATTCGAGGCGCGGACAATCGTAAGCATCCCTCTTTTTTGGGCGCGGCGCATTCACCGTGGGCCGACGAGAAACAAGATGGCGGTCGCTCCTAAGAAGATTACGATGATTAATGCAACTTCGGAACCGTATTTCTTTCGGGCAGAACTCAGGCATTTTTCAATCGAGCCGGTGATTGAGGACATGGGATACCTAGTGTCGAGGATTCTACGCCTTGATTCGGTGATATTCCTCTTGAAAATGTGGAGATCGGAAACGACGGTAGCGTTGCCATAATCGGGAGCCCCCTGCTCTCTTGCGTTATCGCCCTATGCAATATTTAGATGTAACGTGAAAACAGACCCCTTGCCAACCTCGCTCCTCACGGATAATCTTCCTCCCATATCTTTCATAATATGACTTGCCACCGAGAGCCCAAGGCCGTTCCCGTGAATCTGTGCAGCAATGGCTGCGGGGCTGCGATAAAAGGGTTCGAATATGTTCAGTAAATCTGAGGGTTCAATTCCGAGGCCGTGATCGGCCACCATGATCTTGACTCCTTGTGCATCGCGATCGATTTCTTCGATTTCAGCGGACAGGCCGATCCACCGGCTGTCGCCACCATATTTCGCTGCGTTCTCAAGCAAATTCTGGAGACATCGCGCAAGTGCCTGCTTGTTCGCGAGGACAGGGGGCAAATGATCGTCCAGCCGGCAATCAACATGGAACCCGTCATTTTCGAGAATCGCGAAGATCGTGCTGCGCAGGCTGTCGAAAAGATCGTGAAGTCCTACGGCGGACAGGCTGTACTGATTCTTGCGGTCCTTCATAGAAGCAAACCGCAACACCTGATCCACAAGATCCATCAACTGCCGGGCCTGCGCGGTGATGAGAGAGCCGTAGTAAGAATGATCCGACGCAAATCCGTCCCTGAGGTTCTGGCCCGATGCAAGAATGGCCGCGAGCGGCGTGCGGAGTTCGTGGGAAATAGAGGTTACAAACTCCATCCGCATGGCCGCCAGAGTCCGTACGCGTTGCGCGGCGATTACCAATAGGAGAGTGCTGGCTGCAAGAAGCAGAAGCACTATGAACCCTAAAAAGAGGTTGGCGCGCCACACTCTCGTGACGGCGCCGTCTAGGGAACCCGATCGTCGTTTCAAAAAAAAGCACCCATTGGTGCGAATCATCCAGTCGCCGGAACACAGGAAACCAGACCGGGCCTGGAAAACTGCGGTGGCTTCGTTTGTTCGGACAGGTTTTTCGGGTTTTAGGTGAAAAAGATTATTCAGTTAGCCGTCGTCGTGGCGGTGGAAATGTGAAAATCGGCTTCATCGATTTTCAAGGTCTGTGGGAAGGGCGGGAAACGGTTTTATCGTTTTCCGCGCTTTCCACAGACCGGCATTTCCACGGCCTGCTTTGTAGCGCGTGTTATGCCGCCAGAGCCTCCGGCGGGCGGTGGAAGTATACCTGGTCGGGCGTCTCGGCCCCCAGGCTCGAATGCGGGCGTTGGCCGTTGTAGAACTCGAAGTAGCGGCCGATCTTGGTTCGCGCTTCGGCCACCGACTCGTAGGCGTGCAGATAGACATGCTCGTATTTCAGCGAGCGCCACAGCCGCTCGACGAAGACATTGTCGGCCCAACGACCTTTGCCATCCATACTGATCTCAATGCCTTCTTTCTTTAGCCGTCTGGTGAAAGCTTCGCTGGTAAACTGCGAGCCCTGATCGGTGTTGAAGATCTCCGGCCGGCCGTAGATCTGCATAGCTTCTTCCAAAGTCTCGATGCAGAAGCTGGTATCCATGGTGATCGACAGGCGCCACGCGAGCACGCGGCGGCTGAACCAGTCGATAACCGCGGCCAGATAGACGAAGCCGCGCGCCATGGGGACGTAAGTGAGATCCATGGCCCACACCTGATTGGGCCGGGTTATCGCCAGGCCGCGCAGCAGGTAGGGATAAATCCGGTGCCCCGGCGCGGGTTTGGAAGTGTTGGGTTTGCGATAGAGCGTCTCGATGGCCATGCGCCGCATCAACGTGCGCACGTGGCGGCGGCCCACTTCAAGCCCTTCGCGCGAAAGCATGTCGCGTAACATGCGGCTGCCGGCGAACGGATAGTTCAGGTGCAGCTCGTCGATGCGCCGCATCAACATCAGGTCTGCATCGGTGACCGGGCGAGGCCGGTAGTAGACCGTGGAACGGGCGATCTCCAACTCTTGGGCCTGCTTCAAGATCGGCAATGCGTGCTCGGGGTCGATCATCGCTTTGCGCTCAGCAAACCCGCCTTGACGAGCGCACTTTCTAAAAAATCGTTGGCTAATGCCAGCTCGCCGATCTTGGCCTGCATCCGGGTCACATCGACCTTGGCCTGTTCCTCAGCCTTGTCTTCGCCAAATACCCCGGCCGCACCTTCCGCTAGCCGCGTCTTCCAGTCGGTGATCTGGTTGGGATGAACGTCGAATTGTGTGGCCAACTCGGACAGCGTTTTGTCTCCCTTCAGGGCGGCCAAAGCCACCTTTGCCTTAAAAGCCGCTGTGTGATTCCGGCGGGGACGTCGTGCCATCGTTGCTCCTCGTTTCTGCCATCTTAATGGCTCGCTGGGGAACAACCCTTCCACTCATCCCGCTGTCCGAATTCCCGAAGCCGGCTCAAACTGCGCCACTCATCGCCGTGAAGAGATTCCCTGCTCCTTATGATTCGCCAGAAACTACCCTCTGTACTCTCCGGCGGAGGCCCGAAAATGGTCATCACCGAATCTGACTCGCTCAGATCACGAATTCCGAAAACCGGATCCGAAGAGTAAAGCACCTGTGATGTCTTTCCCAGCGTCACCACCGCGAGCTTGTATTCCAATCCATTCTTGCCGCCGAAATAGCACGATGCGAGCTGGGGAAGAATTCGGCTGGTGATCGCTTCCCGATTCAGAACAACCATGAGCCAATCAACTTGAGATGTCCGGTTTCGGCGCTCATCGGACTGGTGCACAATCGGGTGAACAATCGCCGGGATACTCTCTTCAAATTGCCACCCCGTCGTTGTTCTCGCTTGCAATTCGTTCAAATCACGCTCCGATGGCTTCGTTTGCCTTGAACCTTCCGGATCCCAGGCACGTAGCGCGACTCGGAGAGTTCCAGATTTCTGCTGCAGGTAAGTAAGAAATGGTCCCAGTTCTGGCGGTACAGCAGATGACCCAATCCGATTTGCATCTGGATCAAGCCGCAACAAACGCGCGACCGGGGAACTTGCCTCATAGATGTAGATATTCTTGACGACGTCGGGATTCGAATAAATATTTTCGGAGACTCCTGTGCCGCTGGCCGCGCGCCTCCATGCCTCGAACCGCAACAAGTAGTCGTTCCAGTGATTGTGGGCTCCTGAATCAGGGCCAACCTGAAGGGCAATACATATGGTGGACAATTCGCGATAGAGATTCAGATGCCATTGCACCATCACTGATTCCAGACTTGCGCCCAGCCCGGTTTCGGCGGCCCGCCTGATCTGGAGATTCCAGCGGTACTGAAGAACAGCGGTGGCAACGATCAACATTGCGATTCCGCATGCAGACGCTCTCAACCATAAACGCGAATTCCCCTTCACATGGGAGGAGCGAGGCTTGGCAAAAAATGAAACACGGCGGATCATCGCTTAAAAAGACTCTGGTTGGGTGCGCGCAGCGGCTCAATATCAACTACGAGCGGTTCCTTCGTCGTTGGTGTTGTCATTTCGTACATGGCGAATTACCGAGAATTTGATCTTACGCAAAGATGGCTGGATCTGAAGGGGAATATTTCGTAATCGATCCCGGGAAGTACCAGCCGTTTGCTGCGCCGCTCCACGAAAATCGCCGCTGTTCGCCTCTGAACTGGTTCCGCAGGCCGGTTGTGCACTTATCGGCAAAAGGATAACATGGATAGACCTTAAGGAATTCTGAAGTTTACCCTGATGTTTCCGTGTCCGCGAAGCGCTCAAGGTGTGGGAATCTCGGTAGTTATTACGTGCTCAACCTACCACATGCGGTACCCGCGGCCATGCTCTCCCAATCGTGTCGAGTGCGTCAGTCGTGATATATCTTTTACGACGGTCGTTCTCCTCGACGGACCTGGCGGCTACATCCGGCGGACGACGAAGCGATCCATAATCAGACGTTCAGCTCCAGCTTCTTGAGTGATGAATGGAACACGCTGAATCGGGTTCATTCATGCGGATATTGATCATCGAGGACGAACGCAAGTTGGCGGAGGCGATTGCCGGCGGACTTCGAGAAAACGACTATGAAGTGGTAATTGCTCACACCGGAGAGACCGGATTAAAGCAACTTCACGACAATGCCATCGATCTGATCCTTCTCGATGTGATGTTGCCTCGAGTGGGAGGACTGGAAGTATTGAGGGAAATTCGAAGAGGTGGATTTAAGATTCCGGTGTTGATTCTTACCTCGAAAGGAACCGTCGAGGATCGTGTACGTGGACTGGATTCGGGTGCGGATGATTACTTGGCCAAGCCATTTGCATTTGCGGAGCTTTTAGCCCGCGTACGGGCTTTGCACCGCCGAGCAAATCCCGAATCTCCTTCGATCCTCAAACTGGCGGACCTCAGGATGGATACCCGGGGACGTACCGTCGTTCGAGGTGATCTAACCATTGATTTGACGGGCCGGGAATATGAACTATTGGAATACCTCCTCTTGAATCGTGGTGCGGTCGTTTCTCGGGAAATGGTTGCTCGAGACGTGTGGAAGACCACGGTTCGCTACACGTCGTTGGATAACGTAATTGATGTTCATATCGCGCGCATTCGACGCAAGATCGATGACCCGTTCACTGTGAAACTCCTTCACACCGTCCGTGGAGTGGGATTTGTGCTGAGGACGATCCTGGAGGACTAGTTGCGCATACGACCCACATATATCCGTACCCGATTGACTCTGTGGTATAGCGCAATCTTCAGCCTGGTCATCTGCCTGTATGTGGGTGCTGCGTGCGCGATTCAATATTGGCAGCTGAACGCTCAGCTCTACCATGCCGAGGTTCAGGACATGGAAACGGTGGAAGGGCTGCTCTATTTCAATTCAGACGGCCATCTGTTACTCAACCAGGAGTATCACAGTCGGCTGGGCGACCGGCTTTTGGTTGAACGCTTCATGGAGGTTCTGGATCCAAGCGGCAACATACTTTTTCGGAACGAAAGGTTACATGGCTACTCCTTGGGCGGTTTCCCCTTGTCCCAGGAAGCAAAGGTCAGTCATTTCGCGCAACGCATGCGCTTGCCCGATGGTACGCACGTCCTTGCGGTAAGCCACTTCCACCCTGTGCAAGGCAAACGGGTCCTGATCAGGATTGCCTATAGCACGGAGCCGCTTCGATTGCGGGTCTTGGAGACCTTGTTCGTCCTCCTGCTGGTGCTTCCGTTGGCGCTGGTTGGAGCGGGATTCGCGGGCTTTCGCATTGCCGGCAAGGCCCTCGCGCCGCTTTCGGCCATGGCTACTCTGACCGAGCAGATTACTGCGAGTCGATTGAGCAGCCGCATTCCAGTCGAGAATCCAGACGACGAGTTTGGCCGCATGGCGCGTGTGCTAAATGGGCTTTTGGAACGGCTCGAGGAATCGTTCCGCAAATTGCAGCGATTCACTTCTGATGTATCCCATGAATTACATACTCCGCTGGCGTCAATCAGAAGCGTGGGAGAAGTTGGACTCCAGCAGAATCACAGTATGGCGGAATACAAGGACATCATCGGAAGCATGCTCGAGGAAGTCGCCCGATTAACATCGATGGTTGATACCCTCTTGACTATCAGCCAAGCCGATTCGGGCGGCATCCAGTTGCATCGTACAATCTTCCCGATCCTGGACCTCGTCGAGGAATCGGTTGGAGTAGTAGGTGTTCTCGCCGAAGATAAGAAGCAGAGCATTTTTGTCACTGGAGTTCGGGGTCTGTTAGTTTCTGCGGACCGGGGTTTTCTGAGAATGGCCGTTATTAATCTGCTTGACAACGCCGTGAAGTACTCGCCTTCCGGAACTTCTATTCATGTTGAATTGAAATTGCTTAACGGCGATGCGCCGAATTCGAAGCAGCTAAATCTGGCCATTATAGATCAAGGACCGGGAATACCAATCGCCCAAGCAGATCTCATCTTCGATCGGTTCTATCGCCTCGATGAATCTCGCGCGCGCGATACTGGCGGAGCTGGTTTGGGTCTGGCCATCGCGAAGTGGTCAATCGAAGCGCACGGCGGCAAGATTCTGCTTAACTCTTCTCCAGGGGGAGGTTCGGCGTTCAGCATCCGCTTGCCGATCGCTTGATCACGCGCTCTGGCAATTAATCGCACATCAGCGATGTAGGTTAGAGTCGGAGCATATAGCATGATCGCTGATCTCTGTCGGGCCCGGTAGGCAGTCGTAAGCCATCCCGAAGAAGGGCGAGCACCTCCTGTGGATGGAGTGGCCGCGCCAAGAATTCGAACCCGAACTTGCTAATCCTCTCGTAAATCTCTTTGCACACGGGAGAGGCAGTAAACAGAATGATCCTGCATTCGGGCTGGAGTTCTCGAATTCTCAACGCGGTTTCGATGCCGTCGACCTTCTCCATGCGAACATCGCTAAGAACGACATGCGGACGAAATTCTTGCGCATCTGCTATTGCCGACTCGCCGCTGTAGTGAGCCTTTGCCTCATATCCGTGCAGCTTAAGGATCTCCGCAAGAGTATCTGCGATGATGTGTTCGTCGTCAATGACCGCTATTCTGAGATTGAGCATGGGATCATTCGTTGTGCTCTCCCGAGATGCCCGCTGTGTACAAAATTTCATCGTCGTGATCCTTTTCGTCGCGAGGTTCTCCCCAAATAGCCACTCGATGCCAGAGGTTCCAATCACCGACTTTCTCGTGAGAGCAAAGACCAGGGATTTTCCAGAAGGAGGGGAAACCTGCACAAAGGATTGCACAAATAGTTCTGACGGAAACCTTAAGTTCTTCTGACATTTGAAGAGACTCGAAAACATGCCCGTGAACATCGATGTCGCGGAACCATGATGGCTTGGCACGCTACGTCGGAGTCGGGGTGGATGAACTCGCGCAACAGAAGTTGACCCGCTGCTTGGTCTCAAATACTTCAACTCCAATTCAGACGGCCATCAAGGACCTAGACTAATAGGCATGCTGATCCGGAAAGGGAGTGTCGCAGACTGGACAGGTCTTCATCGGCGCGTCTGATCTGGAAATTTCGTCAGAAGCCTGGGAAAATTGGGGACTGTAGGGATGTTCCCCACGCCTCTAGAAACAAGCTCGCCTTGCCGCCCGGTTTTCGCGAAGCGAACCCTTTTTTTTTGCCTTGCGCAGCGTAACGGAAAAATCCTGGCCGGTGAGCTGATTTGAATGCAACCTCCGGTTCGCAAGCTTTGCTCTTCATCAACATACCCTGGGTAAACATCGAGTAATATGGTGGACCATCGGCAGCCATTTCCGGTTTGGGGAGATGAACTGGGATTGGCGAGAGGGGCGGAAAGTCCTTGGTTCCCAAAATCCGCCCCGCCCCTCACCAATCCGTCTTATCTGATAACCCAAATGGGTTAGAGCGCGAGTCTGAAGGCCGCGATAGACTTAACGCCACAAATCAGAATTTTGGGGGTCCTGCCCGGGTACATCGTGGGCTCGCCATCACCCGAGTTGGCCATCAACATTCGGGTGGGTATTGAACGTTGAGCAATGACCCAATCGCCGTATGTAACCGATGTCGATCGTGCGACATGCGCCGTTCAAACTTTCAACTAAAGGATCTCGCTCAAATTCTCATGTTGAGGTATCCGGTCCGTTGTCGCGCATGTCGCACACGCGACCATGTCGGCGTTATGCGGGCATTTCTTCTTGGACCTGCGCCGCCTCGTTGACGGCAACATGACCAGCTCTCCGAACGCCGACGCTGTAAGACCTCTACCCCGAGTTTCACCCTAAAGGCAGTGGGTCCATGTTTAAGACGTTCAGACGCAGTTGGAACCCAGGGCAGGTGTAGCGAACGGATCGCGTAGAGAACGATGGGCGAGGATATTTCCGCAATTCGGTCAATGAGCGATTTGGCCTGTTACCGTCAATCCAGAACTACATTCCGTCGGCAAGTATCCTTCGTCGAGTTCAACGGAATCATTCTGTGGACAGGCGTGCAAAGCCCTCCTAAAACAACACTACTACTTGAATAGCAATCACTTAACGCGGCAATCGCCGTGTGGCTTGTTGCCTCAGTGCTGACACCGGTTGCCGACAGGAGACTCCATCGATCTCGGGTCGGCGAACTCACCGGGCAAGGAGAGTGTATCGTTGCCTACTGGCAACGGTGCTTGCGGTGACCGGAAGTCGTTTTCCTTTGAGAATGTTGCCGTCCCCTTGTGCATAAGCTATGAGAGGTCCGCCTAACGATATGAATCTTCAATGATTAGAAAGAGAGAGAGAGAGAGAGAGAGAGACGATGTCCGAAAGTACAAATGAGAATGTTCGGGCGCTTCCGCCACATGCGGAACTGATTCAGATGGCGATGGGGTTTATTCCCGCTCGGGTTTTGTATCTTGCGGCGAAATTGGGGTTGGCAGACCTGCTGGCGGATGAGCCGAAGAGCGCGGCGGAGTTGGCGGGGCCAACCGGGACGCATGCACGCGCGCTGCATCGGCTGATGCGGACGTTGTCGAGCCTTGGCGTGCTCACCGAGGGAACGGGCGGCAGGTTTGGATTGACCGAGATGGGAGAGGCTCTGAAAGGAGGGGCTCCGGGTTCGGCGCGGGCTTCGATTCTGAGTTTTTGGCGGCTGGGCAATGGAACGCGTTTGGGGAGATGGGCTATTCCGTAGAGAGCGGGAAGAGCGCGTTCACCAAGGTGTACGGAATGCCGCCGTTCGAGTGGATGAATTCGCAGCCGGAGGAAGCGGCGCTGTTTGGCGAGACGATGATCGGCTTCCACGGGGCTGAACCGCCAGCCGTTGCGGAGGCGTATGACTTCTCGGGCTTCGGGACGGTGGTTGGAGTCGAACCGGAAAAAAGTATTGAAAACACTCAACTTATTGATTCTGGGAATGCCCGAATTGGCATGATTTCCAAGATTGCCACATCTACTGTACGGTCACTGTACGGTCATTTCCCAGAGTGCCTACAAATCCCACTCTCCACTTTCGGACGGCCCTTTTGGCGAAAAGAGCATTCTGAAGTGCGGTTGTAGTATTTCACAGATTTTGCCCCGAGAGGTCTTTCTGCGGGCTGGGTGGTTCAACCTTGAGGCTCCCGACTTCTGTAGGTCCTAATGACCTGCTTCGGGAGACGAACGGATGTCTGATTTGGAAAGAAAGGCCGATGCAACTGGCGAGTTTCTGCGTTTTAAGCTCGAATCCCCAGCCGATACCGAATATTTGACCATCAGGATGGCGAAGGTGCATATCGCGGACGTTGCACGGCGTATCGGTGGACGGAAATGTATCTCCAACTTGGCTGCAACGCACTGCTGACACAAATGGGGCACTCACCTTGAACGTGACACTCCAGATCGGAGGCGTTCAAACGCCTGCCTGTGACGCAGGAGGCCGCGGGTTCGAATCCCGTCGCTCCCGCCAAATTTTCATAGCACTTGCTCAAGCCCGTCGATGAGCCCGATGAGTCGTTTAGGGCCTTCGGCCCGCGAAAACCAAGGCCTACAACTTTATTTGGTTATGCGAGGGGGCATATCGTGACTTTGGAGGCTCGGTGCTGAACGGCGGCACACGGGGCCTAACTGATCGATTGATACTCTCCCTCGACCTCGATTGTCGCGAGAACCGAGGGCCCGGACTGAGCGGAGGATAGGGCAATGCTGGGAAGCAACGTGAGCGCCGACTCAGTGGCCTCGACCGATCGATAGAAGGGATGCCCTGTATCCCCCTTAGCTCCCATCCGCAGCAAGATCAGCATCGGGAGAGGCACCAAGCGACAATTCCTGGGGGTGCGGGGGCAAAGTTGCCGCGAACTGCGCAAGCCACAAGTGCTCTTCCAGTCAGGGCGACCTCTCATAATGCGTGACTCGGCGAGCTGCACGGCCGGACTAGCCTCATCTCGAACAATGCAATCGCTGCAGTAATGAGCCTGTCGCGTACGACTATGTCGCAACCGGTCGCCGGCACAAAACCTCGCTGAAGATGTTGTCCAACGCGAGGATCCCTGGCATAGAGGGTGGTCCCGTACTGGCGTCTCCGCGAAAACCGACAATCGAACGACGCGAAAGTTTAGCGATACGCACCACGATCACTTTTCATTTGCCAATGACGCGGTGCCGACTGGTTGCGGCCGAGAACCTAACGCATCGCGGATTATCTTTCTGGATTGTTCCAGCTCGTCGCCCACCAGTTCAAGCCGCGGCGGACGTACGCGGGGATTCCCCATCCCGACTTCCGTTTGCACGAGTTTGATGAGCTGAACGAAGTTCGGCACAGTATCCATGCGGAGCAACGGCAAAAACCAGCGATACAATTCAAATGCCTGATCGCCCATTCCGCTCATACCATAGTTGAAGAGGTCGACAGATTCGCGCGGCAGTGCATTCGCCAAACCAGCGATCCATCCGGTCGCTCCTACTCCGATCGCTTCCAGAACCACATCGTCCACACCAACAGATATCTCTAGCCGACGGTCCAGCAGTGCGCGTATGGCAGAGACCCGCCTTACGTCCGTACTCGACTCCTTGACTGCCTCGAAGTTCTCGTGTTCTTCCGCCAGCTCCTGAATCTGCTCCGGGAGAAAGTCGGTCCCATAGGCGACGGGATTGTTGTAAAGCAGGCAAGGGAGCGGTGTTGCCTCGAACACAGCAGCGACGTGCATCTTCATTTCGCGCCAGCTGCCCCGGTACACGTAAGGAGGCAACACCATCAGGCCATCGCAGCCCAACTCCGTAGCTGCCCTAGCCAGCGCCACAGCTTCAGAAGTGGTCAACGCCGAGATAGAAGCCACAAGGGGACCCCGCCCGCGAACGACAGTAACGCAAGCGTGCAGAATCTCCAGCTTCTCGTCGAACGATAGAGCGGCTCCCTCTCCCAGCGATCCGAGGGCAACAATACCGGTGCAGCCGTTATCCAGAAGCCAACGGCAGTGTCCAGCAATGAAGCTGCGGTCGACTTGAAGACTCTCATTGAAGCAAGTTGTGATAGCAGGCATCACGCCATTCCAGTTCATCTACGCCCTCCTGTGATTTCACTGTGTTCCGGTTCTGGGCGCCCGGAGAAGGCAGCCAGGTTTTCAATGCGGGCGGGGAAGACCGGCGGTCGGACCGAATCTGGATTCCACCCAAAAAAGAATTGTGTCGCGGGCCCACAGACCCGGCCTTGGCATGGGCCCATGCCGCAACGAGAGTGGAGCTTGGCTGCACGCCAGGACGTATGCGGACGAAGGCGGGAGTAAGTCACGTCCTCGCACCTGCAAACAATCGTGTCTGACGACGGCAAGTTGCTGAGCTCGGGACGTAAGCGGAATGTTCGCTCCAACGCCCGTCCGAACCGCCGTGCTTTCTTTCGCTCGCCGAACAACTGCTCTGCCTCCGACTTACGCCCAACGGCGGCGAGACCAGCGATCTGCCCCTCCACGAGAGCTTGCTCAACGCCTCCGATGCCCGTTGGTTCGCCAGCGCAGAAAACTCGTGGAACTGTCGTTCCTTGGAAATCATCGACTGCCACGCACCCGGCCTTGATGTGGCAACCCAACAAAAGCGGCAACTCGACGTTCGGAACCAAATGAAAACCGCAAGCGAAGTAGTCGCAGGGGATAGTTTCGGACCGCCCTTCTCGCGAGAGGGTTAGGCTCTCCAGACTCTGCCGTCCGTGAGCAGCAAGCGGCCAGCTGTTTGCAACAAACGGAATTCCGGCAAGTTCTTTTCCCAGCTGCAATCCCTGCATGAGTTTCTCGGGGCGGGCAAACAGCGACGCGCCAAATCGCAGGAGACTGCTCCACGATGCCTGCTCGCAAATCATCGGGATCTCGGCGCCGTGCTTGTGCAGGTATGCCGCGACCGCCAGCAGCAGAGGTCCGGTACCGGCAACGACGACGCGTCTGCCGCGCACCGGCAGACCGCATTTGACCATCGCCTGGAGGCCACCGGCGCCCATCACATTCGGTAAGGTCCAGCCCGGAAAAGGCAGAAACCATTCGCGCGCTCCAGTCGCCAACACCAGATTCTCGTAGCTCAATTCGAAGAGGTGGTCTGTTCCCTCAGCCAGCAGGACTCCCGGTTGTGGCTGGTCAAAGATCCTCATTCCGCAGAGCATCGTAGCTCCCGCGGTTTGCAGCCGATCGATCCAGGCGGCGGCTTCTTTGGGCCGGCCGTGCTGAGACTCTCCCCGCCAGATTTGACCACCGAGACTTGCGTTATCGTCAACGATTCCCACACGGATACCACGCTCCGCGACAAGGGTAGCGGCAGCCACACCAGCGGGACCCCCACCGACCACGAGGACATCAAACCGTTGTCGTGAATGCTTATTCATCCGTTCTCATATCCATACCTTGTTCACACAGAATCTGGCAGCTCCGGCGGTGCGGCAGTCCATTAATAGCTACGCGGCACTCAAAGCAAATTCCCATGCCGCACAATGGTCCGCGCGGTTCGCCGTTCACCGAAGTTCGGCACGCCTGCCCGGCAATCGCGATGGCAACGGCCACGGTTGTTCCCGGGGGCACGGTAAGCGCCAATCCGTTCACCGTCACGGTGACTTGGTCAGACATGCGCATGTTCCTTCAGCACTCGCGACGGCAGGTACGGTTCGACCGGAATTGCGGGTTTTGCACCTGTGATTTGATCCACCAGAATGCGAGCGGTTCCCAGGGAAGTTGTGATTCCTAACCCCTCATTTCCAGTGGCCATGAACAGCGATTTATCTCCCGGCCAAGGACCGATCAGTGGCAGCTTGTCGGGAGTGGCAGCGCGGAATCCAGTCCACGTCCGAACCGCCGACATCGCCCCTAAGCCCGGCATGAACTCCTGAGCACGCCGCAACATGCGGCTAAGGATGCCGCTTTCCACATCTTTGTTTGCTTCCCCGTACTGGCGGGATGAGCCGATTAGAATTTGCCCGGTTCGGCGGGGTTGCACATTGAACGCAACTGAGTCGCTGGTGACCGAGTGAGCACTCTTCAGGTAGCCGAGTTCCACCAACTGGTGGCGCAGGAATCCAGGATACCGATCGGTAATCAGCAAATGCCCCTTCCGCTTCACGATCTCAACTCCCGGAGTGAGGTTGGGAGCGCAGGCTCCGGTCGCGTTCACAATAATTTCCGCGCTGATTTCCAGGCCATCGCTCATCTGTATCCGCCTCTGTCCCATCTGTGCAACCGACCCGCCAAGCAGGAGGTCTGCTCCGCGTTTCCGCGCGTGTCCCAAGAGGAAGCCGGCCGCGCAAGGTGGATACAGAACCCCATCTTCCGGAACCAGAAACCCGCCCGCGATCCCGTCGCGAAGGTTTGGTTCGAGGCGCTTCAGCCCGTGCGCATCGAGCACTTCTGTCGGAACTCCCCGCGTGTCGTAGTAATCTCCCTTCCGCCGTACCTCCGTTAGTTCCTCTTCATCGGCCGCAACCCAAATCGTTCCACACTGTTCGTATTCCACATCCGCAGACAATTCCGACCTTAACTCTTGCCACAACCGCTGTGAGTAGCGGGTCAGTGCAAACTGCGCCTCGGAATCGTCCATCACTACGATGTGCCCCATCCCGGCCGCAGTAGCACCGCCTCCGACCAAGTCCCGGTCCATGACCGCGACACGCAACCCGCGACGAGTGAACTCGTCCGCGCACGCTGCGCCGACAATGCCGGCGCCCACGATGACCACGTCATAGGCCATATTGCTCATGCACGTATACCCATGCACAAGGGGTCCCTCGGATCAAGCACAAGTTCAGCCTCGGAGTTCACAAACGCGGATCCCTTTATGCTCGGATACACCTTTCCACTCCGTACGCTGACGCTGCCCTCAAATACACTGCCGACTATGCTTTCCTGTCTCCATATTTGGCCTTCACGAATTCTTCCGTCGGCGTAGAGGCACGCTAACTTCGCGCTAGTCCCTGTACCGCAGGGAGAACGATCGTAGGCTTTGCCGGGGCAGAGCACAAAATTTTTGCTGTCGACTCCCGCTAATCGAGAAGGACCAAAGAGTTCGACGTGGTCGATTTCTTCCCCGTTGGCACTTATGCCCTGTTGTCTGAGTGCCTGGCGGATCGCCCAGGTGAAGTTAGTCAGTTCCTCGACCTTCGTCAGGGTCAGGTCCATGGCATGGTCGTGAACCAGGAAGAACCAGTTTCCACCCCAAGCTACGTCTCCGTGCACTCTTCCGTAGAGCGGCACGTCCACCACCACATTTGTTGCGAGGCGATAGCTGGCGATGTTATTGAGCGTCACCTCACCGTTCCCATGAAAGACAGCGCTCACCGTTCCGACTGGCGTCTCGACCTTGTGCTCGCCTGGGTCTATGCGCCCCATGTGAGCCAAGGTGGCAACAAGACCGATTGTCCCGTGGCCGCACATCCCCAAATAGCCGACGTTGTTAAAGAAAATCACACCTGCCATGCACGCGGGATCTGCCGGGGTACACAAGAGCGCCCCAACCATCACGTCTGCACCGCGCGGTTCGTTGACGATAGCGGAGCGGAAACAATCGTTCTTGCCGCGAAAGCATTCAAGCCTTTCCAGCATCGTGCCGTCCCCAAGGTCGGGCCCACCGCTTATGACCAACCGCGTCGGCCCGCCCCCCGTGTGGGAATCGATGACTCGGATCCTCTGGCACCCACTATCCGTCATTCGTGGTCTCCTAACTGGTGAAGTTTCTTACGAATTGCACCAGGCTTCGGAGCGCAATTCCTGACGGGCCTTTTGCGATCCAGGGTTTCTGCTCCTCGGTCCAGGCCGTGCCGGCAATGTCGAGGTGGATCCACGGTGTATCTTCGGCGAATTCTTTCAGGAACATGGCAGCAGTGATACTCCCGCCTCCGCCGTTGCCGGAGTTGACAATGTCGGCGATATCCGAGCGAATCTGCCCCTGATATTCGACATCGAGCGGCATACGCCACATCTTCTCGCCGGCCGTCTCGTTGGCCTGGTGGAAGCGCTCGTAACTCGCATCGTCATTGGCGAAAATTCCAGCGTTCACATGACCGAGGGCAGTTATGACTGCGCCGGTGAGCGTGGCGGCGTCAACCAAATGTGTGCAGCCGAGTTGACGCGCGTAGAAAAGACCGTCGGCCAGAACGAGACGTCCTTCCGCATCCGTGTTGATGATTTCAATGGACTTTCCCGACATGGCGATTTGCACGTCGCCGGGCTTTTGCGCTTTGCCGGAAGGCATGTTTTCTGTCGCGCAGACAATACCGATGACTTTGACTTTTGGCTTGAGCAGTGCGATCGCGCGCATCGCGCCGATCATGGTCGCTCCGCCGGCCATGTCACCTTTCATCTTCTCCATACCATTTGCAGGCTTGATCGAGATGCCGCCGGAGTCGAAGGTGATTCCTTTTCCCACAAGGCCCAAAACAGGTATTTCGGGCGCGTCTGTCGGCTCGTATTTCATAACGATGAGCGCAGGTGGCTCGTCGGAACCTTGTGCCACGCTCCAGAAGGCGCCCATCTTCAATTCTTTGATCTTGTCGGCGCCATAGATGTCGCATTGCAAACCTACTGCTTCAGACATCTTCTTTGCGCGCTCGGCCAAAATGGTAGGCGTCATGCGGTTGGATGGTTCGTTGACCAGGTCGCGTGTTAAGTTCTGCGATTCGCCAATGATCTGCGCCTCGTTGGCGGCTCTTTCCAGGGCTGCCATGTCACCAGTAGAGATGACAGTGAGTTCGTCAATCTTCTGATCTTTGCGGTCGCTGCGGTAGTAGTCGGGATCGAAGTTCCCGACAAGTGCGCCTTCGACTATGGCACGCACGCCCTCTTCGGCAGGAATCGTATAAGGAGCGATAAAGGCGAAGCTGCGAATGCCGCGACCTTTGAGTGTACGCACGGCTGCTCCGGCGAGACGGCGCAAATCGTAACTGCAGAATTTTTTCGCAGAGCCGCCGCTGACCAGAAGCAGGCGCTTGGCCTTGAGTCCGGTGGGCTTGTGGAGCAGGTTGACTTCAAAAAGCTTGCAGGTCACTTCTCCGCTGGAGAGAAGATCGGACACGACGGATTGCACGGCGGCGTCGCCAGTGTCCACTTTTAAGTCTTGTTTGGCTTTCTCTTTGTCGTCTTCTTTGAAAGCAAGTGGCTTCTCGGCATGGTCAAGCACGACGGCAACGAGCGATTCGGTTTCGAGAGCAGCGGGAGTCGAGAGAGAGATTGTCGTTTTCATAATTTGATCGTGAGAATCATCCTAGACAAATTCGAGCTAAACGGGTTCGAAAGGCGAGATTGATCCAACCTCAACCTGGTGCGGCGGTTTTGCCGGCTGGCTTATCACGCTCTCGTTTTTCCGAACGGCTGGGGATCGTGAAGCCACTGCAGTCGACTCACAAGACATCCACCGCTCGCACACGCACTTCCCCGGACGCACCGGTGCCTTCGACACTGTATACCGGCGAGAACGGCGGTTTGTCCCAATGCGAGCGAGAATTATTTTCGGGATTGAGCAAAGAAGTTTCGCAATGGCTCATTTCTAGGGAATGCCTCTAGCCGTGACCAAATAAACTGCAAAGCTCCCCAGCCAATGACCACCTTCGTAATGCTTGCCGGTCCGTGGCTCTTGCATAGTCGAGCATTAAGCTGAGAGCAAAGGCGGTCTGCGAATGCAACCCGGTTCGTACCGGATGGGAGAGCTTGGGGAGCCAGTCTTCCAACCGTCCCAGCGCAGCCTCTTCCAGCGGGCGCAAGTTCGCCGCCATAGTGCGCGCTTCAGGATCGTCCCACTCGCGCAGTTCTGCAGCGAGTTGAAGAAGCCATGCCAGTCCATAGGGACGCTCCCGGCCCGCGCGTCCCTCCGCCCGCAGGTACCCCGCTTCTTGCGCAATGTTACTTGCCGTCAGGCTTTGCCTCAGAGCCTCGCGTGCAGACGGCGCGAAAGGAGCATTGGGGAACGTCCTGACCAGTCTTGCCAGCAGCCAATGTCCGTGGACCGAAGAATGCCAGTCAAAGCAGCCGTAGAACGCGGGCGTCAGTTTTCGTGGCGGAGCCACATCCGCATCGCTGTTCAGGACGTGACCGATCTGGTTCGGATATTCTTTATGGACGCACGCGAGGGCGAGATTGGCAAACCTCTCATCAGCTCTTCACTTCCCGCCCTCGCAAAATTCACAGGCGCGTTGCATCGTGGAAAGTCCTAACAAGTCAACCTCGGGCGTTAGGTATTCTTCCCGCGCAGGCTCTTCTCTCATCAGGTCTGTGCTCAAGTACTTCTTGTTGTCGTCCGCGAATACTGTGGCGACTATTGCAGTTGGACCAAGTTGTTCCTGCACCATCAGCGCGGCCAGGAAGTTGCACCCCGATGAGATACCTACAGCAAGGCCGAGAGTGGAGGCCAGTTTCTGTGCCATTAAGACTGAGTCTCCGTCGGACACTGCGATAACTGGATCCAATAGTGTGAGATCAACGAGAGCCGGAATAAATTCATCCGAAATGCCCTGAATGCGATGCTTACCCACCTTGTATCCAGTAGAGATGGTCGGCGATTCAGCGGGTTCGACGGGATGAATCCTGATGTCCGATCTCCGTGTGCGAAGGTAGCGTCCCACTCCCATCACCGTTCCGCCCGTGCCAACTCCAGCAACAAAAGCCTCTGGACGAAGCCCCGCAGATAACAATTGGGCCCAGATCTCCGGGCCAGTGGTTGTCTCGTGCGCCTCCGTGTTGGCACAATTCGAAAACTGACGCGGCAGGAAAACATCGGAGCGGCGGGCGGCGAGCTCTTCCGACATACGGATACTCCCCAGAAAGCCGCCCTCTTCGGCGCTCACGAGAACAATCTCGGCACCGTAAGCGCGGATCAGGTCCTGGCGCTCCCGGCTCATCCAGTCCGGCATAAAGATCGTGACCGGATGGCCGAGAGCGCGGCCGATCGCCGCAAATGAAATGCCGGTGTTGCCGCTTGTGGCTTCAGCGATCGTGTCGCCGGGATGCAGCTCACCGCTCGCATACGCTTGCTTCAGGATGTGCAGCGCCATGCGATCTTTAATGCTCCCTGTCAGGTTCAATTGCTCGCACTTTGCATAAATGATCCGCCGCGCACCGGCATAAGAAAAAGAAATGCCCAAAAGCGGCGTGTTCCCGACCAAGCGAGAGAGTTCCGTCAGCTTCTCCGACTCTGCCCCTGCTCCCTGATGCTCTTCACTAGCAATTGAAACTCCTTCAGGCATTCTCAATCCTCTCTGCTCGGTCTTCACGATCAAAATTCGAAGATAATCCGCCGCCTCTTGCGCTCATTGTCTTCGGTTCATCAGATCTTCAATCTCATCCGCTTCGATGGGGATATTCTCGGTCAAGTCAATCGGGTCGTTCTCGGTAACCAGAATGTCGTTCTCCAAACGAATGCCAAAGCCTTCCTCCGGTAGGTAGATACCGGGCTCGACCGTCAACACCCAACCCGGAGCGAAAGGGCGAGCTGCGAGCTGAACATCGTGAACATCCAGCCCAAGCGAATGTCCAATGCCGTGCATGAAGTACTTTTTCAGTGCTCTCCTATCCGGGTCCTGCAAGTCACTCTTTTTCAGCAGGTCCAACTCCAAAAGCTCGTGCGCAACAATGGCTTCCGCCTCTTTCTGCCACTCACGGTGGAGTTTGCCTTTCACGGCATTCTTGACGACGGCTCGCAACACGCGGAGCACGGCATCGTAAACGCGCCTTTGCCTTCGAGTAAACTTTCCACTCACAGGAATCGTCCTGGTTACATCCGAGTTGTAGTTGGCATATTTCGCCGCCACATCCAACAGCAGCACGTCTCCTTTACGTAGTGGTTGGTTGTTCTGCACGTAATGCAGAACGCACGAGTTAGCGCCTCCGGCGATGATCGGTGGATAGGCGAAGCGGGCACCGTTTCGGATGAACTCATGAGCAAATTCGGCTTCCACCTCGCATTCATTCATCCCAGGTTTGACTTTGCGCAGCACTCGTAAAAACCCGTTGCGCGTGATTGCGCTGGCATGACCGATGAGGTCGGCTTCCTGTTCGGACTTGACCGCGCGGAGGTCGTGCAGAATGCGCGCGAGGCGATGGTACTGGTGGAGCGGGTAATTCGAGATGGTCCTCTGAACAAACCTCGTATCTCTTGAGGCAACCTCCAGCGCCGCGCCTGAATGCTCGTTGCTATTCAGATACACGTGCTCCACTTCGCAGATCAACTTATGAAAAAGATTAGGAAACTCAGCAAGCCACCGCACGTTTTGGATGCCGGAGATCCGCTGCGCCTCCTCCTTTGAGTGTTTATCACCCTCCCAAGTCTTGAGATGGGGAACAGGCTCCCGAACGAACAGGACCTCTTTGAGTTTTTCATCTTGCGCATTCGGCACTAGAAGCAGGATGGTCTGTTCCTGTGATATTCCCGTCAGAAAAAACAGGTCCGGGTTAGCATGCATCGGCAAAGAGCCATCTGCACTGGTCGGCAGAACGTCGTTTGCGTTCACGACAGCAATGGAGTTGGGCAGCAACTGTTCTGTTAAGCGTTGCCGGTTCCCACAAAACAACCGCGATGTGATTCCTTTGTGTCGCATTGTCCGCTGATTGAGCGTCATTGGCTCCGACTTTCCTTCGCTTTCGTTTAAAAAGAGTTCACGTCAGGCAGGCTGGCCGGTAACCGGCGAGTGCACAACCTCCAAAGGCCCCAAATTCAACTCGCGCAACTCCGCCTCGATGTTCGAGGCGTCGCCGACGGCGACAACCACGATCGATTCCGGATCTAAATAGTTCGCCGCTCGTTGGACATCGGCCGCCGTGATTGCGGAAATCTTTTCCATTGTCCTCCGGTGCTCATCGTCATTCAGACCGTAAACAAACAGCTCGGCAATCGACGAGACTCCGCTAGCGATCGTTTGAAATCTCGAGATAACGGATCGGCCGAGATGTTCCTTTGCGATTGCCAGTTCTTCCTCCCGAACCGGACCCTCGCGTAACATCGCGATTTCGCGGAACACCTCGTTTACCGCAGCGGCGGTTGCATCCGTCCGAATCGCCGCCGAAATCGAAAATGGTCCTGGAGTGCGGCGATAGGCAAAACGTGACTTCGCTCCGTACGTGTACCCGTGAACCTCACGGAGATTGGTATTGATCCGGCTGGAGAACATTCCTCCAGCGATCGTGTTCATCAGCTCGAACGTGGCGTAGTCGGGTTGATTGCGAGCAACACCGATTTGCCCCATCACGAGTTGAGTCTGCGGAGCACCGGGACGATCGACGATGACCACTCGCCGGGATCGATTCTCTGCTGGGTCCACCGCAGGTGAAATACACAAGCTTCCCGACCAGGATCCAAAATATTCCTCCACCAGAGTTCGCGCTTCAAGCTCGGAAACAGCGCCGGCAAGCACGAGGGTAGAACCTTCAGGTGTAAATGCGGTCGAGTGAAACCCTGTCAAGTCTTCGCGGTGGATCGCGTTGTTCGACGCTTCGGTACCGATTTCGAGATACCCAAAGGGATGCGCCGGGCCATAGAGTTCGGCAACGAATGCCTCGTTGGCAACCATTTCGGGGCTGTCATGCAATTGCGCGATCATGGTGAGCCGTTCCCGCCGAAGCCGTTCCACTTCCTCAGGCTCGAAAGCCGGATTCCTTGCCACATCCGAAAGCAGATCGAAAGCGACGTCGATGTTCTTCTTCAGAACCCGGAGGCTCACGGTGGATGCATCGCTGTTCGAGGACGAATCCAAACTGGCTCCCAACCGCTCGATTTCTTCGGAAAGCTGGCTTTGGGAACGCCGCGATGTACCGCGTATCAACATATCCGCAGTAAACGAAGCCAAGCCAGATAACTTGGTCGGATTGGCGGCGCTGCCTCCGAGCGTGACCAGGGTTGCGGCGATTGCCGGGACATGATGCTGTTCGAGGAACAGCACCTGCAAGCCGTTTGGCAGCGCAAACGACAAGTGCATCGGTAATTCTTGCAACTTCCGCTGTAAAGGTTTAGGCGCAACGCTGCGCCACTCGGAATTTGTCAGTGTCGAACCATGCTCCACATCCACTTCGGCGTCCGTGCGCTTCGGGACATCCTTTAGCACCTTCGGTCCAGGCACGCCCCATACCGTGATGCCTGTATCTGATGTAAGTTGGCGCGCGATGCGCTGGACATCGGCCGCCGTAACCGCATTGAAGCGTTCCAGATCGCTCGTGAAGTAACCGGGGTCGCCTAGGTAGTGATTGTAGGTATTCAGTCGATCGGCAACTCCTCTGAAACCCCCCGGCTCTTCTAACCCAAATACAAAACCAGTTTGAATTGAATTCTTTGCGCGTTGCAGTTCTTCAATGGTTGGTCCACTTGCTTGTAACGCCGCCAATTCCGCATCGAGCGCTTTCTCCAGTTCCTCGATCGCAACTCCAGGTTTGGGTGTCGCGACCAGCATGAACACGGACCCCAGCATCATGGACTGATTTCCAGTATGAACATCCTGTGCAATCTGCTTTTCATACACGAGCTTCTGGTACAAGCGGCTAGATCTTCCACCGCCAAGTACATGCGCGAGAATCTCGGCTTGGGCATTGTCCGGATGAAAAATGGGGGCCGTCAGCCACGCCTTGTATACCCGCGGCAATTCAACCATATCGGTGACGGTCAGCCGCCTGGGCGAGCGAATCGGCCGAGTCCGGACGTCGAGCTTTGGCACCGGCTCGCCCGCCGGGATCGGGCCGAAGTATTTTTCGATCAGACGCTTGGCATTGGCGGAATCAAAGTCCCCGACGAGCGCCAGAGTCGCGTTGTTCGGCACATAGTACTGCTTGCAGAACTCGTGAACATCTTTGAGGCACACGGATTCAATGTCCGCGTGCGAGCCGATGATGGAACCGTGATACGGATGCCCGCTGGGGAAGAGCTGGCGGAAAAGTTCCTCCTGCACCAATTTATAAGGCTTATTCTCGCCTTGACGCCGCTCATTGCGGACCACGTCACGCTGGTTCGCCAGGTTGCGCGCTGTAAGGGTGTCAAGCAGGAATGCCATGCGATCGCTCTCGAACCACAAGCCGAATTCAAGCCGATCCGCCGGGAGAGTCTCGAAGTAGTTGGTTCGATCAAAGCCTGTTGTGCCATTGTTCTGCGTGGCGCCGGCAGTCTCCAGCACCTTGATAGGCTGTCCACCAACATGCTTGGAACCCTGGAACATCATGTGTTCAAATAGATGAGCGAATCCGGTTCTTCCGGGTTTCTCGTTCGCCGGGCCCACGTGATACCACAGGTTCAAGGCCACAATCGGCAGTCGATGATCCTCACTCAGGATGACCTCGAGTCCGTTGGCGAGCTTGTATTTCTCGAAATCGATCTTGATTCCATCAGCCGGTACAACCGCTGCCTGTTCAATCACATCCATAATGGACTCTCCTATTCCTTTCTCAGTTTTGTGGAAACTTTTTCCTATACTTCAACAAGATTCGCGAGTTGTTGTGTTGCAACCTGTTCCTCAAGGAAATTTTCGGCCTCTAATGCTGCCATACATCCGGAACCGGCAGCCGTAATTGCCTGACGATATCGCCGATCCTGCATGTCTCCGCACGCGTAGACGCCGGGCCAACCCCTGAACACGTAGTTCGTGGTCTTCAGATACCCTCACCGTCGACAACGAGCTGACCTTTTCAGTCACTGCGATGGAAGGAAGCAGTCACAACGTGTCATTGCGCCGCCCTTTTTCTACCGGACGGACCGAGGAACTGATGAAGCAAGCGGCCACAATTCCATCGACCCGAATTTCGATGGGCGAGTTGTTCCGCGGCGCCCATATGATAAGCAATCTATCTGAGGTTCCGGCATGACAGGAATATGCGGAATATGATATTTGTTCAAATCTACGGAATTTGATTAGGCGAGTCGCTACATCTACCTAAGAAATTTCCGCATGTCTCGATCCCATCGGATGGCCGAACTGCAGGAGGACGCCCGCATTCAATTTGTCGAACTTGGGCGAAATTTGGTTGCCGCCAGGCCATCGGCGGGGCGCCAACAAAGGCTCATAGGACCGACACGCTAATTGACTCGTGCGTTGCCGTCACGCTATTACCGCGGATAGGAATGGCTCGATCATCGCCGCCAGCTTGGCATCCATATCAGTCCCACCTCCCACTTTCACCCGGACAATCTTTCCGTTCGTATCGATCACCACGAACGTCGGATAGACGTTCACAAAATAGTTCTGCATGTTGGGCTCCGCGGACCGGCCGTGGTCTTCGGGCTGCGCGTCGGCCTTGCCGATGGCAACCCGGAATGGGAGTCCGTGTTCTTCGGTAAAATACTTGCAGTCGGCCTCTACTTCCTTCTCTTCGGTGAGGTTTGTCTCCTGACCGAACTTGCCGTACAGTTGTGTCAGAAGCACGATTTCCAGGCCGCGCTCCTGGAATCGCTCGTGTAGCTTTAGCATGGCCGGATAACAGATTTTGCAAAACCCGCACCAATGTGCTGTGAACTGGAGGAGGGTCGGTCTCCCGCCGAACCTCATCGTGCCGCCGTCCGGGATTCCGTTCAGCCAATATTGCGCCTCGATCGCAGGCGCCGGTTGCCCGACCAGCGAAAACATCGCGAGGGTCTTTTCGACTGCGAGCTTCGGATCGTTGGGGAACAACGTGGCTGCTTGCTCCAGCAATTCTCTATTCCGGTTGTATGACAACTCCGTGCCCGTGTCGGAGTAATGCAGCGCCGGGCGCAGTGCGTCACGGGCCTGCTCAGATGTCTGTTCGTCCGGGTTCAGCTTTTGATACAGCTCGATCGCGCTGCGCCGGTGTTTCAGGGCCGCCTCGTCCAGCCCTAATGAATCGCATACCGAAGCGAGCCGGCCATGCGCCACGACCTGCTGCACGGTCCCGATGGCGTCCAACTCCTTGACGATTCTCTCCGCCCTCGGCAGCGTCTCGTTTGTCGCGTTCTTCAGCACTAGGTCGAGCGCGGCCAGCAATGCTTCCGCGCGTTCCGTGGCTGTTAGATGTTCATCCGCTACCCTTGCCGCGACGGCCGCGTCGGCCTGCTCCGGCTGGTTTGCCTCAGTGTAGAGCCGTGACAGTGCCAGCAGATCGGTGCCGGCTACCTTGTCGATGGCAAAGCGCGTGACATGACTCGCGGCGCGCTCCACGGTTTGTGTTTGGACCGCCTCGATGGAATCCTTAGTCACTGCTTGCCCCGATTCGCGCAGCGCTTGGAATTTCGCCGTCCTGTATCGTTTCAAGTCCTCCAGGCACTCAGCAATGGTTTGTGGGTCTGCGGTTGGCATTACTTCGCTCGTTGAGTTCACACTGTTCATTGACGATTGTCCTTTTCTGGAAACGGCACTGGGTGGCCGTCGGGGATAAAGCCGCATTCGCGGAAGATGACCGGCTATCAGCTTTACTAACTAATACCGTTCAAACGCGCCAAAAGAGCCAATACGATATGATTTTTTCTCAGAATTCTGCAATGCCAGATGGCACCGTCGACAAGGCAGAGCTTCCTTATCTGCAACTCAGAGGGAGTTAGTGCTTTGCGGTACCGTTAGCGCCACCTCGTCCGGCCTTGATGCGTGAACATCATTGGCGATCTGCGCGCCGCAGCCCCCTCTCGCCACTCGACTAGCTATTTAGGTAGGCCTCATACAGCGTGGCGAGCTGTGCGGTCATAGGTCCAGGCTTGCCGGTTCCTATGACCCTGCCATCAACTTGAAGAACGGGTGTGATCCCTACCAAAGTACCAGTAACAAAGGCCTCTGTCGCGGAGTAAACCTCGGCTAGCGTGAAGTCTCCAACGAACCGTTCGATTCCGGCTTGTCCAGCTAAGCGGAGCACAGTCTTGCGCGTAATGCCGTTAAAGTTATATCGGCCAGAGGATGTCCACAGCGCTTGATTGCGGACTATGAAGAAATTCGTCGAGTTGCAGCTGGCCACAAATCCATTCGGGTCCAGCATGAGCGCCTCGTCAGCCCCAGCCTTGATCGCCTGTATCAGTGACTGAATTAGGTTGAGGCGACTGTGGGAGTTGACCCGGAGATCGAAGACATCCGGCGCGCTGCAGCGAAAAGTCGATGTATACAGAGAAAGCCCTTTCGCTTTCGCATCGGGGCTGATCACCTTGTATTCGGCAATGATTACGATGGTCGGTTTTCCAATTACAAAGCGCGGATCCTGGTTCGGCGTAGAACGCTTACCTCTGGTCACCATCAGCCGGATATGAACTCCATCCTGCATGTCATTTTTCCGTAGCGTGGACCAGACGAGTTCCACCACGTCATCAGGTGACATTCCAAGATCAATTTCGATAGATCGGGCTGCTTCGAACAATCGCTCGATGTGCTCATCAATGGCGATTAATTTACAGTTCACCAAACGCAATCCTTCCCAGACACCATCACCCGAGATGAACCCACTGTCGAGTACGGAAACAGTTGCCTGGTCCTTTGGGACAAAGTCGCCATTGACATAGACCAGCACGTCGTCGTTGCGCGGGTCTGCTGCGTAAGCTTGCGCGCTGGTAATGGTAATACATTCATTTTCTGGAGGCATTTGTGCAATTCTCTGTGACTTTGATTTTGTCATTGCTTCCGGCAAACATGCCACCTACCCGTTTAATTTGCGACGACGCATTAGCGCCTCAATCTCTTCCGCCTCGATCGGAATCTTTTCCGTGAGATCAATTTGTCCTTCTTCCGTAATCACAATGTCATTCTCCAAACGGATGCCGAAGCCTTCCTCAGCGATATAAATCCCCGGCTCGATGGCCAGTACCCATCCCGGAGCAAAAGGGCTCGCCGAGCGCGTTACATCGTGAACATCTAAACCGAGGGAATGGCCTATGCCGTGCCTGAAATACTTTTTACAAGCAGGGGCCTCAGACGACTGGTTTTTCACCTCACTGGGTTTCAGAAGCCCCAACCCAAGCAGTTCCTCGGTCATATGAGCTTCTGCTTCCTTTTGCCAGCCGCAATGCAATTTTCCCGGGGTCGCGGCCTGAACCATAGCGCGCAGAACACGCAGCACTGCATTGTAGACTTGCCTTTGCCGCCGTGTAAATCGGCCGCTTACGGGAATAGTACGGGTGACATCCGAGTTGTAGTTGCCGACTCTTGCTGCCACGTCCAGTAAGATTAGTTCTCCGGCTCGCATAGTTCGATTATTCCGGATGTAGTGTATGAAGGAGAAGTTAATTCCACTCGCGATGATTGGCGGAAATGCGAACCGGGCGCCAGACCGCAGGAATTCATGTGCGAACTCGGCTTCTACTTCACACTCGTTCATCCCAGGCTTCACCTTGCGCGCCACTCGAAGGAAGCCCTTGCCACTTACGTCGATGGCAGCACGAATCAACTTTAACTCGTGCTCCGACTTAACCATTCGTAGCTCATGTAAGATCCGAGCGAGGCGATGATACTGGTGCAGCGGGTATCGTGTTCGGGTTTGGCGGACGAATCGCGTGTCGCGCGATTCAAATTCCAACAAGGCGCGGGGATGCTCGTTACTATTCAGATAGATATGCTCCACCTCGCACATCGTCTTGTGGAAGAGCGACGGGAAGTCGCGCAGCCATTTCACACTCGCGATCCCCGAGATCTTCTGAACTTGCTCCTTCGTGAGCTTGTCCCCTTCCCAGGCAAGGATCTGTGGATCCGGTTCTCGGATGAACAGAACCTCTCGTAGCTTTTCATCCAGTGCGTGCGGAGCCAGAAGCAGAATCGTTTGCTCTTGCGAGATGCCAGTTAGGTAGAACAAGTCAGAATTGGCGTGTATAGGCAATGTGGCGTCGGCGCTGGTCGTGAGCACGTCGTTCGCATTGACAACCGCCAGCGAGTTGGGGTGCAAACGCTGCATCAAGCGTTGGCGATTTTCCACAAAAATCTTCGCCGGATTCGGTTTTTGTTGCATGATTTCTCCAAGCGACGTACTCATAACACTACGCTAGCGACCTCCGACCCGAAGCCGTACGTAGGAATCACGATGCGCAGCTCCGTTTCTGTCACGGCTTCAATTTCGTCAATTGCCGGCACACTCGAAAGTTGCATCAAACGTCAATGGCCTGTTGCGGTGTTTCTCATCGTTCCGCTCGCTGCACCCGAACCTGATCGCAAATCTCGATACTCATCAGATCCTCGCCAACTTCGAGAGGGCCGTCGTAAGTTTTTCGCGTATTTGGAACGATATGAGGCACATCGGGCGGTACGATATGTGAGTACACCGCCAACCTCGGCGCAACCTCGGTGAAAATTGTGCCCGCGTCTTCCGGCGTGGTGTGATGTTCCATCACCCGCCTTCTCTGGTCCACCGAAAGCGAGTTGCGGAGCCCATGATATGCCTCCGGATCAAACACCTCATGGATCAGCACATCCGTTCCCCGGGCAAATTCCACCAGATTTGCGCAAGGCCGTGTGTCTCCCGACAGGACGACAGAATGGTTCTGGTAGTCGACCCGATACCCAAGCGCGGGCTTGGCTGGCCCATGATCGACCGTGAATGCGGTGACTTTCACTCCGTCGCTTTGGTAGATCAATCCTTCGTCGACCTCGTTCACTACCATTTCCGCGCCTGGCGCGGGCAGTTGTTCATCGTGGTCACGGCGAACACCTATGTCGAAGGCATAGGCCTCCTTTAGATGCCGCATCATCTCCGCGGTGCCCGACGGGCCCCACACGCGCAGCGGAACGCGGCGTCCCATAATCCAACCAGTCAGCCAGAGGTCAGGAATTCCTACCGTGTGATCACTATGAAGATGAGTGAGGATCAACGCGCTTATGTCGGAGAATGGAAGGCCCAACTGATATAACCGCTGCGTCGCCCCGCGACCGCAATCGAAGATAAGCTTTTCCTGCCCCGCCTCGACAAGAATGCTCGGGCCGAAGCGTGTGATGGTCGGCCGCGGATTCCCCGTACCGAGCAGCGTCAGTTTAATCGACATTTCTCTCTTGCCTTCAAAAACGGCCGCGATCATATCCCCATCCCGTATGTTCTCAACATCGTGAAACGGTCTTCATCTATCCGGCGCTACACTCGCTATCGGCGACTCCAGCGGCAGCAGATCGCCGTCATTCACCGGCCGAATGGCCCAATTGCCCTCGCCGGTCAATTCCAGAACGGTGTCATGAAAGGGAAACAAGGTCATCCGATGGGCTACGCTGATATAGCTGCAGTCCATGTCCTGCAACAGTTCGTACAAAAGGCGCTCGCCGTCGGTGTCGAGCCCGCTCGTGGCCTCGTCGAGAATGACCAGTCGCGGCCTTCGCAGCAGCGTTCGGGCAAAGGCTACTCGCTGTTGTTCACCCGGAGAAAGCACATGCGTCCAGTCGAGCTTGGCCTCTAAGCCGTCAAAGCGTTTCTCCAGGTACGGCAGATTGACAGCCGCCAGCGCGAACCGCACCTGTTCATCGCTAAACATGCCGTTCGATTCCGGATACGTGACCTGCTCGCGCAGCGTGCCCAAGCTCATATACGGACGCTGCGGCAGAAAGATCATCTGCTCGGGCGGCGGCAAACCAATGCGCCCCGAACCCCTCGTCCAGAGACCAGCAAAGCCGCGCAGCAGCGAACTCTTGCCCACACCATTGCGTCCTGCGACAAGCAGGCGCCCGGTTGGGCCAACGTCGAAGGTAAGGTCGGACACCAGCGTGCGCTCGCCGCGCGGTGTTTCCAGCGTGAGGTCTTCGACGAAAAGATTGGTCGCCGGTTCGACTTGAATTACTGGTCCCTCTGCTTCGATCTCCTTGCGTGCTTTCCCCACGCAGTGTTCGCGGAGCGCATGCAGGCGCGCGATCAGGGCTGACGTGTAAGCCAGCATTTGCGCCTGTTGTCCGAAGATGCCAAAGGACTGGCCCACGTGCTGCCAGGCGTTCGTTGCTTGTGGGAAAGCCGCAAGCGTAAGCGTGCCGCTTAGCACCATGGGGGCGATCAGCAGGCCCGGGAGTGCCTGATTCAGACCCATCGCGGTGAAGAGCCACGCCAGCAGCACCGTGTCCCACCAGACATTCTTGATTGCGTTCTCGATGAGTGATGCGTTGCGCTGGAACAGTTCCTTGCGCTCTACCGGCTCACCGCGAAGAAAAGCAACCGACTCCGCGTTGGTGCGCACGTTCACCAGCCCGAAGCGGAAATCGCCATCGAGCCGGCGCTGCTCATATCCGAGCTTCATTTGGGGGACGGCAAGCATAATGGATACGATGGTGTAAACGACGTAATAACCCGCGCAGGCAGGCACCAGGTACCAGGCGAAATGCCACAGAACAGCCCCGAATACCACAAGATCCGAGATGCAGCGAATGATGCTAAACGCGAAGTTCGCGGGATAGCTGACGAACTGCGCAATGTCGATCGCGATACGTTCGTCGGGGTTATCGACGACGCGGTCACGGTTCAGAATGTAGTAACTGGCGTCGGTCAGGTAATCGTTCATGAAGCGCTCGGTCAGCCATTGGCGCCACCGGGCCATCATGATGCGGTACGGCAGACCGAAAATTTGGTTGGCAAAACCCACCCCCACCGTGATAAGCAACATAAGCAAAATCGAACTGTAATAGGTCGCGCCGTTGCGTGTAGCCAGCGCATTGAGTTGCTTGCCTGCGAGCATGGCGATATACGCCGAGCTGAGCGAGCCCCCGAATACGGTGATGGCGTTCAAGCCAAGCGCGATGTATGCCCGCCATGCGCCCTTCTGAATCCAGAACGGGTACGTCAGCTCCCAGGCCTGATGCAGCAGTTTCAGGTTGAGTTTGGGTGCGTTGGGATCTTTCTTGATGCGGAAATTGTTACGGAATTGGCGCAGCAGGGACTCGCTCGACCCGGAGCCCGGGATTCCGGCCGACATTCCGCCCGGTAATCCGCCGGGGCCTCCGCCCGGCGTGCCGCCTGGCATTCCACTTTGAAACACTCCGCCCCCTTCGTTATTCGCGAAACCCAATTCTTGTTAGTCGCAGGTTTCGATCGTGCTCGCCGCAACGGGCCCCTCATCAGCCTCACATTCGCCCGCCATCACCTCGACCGGAACTCGCAGTTGCTTCGTCTCGGGAACCAGGCATGTCTGCTCGTCGCAAAGCTGGTAGCGAATCTCGACCACGACTATATGAGCGCCCGGCGCGGCATCGGCGGTTGCAAGCGCCGCAAAGTCAAAGATCACTTTGCCGACGTGATATTCGATTTCGATTCCAAAATCGTGCGAGAACTCAATCTCCGGCGCCGGCCACGCAGAAATACGAGGCGAGCGCAGCGTGAACGGCTGCCCCGCCGGAAGCGTGATGCTCGTTGGGGTAGGCCCTCCGGGCGCTTGCGAAATCGCATAGAGGTGATAGCCGGACGCGATCTCCGCCTGCACTCGAACTTGAAACGTCCCTTGAGCGGCAACTCGGGTTGGCGAAGCGATCGCCGTCCACCGCACCGGTTCGTGCTGTCCCCTCGCCGCCGAGATGGCTGCCGCTTCTTCCCGGTGCGGCGGTATTGCTATCTGGCTCATCTCTTTTCCTCATTTTGGGGCCGGCGAGGGATCGTCAAACCGCGCATGCACCTCGGAAGACTCTCCCAGCGCAAGCACGCTCTCGCCCGGACGCAGCGATGCCTTTGATTGGTATACCGGCGAAATCGACGGTCGGTGCAAACGCGAGCGGAATTATTTTCGGGCATTCCTGGGCCCCTCCACGAATTGCTTGCCGCGCTCCGCAAGACAACCGCTGGGAGCCTTGCGGCTCCCAGCATGGTTGGTTGCGGTGTTGTTTGACGGTTAGAAAATGATCTTCAGCGTGAATTGTCCCGAGCGGTTTCCACCCATGGTATACAGTTGGTTCTGGCCAGCGCCGTTATTTCCTCCGAAGGCATTGCCAAGCGTCCTGCTGGCTTTTCCAAAGAACGAGGGGCCCCAGTAAGTGGCGCCCAGTATCGTGAACATCGGGTGGTTGAAGAGGTTGAAGTACTCGGCTCTGAAATCCAGATTTACCCGTTCCGAGAGCTTAAAGCGACGCCGGACCGCTAGGTCGGTCTGTGCGACGCCCCAATCTCGAAGCGAATTTCGCACCTCGTCACCGGGCAGGCCGTTGGTGACATTGGCAAATGCTGCGGGATTCAGCACTCTGCCACCGGCTGCGCCTGGCGTGGCAATCCAGAAGGGCTGACCGGGGACGAAATTCGGCCTTGTGTATTGTTGTACGCCGTTCAACAGGATTACATTGCTGAAGCTCGTCACCGTGAATGGATAGCCCGAACGGCCACGTACGAGGGCATCCGCCGCCCAGCCCTGCGCGACGGCATCAAGGACTTTGTCCCATCGCGGCGCCGGCAACTCGTAGGAGACCGCGCCCGAATAGGTGCTGCGCACATCAAAATCGGAGTAGCCATAATTCAGGTCCGCCGCATTGGAGAGTTGCGCCAGCGTCTGGGCGGCAATTCCGGCGCCGCCCAAATCCAGGGAAGACGAGTCCATCGATTTGGCGAACGTGTAGGAGGCCAGCACCTGGAGCCCATGAGACATGCGCCGCTGGAATTCAGTCTGCAAGGCCTTGTAATCGGATCGATCGGCGTTCCGCTCCACGGAGATTACAGCCCATGGCGAAGTGGAAGCCACAGGGTCCATGCCGTCAAGCCGGATAAGGCCCCGGCCCGCGGAGCCGACGTAAGAAACGGTCAGCGACTGGCTCTTGCCCAATTGACGCTCCACCGCTACATTCCACTGGTAGGTTACCGGCAGGCCCAGATTCGGATCGATGGACGCGACACTGCCGCTGCCATTGTCGGCCCGAGAACCATTGGGTGGCGTCAGGGGATTCGGAAATGGCGGAGCAACAGGCAAGGTATTCCAGTTGAAAGGTACGCCATGGACAGGGCCGCTAGACCTAGACAACGGATAGGCGCTTGTGGCTGTACTCCCGACAACCCCGGAAACACCCAAATCGTCGAAGAGACCGAAACCACCGCGCACTACGGTCTTGGGCGTCAACCGGTAGGCCGCGCCGAAGCGGGGGGCAAAGCTGTCCAGCTTGGTGCCGTAAAGCGGGGTCGTCACCATCTCACTCGGTTGAGTGTCGAAGACTCCCGTCACGTGGTAGAGCAGTCCGTTCGTCTGCGTGGGAGGAGGGTCGATCTCCCAGCGCGTCCCGTAGGTCAGTGTCAGCTTGTTCGTAGTTCTCCAGGTGTCCTGGGCGTAAAACGAAAAGTTATTCAGCAAAAGGTCTGCAGCGGGGCCAGAAGCGGAGGCGTTATATTGGCTAAGTGTACCGGCTTGCATGTTAGAGTAAGCATCGCCGAAGCTTCCAATATTATTGGGCGCGAAGAGCGCGGTGGGAGTGAGACGCCGCCAGTCGACTCCGAACTTGAGCTGGTGCGTTCCTTTGGTCATCGAGAAGCTGTCGATTACGTTGAACTGGCTCTGTACATTGCCGACAAATATACCTTCCCTGATACCCAGGCTATCGAAACTGTCGCTCCAAATGGTCTGCGCGGTGGCAGCATGGTATGGCCCGAAGACCGCCGAAGCCGGAGGCGCAACCGCACCCATGAAATTGTCGTTATACTGGTTGCCCGACCCGGTAGATCTGCTCCAGTTCGCGCGAAGATCGTCGACTTTCGTCGCGCCGAAGTCGATGGTTGCGCCCGCCGTGGCCGTGTCGGTAATTGCCTGGTAGTTATACGTCTCGGCCCAGTAGCGACCCGCGCTGATGGAGGGCGCATGGTTGTAGCGCATGAAGAGGCTGATCCTCCGGGTCAGGTCGTGGTCAACCCGCAAGCTGGTGGCATCGAGATTGGTAGGCACCGAATAGGCGGCGGTCAGCGGCGCCGTCATGCCGTCCGAGTTGACCGGGCCGTTAGGAATTGGTTCCGAGTCTACGAGCGGCTTCCACACCGCCGAAACGCAAAGAGTTGGAAGTGCTCCGGACGAGGGACACAGCACACGTGCCGCCGGAATTAAGAAGTTGCCCGTAGCCGTCTGTGGCAGCAACAGCCGGAGGCCTTCATAGGAAAAGAAAAAGAAGGTTCTGTTCTTCCAGATGGGTGCGCCGAGGGTCCCGCCGAAGTCATTCTGGCGGAGTGGCGGCTTGACGGCCGGTACTTGGTTAAACCAGTCGCGAGCATCGAAAACATCGTTGCGCAGATAATCGAAGGCGACGCCATGCCACTGGTTCGTGCCGGACTTGGTGACGATCGAAACCTGCCCGCCGGGGGTACGCCCGAACTCCGGCGCGTAGCTTGAGGTCTCGATGCGGAATTCCTGCATGGCATCCACCGAGACCAATCCGTTGGTGCCGCCTTGGATTGTCCAACCAGGCGTGGTCCCGCCGATGGTATCGCCCATGTTGGAGGCTGTCGAGGCGCCGATGTTGGCGCTTACTCCGTCGACCATGAAGTAGTTCGTGTCGGTACGTTGCCCGTTTACGCTGAACTGGCCTGGAGAACTGTTATTGGAAGGGGTAAAAGTAACACCTGGCACAAGGGCAATCAGCGACTGGAAGCTGCGCCCGTTGAGAGGCATATTCTGCACAAATTGATCGTCGACCACAGTGCTAACCGCAGCCGACGAGGTGTTGAGCATTTCGCCGGCCCCATTCACGGTCACAATCTCGCCCACCGCACCCACTTCCAACTTGAAATTGCGGCTCAGAGCGTCCTGGACCTGAACCGTCAAGTCGACCAGTTGGATGGGCTTAAATCCGGTCTTCTCCACCTCCATCCGGTACTGCCCAGGATGGATATTGGTGAGAACGTAAAGGCCGCTTTGGTTCGAGGGCGCGGTGGTCGCGATCCCGGTATCCACATTGGTCAGCATGACCTTGGCGCCCGGTACAACGGCACCGGAGGGATCGGTGATGGTTCCTGAAATGGTAGCGTTGTCAGACTGGCCGAACGATGCAACGCACAACGACAGCAGCGTGGCAAACAGAAGTACCTGGAATCTCCGGGAAGCGCTCGATAGTGGCATGAGAGACTCTCCTTGCTCGGGTATTCACCGCCCCTTGACAATTCGTCCCATGCCGGTAAGAAATTTTTATTTTTCAGGCAGTCGTGGCTGGTATCGCCTCAAAATGAAGTCAACCGCCATCTGAGAATGAAGGCCAGTGGTATCGAAGACCGGTATATTCACGTCGGACTGGCTGACGATCAGTGGAAACTCCGTACATCCCAGAATGATTCCTTGAGCGCCTTGCCGCCGAAGTTCCGCAATCTGCTGTAGCACATACCGCTTTGTCTCGGGCTTGAAGACACCCATGCCGAGCTCCTTCTGGATGATCCGGTGCAGTTCCTTTCTCACAACCGGGGAAGATGGCGCCACCACTTCGACGCGATAATTCGCTCGCAGCCAGTGCTGCATGAAGCCATCTTCCATGGTGTATTGAGTCCCAATGAGACCAACCTTAGTCAGGCGGCCCTGCTGAATCGCGAGGCCAGTCGCGTCAGCAATATGTAGTATGGCAACCTGGGTCCTGCGGGAGACCTCGGGGTAGACCTTGTGTGGAGTATTGGCGCAAAAAAGCACCGCCTGCGCGCCGGCCGCGTGCAGTTTCAGCACCGCATTGGACAAGATGTACGCGATCTCATCCCAGAGACCATCAAGTTGTAACGCGTGAATCTCCTGCTGATTCAGGCTGTAGAGGATGAGCGGAGGGTTCGTATTGTTGCCGTACAGATCGTTGCAGGCCTGGTTGATGTCACGATAATATTCGATGGTAGAGTGCCAGGAGGTACCGCCGATCAAACCGAGGGTTTTCATTTGTGAAGCGGGCACGGGCCATACAACTGTCGTTTGATCCACCAGAATGCCAGCCTTTAAATATTGCGGTACCACCATCACCCTCCTGCCGTGGTACGCACCGGAACTTGACGACTCCGCCCAGCCGGCACAACAATGTCATGGAAAATAATTGAGGCAGAAGGTCGACCCCCTGCCTCGGTCTTCTGCCTCAGACTTTCGTGCTCACTCGGGCTGGCAATTACGGGTGGTTGGCGGGAGTGCCCAAGTATGCGATTAATAACTTCTCCCCTCTCGGCTTGTCGCCCGGCCTCTCGTTCGGCTCCAGCGTCACATAGACCGAATCGATCTGGGCCAGCACCTTGGTATCGCTTGTCCTGAAGACCCAACGGTTCTGCGTAGGATCGTCGTTGTGCAACGCACCGAGGGCGCGAGGCGTGTTCGGATCGCCTTCTCGACGTCCCCAGGCGAAGAAGGTCTGCCGCCCCTTGGTATTCGACAGGTCGTAGGCATAGAAGATCAGGGATTTGCCCTCGGTGTAAAACACGCGGCCAAAGGGCTTGCGCACTCCCCCGTTCTCCACGTCCGCCACATCGATGATGTGCAGATTGCGGGAAGCGATGACGTCGCGCATCTCGCTACCCGAGGTCACCGTCATCAGCTCACGCTCTCTTTCGGCCGACGCCGTTTGGACGCTCAGTTTGTCTTCCAGATCGTGGAGATGAAAGCTGGCTGCCACCAGGTCGGCGTCCTTGGCGGCCTGCGCATCTTGGAGGCTCCGCAACTGGGCATTGAGCGCCGTCATGGCGTTGCGGCTTTCATCGGCGGACGCCTTGAGTTGAGCCATCTCGCTGGCATCCCGATTCCTCGCTTCCTGAATATTGTCGATCTGCCGCGACGCTTCCTTCAGTTCGTTCTGGAGCCGAGTCTTCTCCAGTTCCGTGGCAGCCAACTTCTGCTCCAAGTCAGTGGTTGCGCGCTTTGCGGCCAGCAATGCTGTGTTCTCCGCCGCGGGTTCGACAGAATTCTTCGCGATGACAGGAGCTGCGGCCGTAGTTGGAGCCGTCCTGGTAACAACTTGTGAAGAGAGGGTAGTAGAATGCCGGAAAGATCCGATTCCAAACCCCAAAGCACTGCCAACCACCAGCATGGCCATGGCCCAAACCGGGGCCTGAGAAACAAAAGGTATGAATCCCAAACTGCCGTTTTTCGCTGGCCGTTCTTTGAGTTCCTTCCGGACAGGCGCAGAGAACTCGGCGCCGGCATTCTGCAAATTGCGAAGGATCTTGTGCCGCAGTGCCGAATGCGGGTCATACAATTCCGGCTCAAGCTTCTGTGCCTGGGTCAGCCACACAGAATTAATGTCCACAAAGTCGGTCTGCAAGTCCTTGCAGAAATCGCATTCCTGCAGATGTGTATTAAGCTCCGTCAGCTCGGCTGGCGAAATCTGGCCAACGGCTGCCGAGGCACACAGCTCTTCATATTGACTGTGCTTTTGCATCTTTTACCTCCCATTTACCCGGTCGTGCTTTTGCCGGTTCCAGTTGAGGTAGGGGCGCCGATAGGTACTCGCGAAGTTTCATCATTCCCCGATAATAATGATGCTTGGCGCTGGCGACGGTTTCGCCAGTACGAACTGCCAACTCATCAAAGGTCAAACCCTCAAACGCAATCAACTCGATTGCCGTTCTCTGGGAGGCGCCCAATGTCGCCAGGACTTCACGCACGAGGTGTGCCGTTTCCCCGGAATTCAGCCGCAGCATCGATGCCACGGAGGGCGAGAATTGCGTAATATCCTGCTCATCCACCTCCGTCTGGTTATAGAATTGCCTCCGTTGCAGGTGATATCTGCGGTTAATGCTCCGCGTGTAGGCGAGTTGCAATAGCCACACTTTAAGTGTTCCTCGGGCAGGGTTGAAAAGTTCCATTTTCTGGAAAAATTCCAGGAACACGATTTGCACCACGTCTTCCGCTTCGCTCTCGTCGTGCACGATTTTTTGCGCCACACTCCACACCAGCCGCTGATACCGGTCGACAATGACGGCCAGAGCGTCATGATGACCGGCACGCAGGTGCGTCATCAGGTCCTCATCTGATAACGACTGCAATTGCCGATACGTCAGCCTGTGTGGCTCATTGAGCAAGACGGCCTCCCTGAGGTACCCCACCTGTCCTCAGCGTCTTTTAATATGCGTGAAATTTAACACAAAATGGATCTTTTGAGGCTATTTTCTGGGTCACAAATATTTATTTTGGGGGTGGCACGAAGTCAGGACCGGCGGTGTATACACCAGAATGGCGCTGGTTTCGGCGGGGGTGTCCGGTAAACAAAAGCGATCGGGTTTCGGCGTCAGGAAGGCGCCGTTCACTGGGCTCAGTCTATTGGCTACTCCCAGGCCAACCCCTTTTTTTCGTCATTCGCAATAGCTATTTAGGTAGGCCTCATACGGCGTGGCGAGCTGTGCGGTCATAGGTCCCGGCTTGCCGGTTCCTATGACCCTGCCATCAACTTGAAGAACGGGTGTGATCCCCGCCAAAGTGCCGGTTACAAAGGATTCAGTTGCGGAGTAAACCTCGGCCAGCGTGTAGTCTCCGACGAACAGTTCGATTCCGGCTTGTCCAGCTAAGCGGAGAACAGTCCTTCGCGTAATGCCGTTAAAGTTATGTCCACAGAGCTTGTTTCCACCACGTCATCAGGTGACATTCCAAAGTCAATTTCAATAGCTCTGGCTGCGTCGGGTCATCCAGTCGTGATTCGTTACCTCTCCGCGACCCCGCTCTAGCATTTGTCCACTAATCAATCTCGCGCGCTGCCGGCGCAGCCTCCGGCTCTTCGCTGCAAATCGATCTGGCGACTCTCTCCGATTCATTTTCAGATATCATCAGCGCACACGAAGAGGACACCACATCGACAATTCCATACGCGAGCGCGGACTGGTAAACACCTTCGATCTCCTGCGGAGTGCCGACCACTTCAAACGCCAACCACAAGGGCCGGACCATGGTGGCCCGCGCCTTGACGGCCGCAATGAAGTGCAGCACCTCGGCTCTCTCCCTCATGTCGCAGAGAATGCGAAACAATGCGATCATGCGGTGCATAGCAGACGCCTCAGGCGCGACCTTGACCGAGATCATCCCATGAATCTTTCGGAGCAACGATTCAATGCGGCCCGCCTGTTTTTCCTCGGCCTCCATCGTCCCACTCAGGAAGATATACCCGTCGAGCTTCGCCAAGGAGATGGTTACGATTCTGGCCCGTAAGCGATCGAGCACCTGCATGACGCGGGCTTCATCCGTTCCAAATCTTCCATCTGCGTCCAGAAACGCCAGCGCATGACTTGTCTCCAAAATGAAAAAGCCGCCATCCGCTCGGAGCGAATGGTGGCTTTTTCGGGAATCCCTTTGCTTATTAAGCCGCCAGGTTCGCTCCTGTCAGGGTGCTAATAATGATGACAAGAAGGCTGTATCTTGCGGCGACGTGCAGCACGGAGCGCAGTGAAAACCCAGAGTGCGACTTGCGCTCCATATCCATAGAACACATTGATACCAACTGCCACGACTCGTGTCAAGCAATAGTTCGCAGGGGTTAGTGAAGCTCCTGAGAGGCCGGGATCCAACTTCCATAAGGAATTCATCAGGCTCGATGGAGTTATCGAGAAATTCTGCACTCGATCGTTATTCAGCCGGAGGCGATTCTGCGGCCGCACATAGACCGACTTACTTGGCACTCGATGCGAAATAGTCATTCATTTGTCAGTCGCGCTGAATTCGCAACGCCTCCATCAGTCCGGTGAATCCAGGAAAATCCAAGGACTGGAATCCGTCTGACAAGGCACTTTTGGGATCGGGATGTACCTCAATGATAAGCCCGTCTGCGCCCGCTGCCAGCGCCGCGCGGGACATCGCCGGAATGAGATCCGGCCTTCCAGTTGCGTGGGAGGGGTCGGCTATAACTGGCAAATGCGTAAGCTGGCGGGCCAGCGCCATCCCGGCAAGATCGAGCGTATTGCGCAGTTCGGGATCGTAGGAGCGAATGCCGCGCTCGCAGAGCACCACTTGGTCGTTGCCTCCTGCCAGCAGATATTCGGCTGCGAGGAGCCACTCCTTTACGGTTGCCGCAGGACTGCGTTTCAAGAGGACAGGTTTTCGCAGTCGCCCAAGACGGCGCAGGAGCGCGAAGTTCTGCATGTTGCGCGCGCCCACCTGGAGCATGTCCACACGCTCGGCGATGACTTCAATGTCGTCGGTGCTCAAAACCTCCGACACCACCGGCAATCCCGTCTCCTTACGAACCCGCCATAGAATCTCCAATGCATCGATGCCCAGGCCCTGGAAGTCGTACGGGGAAGTTCGCGGCTTGTAGGCGCCTCCGCGTAGGATCACAGCTCCGGCGGATTTGACCGCTTCCGCCGTCGCGCGGGTCTGGTCATAGGACTCGACCGAACAGGGTCCGGCTATCATGACCGGCTGACCGGCGCCGATCTCGACATCCCCTACCAGGACCACCGTTCGTCGCCGTTTGCTTGTCCCAGCCACGAGGTTATTGGAAGGTAAAAAGCTCTTTGGCTGAGGCCACGCGTTAATTGCTGGCCGAGTAATGGGTTTCGTGGTAACGGTGATCATGGGTTTGGTCTCCTTGAATGCCATAGAAACGGAAAGGGCCGCGACTTAGGTCGCGGCCCTTGGTGGTGAATGCGCTCTTAGTTCAGGGAATCAGAATCGGAGATGCGCGCACGCCGCCAGAGCCGCTACTGGAAACCAGTAGCGGATGGTAAACAAAAAGAACTGGCGTGACGCTGTCTGCATCATGCTCATCAGCTTATCCGGTTCATCCCTGGCTCGTCCAGGGGTTTCTTTGCGGAGTGTGGCAAGTAGTCCGTGCAAGGCCCAGAAATGCCCCGAAAATAATCCCGGCGTTGGCACAAACTGCCGTTTTCGCAGGTATACAGAGTCGAAGGCACCTTTGTGTCCGGGTGGGGCTCGGGCCCAGTGGATCTACTTGTGAGGCGCGTGCAGAGCTTGACGATCTCGTATTTGCGGTCGACACCTCCTTTTCATAGGCTGAATCGGCCTCCGTGCCTGTTCAATCCGCGTCGAACTCACTTGTGGTCAGGAATCTCGGCCCGGGGGCGTTTTCGTTCGACGGCCCGTGGCGAATCCATCTCGGCGACAATCTCGCGTGGGCCAATCCCACCTTGGTCGACTCCGAATGGAACAGCTTGACGGCGGCAATCCCTGGAGCGAGCAGACCGGAGCTTCACCAGCAGAGTCAACCGGAGAGTTGGTATGGCATGACGACCGCAACGATCACCAACGTCAGAGGCACCAAGCGGGCGGTGGCATCGTGGCTGGCACTCAGTGTTTGGGCGGTTGTTCTCGGAGCAGCCAGTAGTTCCGCCTGCGTAGCAGTGCGGCTCTTCTTTCGCCTTCTTCAGTGGGTTTTTGTTCGGCAGACGGGAATGTTGCCTATCGCGGCGGCATCGTTGTCGCCCGCGCGTCGTAGCTTGACGCCGGTTATTGGAGCTGTGTTAGCGACCCTTGTGGTCTGGATGATGCGGAGGTCGGCAACGGATTTGCGCTTTGAAGAATATGTGGAAGCCATTCGTCTCAGAAATGGCCGAATTCCTTTTCTTTCGACGGTTTGGAGGACTGTTTCCTCTGCCTTTTCCATAGCCACTGGCGCGGCGATCGGGCGGGAGGGATCGATGATCCAATTCTCAACTGCAATCTCTTCATGGGTGGGAGAGCGGTCTCCCCTTCGGAATCTGTCGTTGTCGCGGCAGGTAGCCTATGGCGTTGCAGCCGCGGTCGCGGCAGCCTATCAAGCTCCGATCGCCGGAATATTCTTCGTCACAGAGATCGTCCTGGGTGAGCGGGCCTGGAGCGACATTCCTCAACTGGTCTTGGCCTCAAGCACTGGTTGGCTAATTAGCCGCCTTTTGCTGGGCGCCGGCCCTCTCTTCCCGGTAAGGGGATCATTGCAGATTACCCGCGATCTGCTTTGGGTTCTCCCATTGGCTCTTATTATGGGCGCACTTGGCCCGGCCTATCAGAAGCTTCTTCATTTCTCCAGAGCAGCGAAGCGTCTGCCCTTCGCACTACTGTGGAGTGGCCTTGTAGTGGGTGTTCTCGCTCTGGTCGAGCCTAAGGTCTGGGGAAACGGCGACTTCGCGCTCTTGGGAATTCTGCAGAATAAAACGATGCTCCTTGGAATCGTCAGTGTGCTTGCCTGTCGCCTGGTCGCTACAACCTTCTGCGTGGGAACCGGGACCTACGGAGGAGTCTTCACTCCTACACTTTTCATGGGTGCTGCGCTCGGTCTCGCGGCGGGTCAGTTAATGCATAATCCGGAGCCGTCCATACTGGCCATCTGCGGCATGGGGCTGATGATGGCCGCTGTGACCCATGCTCCTTGGATGGCGGCTCTGATGGCGGTAGAGCTTACCGGGCAATGGCATCTTCTGGTGATCATTCTGCCATGCAGTCTGCTCGCCTCGTTTATTGCCCGTAAAATCTCGAGTAAGTCCCTGTATGCCATTGGCAGTCCCGAGCCAACACAATGAAAGATAAGCTTCGACATTGACCTGGCTCCTCATCCGCTTCGGCATTCTGCCCCTCATCATCCCCGTTACGAAGGGGACATTGGCATGTCTCACGCAATACATGGAGACCATGGACGGCCTTCTCCTCGTGGAAGGAGAAGACGTCGAGCCGACGCGATTCGCAGCCCGCAGACCCAACCTCCGATACCTTGAGCAGACACACGCTCTCAAAGACGAGATCGAGATTCGCCTTCTGCGCCGTGCTCTGCGCCGCAAGATTCCCATCCTCGGCATCTGCCGCGGATCGCAACTGCTCAACGTCGTCTGCGGAGGAACCCTGTACGGAGATGTTCAAAAAGAAAAGCACTCCCTGCTCCAGCACATCAACTACGAGAACTATGACGAATATCGCCATCCAGCCACAATCGTCCCCGGCACCCCGCTCGCACGCTGGTACCGCCGGAAGAAGCTTAATGTGAACAGCTATCATCACCAGGGAATCCGTAAACTTGCTCCCCGGTTCCGCCCCATGGCCCACGCCGACGATGGCTTGATCGAAGCCTATTTCGATCCCGAA
The DNA here is from genome assembly GCA_963720105.1 of uncultured Acidobacteriota bacterium. Lineage (GTDB taxonomy): Bacteria > Acidobacteriota > Terriglobia > Terriglobales > Acidobacteriaceae > Telmatobacter. Next base: position 70,196 of record CAVREL010000059.1, on the reverse strand, counting down.
TCCACCTGGGTCACGGGCCTCCAGTTTCATCCGGAACGCATGTTAAAGGAATACGCCGGCAATCTCGAGATCTGGAAGGCCTTCACTACCTCCATTCACGCCAACAATCGCCTCTAGCCTTCGCGCATAATTAGCACATGCTGTCGGAATGCTCAACCTCGAATCGGAAGAAACCTGCAGAAACTCTTCAGGGCCGGCATCGGTCACCAGGACGGTGGGCAATTCTTGGTTTGTGTCTGCCGGCGATTCGCTTATCTGATCGATGACCTCCCGTTCGTTCTTGCTACGATTCGCATATGCGGTCTATTGAGGATGACAAACTACCCACGGATGTGGTCCGTAAGGAATACTCGGAATCGCGACACGTACTCCGTTGCCTGAAGTGCGGTTTTGAGTCTGAATTCGCACCTCATCTGCCGGACTCCATTGGCAAACCTCTGTTTGTTCTGATGGTGCACGATTACCCCAGCTCAGAAGCCGCAGATTGATGTTTTCGACCAGCGGCATCCGCTTGTTTGGTTGGCGGGTCTGAACGCATTTGGGGTTGTCCCATCAGTCGCCGATCACCAGCCCGAGGATTCGCAGGGCTTCGAGCAAGTCCGGATCGTCTTCAGCCACTTTCCGCGAGTTCGGCTGATGAATGGGGAACTGTTCCGACATGGTCCAGTATTCGAAGATTGCCCAGTTCTCAGTCGAGTGGCCGTAGCGGGTGTACCAGAAGAACCCTGCCTATCCGAGCTCGAATGCAATCCGCCCAGCCTGCTGTATCATAGGCGGGGTTCCGCCCGTTCGAGCGAGCTCAGATCGCTGCCCTCCATCCCAAGTCTCACCGCAATCTGCGCGAGCGCCGTTCTGAGATGGCTGACCCATCCGAGCGCGTCAATGTCCGCGTACTCGCCTTCGACTTTCGCGCTGCCAATGAGACTGCTGTCTCTCGCATCGGGCGCTCCGCCGCCTCCAGCAGCCGATTACTCTCGGTTGGTGCAGCCCCGTTATTCGCCGCCAATGTGCTGCCGCTGGCGATCCAGGAATTTCGCAGCCATCGGCCTGACCTTCACATTCAGCTGGTCGATTGCGCACCTGCGGCCATCGTCCCCTTGGTGCAGTCCGGGAAGATCGACATGGGTCTGCGCGTCTTGTATAAACCCACTCCTGGATTGCGGCGCTTGCCCTGTTTCGCTTCTGCCTGATGGTGGTCCGTGCCGACACGGACCCGGCATTTCGTCGCGCCTCCACAACCTGGTCCGCGCTGAGAGAGGAAAAACTGATTCCGCTCGTCCCTGCGAACGAGATTCAGCAGCTTGTGAACAAGCATCTCGTGCAATTGGGAATTCGCGCTCAGAATGACGGAGTAATCAACTGGATCGATACTTTGCTGGCCCTGGTCGAGGCAGGCGAGGGGAGCGGCATCGTCCCTTCCTGGGCCTTGGCTGCATGCCGAAACAGAAGAGTAGTCATGAGCCGCTTAATCAACCCAGTTGTAAATTTGGATTTCTATCAGATTACGGATCGAGGGAAGCAACTTCCAGCCGGCGCGAGCGATTTCACCTGCTTCCTACAGAGCTATATCGCCCGGTGGGCTGGGCGCGCCGGGATTCTGTAGGGCGGGCGCCGCCAGTCGTCTCTGCGCCACATATCGGAACTGTGGCGGGAAATCCGAAAACATGTCCAATCCGCGTTTCAGGGTTCCTATATTTCAATAGGCCCGGAATTCGTTCTCGATGTGTGATATGACCTGTTACACCACAATTGACATCGCGCGATTATGTCGGACCGTATCCTAGCTGCAACAGACCTGAACCCGCGATCAGAGAATCGAGGGTATACTGTCTACTCGCTGCCTTCGGGTATCACCACCTGGAGGGGTGGATGAATCATCCTCTTAACCTCCGGTCTCTGATGGTCGGGCGCTTCACATCTCAACCCGACCGGCTTGTGCTGCCCGATGTGCGATGCGACCTTATATGGATCGATGAGAGAGTGCTTTTCTGTGGCCCGGCGACGCACGGACGCGCATCTCTGGCCATCGACAAGACTGTCACTGTGGCAAGCTTCGATTCCCTGGCTGTCCGGCAATGGCTCAACATTCCCATCCAGCAACTGACGGATCAAGTCATTCCGTTTGCAGATCTTGCGCCTTCGCTGGAGGATCCTCTCGCCGAACAGTTCGATGCCGCGGCAAACCAAGTTCTTTTGCCGCGTCCGCATCGCCCGGTCGGACTACCGGATCCGAGACTCCAGTTGGCGCTTTTTCATCTGCGCTTCGGAAGGTCGGTGAGAGATTCAGCCGCCGCCGTATGTCTTTCTGAGCGGCACATGGAACGGCTGTTTCTGGATGGGTTCGGGCTGAGTCCCAGATCCTATCTCCAGATCCTGCGTTTGCGTCGAGCCATGTGTCTTGCGCGCCAGGGCGCCAGCTTAGCACGAGCAGCCGCCTCCTCCGGATTCGCAGACCAGGCACACTTCTCTCGCCAAGCTAAAGAATTGCTTGGAGAGACGCCCAGCCGAGCGCTGCGGAATGTCGGAAACCTTCAAGACGTTCTGTCCGGGACCGTTGCAGACTGAGACGGATCTGCATTGTTCCCGGACTGCACAGGGAGGAGGTCGTATGCCCACTCGCAGGATGGTTCTTGCTGGAATCCCCGCCAGCGGCTTAAGCCGTCTGACATGGGGAAAAGGCAAAATTGCCCAGCTGATGTGGAAAGAAATGAAGGAGCCTACGATGACCGAGGAGGAATACAACATAACGTCGGTGACCGCGTACCAGGAGGCGTTCAATCGCGCAGATCTAGCAACGGCTCTGGGATATTGGGGCGATCCTGTCGAAAACCACGGCCGCCAGGTATCGCAAGCCCGCATTCGAATGGTCTGGGAAGACATCCGAACTCGCTTTCCGGACGCTCAGCTGAAGACCGAGGAGATTGTAGCAAGTGGCAACCAGGTGATCGTGCGCAACGAGTATTCCGGCACGCATCTCGGGATTGGTCGGTTGCCGGTCGATGGAGGCTTGCTGGTCGGTGTTCCCCCGACGGGGAGAAAGTTCGCCGTAGAGCACATCCATTGGTACAAGCTGAGGAATCGCCTCATCGTGGAACATCGTGCAACCCGCGACGACGTCGGAATGATGGTTCAGCTCGGATTGATCCATCCACCGGTTCTCAACCCGGTCGTGAAGTGGCGCAAAGGTCATTATGGTCCACCCGGGCTGCTTTAATGACTCGGGGGCCTTGTATTCGCTGGTCCGGGCGAAATCAGTCCCGCATGATCGCTGGATATTGGTCAGCTTCTGGTTTCCGGTCAGATTCAAGAACGAGCGTTGTTTTATTAGATGCGCATGAAAGGTCCATCACGCGACTGCCAGACTTGACCGAAAGTTCGGTGAGCGCATAATCCGCCGAGTCGTAAACTGGCCCGGGGGCCGGACTCCCTCGGCTCGACGAGCGGTATGGCCTGTATGCGCCAAGCGAGCTGGGATAGCTCAATGCAACCCCACACCATGCATTGCCCGCATACTCCGGATGGCCGTGATGCTGCCAGCCGGGAGTGGCGGCATCTGCACCGCTTGCGCACGGTCGAGCTTCTGGAGGCCGGGCGCAAGGTCGTTCGGTTGCCAGTCTGAGTCGTCGAACTGGGGACCAGCTCAACGGGGATCGTCGCCGGTCGAAATTTTCAGGGGCCGGTGAGCGCGATGACGGATTGCGCCTGGGCGGTCGTATCAGCGGGGCGCGGGATGTTCGTGGACGCGGGCGTAGCCTGCGCCAGAGTTGCGGAGTTCACGCAGGGCAGGAGAAGGCGAACTGAGCTCTGCCGGGAAGTTACGCATGCAGCACCTCAACGGGAGCGAAGGTGAGCGTGAGCACGGTGATGTCGTCTTCCTGGCCGTGGGCCTGTGCAGCGGCGGCTATCGCTTCGGCGGACTGGGAACTGATGCCGCGGGTGCGGTCGAAGCCGAACAGTTCGCCATGCTGGTTGCGGGCTTCCACTACGCCGTCAGACATGAAAGTGAAGGTCTCGCCGGGCTCTAGATAGAGAATGGTTTCGGCATAGCCGACGTCTGGAGAGATGCCGAGGGGCAGGCCGGATTCCAGGGGGACCTCTTCGCCATTGCGATACGGGGCGAGGTGGCCGGCATTGGCGAGCCTGAGGTTACCCCGGGGCGAGACGCACGCGCAAAGGCAGGTAGCGAATCCGCCCTGCTGACGCATCAGCAACAGGTTGTTGAGTGTGCGCAACACGGCTGCGGGATCGGCATCGTGCATGGTATCGAGCGCGCCGACGATGGCAGCTACCAGCATGGCAGCGCCAAGGCCCTTGCCGCTGACATCGCCTACCACAACTCGGGCGCTGCCGGCGATCTGGCAGGTATGGAAGAAGTCGCCGCCTACCTCCTGCGCGGGACGGTAGACGCTCTCGATGCGGATGTTCGATGCGGTGTTCTGCTGGGAGCACAGCAGCAGAGCCTGGACGCGCTGAGCGGCCTCCAATTCCGAAGTGGCGCGGGCCTGCTCGTGGCTGATGCGGGTGAAGCGGAAAAACATGACCACGCCGATGGCGAGGAGAAAGACCGCATCGGCCAGATCGAACGCCTGGATGCTTAAAGGGCCAATCGTCACGGGGTGCAGCAGGCGATCTGCTCCCGGAAGGCCGAAGTATTGCATCACGACGCCTATATCCCAGAACGCGAGCGTGGTGGTGGGAAACAGGGTAGGAAGGATCAACCACCCAGCTTCGCGGTTCCCTGCCATGTACCAGCGGAACAGAAGCACGGGAAGAAACAGCGAGGCCGGTGCGATCACCATTGCTTCGACGACGTTGTAGGGGCCGTATCCGAGGATGCCAAACCAGACGAGCCACGGGCAAGTAACTGCGGCGAGCAGAAAAACGGACTCGTATATGCGCCACGGGCGGCTTACGCGGCGTCCTGCGAATCGGAAGATGAATTCGATGAGGGCAACGGTGGACAAATAGTTGACCGGAATGGCAAAGAACCAGTTGATGGAGACGGGAACAACGGACGAATAATAGAGGCCGAAGGCGCCTGCCCCGCCGCCCAGTCCCGCAAGAAAGACTCCGAGCCACAGGTATTCGCCTCGCCGCTTCTGCGCAAAGAAGAGGCCGAGGGCCCCGATTCCGGCAAGGAAAACCGCAAGATTGATGCCGAGGCTGGGAAGAATGCTCATCAGGCGAGCGTCTTCATCTGCGCGCTGTCTGGCGGCGACGACGGGCGCGGGAGCAAGCTCTAGGGAGGAAAAGGCGGGGGCGCGATCGAAGAGGCGCTTGGCGATGTGCACGCGGAGAGCGATGTGCACGATGGCTGCCGGCCGGGGGAACGGAAAGCTGCGATCGCGAGGGTCGGTCACCAGCAGCGGAGATCTTAGGGATGGGCCGTGCACGCGCTGGCCGTCGATGAAAAGCTCATAGGCTCCCTCCCTGCCATCGATCAGCAGCGACAGCGGGGCCGTGGACTCTTGTGGCAATTGGATGGAGACGCGGAACCACCGCCAGCCCTGCTCGGATGCGGATCGGCTGTTGAGGCTCTCGGTTGCCCAGGCGCTATCGTCGAAGTCCGGCTCGGCCCACGCCGAATTGTCGCCTTGATGGACGCGCCAGCTTTGGGTCACATCGAGGACGCCGGGAGGGAGCTGCCGAGCGTCAAGCGGCGCGGCACCGCGCTGAGCTCCGGCAGCGATCGGAGCGAACAGGGCGAGCAGGATCGCCGCGAGCCTACGCATGGAGCACCTCGACTGGAGCGAAGGCGAGGGTGAGCACGGTGATGTCGTCTTCCTGGCCGAAGGACTGGCAGCGGTGGCGATAGCTTCAGCAGATAGGGTACTGATGGCGCGGGTGCGGTCGAAGCCGAAGAGTTCGCCGGTGGGGGATTGGGCTTCGACTACGCCGTCGGAAAGAAACATCAGCGTATCGCCGGGAGAGAGTTGCAGGGAGATGCCGGGGTATTCGGTATCCGGCACAATACCAAGCGGCAGGCCTGCGGGAAGCGGAATCTCCTCGCCCTGGCGATACGGCGCGAGGTGCCCAGCGCTGGCGATGATGCACCTTCCGTCAGGTTCTACCCGAACCGCAATGCAAGTGGCAAAGCCGCCGCGCAAGCGTTCGTGAAGGCGGCGGCTGAGCGCGGCGAGTATCTCGCTGGGGTCGCTCATTGTTTCAGCGAAGGCGCGGAGGGCGCCGACAATGAGCGAGACCGTCATTGCGGCTCTGAGGCCCTTTCCGCTCACGTCGCCCAGAATGATTAGCGCAGAGTGTGCCGGATGGGTGCAGGGGATGACCTGAAAGAAATCGCCTCCGACCTCCGCGGCAGGCTTGTAGACGCTGGAAATGGAGTAGCCGCGCAGCTCGGGCACGCTCTCGGGGACCAGTACCTGCTGCAGTTCCTGCGCACTGCGGAGCTCCTCATCGAGGCGATTCTGCCGGCGCGATTGCTCCGCCTGATAACGCCAGACCGCGTAGACGATGGCCACGAGCAGCAGAGTGTTGAGGATCGACTGGGCGTCAAACTCATTGCCCCAGATGGAAAACAGCGGGTGCAGAAACGGTCTCCAGAAAGTCCAGTGGGTCCAGCGCACGCCGAGGCTGAACCAATTGCCGAACGCCTGCACCAGATCGGCGAGCACGGCAACCACCGCGAGGAACCAGCGGGCGGCATCGAGCCCGCGGCGAAACGCGAACAACACAAGAATGACGCCCCATCCCTCAACCAGCAGGGCGGGAATGGTGATGCTCACATCCAGGCTGAGGAAGAGGTGCCCCGGCCAAGTGGTCCAGGGAAAAAGTTGCAGCGCGCCATCGCCAAAGTTGCCCAGCACGGCAATGGCAGCCATCCACCGTGTCCATCGCACCAGGCGGGGATTGTCGCGCAGCCCCAGAAGGTAAAGAAGCAGGAACCAGAGGGAGACGTCCTCAACGCAGATGATCGGGGCGATCAGGCCGTAGCCCCATCGGAAGCTCAGAAGGCCGGGAATGAGCACCGGCAACAACGCCAAAGGATGCATGGTATAAAGCGCAAGCCAGAGCAGCATCCGTTGACGCCGGTCACGCAGCCAGGCGAGCAGCGCGAGCGGCAATTTCTCTAGGTTGCTTAAAAAGGCAGTTACCTGCCATAGTTCCGATTCCTTTAAACTCATTTTCCACCCCGGCATCCCACTCAAACGAACTCCGTGCTGAATGATGTAAAAGTTCTGGTTCTCGGGCATGTCTGGCGTATCCTCGACGAATTGTGGCGCACGTGGATAGAACGAATCGCCGAAAGCTAAGTGACGATGAGAGATGTCTCCATGGCAGCCGGCGCGATTCGCCTGGTAAATCTTCATGCCGCCCAATAGGTTTTCCTCGGTGGGCTGAATGGGGTTCGTCGTCCGATCATTCTGAAATCGGCTGAGCCTCGAACGCCCGAGCCGCCGCGACCGCCTACGTTCGCGATGTCGTCGGGTCTTCATTGTACGTCGCGGCATTGCCCGCACTTGAGTTTCAGTTGACGGTCAGGCGAATTTAACGAATCGGAGGGAGAGGGAGTTCATGCAGTAGCGAAGTCCGGTGGGTTTTGGACCGTCATCGAAGACATGGCCAAGATGCGCTTCACACAACCGGCACGAGACTGCTGTGCGCTTCATATTGGCGGAAAAGTCGGCGCTTTCGCGCACATTCTCTTTGGCAATTGGCTGCCAGAAGCTGGGCCACCCTGTACCGGATTCGAATTTGGTATCTGAGTGGAAGAGCGCCGTACCGCAGCAAATGCAACGATAGAGTCCTTTCTCATGATTATTCCAATACTCACCTGAAAAAGCGCGTTCTGTGGCGGCATGACGCGTCACTTCGAATGAAGCTGGCGATAACTGCAGCTTCCACTCCGCATCGCTTTTGACAACCTGGGGTAAAGTCGAAACTGCTTCCCGCTGTCCGGTGTCAGAGAACTGTGTAATTTTGACTTCCTTGGGGGCATCCCGCCTTGCCTCCACCGTCTCACTTCCATTCCGGAGTTTGAGCGCGATGGTGGCAACGGCTGCGCTGCCCGCGATGATCAGTCTCCTGCGGGTCATGCGGCCCGCATCATCATCCGACTTCTGAGCCATACGTCCTCCTTTTGGCCCCTCATCCGAACATAAGGAAAAAAACTGTACTCCCCGGCCTTCGAACTCGATCGCAGAGACGTACTCCGTTACTGCCTTTTGCACTGCATACTGATATAGACGATGCTCGCTCGCGACACCGTTGCCCCTGGGCATCCGTATCCACACCATATTTGTCTCCGGGCGCCTCACTGTCAATGGTTACGAGAGGCGGGCGGTTTTCCCGTCGGTCGCCAGACCGAGCACTGGATGCCGGTCGTTTACCCGGCAACTTGGTCAAACTCAGATTGGACAGTGGCTCCCGGATCAGCCAATCAGCACAAATAGCACGGCTTCCTCCTTCACCCTACTGGGTATAGAGCTCGGCGCCGCTTAAAACGGTTATATATCCGGTCGGAGGGCGCTCATAGCCGCCAGCAACCAAGACTTGGCCATTACTTAGAAGAGTCATAGTGTGACTGTAACGGGGATAATTCATCGAGCCCGTCTGAGACCACGTGTTTGCTGAGAAGCTGTAGGGATCAGCGACGGAAGTGGACGCAGAGCGGCAGGGATAGTTTGGATTAGTGCTCTTACATGGGCATCCGGTGCCCAGCACATTTCCGTTGGCCAGCGCCACAGCCTTTGTTGGCGGATTTGCGATCGTTGGAAGGGGGCCCGTGGCGGACCAAGTTGCAGAGCCTGGAATGTAAAACTGAGCGTCATTGGCAACCAGCGAATCGCCATTTGTGAGTAATGCGGGCGGAGCGGGCAAGCCGACGGTTCCCGAAATACCGGAGGTGGTTATCCATTTTTGGGTGGACGGATTATAAAGCTCGGCGCTGGCCAAATAAGTATTGGGGCTGCTGTTCCCGATGTTGTTGTAGCCGCCGGCCGTAAGCACCTCGCCGTCATCCAGCAACAGGGTTGCCGCTTCGGCACGGCTCACATTCAAGCTGCCAGTCGCCTTCCATGTGCCCGTTTCAGGGTTGTAAATCTCGGCGCCGTTCACCGTATTGGTATTGGTGTTGTAAATCGAATTCACTCCGCCCGAAACCAGAACCTCGCCGTTCGGAAGCCGGGTCGCGCTGTGGAGGCAGCGCGGCTGGGTCATGCTGCCGGTGAGCGTCCACTGTCCAGTTGACGGGTTATACAGCTCGGCAGTGGCATAGCAACTTATTTCATAGTCGGAGCCGCCGGCGACCAGCACTTCCCCGTTCCCAAGCAGAGTCGCGGTGTGGGCCGTTCGGCCTGCTGTCATGGTGTCTGTAAGCGTCCACTTGCCCGTTTTCGGGCTATACAGTTCGGCGCTGAACAGCGACGTGTAGTTACCATTCACGCCAATTCCTCCTGCAACCAGAACTTCTCCGCTGGGAAGCAACGTCGCGGTGTGGTTGTACCGCGCGACATTTAGACTGCCGGTGAGCGCGAAGGTTCCGGTGGCAGATGTGGCGGCATGGGCAGCGAGACCACCGAGCAATCCGGCGGTGAGCAGGCCTGGGAGCATAAACGTGTTGGTCGCTTTGAGGATCTGGATCGATGTACGGTTCACGGTAGCCTCCGATAGATGGTTTGGAATGCTGTCATAGTGCCGGCCTGGTGAAACTGAGGATTTTTATAGATTGGGACAGGTTCGATGGGGCCTCCTTGAAATCTCCTCCGTCTTCAGGTGAGCACGGTTCCCGTAAATGCCCTGGCGTTCAACGCTCGGCCGAGAGGCACGTCCATCCGATGCGTGCCTCGCACGTAAGAAGCACAGCACAAACGTACCGCGCGTGTGTCATTGCGCCGTCAGGAGTTTGTAATCTTAAGCGTCAGGGACCGCGCCCCTAAACCAAAGGCATCATTTGACGCTTCTCATTCAGCTTTGAAAAGCGGGCGACCTCAACAATGGCCCGGCCGCTACAGGATATTCAAGGCCATGGCGCTCAGATCCAAACACGAGACATCGATGGGCTTCGATTGACTCTTCGGCGCTTGGAGGATGCTTCAGAACCCGGTGAGGACCCGGGTGCTTTTGGAGACTTAAAACAAATCCTTCTCAACCGGATTGCCATCCGTCGGGCTCAAGAAGCGCTCGCGTCTAATGATGACCAATCCATTGATCGCGCTGCGTAACAGGCCATAGGTCTTGATGGACTGGCTCTCAACGACCAAAACCATCGTATGGTCGAAGCGCCCGAAGAATAAGCAACTGGGGGAGCCGAAGCACGCTAAAGATACTCGTGTATTGGCGCGCTCGACATGCGCGACAGCGAACCGGATACCTCAGCAACAACAGGGATGCGATATCTGCAAACCGCCAACTTGAGCGGCGCATTTGGGAAGATCGGCATCGTTTGCACACAATCGATTGATAGTACATGTTCGAGTAACCGAGTCAAAGTAACGCCGCTGAAATGCTTGTCCTGCCAAGGCCGCGCATCCTCCCCCCCAACACGCGGCCTTGGTGCGGACACGACAGTTACCGCATCCCCTAGCTCGAACGATATGTTGTTGAATGACGCTTTTGATTGTGCCGAAGCAAACAACGATTGCCGTTCAGCCGCACTTGGGAACTCCGCCCCAGACAGTCGAGGCGAAAATAGGGCGATTAGATGCTATTTTGACGTATTGAGTCTCCGGCAACCCGCGCTAAGCTGATTTTGTCCGTGCCAAACGGATGCGGCGTGTTCACTCCGGGAGGTATAGCGATTTAGTTTCAGGGACGTTTCGGCAGAGGGGCAGGTCTCTCTTTATCAATTACTCGCAGCAACATCTCTTCGGGAGTTTGTGGAACATCTAGGTTTCTCTCGTCGCTGTGCGATCTGTTCTTGCTGGATGTCCGCGACTCGCTTCTCAAAAATTGGCAAGCCCCTTGTAGCCTCAAGAATGCGACCGCTGACCTGGAGGCGCTCTGCAATCTGAAAATCACTGAGTTGGCCCTCGGCGACTAGCAGCAATGCCTCCTGGAGCTTTTTTCCTCGTAGGATCATCATCGCAAGCGGAACCCCCTTCGACACTGTCTGATATGACAGAAATCCACGCGTGTCTTTGCGCTTTGTCAAAGACGATTCGTGTGCCAGTTGGATAGGGCTTGTTCCGAGCTGTTAGAAGGCAACACGCTGTGCGAGTTGCGAGCACTGATTTTTACGATTATGCCTCCATTCGACGGGGTTCCAAGACTATGGAAAGGATATCCGCTTTAGCCACGCGAATAAATGCCTACCGACCTAAATCTGGGTATCGAACCCATATCAAACCAACGACGTCTGTCCTGCAGACTTCTGAGCCCTCCCTCGAGAATCGGCTGGCTCAAATGTTGGCCAGGGCCACACCGGTCAGGAAGTGTGCTGCAATTCCTTCCCCTTGGACTCGACCGCGCTGAGCAGGTTTTGCCACGACTCATCGAAGGATCTGGCGCCCTGCGATTGCAGGTCGGCCGCCAACTGTTCGAGATTGATTCCCGCCTTTCGAAAGTTGTCGAGAACAGTTTCGCAGTCTCCTCCATCGCGCGGAAGAGTGCCGGCCAGTTTGCCATGATCAGCAAAGGCCAGAAGAGTCTTCTCAGGTATGGTATCGATCGTGTTTGGCGCGGCAAGAGCGGCAATATAGAGAACGTCAGAAGCCTTTGGGTCCTTGGTTCCGGTACTGGCAAACAAGAGCCTTTGGGGCCGCGCGCCAAAGTTGGCCAAACGCTGCCAGCGATCGGAGGCCAGGATATCGCGGTAGGCCTTATAGGTCTGCTGACCGATAGCGATGCCGAGCTTGTCCCGCAGTTGGTCGGGGACCTTGTCCATCGTCGCACCATCCCATCGACTCAGGAAGACCGACGCTACCGAACGAACATCGGGACTGAGGCCCGCTGCAATACGCCGTTCGAGCCCACGCATGTACGCCTCTGCGGACGCCACGTAGTGCTCACGAGAAAAGAGTAGCGTTACGTTGATGGCCACACCACCTGCGATTGCTTCTTCGATTGCGGGATTTCCTTCCTTCGTTCCCGGAATCTTGATGAAAACGTTCGGACGATTCGCTTTCTTGTGCAATGTAGTCGCTGCGGCCACCGAACCCTTGGTGTCATAGGCTAGAAGAGGCGACACCTCAAGCGAAACGAAGCCATCATTGCCTGCCGTACGTTCGTGAACTGGGGCGAAAAGGTCGGCGGCACGAGTCAGGTCCTGCAGGGCCAGCTCAAAGAAAAGCTCCTCGCCTGAAAGGCCTGATGACAGCAGGCGGCCAATTTCCCCGTCGTAGGATTTGCTTTTTGAGATGGCGTGTTCAAAGATGGTTGGATTCGATGTAAGCCCGGTGATGGAAAACTCATCGATATAGCGCTTAAGTGTCCCGTTGTCCAGCAAGTCACGCGTAATGTTGTCGAGCCACAAGCTTTGTCCTAGATTCTGGAGTTCCTGAATTGCGGTCATCGCTCCTCCTCCTCACCTTATTGTCGCCCCGCGCGTTGTTTCCGCCAAAACAACAACTGCCAGGAATTTAGACGCATCTGCCGTCCTTGGCGATTGCTCGACCGGAGATCCAAGCGAGCGTTCCTCAACTGTCGCTTTCAGCGGCATATCCACGGCAACCATTCATACAGCATCGAAGAACTTGAACGGTTTTGACGCAGGAGACCATCCAGATATGGGGCTTGAGATTTTGGAGACGACTTGCTGTGTGGTTCTTGGTGGGCCTGCTGGCATAATGCTCGGATACCTTCTGACGCGTAATGGTGTCCAGGTTGCGGTGCTGGAAAAGCACCAGGATTTCCTTCGTGATTTTCGCGGCGACACGGTGCACCCAATCCACTCTCGAGGTGCTGAAGGAGCTTGGGCTCTTGGAAGAGTTCTCGATTTACCTCATCAGAAGGCAGAGCCGTTCGGAATGCTCGTCGGAGATTCCCTATTCGATGTGGTCGACTTTCGACATGTGCCAGTCACCTGCAAATTCATCGCACTGATGCCGCAATGGGACTTCCTCAACTTCTTTCCGCTAAAGCAAAGAGCTTTCCCTCGTTTCAGTTGCTCACGCAACACGAAGCCACAGATCTGGTGAGGAGTCGCGAACGGATTACGGAAGTTGTGGTGCAGAACGAAGGGCGAGAGATGCAGATCCGTGCGGATCTGGTGGTGAGCTGCGATGGCCGTCATTCCCTTACTCGCAGCGCGGCCGGATTGGAAGTGATCGAGGACGGAGTGCCCATCGATGTATTGTGGTTCCGGATCGGCCGCATGCCGGGCGATTCGGCACAGGTGCTCGGCACTGTGAACTATGGAAAGGCGCTGATCCTGATCAATCGTTCAGATTATTTCCAAGCAGGCCTCATCATTGCTAAGGGTTCATATGACGAGATCAAAGCGCGGGGCATCGATGCGCTCCGCGCCGACATTCGCAAGATCGCGCCGTTTCTGGGCGAACGAGTAAACGAGCTGCACGATTGGGAGCAGATCAAGGTCCTGACAGTGCAAATCAATCGGCTACAGCGATGGTATCGGCCGGGCCTGCTGTGCATTGGCGATGCCGCCCATGCCATGTTGCCCGCTGGTGGCGTGGAAATTAACCTGGCGATTCAGGATGCCGTCGCCGCCGCCGTCTTAGACTAGTGACCGGATCTCTTCAGGCGCGATCCGTTCCGATGTCGGCTTTAGCCGCAGTGCAAACGAGGCGCGATTTTCCCACGCGCGTTAGGCAGGCGATCCAACTCTTCGCTCATCGCGGCTTCGCTCGCGTTTTTTGAAAATTCCGGGCCGATCCGAGCGCCATGGCAGTTAAAGGCAGCGATGAAGATTCCAGGCATTCAACGCGCAGTGGGATACGCGGTGGGGATTGGAGCGCGCCCAGAGCATGTTCGAGGGAAGCAACGCAAAGGCCGCGGCATATTCGCATGCCAACTGCGGTGTTCGCGGGGATTGGGATCACAGCTGCGGCCGTTGCATTCAGTTGGGCTGCGTGGAAGGCGTGCAACAGACTTACTGAGACAGCAAACCAAATCCCAATAAAAACACGGAAACGCATCGACGTGCTTTTCGTTGCCGGTTTTGGTCCGATCGTTCGCGGTCAAGCCGCATGCAGCTAGTTCTACTCCGGAACATTGAGTTTGAAGTTCAAAGAGGATGCCAACCGCTATCTGTATACAGGCGAGCTCGGTGGCGTGAAACATCTTGCCTTGCGCCCGTTGGCGCAGGCGGCTGAGTCCTGCTTTGGCACCGATCAATGGGCCTGGCAATCCTGCTATGCCGCAAGCGTGGATCGAGTTTGATGTAGGCAATATGGAAAACGCCACAGCTGAACTGAAGTCGCAGGGCGTGCTCGCCGCCAGCATTCGCAACCTCGATCACCTCCAGGTTTTCTTTTGCCCTGGGGGCTGATCTGGTTACCGTGTCGGGGAAGGTTCTGGAAGGATGGGCAGCGGCCGGATTCCCCATGCCGGGACGCGACTTCGTCTACAAAGGTCCTGCCCACGAAGGCCGCCCACTCCAGCCGATCCCCTACAAGCCCCTGAATCTGGATGATCCATGGGAGAAGTTCGATATCTCCTGAACTCACAACCCAGGGGATCCGCAAGTTTGTCGAGGGCTATCAAAGCACCCTGGCCAGACCAACTGACGGCCGGCCGGCCGCCGTTCAGTCCGCGGAACTTGTTTCGAGCACCTTGATGGGCGAACCGATTCGATCGTAGTCATACGCCTCGAAGTCAACTACGGGCGAATGAACAAAGTTCTCCACCGGTGGCGGCGAAGAAGTTGTCCACTCCAACCCCGCCGCCCGCCACGGGTTTGCGCCGGCGATCTTTCCATACACCAGCGACCAGGGAAGGTACAGCATCGGCAGCAAATAACCCACCGCCAGAATCGTCGAGCCGGCGCTCGAAAACACGTGCAAAGTCTGGAATTCAGGGGGGTAAGCCCAGTAGCGCCGCGGCATACCCAGGTATCCCAGGATGAACTGCGGAAAGAACGTGAGATTGAAACCGATGAACAAAATCACCGCCGCCAGTTGACTGAGCTTTTCCGGATACATTCGTCCCGTCATCTTCGGCCACCAGAAGTGGATTCCTGCCATCAAGGCGCTCACCATGCCTCCCACCATCACGTAATGGAAATGGGCCACGATGAAGTACGTTTCGGTGAGGTGAATATCCATGCCGATGGTGGCCAGGAAAACCCCCGTCAGCCCGCCGATGGTGAACAGCCCGATGAAGCTCAACGTGTAGATCATCGGCGTGTCGAAGTGGATCGACCCTTTGTACATCGTGAATGACCAGTTGAACACCTTGATCGCCGAGGGCACCGCGACCAGCATGGTCATGAGCGAAAACAACATCGCCGAATAATTGGAAATGCCCATGATGAACATGTGGTGGGCCCAGACAAAAAAGCTGAATAACCCGATAGCAATGGAGGAAAACGCCACGGCCGTATAACCGAACACCCGCTTGCGGCTGAAACAGGCGATCACTTCGGAGATGACGCCCATGCCGGGAAGAATCATCACGTACACCGCCGGATGCGAGTAGAACCAGAAGAGGTGCTGGAACAGCAGCGGATCTCCACCCTTGGCCGGGTCGAAAATGCCGATCCCCGTCAGCCGTTCCAGCGAAACCATAAACAGCGCAATCGCCACTGCCGGAGTGGCCAGAACGAAGATGAAAGCCGTGGCGTAAAACGACCAGATGAACAGCGGCAGCCGGAACCAGGTCATTCCCGGCGCGCGCATCTTGTGAATGGTCACGATGAAATTCAGCCCCGTCAAAATGGACGAAAACCCGGCCACAAATATGCCCATCGCCGCGGCAATCACATGCGTGTTCACATAATGCGTGCTCAGTGGCGTGGTGAACGTCCAGCCGGTATCCACCCCACCAGAAATCATCATGTAAAGTTCCAGGCAGCCGCCGATCACAAACAGGTACCAGCTCAGAAGATTGATCTTCGGCAGCGCCACATCCTTGGCTCCGATCATCATCGGAATTAAAAAGTTCCCCAGCACCGCCGGCGCCACCGGCACCAGGAAGAAAAACACCATGATGATGCCGTGAATGGAGAAAAGCTTGTTATACGTGTCCGCCGCGACCAGGTCTCCCTGCGGAGTTAGAAGCTCCAATCGAATCAGCGCTGCCGCAGCCCCTCCGATTGTGAAGAAGAAGGTCGTAGTCAGGAGATACAGAATAGCGATGCGCTTGTGGTCGTGGGTCAGCAGCCAGGATTTTAGCCCGTGCTCCTCGTTCAGATAGTGCCGGGCCGGCAGGATCTCCAGTGACTGCTCAGGAACGGTTGCCGCAATTTCCATTCTCGAACCAACCTCCAGTTCTGATGAAAAGGTGACGCGCGTGCGCCCGCAGCGACGATCGAATTCGCTGTCGAAGTCTGTGCCTCTGGCGGAGAGTTAAATCTCGGGCAGGGTCAGTGGACTGTCATCGCGAGAATTTTCCGCGCCCGATTTATTCCCATGTATGCTGCTGATGCGCCCGCAGCGTGCCTCGTTGTATGCGCAAGGATGACCACAGGCAATCGTCGATCTTGGAATGAAGGAGTTTCTCGGACCGCCGCAGGCACACGCAATTTCCGCCATCGCGGTTGCGATCGCCGACGTTCGTCTTCAGCGTGAATTTATAGAATTGAGCACCGCGCGAATGTAATCGTCCACGCTTTGCACAATGGCCCCACAACCAATTCCCGCCGATATCCCAACCAGGCCTCCAATAATCGTTCCTGCAACCACGCTGAGGCCATGCGCTTGAGCCGACAATGTATAACCCAGCGCCGAACCGAACAGCGCGCCCACGATCGCTCCGCCGGTCATGGAGTAGGCTTCGTCGTCGCCCGCACTCGGGTGTGCGTGAACGCACCTCACTGCGCCTCTACCGATCAGATCGAGTACCCAATGAGATGTGCCCCACACTCCAACAGCCATCGCTCTCATCTGAAGATGCCTCCTTCGCGATGCGGTGAGCCGGTGAGCCCTGGCCAGACGCCGTATCTCTAGGATAGAGGAATCGTTCCTCACCCATAAATGGAACTTCTATAACCCCTGCCGGTACAACCGTCCCATATCTCCGGCCCACTCGCGGTGGATTGTGCAGTTTGACCCATACCCGGGCTTAGCGATCCCTTTCCCTCTCATCTTTTACGATAGATACATGCTGGAAGCCGAACTGTTTGCCTTTCTCGAAAACACGGCCGACGCAAGCTTCGCCGTCAACGAGTCGGGCGAGATCTGCTTCTGGAATCACGCCGCAAACGCGCTGTTTGGCTATTCCGCAGACGATGTGCTGGGAAAGACCTGCTCAGCGGTGCTGCATGGCATCGGTGTATTGGGAACCGATGTGTGCCATGAGCGCTGCAATGCATTACAAAGCCGCAAGAACGGAACCCCGGTACCGAATTTCGATCTGAATGTTACTACCCACAGCGGCGAACGGATATGGGTCAACATTTCGTCCCTCACTCATGTCAATCGCCGCACGGGAAAGGTTCTTCTGGTTCACCTTGCCCGCGATATCACCGCGCAGAAGAGGCGCGAAGAGGTGTTCCTCCGCATGGCAGCCATTGCACGTGAAGTCTCCGATATGGAAGATACCATCACCGGAGCCGCCCCGGTCAGTCCCCTTTCCGCGCAAGAGTTGGAGATTCTGAGGATGTTTGCCGTAGGCGCCGGCGCTCAGCAGATTGCTGCCAGGCTCGGCATCTCTCCACAGACTCTGCGCAACCATCTTCATCACATCAATCAAAAACTCAGAACCCACAACCGCCTCGAGGCCGTTACGCATGCCCTCCAGCGCCGCCTCATCTGACCACTTCACTTCGCATTCACTCCGAGTGAGAAGCCGATTTCTGCCGCCCAAACGGGATTCGAATCCGCAGTACCCTCTCTCGCGCGCGCTCTTCCGCCAGGTTTTGGGTGCGCGCACGAAGAAGATCGTGCAGCGAGATCATGCCCACCAGGCGCCGTTCGCTTTGCGGATCCAGAACCGGCAGCCGGGTCAAACCCGTTTCCGCCATGCGCTGAACCACCACCCGCAGCGGTTCGTCGGCGAAGGCGATCACCGGCTCCGACAAGGCAACTTCCGAAAGCCGGATTACCGGCGCATTCTCCTTTGATTCTTCAAAGAGCCGCAGCAGTTCCTTGCGCGTCACCACCCCCAGCAAGTCCTTCGCTCCATCCACCACCGGAAAAAGATATTGCCCCTGGGGGCGGCCGTTGGGGTGGATCAATTCTCGCGCCTCTTCCAGCGTGGCCTTCCCGGGCACCGCCACCACGTTGGTACGCATCACCTCTCGCACGAATAAAATCTCCAGCGGATCCAGTCCGTATTCCCGGCTCAAGTGATAACCCCGCCGCGAAATCTTCTCCGTGAGGATCGAACGCTTCAATGCCAGTACCGTAAAGGTATGCGCCAGGAAGCAAGCCACCAGCAGCGGCAGCAGCATGTTCAGATCATGAGTCAGTTCAATGGCAAAAATAATGCCCGTAAACGGCGAGCGCATCGTTCCCCCCAGAATTGCGCCCATGCTCATCAGCGGCCAGAACCCCGAGCCGAAGTGTGGCAGGAATATGGTCTCGATGCCCCCCAGGGCAGCCCCCATCATCAGCAACGGCGCCAGAACGCCTCCCGATGTCCCTGAACCAAGCGAGATCATCCAGATCGCTGACTTCACCAGCAGCACACCGGCAAAAATCGTGAGCGGAGCATTTCCCTGCAGCAGCATTCCGATCGTGTCGTAGCCCACGCCCAGTGCCTGCGGAAAGATAAGGCCCCCGATTCCCACGAACACCCCGCCAATCGCCGGCCACCACATCCAATGAATGGGAAGCTTCTTGAAAAGATCTTCCGCGGCGTAGACCCCCAATGTCAGAAGCGCTGACAGCGCTCCCGCCGCAAGTCCGCAAATGATGCAGCCGGCCAGGCCTTTCGGCCCGATAAACACCGGATGCGTCGGCACCATAAATAAGGGACCCAGCCCCAGGATGTAGCGGCGGACCGCGCACGCCGTGGCGCTGGCAAGGGCCACCGGAATGGCGCTGCGCGGCCTCCACTCGAACAAGAGAAGTTCCACCGCGATCAACACCGAAGCCAGAGGCGCCGCAAACGTCGCCGACATGCCGGCAGCCGCTCCGGCCACCAGCAAAGTCCGGCGCTCCATGCTGGTGAGGTGGAAGAACTGCGCAATCATCGATCCCACCGCCCCACCGGTCATGATGATCGGTCCTTCGGCGCCGAACGGGCCTCCGGATCCGATCGAGATTGCCGCCGAGAGCGGCTTGAGAATCGCCAGCCGCGGCCGCACGCGGCTGCCGTTCATCAGGATCGATTCGATCGCCTCGGGAATGCCGTGCCCGCGAATCTGCTCCGATCCATAGCGCGCCATCAAGCCCACAATCAGCGAGCCAATCACCGGTACCAATATCGCGTACACGCCGAGGTGATTGTTCACCGGCGAGACGAACGACACGCTGATGCGGTGGTAGTAGAAGAGATTGGTAAACAGGCCGATAAGCCTCAGCAGCAGCCATGCCGCGCATGCGCCGATGGCCCCGATCACCATCGCCATCACCGAGATCGGGATCACTCGCGAGGTCGTCGTGAAATCGCCAAGCTCCTCCAGCGAAGACTTGTGCCGCTTCGTACCTTCCGCCTGACTCATCATGGCCTCTTCCTGGATTCAATCGATTGATTCACCACTGCCAGCAGCGATACAGCTAAAGCCGGGCCCGTGGTCCTCAATTCCTGCAACAGGAGTCCCGAAAGCCGGTTCAGGAGCTCTTCCCCGTATGCGGTTATCTCCACCAGAACCTCACGGTGATCCTTATCGCTCTGGTGTCGCACCACCGCTCCGCGCTCCACCAGCCGGTCGATCAGTTCCACCGTGCTGTGATGCCGAAGGCAAAGCCGGCGAGAAAGCGTAGTCACCGTAGGCCGAACTCCTTCCGGCAACCCTTTGATGGCTAACAGGAGCTGGTGTTGGTGCGGTTCCATCTGACAGGAGCGAGCGGCTTCTTCGCTGAAGTGCAGGAATTGACGGATGCGGTAGCGGAATTCCGCTAGTTGGCGATACCCTGCGCTGGAAATCCCTCCCTGCCTTGCCCCCGAGCGAGCATTGCGATCGCTGGAAACCATTTCACCTGCCTGCCATTACATATCGTATCACGACATATTCTGCCACGGCAGAATACCACCCTTTCTCTATTTAAGTCGCGGAACTCCCGCGCCCCATGTCTTCGGAGGAGCCAGCCGCCGGCGAAGCGGCGGAGTACTCGTGTCGCGCCGCTCCGAGGTGAAGATCTCCTCGCCTTGCGAGATCAGGTAGTCGGCAGTTCGCGCCGCCAGGGCCTGAATCGTCAGGCCATGATTGGCCGAACCTTGCGTGGGCAGAATGCTTCCGTCGCACACGAACAGATTCGCAATATCGTGCGTGCGTCCGAACTGATCCACCACCGACGTTCGCGGGTCCGAACCCCTCCGGCAGGCGCCCACCAGGTGGGCATACCGGGCTTCCTGCACCACCTCGACCGCCCCGCCGCCCGCATCACTTCCATCACCTCTTCTTTGCCGGCCTTGATCAGCTTCTTATCGTTGTCATGCAGGTTGAAGCTGGCATGCGGAATCGCCAATCCAAATTGGTCCTTCTCCTCGGCCAGCGTGACGCGATTATCAGCCACGGCAGGATCATCTGCATTACACATAGAGGTACTTCTCTGGCCGAAGCACCCGATGAGAATTGAGGGGGGAATCTCTGATCCGCAGTTATTGGCAGGTCCGCAAGGGGTCGTTCTCATCTGCACTGAAAACCCTGCCGTGATACCAAAGGGTGATACAGATAAATGGGATTTGAGTTGCCAACACTCAGATGGGTTTAAAGGCGCGTCAGGGACGGGGGCTCGCTCGAATCCAGCAGCTCACTTCTGTGGTGTGATACTCACGCGCTGCCCTTGATTGTCTGCTGCTGAATTTGCGGCTGCATTGTCCGTGCGCGGATCCATTGAAACGACGGTGTACTTGCGATCTTTGCCGTCCAGGTCCTCCACTCGAAGCATCATTGTGTCCTTGTCAATGCGGAACTGCGCATGTTCGCCGATCGGCAGCAGCATTGGGTGTTTCTCGTCACGCGGCCGAAGACGATACACCACAGTGGCTGTCTGCAACTCATATTCCTGACAAAGAAGCTGTTCTGACTTCTTGCTGCCGGAGTCCGTTCCAAGCAGTTCACCTGTGAACGACTTGGCATCTTTTTCGGCAGTGCCGCATGGAACTGCATGCATGCGGAGCAGCGTGCCTGTCTGATTGTGCTTCGGGTCTTTCGCGTAGGCCGCCGAGACCAAAACCATCAGCCCACCAAGGATCAATCGTGTACGCATCACAGTACTCCTATATATGCTGGAATCTTTTTTAAGGCTGCGATCTCTCACGACTTACCCGCAGACTGCTTCAGATTCTAGGCCAAGGGCCGTTTTGTTGGGAGTTACGCACGTAATAACTCGAAAGTGGGGCGCCGACTGGTTCCTTGGATCGGCATGTCTCAGCCAAAGTTGACGCGGGAAGTCCCATCGATGTTCCATTTTCCTCTTTGAGCGGCGGCGACCGGTAAACTTCGCCTTGCTCAGGACCGCCACGCGCTGCGTGGCTTGCGCCACAGGGCTATTCTCGGGCGTGCAGGGAGTGGGTTCCTGAGGCGAGAAAATGGCGGCGAATCGATTGCGGTTATGAATCAGCGCTTACAATGTCGTTTCACCGGACTACGACCGGCAACAACAGGGCGCTTGGATGTGCGCCATCGTGATAAACCGTAATGTCCGATTTCACGAAGTCGGAACTCGAAGCGGCATCGTTGCCGGTGTTCAGGTTGCGGTCGAAGCGGGGAAAGTTGCTGCTCGATATCTCGAGGCGGATCCTGTGACCTTTTAGAAACAGATTGCTCGTCGACCACAGGTCAATCTTGTACTCGTAGAGCTTTCTCGGCTCGAGCGGCTCCGCGTGCCCCGTTCCGTTCCGAAAACGAGCTCGGAGAATACCTTCCGTCAGATTCTGCGCAAACCCATTCGGCCACACATCAACCAGCTTTGCGGTAAAGTCCGTGTCTACGGTTGATGCTTTGGCAAACAAGTCCAGCACCACCGGACCGGTCACCTCGGTGTCCTCGGTCAAGGCTTCCGTCGAGTACACAAGCACATCTTTCCGTTTTTCCACCTCGCTCTGGTCGCGAGGCCCGCCCGGCAGATGATCGGGATCGCAACACAAAGGGCCGCCGACCGTGGGCACGGGATTGGCCGGGTCGTAGGTGTAATGGTCGGGGCCCTCGCATCGGAATTCCTGTTGCCCGCTGAACAGCAGTCCCGAACCTGAGGAGGAATCCGCGTTGCCGCACGAATGCAACAGGTACTTCGTTTCCTTCGCCCTTTTCAGTGGCCAGTCATCCTCATGACGCCATTTGTTCTCGCCCATTACGAAGAGTTTCACCGATTTTTCGGTCGCAAACTCGTTCTGTTTGTCCTGGAACAGGTATTCGTACCACGCCAGCGAGACTCCGTTTTCGTCGAATTGAGCTTCGGGGCCAAAGTCGACGTCGCCGACCTTGCGGCTCCAGCCTGAGTGCCCGCCAATCGCGATAATCAATCGCTGCCCCTTACGCGCTTTTTCAGTTCCCGCACCGGCCTCCAGACCGGTGAAGTTTCTTAGCGAGCCGGCCTGAAACAAGTCATACCAGGCGGCGATCGTGAGCGCGGGCACCTCGATCGACGCGTATTGCTCTTCGATAGCCCACTGCTTCCAGTAGCTGTCATACGTCGGGTGATCGAGCCAGTCCAGAAAATAGGGCGCGAACCTGGCCGTCCAGCTCGCCGGATCCGGTCCCAGCTTCAGGTTGAAAAGAGGGTACTGTTCTAACGGCAAAACCCTGCTGCCTTCCATGGCATTGCTCGCCGCCTGCACAGCGCGATTGACGGTGTCCTGCGCCAAGCCCGAGGTCCAGGACTCGTTGAACCACTGTTCGAAGGCGCCGCCCTGGTACGTCCAGTTCTCGTGGTAATTGCTGGCCGTCACTACGGGGCAGATCCCCGCCAGGTGCGGCGGATGGCTGATGGCCGCGAGCATCTGCGTGGCCCCAACATAGGAACCGCCAAACATGCCCACCTTGCCGTTCGAATGCGGCAGTGCGGCGGCCCATTCCACCGTATCGTATCCATCATCCATTTCGTGTTTGAACGGATACCACTCACCCTGGGATTCGTATCGTCCGCGTACATCCTGAACGACCACCACGAAGCCGCGGTCCGCCGCCGTGCGAGCGAACTCAGCCGTGTTCTCCTTGTTGTAAGGAGTGCGTTGTAGAAGCACTGGGAAAGTGCCTTCCCTCGCAGGCCTGTAGACGTCGGCGCTCAGCGTGACCCCATCGCGCGTCTTCATCACGACATTGTGCTCGATGCTAATCGAAGAATCGGGCTGGGCGGGCGACGAAACGGACGCCATCAGCAGGCATGCAAGGAGGATGCTCTGAAAGACACTTTTGGACATGGGACGTGGAATCCTGACCGACAGAAAGTCTCGAGCGAATTATATGTCGCCGGCTTGCCAACCAACGCAGATGATATGCAGCCGCCCGCGTCTCCGCTTTTGAGACCTCGCATACACTCAACTCAGCATCGGAACCATCGGTCGAGGATTCCTGGGTGGGGCTCATAGGAATCGTCGGTCCGGAAGCATTCGAAGCTCCGCCTCTCTGCTCCAAAAACAGGCCAATCATTTCATTGAGGAGTTTCTTGGAGAGCGAGGTTGCCGCCGACCTGTGGAGGCGTGGCGCGGCTACCAGACCCGAGTTGGGACCAGGAGGCGCCGCAGAGGAATTGCCGCAGCCGACTCTGCGTAATTGGGACATGGCCGCGGCGCGCTGAAGAGGTGTTCGCTCTTTTCCCTCCAGTTCGTCCGTGCGATCCTTGGTCGCGCCTGTTGCGCAAGGATTCTGGAGCAACTATTGGGCCATCCACTCATTGAACCGAAGCAGATTGTTTTGCAATAAGGTTGAATCCTTTTCCGGATGATTCCCATCTGAGCGCCTCGAGCCGGGCGCGTCCTTTGCCAGGATTGGCCGACTGTAGTTCCAGCTTGCCTAGCTGGAGGCGAGCAGCATAGGCAACGTTCACGAAAGACATGGAGGTGGCGTCACGGACGATGTTGTTCAGCTGCTTCTCTGCATTGAGGACGCCCTGGCCGCCGGAAGCGGCACCCAGTCGGGCGCCGGTAATTTCAACCGACCACTGTAGTTCACGGTCATGAATATTGTTGGAGAGCCGTCGGACAACCGTGAAGGCATCGCGCGCTTCTGTAAGCTTGTGCTCAGCAAGAAGTGCGTTGGCAAGAGCTAAATGAATCTCAACCTGATCAGTTGGATAATCAAGATTCTGGGAGGTTGCGGCTGCAGCGCGTGCGACGTTCTCTGCGGATGAAGCTTTTCCCTGATCAAGAAGAACGGACGATATTTCTGCGTCCAGATGGAGTAACCTCGATTTATCTCCCAGCTGTTCGAACGATGTTTTGGCTTGCTTTAGATTATCCATTGATGAATTCAGTTCCCCCTGCATCCAAAGCACCCGACTGAGTGCGGCCAATGCATCCGCTCCGCGGGGGCGATTTCCACTCTGCTGACAAATCTCCAGCGAGTCCTGATAGTTCGCCTTCGCCAACTTCAATTGTCCGGTTGCCAGGTAAACATCCCCTAATCCCTGTTCTGCCAAGGCGACTCCGTCCTGCTCGCCGATGCGGCGATAGGTGGCGACAGACTCTTGATAGCGTTCGAGCGCGCGGCTCGCGTTCCCCAGGTCAAGTTCGATCCCGCCCAGGTTATTGTTCATGGCCGCTATGCCGGGCTGATATTCAATCCGCTGATCAATGAGAAGCGCTTCTTCGTACCCTTTTCTGGCAGCCTCGTCATCCCCGTGGCTTTGTTGGACAGTGGCCAGGTAATTCGTGGCGGAGGCGAGTCCCTGTTCATCGTGGGTGCCGGCGAAAAGCTGCTGGGCCGTTTGGACAAGGCTGACTACGCGGCTCGCGTTCTGGAGAGGCTCGAGGCTCCTGGCTTCTTCCAACAAGGCGCGCGCTTCAAAGGACGATGCACCCACTGCCCGGGCTTTGTCCGCAGCGCGCGAGGCGGAAGACATGGCGCGGTTCATGTCGCCCAGCGATCGAGCTGCGCGTGCTTCCTGCCAATCAATACGCGGATCATCGTTCAGCGGAGCAGGAAGCCGCCGCAACGCCGCGATAGTTTCGAGCGCATCATGCCATTTGCCCCCGACCACCTGGGCATTTGCGAGCGAAAGACCGAAATCAAGGTCGTCGGGAAAGAAATTGAAGAGCGTGGTGTACGTCCGGATGGCATTATCCCAGTCTCTCGACGCTTCCTGAAAGCGGGCCTGGATCAGCAAGCGATCCGCCCGGGAAAGGCGGGAGGAAAGATCGAAGGCACGGTGCGCTTCAGCTTCCGCCTTGCGATCATATCCAAGTTGTTCCCACGCGGCTGCCAGGGCGGCGTGGGGCATGGGCTCGTTCGGTGCGGTAGCGACGGCCTTCTCCAGAAGATCGCGAGCCTGCGGGAAATCCGCGGCCCGCAGTTTTTCCACGCCTTCGACATAGATTTTCGCCACCGCCGGATCCTTCGGCAAAGTCGCCGCGACCTGATTGGCCTGATCGCGAGTGACTTCCGGAACGGCGAGCTTGGCGCGCAGTGTTTCGCCGGCATTGGAGACCAAATCAAACAGACGTGACTCGTTGCCACTCTCGGAAATAGCGGCCACTGTTTCCCCGGTCCTTGTGTCTTGCAGGCGTAAATCGAGGCGCACCATGCTTTCGGACCCGCGGCTCAGCTTTGCATAGGCGCCGGATAAGATCAGGTCTGCACCCAGTTGCTGGCCGATGCGATTCAGGTCACCACCGCTGGGAAACCCGGACCGGGGCAGTGCGAGCTCCGACTTCTTTTCCGCGACGGCATCCGGCAAAACGGTCCTGAGTTGCTCACCAGCCGCCAATTCCGTACTCAGCCAATCGGAGAATGCGGTTGAAAGCCAGCCGTCTTCCCGGTGGCCGGACAGGTTTCGGAATCCCAGGACGGCGATCGAGCGGCGCGCTATCACGACGCTCCGGGCGGTATCCGCCTTGGGCAAATCGGCGACGGGGCGCCGTCGCATCCACGAAAGCGTGGCAAGGAAGGCAAGCAGGAGGGCGGTAACGACCAGCAGAACGCGCCAGGCAAACGTCCGGTTTGGCGGTCTGGTTATCCCACCGGGGACTCCCGAAGGAGCTTGCCTACCGGTTTCCGAGGGATTACTGACGCCTGCCCTCACACCGGTAGCCGCTTCCGTAAAACCGGTCTCGTATCGACCCGTTACCGGACCGATGAATTGATATCCGACTTTTGGAAGGGTTTTGACGTAGCGAGGTTGACGCGAACTGTCGCCCAGCGCTTCGCGAATTTCGCTGATGCATTGCCCCAGGCTGTCGTCGGTTACGGCGGCGCCATGCCAGACACTCCGGATCAGTTCCTCCCGGCCAACGACACGGCCCTGTTGCTCAATCAGGTAAAGCAGAACCTGGAATGCTTGCCTGCGAAGATGCCTTTCGGCGCCATCCCGGAACAGCCGGCATTGTGACGCACTAATCTCAACGTTCTCAATGTGATAAACGTCGCTCGCGGGAAGCGTCATCGGCCCAGAAAGGAGATTTCTGAATAATTTCTGATCTTGTTCGTGACTCCAGCCGGAGCGCAGGGGCTTAATCGGTTCGACGCAGCGCCTTCTTCCTCAGGCGAGCCGATTCTACATCACAAACCAGCACTCAAGGAACGAATAACCGCCGATCGAGGAGCGCAGAGAGTGCATTCCGATCAATGGCGTGGGAGGGAAAAAGCATGGCACAACCGTATTGGTCACGCATAGTTCGCAATGGATGGCTCACCGTGGCGCTCCTGGCAGCGCTGATGGTTTCCAGCGCTTGTCTGGCCCAGGAGGGATCCTCCGCTCTCCGGGGAACGGTGACGGATCCTAGCGGAGCGGTTGTACCCGGCGCGCGCATTCGCGTGCTGGAACCGGCCACCGGGATTGTGGTCCGCACGGTCACCAGCGATAAGGGCGGATATTTCGAGATTCCGGCATTGAACCCGGGCACCTACAGCCTGCGAGCAGAATGCTGCGGCTTTGCCGAATTTGTTGCCAACGACCTGATCCTCGACTCCGGGCACGTACGGCGGATCGATGTTGCGCTTTCCGTTCCCCACCAGGGCGCGACCGTCGAGGTCCGGGAAGGCGCGCAGGTGATCGACACCGAAGGCGGCACTCTTCACGCCGAGTTCGACGACAAGGAATTCCAGGATGCGCCGCTGGTTCAGTCCTACCCCAATCCTCTGGCCATGTTCCAGACGCTGCCCGGCGTGCAGGGCGCCGGGTGGGGTGTGATGATCAACGGGTTCGATGGCGACCAGCAGCACATTGAATTCGATGGAAGCACAACCGATCGGTTCGGCGAGCAGAACAACAACATTAACTTCTATCAGCAGGCGACCGTGACCGAGATGAACCCTGGCGCCAGCAGTTCCCGCCCGGTTGCTTATAACCTGACCTCTAAGCGCGGCGTAAATACCTGGCATGGTTCGGTGCACTACCAGCGCTTCGATTCGGCTTTCAATGCTTTTCAGCCTCCGCAGAACGCGCAAGGGACGCTGGTCAAGCCGCATTACATCCAGCATGATGGCCAGGCGGAGTTGTCCGGTCCAATCTGGAAGAACAAGGCGTTCTTTTACTTCTCCTTCTTCCTGCAGCGCGTGCCCGCGCACACCCAGGTTGCCGCCACGGTCCCTACCGCAGCCATGATGAAGGGCGACTTCTCCGCCCTGCTTCCGCAGGTCAAGCTCGTGGACCCGCTCACCGGACAGCCCTTTCCGAACAATCAGCTCCCCGCGCAGCGCATCAGCGGCGCCGCGCAATACTTCCAGAAGACCTTTTATCCCACCCCCCCGGCCACATTCGCCAGCAACAACTATTTCTGGCTGCATCCGTATACCGATGGCGGCATTCTGGCGGACTATTATCAAGGCAACTGGCCGTTCCTCCGGCTCGATTATGCGCCTACCAGCAAGGATGCCGTTTTCGTCACCGGAACGCGGCGGAAAACGCCCTACGACTGGAGCGGCAATACGCCCGCGCTGTTCTACACCCATACGGGCGACGTCTGGAATTTCGCCCTCGACGAGACGCACACGTTCACCGACCGGGTCGTCAATCGCGCATCCCTGTCGCTGGCGAGGCAACTCTGGCTGAATGGATCGCCCGCGAACGGGCAGAACATTCACGGCCAGGATGTGATCACCGCGGCCGGACTGCAGGGCCTGAACCCCTCGCACTATAACACCGCCGGCATGCCCAGCATTAACTTTGGCGGAAGCGGGTTCGGCGGAGCGTCTCCCTCCAGCCTGGGCTTGACCTCAGGCGGCGCATCGAACAACCAAACAGACTGGGAGATCAAGGACGATCTCTCGTGGCAAAAAGGGGCTCACCTGTTTGGCTTCGGCGCCAGCTACGACCGCTTCTGGAATGCAAAAGACTTCACCACTGGGGCGGCTCCGGACTACGGCAGCTTCAGCTTCGACGGACGTTATTCCGGATTGAACTACGCCGACTTCCTGCTTGGCTATCCCAGTTATCTCGAACGCTCCGACCCGCTGACCAACCGCGAGCTTACCAACGAAACTTTTGGGTTCTACTTCAGCGACACGTACCATGTCACCCATAGATTGAGCTTGGATTACGGGCTTCGGTGGGACTACGAGGGCGTCCCCCGCTATCACGACAACCTGGTTTACAACTTCATTCCGGAAGCCAACCAGATCATTGTGCCGGGCGCCGCGTTGAGCAAAATCAATCCCAACTTTGCTGCCCTGACTGCCAATCCATCCGTGGGAACTGGGCCGGTACCCATCGTGGCCGGGAATCCGATTCCCAGCGGCGATCGGGGAAACTTCGGGCCAAGGATCGCGGCCGCATACCGGCTGTCGAATACTTTGGTTATTCGCGGAGGTTACGGTCTCTACTGGCAGCGCTATACCAAGTCGTACAACGCCACCCAGGAGGGGTATAGCGACGGCCCGTTTATCGGCTTGTCCCAAAACTACAACGCGCCCACCTGGACCGGACCGCAGTCGTCGTGCGCTAATCCCCCTTGCGCCCCTCCATTCGAGTGGCCAAGCCCGTTCCCCGCACCCGGCACCTCAGATGTGACCGCCGGCGGAGGCGTGGGCAGCCAGCAATTGACGGCCATGCCAACGCACTGGACGAATGGATCCATTCACAGCTTTAACGTAAGCCTTGAAAAAGAGATTGCCGGCATGGGGCTGCGGGCTTCCTATATCGGCTCGCTCTCGGAGAATCAGCAATACCAAAGCTGGGGATTCAACACCAAGCCCGCAAACTCCACTCCGTACTCGACGGCCCTGCTGCCGTTTCCCGGTCTGAGCTACGTCGGGGAATTCAAAAACGGCGGAATTGCGCATTACAACGCCCTGCAGGTTGAGGCAAAACGGAAGCAAGGCTGGGTGACGTTCGACGCTTCCTTCACCATGGCCTCTGACATCAGCAACGAAGGGTATTCGAACGACCCGCTTCATCCCTTCGCAATGTGGGCGCCCAATGGCGCCGACACCCGCAACCGGGTCGTTCTGACCTCCGTTTGGAGCCTGCCGTTTGGCAAGGGGCGGCATTATCTTGGCAATTCGCCGAGCTGGGTGAACCAGCTGGTGGGAGGCTGGACCGTGGAGTCGTTCAGCTACCTGGCGAGCGGATGGCTCTTCGGCCCCTGGTTCAATTCCACCTACGACCCCACGCCCAGCGTGCAGACCAACGTGGATTTTGCCAACGCCAATGCTTATTCGGGCTATCCAGACCGGATCCCGGGCGCTCGCCCAAATCTTTCTCGCGGCCGGAGAACTTATCAGCGCTGGTTTAACACCCCGGTGTATTCGTGTGCCGACGCGAGCGGAATCTGCGGCTATGGTTCGAACGGGTTTTATCCCAATTCGAATACGCCCATGCCATTTACTCCTTTCACCTACTCGGAAACCGGAGCATTCATGATTCCCGGCTGCACGCCCGCCGATCCGCTTTGCCTCAATATGGAGGAACCGGTCGTGGGCCGCTGGGGCAACGCCTCCGCCAACATGCTCCATGGCGATCCGCTCGACGTGCACCACCTCTCCGTCGCCAAATCGTTCCCGCTCACCGAAAAGGTAAGAATGACCTACACCGCGCTGATTTCTAACCTCTTCAACCATCCCCACTACTACAACCCGGATGGCACCATCACCGACGCCCTCCCGGACAACAGCGGTTGCGTGGGGCAACTGGCCACGTGGGCCTGCGGCTCGAGCGCGGAGAGAGGTTTTGAATACAATCACGCCGGTTTCCGCAGCATTGCCATGAAGTTGCGCGTGGAATTTTGACGAATACGGACCAAAGAAGCAAAACGGGGACCACACACCCATGCCGAAATGGACGCGTCGGGGAATTCTCAAAGCGGGCCTAGCCGCCTCGGCCGGCGCAGCCGCACCGGTGAGTGGATTGTCTCTGAGTGCATTTGCCCAGGGCCCAGCAGCCGGGCAGGGCCCTGATCCGTTCGAAACCGGCGACCTCAACCATCTGTCTTGCCGCGAGCGGATCTCTTTGGATCTCGGCTGGCGCTTTCACTTGGGCCATGCGTCCGATCCCGCGAAGGACTTTGCTTACGGTGCGGCTGCTCGCGAGTCGACATTCGCAAAGTCGGGAGATTTCCGCGATGTTTGCCAACTCGGGTTCAATGACTCTGGCTGGTGCAGCGTCGATGTTCCGCACGACTGGGCAGTTGAGCTTCCAATCAGCAATGGCCCTGAACTTGCTGATCATGGCGGAAGACCGCTGGGTCGCGAGTACCCGGACACCAGCATCGGCTGGTATCGCCGCGTCTTCGATTTGGACAAATCGGATTCCGGGAAACGCATTGCCGTCGAATTCGACGGAGTCTTCCGCGATGCGATCTTCGTCTTCAACGGCTTCTACCTGGGGCGCAATTTCAGCGGATATGCGCCGGTGCGGTTCGACATTACCGACCTCGCCAACTACGAAGGCAAGAACGTACTTGTCGTGCGGGTCGACGTCACGCTCGGCGAGGGTTGGTACTACGAAGGCGCCGGCATCTACCGTCACGTATGGCTGACGAAAACCGCGCCGCTGCATGTGCAGCAATGGGGGACATTCGTCAGATCCGATGTGCATTACGGGCGCGCAAGTCTCACCATCACCTCTGAAGTCGTAAACGAGGGCGAAACCAAAGATAGCTGCAAAGTGAAGTTCGATGTGATCGATCCAAACGGACGAGTCATCGGTTCCGTCGCTTCCATGCTGCAGATACTAAATCCGGGAGAGGTCGCCAAATTTGAATCCCAAATTGTTATCGAGAGGCCTCAACTGTGGTCCCTTGAAGAGCCCTATCTCCATCGCCTCATCACGACGGTGGTGGCCGGAGACACCGTCGTCGGTCACGAAGTCGATCAATCAGAAACGGTTTTTGGTATTCGTTCAATTCGATTTGATGCCGACCGGGGATTCCTTCTCAATGATCAGCCAGTGAAGATCAAGGGCACTTGCAACCACCAGGACCATGCGGGAGTAGGGAGCGCTCTGCCGGACCGCCTGCATGAGTACCGCATCGAACGACTGAAAGAGATGGGGTCGAACGGTTACCGTACCGCTCACAACCCTCCAGCCCCGGAGTTGCTGGATGCCTGCGACCGGCTCGGCATGCTAGTGCTGGTTGAGACGCGCATGATGGGTTCGACTCCGGAGGCGCTTAGTCAGTTGGAGCGCATGATTCGCCGCGACCGAAACCATCCGAGCGTAGTGATGTGGTCCTTGGGCAATGAAGAGTGGGCGGTGCAAGGAGAAGAGCGCGGGCGCCGCATTGTGCAGTCGATGAAAAGACTCGCCCGCAGGCTCGATCCATCCCGGCCCGTAAGCGTGGCCATGGACAGTGGATATTCAAGCGGACAGGGCGTGCCCCGGGCAGTCGATGTACAGGGCTTCAATTATCAAAGAGAGGACCTGGATGCTTTTCATCGCGCCTTTCCGGCACTCCCCACAATTGGAACCGAAACGGCGGGCACCTACTCGACCCGGGGGACTTATCGCAGCGATGCAGTTAAGGGATACGTGAGCGCCTACGATTTGAACTGTCCGGATTATGGCGCCACGGCAGAGAAGTGGTGGAGCTTCTTCGCAGAACGAGAATTTCTCGCCGGCGGTTTTGTTTGGACCGGGTTCGATTATCGGGGGGAGCCAAGCCCGTATGGCTGGCCGTCCATCGGTTCGCATTTCGGCGCCATGGACGCCTGCGGCTTCCCCAAGGACAACTACTTTTATTACCAGGCCTGGTGGGGGACAAAGCCGGTGCTGCACTTGTTTCCGCACTGGAATTGGGAAGGGAACGAGGGCCAGGAGATCCCGGTTTGGTGTCACACCAACCTGGACAACGTGGAATTGTTCTTGAATGGCAAAAGCCTCGGAACTCAACACGTACGGAAGAACTCGCACGTGGAGTGGAACGTGAGATATGCCTCTGGCGTGCTCGAGGCATGGGGATTCAAACACGGCAACATCGTCGTTCGAGTGCGACGCGAGACGGCTGGGAAACCCGAAGCGCTCCTAGTGGTGGCCGATCGCGACAAACTCGCTGCCGATGCAAAGGACCTTTCCGTCGTGTCAGTCAAAGTGGTGGACGCCATCGGCCGGGTAGTGCCCACGGCAAACAACGAAGTTCGTTTTCAGATCACGGGTCCAGGCCGCCTGATTGGAGTCGGCAATGGTGACCCAAGTTGCCATGAACGAGATAAACCGGAAGCGCTTACGGGTGGAACCCGAAGCGCATTCAATGGGCTCTGCATGGCCCTCGTCCAATCGTTCCCAACACCAGGTACGATCTATGTAGCGGCAAGCTCAAATGGGCTGAGAAGCTGTACCGTCGCGATCGATGCGTCTTGATGGGCCTGCATTCGATCGAGTCACGTCATTGCGCGCCAAAGCCGCTCAAATGAATGAAGGGTCCGATGAACAAACCGAATCTTGTCCGGCAGATCTTGAAGTGCTGCCTCGCGTTGGCTGTAACCATGGCGGGCATCTGTCCCGCACGCGCTCAACAGGTCCCGCGGGAAAGATTGTTGATGGATTCCGGCTGGAAATTCCATCTCGGAAACGAGTGGGGCACCGGCGAAGGACCCATCAATCTTGGCGTCAGCACCGGGCCAGCGAGGCCAGATTTCAACGATAGCTCGTGGCCCACGGTCAATCTTCCGCACGACTGGGTGGTTGCTCTTCCCTTCGACCAGAATGCGCCGGCGGATCATGGATATAAGCCGATCGGGCCCAAATACCCTCAAAACAGCGTGGGTTGGTATCGCCGCACCTTCACGCTTTCCGCCCAGAATGAAGATGAGCGAATATGGATTGAGTTCGGCGGGGTTTATCGCGACAGCCTGGTGTACGTCAATAGTTGCCTCGTCGGGCGTCAACCCAGAGGATACAGTTCTTTCCGCTACGACATCACGGACGTGGTCAACTACGGGGCCACGAACACCATCGCGGTTCGCGTGGATGCCTCGCAGTTCGAGGGTTGGTTCTATGAGGGAGCCGGTATTTATCGTCACGTCTGGCTCATTAAGACAGCGCTGCTTGCGGTAGTGCCAGATGGCACATTTGTAGCCAGTCGATTCAAAAAGAATGTGCCCGAAGGTCCGGCGGAAATCAGCATCGAGACCCGTCTCCGAAACTACCAGGCCAATTCGTCCGAGGCGGAGTTGGATTACGAAATCGTGGACCCGGGTGGGAACACGGTAGCCAAGAGCCGCGCTGCGGTGTCCATAAGTCCCTCGAGTACGGTGACGACCCATCAAACAATGGAAGTGTCTTCACCGGCCCTCTGGTCACCCGAAACGCCGCGGCTATACAAACTGGTGACCGCCGTTCGAGCCGCCGGCAAGATCATGGACCGGGTTGAGACGGAGTTCGGCATCCGCACCCTCGCATTCGATCCCGAGAAAGGGTTTCTTCTCAATGGCAACTCCTATGTGATCAAGGGTACAGCCGATCACCAGGATCACGCCGGCGTTGGCACGGCGCTCCCAGACGCATTGCAATATTTTCGGGTTCGCACCCTCAAGGAAATGGGTTCCAATGCCATTCGAACCGCGCATGGTGAGCCTACTGAGGAACTGCTGGACGCGTGCGACCATCTAGGCATGCTGGTGCTGGACGAGAGCCGGACATTTGCCAGCGACGCTCAGGATCTTCAACTGCTCGAAAACCAGGTTCGCCGCGACCGCAACCATGCAAGCGTCTTTCTCTGGTCAATCGGCAACGAAGAGCCTCTCCAACGCACATCCACCGCCACGCGCGTCGCGCGAACCATGGAGACTTTGATTCATCAGCTAGACCCCACCCGGTCGGTCACCTACGCCGAATGTTGTGTCGGTAACGAATTCATCGGCGTGAACCCGGTTATAGACGTGCGCGGCTGGAACTACCATGTTGGCCCGGCAATGGATGAGTACCACTCGGCCCACCCGAACCAGCCGAACATCGGGACGGAAACTTCCAGCATTGACACCACCCGAGGTATCTACCAAATCGACAAAGCGCGCGGATACCAGAGCGCCTATGATGGTCGCGAGAACCTGCCACGCGATGATACAAGCACGGCGGAATCGTGGTGGACCTACTATGCGGCTCGGCCGTGGCTCTCTGGCGGATTCGTCTGGACTGGCTTCGATTATCGCGGCGAGAATGACTGGCCCGACATCAATGCAAATTACGGCATTATGGACAATGCCGGTTTCCCCAAGGACAACTATTACTACTATCAGTCGTGGTGGAGTGACAAGCCTGTCTTGCACCTGCTCCCGCACTGGAACTGGAGCGGCAAGGAAGGGCAGAACATTGACGTGCGATGTTTCAGCAATCTGGATGAGGTCGAGCTCCTCCTGAACGGGGCCTCTCTTGGCAGAAAACCAATGCCGAGGAACTCTCACCTGCAATGGACCGTGCCGTACGCGCCTGGTACGCTCCTGGCCCGGGGATTCAAAGATGGCAAGCTTGCGGCCGAAGAAAAGGTGGAGACCACCGGAGCTCCCGCGGCCATAAGGCTCACGCCCGACCGCACGACCATCAATCCAGATGGCGAAGACCTCTCTATCATCACGGTGGAAGTTGTCGATTCAGAAGGTCGCGTCGTACCCGTCGCCGACAACCTCATCAGCTTTGAGCTGAGCGGCCCTGGAAAAATCATTGGGGTGGGAAACGGCGATCCGAGTTCCCATGAGCCGGACGTCTACCTGGACCATTCCCCGGACCGAAATATCACTCTTAATGGGTGGCGGATGAAACTGATTCCGGACGACAAAGACCGCACCGAAATCGATAAAGCCTTTCCTGACTCAGATTGGGGCCGTGTTGAAGTGACCGGCGAAACCGGCCAATTACGTGAGAACACATCCGCCGTCTTCCGTACCCAGATCAACCTGACGACTGAAGATCTTGCCCCCGCAGAGATCATGCTTCAGTTTGGAAGAATTGACGACGACGGTTGGATTTATGTAAACGGCCAGCTGATCGGTGAATCGCACGATTGGCGCACCTCTCCAGCTTTCAATATTCGCAAATTCGTTCGTGAGGGCGAGAATACGGTTGCCGTGGCGGTCCATAACGGCTATGGCGATGGCGGACTAGATCAAGGCGTGAGCGTGACAATGCCTTCGAAATTGTCGGCCGCGAATTGGAAGCGCCGCGTGTTCAATGGGCTCGCGCAGGTGATCGTCCAATCTGGCACTCAGCCGGGGCAAATGAGGATATCCGCACACGCGGAGGGCCTTCCGCCCAACGTGGTTGTACTCAAGGCAAAGGGGCATTCTCCCCGTGCCCAAACAGAGCCGTAGCTAGTTTCGCGCTACAGTAGAGTTCAATGTCCACCACCCGCAGGAAGGCGCAGGGCCGGCCGCAGCAGCAGGCCGAGGGGAAGTAAGTGGGATTTGTCGACGGTCGGCCTGCAGGGAATCACGGAGCACCTAGACGCTACGCTGTGACGCCAAGCAGCTCCCGAAACAAGTAAAGGTGACCGAGGCGACTGGCGAATTGATACAGATGCTGTCCCGGATCTGGGTCGGACGCGTCATCCGGTTCGCCGATGCCGAAGACCAAAAATCAATGTCACCACGGTCGTTCGAGCATGCCGAATTGTGGCTTCTAGTCTTATTCACCGACAAGTGTCCGCTGTGATGATCCCGCGGCGTACAATTGCCTCCGAATCACGCTAATCAGCAGCTCGGGTCGGATAGGCTTGGCCAATACTTCGAAGTCGTAGCCCTCCGATTGAGCATTTTCGATTAGGCCGGTTGCCGCGGCCTGGCCGGAAAAAACAATGATCGGAACTGATGAAAATAATCGCCGAATCTGCTTGGCCGTTTCAATCCCATTTGTTCCTGGCATGAGCACATCGCAGATCACAACATCGGGCCGCAAAATGCTCCGCTAATCCGACAGCAGTGGTCCCATCCGCCGCTGAAGCTGCCCTGAACCCTTCTCCTTCGAAGATTTGCACTAGCGTATCTCTAAGAAGAGGCTCGTCGTCCACGAGCAGTACCAAAGGTGCCTGCGTCACGCCATTGCCTCCTGCTGTCGGTCAATACCATCAATCGGCCAGAAGACCGAGAATACCGTCCCGCTGTTGCCCGGTTGCGTTCGGCTGCGGACGTGGATTACGCCGCCATGCTTTTCCACGAGGTTGCGAGTCAGCCATAGCCCCAACCCGGTTCCGATGTCTTGTTTCGTTGTAAAGAAAGATTCAAAGATGCGGGATCGGTGCTCCGGGGCGATGCCACTGCCGGTATCGGCAATTGCAATTCTCACCCCGGGGCGTCCCGAATTCTTCCAATCATAGCCTTGCCTTGCCCGAATCCGAATCTTCCCGCGGGTGCCTGGCAGTGCATCAATAGCATTGACCACAAGATTCGAGCAGACCTGCCGAAATTCGCCAGCGGAAGCATACACCTGTACGGAAGGGTCCAGTTCCTTAACCAATTCAATCTCACGCTTGCGGAACTTGTAGCTATAGATCTCAAGCAGTTCCTCCATGGTCTGCGCCACCTTGAACCATGCGGGAGCCGAATTATGGCGATAGAATCCCAGTGTTTGACGCGCAACATGGGCTACCCGATCGAGTTCTTCATCGGCAAGTTCCAGTTGTTTGCGGCCGCGTTCGCTGATTCCCTTATCTTTTTTGACCAGAAAAAGAAGATTGGTGACTGACTCAAGCGGATTGTTGATCTCATGAGCCATGGTGGCGGCGAGCCTGCCAACCGCGGCGATCTTCTCCGAACGGCGCAATGCATCTTCGGCGCGTTTTCGTTCGGAGATGTCACGCGTCACCGCCAGGTGCGCGATTTTACCATCCGCGGTGTGCATGGGGGCGGCGTGCGTCTCCATGTGCCTGCGGGTGCCATCAAGGCCGATAATGTCGAATTCAATCGAGCCCTTCGCGCCCTTACAGATTTCTGCGTTAGATTCTCGGAACTTTTCCCGATGCTCTGGCGCAATCAAGTCATAAACACAAATTCCCAGGACACTCTCAGGCGCTGTCGCACCGACGAGTTTGAGCCCCGGCGCATTCATGAGCAATAGGGTCCCCGTCTGGCGCTACAAGCTTCACGCACTCGGGAGTCGTTTCAACAATGGCGCGAAATCGCTCTTCATTCGCAATTGCCTGAGCACGCTCATGCTTGACGGTGTCGAACAATCTTGCGTTGTCAATGGCGATCGCCGCTTGTTTCGCGACCCCTTCAACAAGTCTCTCTGCCCTTTCCGTGAAAACTCCCTTTTCTTAATGCCCGTAGAACAAGCCGCCCAGCACTTCACCAGATCGGGAGACTACCGGAACAGCGAGATAGCTTCGAACGGGAAGATGCCCAGCAGGCATCCCATAGTAGGGCGAATTGCGTCCGTAACGGGGATCCTGCTTGACATCATCGAGGCTGATCGTACCCTGTCCCGCGAACGTCGGACCAAATATGGCCGTGTTGCGCGGCATGGGGAATTTGGCAACCGCTTCAGGGGGAGCCCAGAAAGCGTGTACAACATGTAGCTCTCGCCCCGTTGATCGATCACGTTATAAAAGAAAGCGCCAAACTCAGCACCGCTCAGCGTTCTGCCGGCATCGGTGATAGCTTGAACAAGCGTCTTCAGGTCGAGCTCCGAGGCAAGCGTAGCCCTACCGAGTTGAGAAGGCGCAACTCCGCTTCGCTTTGACGCAGTTCCTGTTCGGCCTTCTCGATCCGCTGAAGTGCTTTAACATCGTACATATGGAACAGACTTTGCGCCAGCACATTGGTTTCCTTGAAGAGCGACTGAACGACTTGCGCAACCAGCTGTCTGATCCATCCCGCGTGGCCGCCGAGCTTCAGCGGGTCCGAGCGGACCTTCAGATTGCAGAACTCGCCCTTTCCCACTATCGCAAGGCCCTTGACCTCGAACGCAAACTCGCCGCAAACACTGTGCAGCCGACTCTCTCGATGGGCCAGCGCCCAGAGATTGAGATGTCTTAAGCCTTCGCGCAATGGGCAAGAAATCCAGTCCAGAGTATGTTGCTACCCCGATTGGGAGCGGCGAAAAAAATGTGTTGTGTCCAGTATTGGATTGACTGTGTGTAATTGCACAACTTAAAGTCTAACCTTCAAAGGACCCCCCAGAAAGAGACAGAAGGTCCGCCGTGGCCGCGCGTTCAAAGGGAAGGGCGCGCGGTTGCGGTGAATGAAAACACATAAAAGAGCCATCGATACGTAAGCAGGAACGCCCGAAAGTACATATAAATGCGATTATGTAGAGGTTCTTTACCGTGACTGCCGTCACTCCAGACCTCCCGGCTCCGCCCTTATTTTGAAACACCTCCAGGGAGTAGTGAATGAGTTCCAATCCTGCCTCGGAAACCATCGAAATTCTTCGACAAGCCCTCTCCAACATTGAGCGGGGTCTCGATCCTAACCGCGATGTCAGGCTGCAGAAAGAGCTGAGGCGGATCGTGCTCAACTGCATCACAGAACGGGAAATAATAGCGAGCCGGGAAGCGCCTCCTAGCCGAGGCGAAATCCTGCACTGAGTGTCGTCCGAAGAGCCGACTGCGGTAGGGAAAGCGACGTTGATTTCCCGGCCGAGTTTGGTACGGTATTGGAATTAAGCCTTTCATACGCGCTGTTCTTCCCGCGCCTGAGCCGTGTAGTATTTGTTCGTCGCGCGGGCTTGCCGTGTTCGGGGCAAAGTATAGCTGAGGTGCAGGACAGTGCATTCCCCAACTTCGGTGCGAGTTCTCTCGATCAGCGATCATGAGAGCGTCAAAAGATCGCGTGAACTCTTGTTGCAAAATGTCGGATACTCCGCTGTTTCGATGTCGTCAGATTGCGCATTGAAAGAAGAGATTCCGAGCGACATCGAGGTCGCAATCATCGGTCAAACCGTTGACGAACTGTCGGCATCGCGAATAGTCGAGAGGTTGCGCACGACTCAACCGCGCCTCCGCATATTTGCGGTTGGCGGAGCCGAACGCATCTATCGGCTACGAATACGATTGTGTTTGCCTGGTTGAAGACGGCCCCGGAGTCCTCCTCGGCTGCTTGGCTGAACTGGTTGCAAACGCCGAGACGGTAGGCAGCGAACCTATTTCCACACGTCACGTCCTGACGGGTCAACGAGATTATGAATGCGATTCACTTGATCCGTTGTCGGAGCGTAGCTTCCCCCACACGCTGCTGCGTCCATCATTGCGGCTGTCCGGCTGGCGCGTGATGACATCAGCCGCCGGTCACAACGAGATCAAAGGCCGATTCCCCAACCGCAATCGGGGCTCGTGCGATGTGATATAGGTCACATCTAATCTGGAGCTAATCAGTCTAAACTTACGTTTCACTCCAGCGGCTTCCGGTCACGAATCCACGATGCTCCGTTTAACGGGCTGGATATTTTCAAGGCAATTGATCCGAAATGGAAATGGCAATGGATAAAACCAGCAAGCCTGAAAGTATTGGCAAGCCGGAAAGACGCTACCGTTTCGAGGATGAATTGATCCCGCTACTT
The DNA here is from genome assembly GCA_963720105.1 of uncultured Acidobacteriota bacterium. Lineage (GTDB taxonomy): Bacteria > Acidobacteriota > Terriglobia > Terriglobales > Acidobacteriaceae > Telmatobacter. The sequence continues at coordinate 29,991 of CAVREL010000059.1, read as the reverse complement.
GATCTCTTAAACGCGGCCCCTCCGCCGAAAGACCTTGTCAAGATGCGCAGTTTGACAATCAAATACCTTCAATCGCTGGAAGACAAGGAACAAGCCGTACGCATGCCTCAGTCACGCGGGGCGCGTACTATTCCCGAAGGTCTCCCCCCCGCCGCCTCTGAGGCGCTGCGGACTGGCATTGAAAATGGAACCATTGCGCGGGTGAAGGAATGCGTCTGCGGGAAGTATTTTTTTTCAGCGATTGCCGAAGCAGCAATTTTGCAGGGTTGAGTGCCGCATTGGTGCCGAGAGGATGCAGGAATCAGTCCTGGTACTACGAGGGCCGAGGCTTCCGAAGCGTGGTCGCGGCAATCAGCGTTCCGTTTAAGCGCACAACCCTGTATTGAGAATCATCCTGGCAAGTTCCACACTCGTTGCAAACGCCGAGAAGATTGGCAGTGACTCGCCACGTCCGTCGTGCCGGAGAAAAGCTCAAAGGCCAAATGCTCGCAGTATGCTGATGAAATCGCGTAAACGACATGCACAGCAACGGACCGGATACCTAAGCAAAAGAACTTGTGTCCAATCCGCAAATCGCAAATGTGAGCGGCGCATATCGTAAGAATGGCACCGGCTGCACGTGATGGTTGCGTGATGGCTCATGTTCAGGAACCCACCCCGATTCCCTGACCTTGTTTACGGCAAAGCCGCGCACCCTCCCCCAGAATACGCGGCCTCGGGTAAGGATGCGGCTGGGCCGCGATCCTCCTATCTCGGACGATAGAGCCGATGCGTGACTCTCTAGGTTGAGAAAAAGCAAACATCGATTCTGTTGGTACCGCACGGCCCGGTTACTAATGCTACGCCACGGCTCCGGAAGCTTTATGGGAGGCCGCCAGAGCCGTGGCAGGACAAACCCGACCGAATGCGGCAGACCACAAAGGTCGGGTTGGGCTCGACGCAACTTCCGTCCTTCCGGATAAGAAGCCACGGAGCCTACCCCGGGATCGTCAGGGTGTGGTTCACCATAATCCAAAAAGTCACTCGTGCTGGTGACAATCGTCACCAAAAGTTATTGATTAACGTCGAATTACCTACACGGACGGTCTGCTATCATTCCGATGTCATATCCGCGACAAAAACTATAACTGGAACGGCTTTCATTGACAGATCCGCTAACCGGTATTGCAAACCGTCGCGCTTTCGATCAATGCCTGCAGGCTGAATGGGATCGCGCGGTTCGTACGCGCAAACCGCTTTCCATCATCCTTGTGGACATTGATTTCTTCAAAGACTTTAACGACAGGGCGGGCATACGGCCGGAGACGAAGCGCTCAAGGCAGTGGCAGCCTGCATTCGCCAGGTTGCAAACCGATCGACCGATCTCGCCGCGCGCTATGGAGGGGACGAGCTTGTTCTGGCTCTGCCTGACACCGATTCCGAGGGGGCACTCGAAATCGCAGGCCGACTTCATAAGATGGTGGATGAGTTGAAGATCAAGAACCCTGGTTCGCCGAAGCTCGGACTCCTCACATTAAGCCAGGGTGTAGCGACCGCATGTCCAAACGCCAACGGCAGTTCGAGTGCTTTATTGTTGGAGGCCGACGGCGCGCTTTACGATGCGAAACATATGGGACGAGCGCGGATTGCCACGGCGGAGCGAAGGCGCCGGAAAACGGCCGCAAACTTCGCACCCGGTACGATGCGGAAGTCTCCGGGAGCCTTCACAATGTAGTCGATTTTGTAGCGGTTAGAGCTTCGGCAGGGCAGCGCCTGGCGCTGGCACACCGGCGCTACGGCTACCGGTGAATCGCGGTGCTGTTGCCGCGAGAAGGTTATGTTGCCGGAGCCAAAACGGTGCGTGACTGATGCGAGAAGACAGCCTGCTCGCGATCCGTCGCCGCAGGTTCGTCGTTACCACCAACTCCGATCATCGGTTCCAGGTATCGCCGAACCTGCCCCAGGACCACCGGGCCGTGCGGATAGCGAGGATCAGGCTGGTCGCGATGAGGAGCGACGGCCCCATCTGAATAGCGAAAATGTCAACGAGGTGCCGCCTGCCCGATTTGCTGTTCCAGTTCAAACGCCTTCCGGTAATACGCGAGGGCGAGCTCAGCGACCCGAAGCTCTTCGCTCAGCCGGTCGCGTTCGGGGATGGTCCGGTCGGAGTCCGTGAGTTGGTCGGACAAGGCTTGAATACGGTTCTCAAGGCGTAAAATGTGCTCGTGCAGGGTGTGTTGCATCTTGCCTGAGACTCTCCAATCTGTACGATACCTTTGGGCGCGTTTTTTGCTTCCTCGTTATAGATATTTGACCTCTCCAGTCTGTTCACGTCTGCCATTCGGAAAATCTAGCCGCGCGTTCGCGCCCCTTCTCGAAAACACAATTCGAACGGGTCGCGGCAACGCTCCCCGGCTGATGTGGCATCTCTTGGCCTAAAGAAGGGGCTTGGAATGGAGACCATACCCGAGACGTTTGATGATCGGATTAAATCCCGCGCGATAAAGGTACAACTTTCCCTCGAAATCCTGAGCAATCTTGAGTACCTCTTGATGGCTAGTAAACCGCTGACTGACGATCAAATTGCCTACTGTCTCATGCTCCATGACGAAATTAAGAATCTCCGGCGGATTCTCTTTGATCTTTCCGCCTCCCGGTGAACGCCGAGAGGTCAGAGTTCCACTGCGGTGCGCATGGCAACCGGGCGGCCCTGCTCGTCTCGGCTTTCGGACGAACCCACGCCCGGAGTACCGGCGGCGCATCCTGGGGCATTCTGTGGCCGATTTAAAGTTCCGGATGCTTTGTCTTGTCGCCGGTGTTTGCGCCTATGGAGACCGTTCTGGGTTGCGGCCAGTAACGCCTTGGAAGCAAGATTCAGAATTTCGAGACCGGATGTCACCAAGCAATTCGAAAGAGCCGTCCCACGAAATGCGCGCCTTACTCCCCGGCTTGGCTGCGCGTCAATCCAGCACCCCAGCCCGGATTGACGAACATCTTTGACGGCTTCCTGGCTTTCGACATTTTGCGCACTCATCCGCTTGTGATCATCGGCGGTGTTCTTCACGAGAATCCTTTCTTTGTCCCCCCGGACCAGTTTCTGTTGGAACTTCGCGAACGCAAGTACTCTCGGAGAGCTGAGCGTACGAATTAGTCCATGGAAACTTTAGGTACGCACCCTGAGGTGCGCGAGCTTCGGCGCACTATGCGCGATCTGGTCGCCCTTTCGGCGATTCCAGGCGCCTGGGTAGGACGCGGCTTGAGGGAAATTGCTAAGGGCAGCCTCAACGTGCTGATGGGTGTTCTGGATGTCTCTCTTGCGTTTATCCGGCTCGGCGATCTCGAAAATGGGGAGCAGAGCGAAGCGATTTACGACCCCGAGCATACCGGCTTTGCCGATTGGGTCCGGGAACAGGAAATCAATTCCAGATCCCCACAACGAAACAGAGTTCTGAACTTCGACCTCCCAGGCCGACGTCTGCGTGTCGCCTTCCTGCCGCTCGGTCTCAACTCTGCGTCTGGACTGATGGCTATTGCGTCTACCTGTGCCGAGTTTCCATCTGAGTTCGAAATGCTCCTCGCATCAGTGGTTGCAAATCACGCGGCCACGGCATTTCGAGGGGCTTGTCTTCGACTGGAAGCTGAGGTTGAGCGCCGCCGGTTGGAAGAACTCTTGGAAGAAGCTCCGGCTGCCATCGGTTTACTCAATGGCCCCGACCACCGCTGGATATACGTGAACGACCTCTATATCCGTGTTACGGGGAGGGAGAGCGCGAGGGATTTTATTGGGAAGACGCTTCGTGAGTCGCTTCCCGAGATCGAGGGGCAAGGCTTCATTGAGTTGCTGGATCAGGTCTACGCAACCGGAGAGCCTTTCATCGGCAGAGAGATGAAGGCGCGGTTGAACCGGGGACCTGACAGAAGTCCGGAAGAGGCTTATTTCGATTTCGTTTACCAGCCGATCCATGATGCAAGCGGAAAGACGAGTGGCATCCTCGTCCATGCCATTGAAGTGACGGAAAAAGTAGAAGGACGAAGAGCCCTGTGGGAGAGTCAACGGCGATTCAAGACTCTGGTAACGGCAACCTCCTATTCGACGTACAGGATGAGCCCCGATTGGTCGGAGATGCGACAACTCGATGGGAGCGGTTTTCTTGCCGACACCAAAACGCCAAATGAAAACTGGTTGGAAGACTACATATTACGAGAGGACCGGCCTCAAGTCATGAGGACCATTCAGGAGGCAATCGAAGAAAAATGCGTCTTTGAACTCGAACACCGCGTTAGGAAGCTGGATGGCAGTGTCGGCTGGACCCTTGGTCTTCCGGGTGCCGGTCGACCACAACTCAATGCAGTTGTTCTTTTGGTGTTCTGCAGGATGACCCATTCTTCGGGTTCAGGTCAGCTTTTGGGCGCAGTAGACAGAACACGGTTATCCTCAGTTTCTAGGTATTCGCTCGGAACCGAACAATTCGTCCCTGCACCTGGGGCCCCTACATGAATTCCCACCGACGGGCGACGCGGCGTGCAACAAGAAAGAGCGTCGTCCCGATCCCGAGGAGCACGGCGACCTGTGGCCAAAGCGCGGAGACCGGCAAGTCGCGCCAAAAGACCTTCGTAAATCCGTCAATGGCCCACCCGTTGATGGTGAACAGGCCGGCGGTTTGCATCGCTGGCGGCATCAGGAAGCGCGGGAACATGCTGCCGCCAACCGCCGACATCGTCAGAATCAGCAGAGTGGAGACGGCACCCAGCTGCGCTCGCGTGTGGCACATGCTGGCCAGCAACATGCCAAATGAAGCCACCGCAAACGCCGTGCACAATCCCATCACCACAAACCCCGGAATGTGCTCGAAGAAGTCCAGGTGGAAGACCGCCCAGGCCCAGAGAAACATAACTACAAGTTGCGTAAACGCCAACATCGAATTAAAGACCAACTTGCCGCCAAGCAGCGTTGTCATAGTTACGCGCGAGCTCAGCACGCGATCCAAGGTGCCCGATTCGGCTTCGTCAAGCAACGCACCTGCCGAGCCACTCGCCGTGAAGAGCAAGAACATCACGCCGATCGCAGCAGCATAAAACGAAATCATCGGGCTACGTTTGTTCTCGCCAACAACGGCGCGCGACTGCACCGCAATGATTCCGCCGATCGCAGAATCTCCCGGACCGCTACCGCTCCTGCCTGGTTCGCTTGTCAACGGCGCATCCGCGTACTTCCGCAATTGCGCCATGTTTTCATCCATGCGCTTCTGCTGTTCAGGGGTGAACCCGCCAATGTATTTGCCCGTGTACAGAGCTCCCTGCTCGGCCATTGTGCTGGGCATGGCCGTCATCGCAGCCTTTTGCAGCAGCCCGCTCACCACCTGCGGCGCAATCATGTCGCTGGAGTCGTTCAGCAATTGAATCTGCACGCCATTTTGAGCGGGACCAAAGGATACAGGATGCTCCCCAAATCCGTGCGGAATGATTAGAGCAACGGGAAAGTCGCCCGCCTTGACCGCAGCCTCTGCGCTCGCCGCCGTAAACGCCTGCGCCGGCCTGTCTTTCGGCTGCGACTGCGTGCTCACCACAAGCGAAGTTTCGCGCTCGAGCGCCTGCACCAATTGGCGGGATGCACGACTCTGATCTTCATCAACCACAATCAATTTCACCCTGGGTGTGGAACTGTGTTGTCCCCCGAAGACAGACGCAAAGATGCTGAAAAAGGCTATGGGCAGAAGAAAACTGAGTGCGAGCGAGGGACGGTCGCGGCGCAATGCTGCAATAGCGGTACGAACGATGGCGAAGATCAATCGCGCAGCTCCCTTCCTGTCAGGTGCAGGAACACAGATTCCAGATTCGGCCGGCGGAGCGAAACATCCGCTAATTCAAGCCCGTCCATTTCGGCGTCCGCCAGCAGGCCCGCGATTTCCGTGGAGTTCTCTATCGTGAAGTGCGCTATGCCTTCGGCCATATGGCCGCCGCGGCGCTCGACCCACGCGGCAATCTCAGGTGAGTTCCCCATAAAGCGCGCCGTCACCTGAGTGCGCGATGCAAAGGCGTTGTGCACCAGTTGCTCGTTTGTCCCGACTGCGATGATGCGCCCGTGGTCGATGATGGCGATGCGATCGCAGAGCCGCTCCGCTTCCTCCATGTAATGGGTCGTGTAGATGATCGAGGTCCCACCGGCACGCAGCGCCTCAATCATTTCAAAAATGCGGTTGCGCGACTGCGGATCGACGCCAACGGTCGGCTCATCCATCAGCACCACACGCGGCCGATGAATGATGCCGGCCGCCATGTTGAGCCTGCGCTTCATGCCGCCGGAGAGATTCTTCGCCAGCTCACCTGCTTTGTCTTCGAGCGCAGCCCAGTCGAGACACCACGCCACAGACTCCGTCAACTTGGCGCCCGATAGGCCATGGTAGCGTCCAAACGACATCAAGTTCTCTTTGCAACTGAGGCGAGGATACACCGCGAGCTCTTGCGGCACCCATCCCAAGGCCTCGCGCGCAGCAGCGGAACTCGCCGAATTACCAAAGATCGCAATGCTGCCGCCATCGGGAATGACGCGTCCCACGATACCGCGAATGACGGTGCTTTTCCCTGCACCGTTGGGCCCAAGCAGACCCAGGCACTCGCCTGCACGCAGCTCGAGCGACACGCCGGAGACAGCCTTCACGGCGCCGAAGCTCTTGACGAGATCATTTACTTTGAGAGGAAGTGTTGATGATGGAGAGGCCAGGGCAGATGCCATCAATCCCCCACTGATGTTACGAGGCCATCCTACACCAGCGCGGAACTGGGCTGACAAACAGAGTCTCTTTTGCCAAGGACTTACTTCGAATGCAGGCACTTTCGCAGTACTTGATTCATTTCCGTCGTCCTCTGACTACGTCTGTTCTCCGTCACTGCCTTCGACCCGATCACGAGATAGACCCGAAAGACTCCAAACATCAGGATCGTGCTCAAAAAAGAGCTCAATCCGCCGATACGGGTCTGCCGGGCATCACGCATACCGAACCGGCGAAGAATCTCGACACATTGGCTTGTGAAGATGAAGTCAACCAGGGCCAGGCGACCGCCCGGCGTTAGCACGCGCATCATCTCGCTCATCATCTGCTCGCGCTCCTGCGGGGTATCGACTTCGTGAACGACGAAGTTCGATACCACAACGTCGAATGCAGCGTCCGGAAATGGCAGGCGCCGCGCATCGCCTTCGCACACCTCAATGCGGGCAATCACGCCTTCGGCCTCGGCGTTGCGCAGCACGGCCTCAGCTCCATTGCCCGTGAGGGCACCGCGAACCCACTTGTCAAGGCCGATTGCCGATCCTTGCGGAAGGCGTTTGGCTGCGCCGATCAACAGCAGCCCGCGTCCGCAGCCTACGTCGAGCACGCTCTCGTTTCCGCGCCACGGAATTGAATCCAGAATCGCATCGCGGAAGGCCATCTTGCCGGATTTGCTGTACACCAGCATGGAAACGGCGAGAGGGAGAAATTCCGCCGCCACCGCGATTTCCAGCCAGCGCAGATTGTGACCGAACAAGCGTGGAAGAAAGATGGCACAAGCCAGCGCGATTGAGCCAATCGCAGCTTCCCCGATCACGATGGCCGGAGAATCGATTCCATAGTTGGGTCTTCGGTCGATGGTGCTCCCCTGCATCGCACCCGCATTGAACATGACTACTCCTTTCGCACCGGCACCTGAATTTCGGTCACGTTGGAACCGTCGTCACGGCTGGCCGGCTGGTTGACGTGAAGAAATAGCTCCCGCGTTGGTCCGCAAGGGTGATAGCTGTTCGCTTCCACCCATCGCAGCAGGTCTGTATACGCTTCGCCGATGCGGTTGAAAGCGCCGTGGTGAACGACGCAGGCGACCGAAGCAGCCGGCAACTGATAGCAGCGTAGCGGCGCCTGCACCTCCGCCGGCTGCTTGAGGTAGACGCCCGCCTCCGCGTCCACATCCTGTTCCTTGTACTCGGGGTCGTGGAGCAGGCCGACTCCCATCCCCTGTCCGCCGAGCGGGCCAAGCAGCCCATACAGTCTGCCGATCAACTGCCCGACAACCCTGTAGGCGGGGATGTGTTCGCGCAGCGAGACAATCCACTGGGGCTCGACCTCTTTCATGATGACGTCGTTGGTCATGCGACCCTCCTTATCGATCAAATGAATAAGAGCTTTCAAGCGATGAAGCCGCTCCGTCTCCTCCTCGACCTGCTTCTCCTGTTCCACCTGTCGAAGCAGCAGCATTCCGCGGAGAGCATCGGCGGAGACGCCTTGCTCCAGTGCTTCTCTAATGCGATCAAGTGGAAACCCGAGATCGCGCAGCGCAAGAATGCGATGCAGGCGCGGCAACTGGCTCACCGAGTAGTGACGATAGCCCGACTCCGTTTCGACGTGCATCGGCTTCAGCAACCCGACCTCGTCGTAGTGGCGCAGCGTTCGAATCGAGACTTGAGCAAGAGAGGAAAACTCACCGATTCTGAGCACGTAACGGTTGTAAAGCCTCTCGCTACCGGAGAGTCAAGGGGTTTAGAAGCGTAAAGCAAGACTACCCGTATTACCGGACGAGCTGCCGGCTCCTAAGTGCGTCAGGAGCCAGAATGCTGCGCGCTCAAAGATCTGACTAGGCGAGAATTCGCCATCACTCACTGTCGACGCCGATTACTCCTCGAAAGCGTGCAACTGGCCCTGGCCAGACAGGACGCAAGGGAACGCGAGTCGAGCGTTGATGGTCCCAGCGGGTCGGATGACAGCTACAGCCCACGCCGACATTGGTGCCCGGTTCAGAGCCCGACCTAAAGCGTGGGTCTGGGGTTACGTGCAGACGTGTGATGACGTTCGTCGGTTTCGGCGACGATCTCGATTGGGAGTTTGCTCTTCGCCCGCGCCCCGGGCATCCAACTGGCGTGAACGCTCCCCGGGGCTGAAACACACACTTCCGGTGACCGGTGGTGTCCACTTGATGCATCGTGGACACATACGGTCCTATCCCACACGGAACCCACTCTTCGTGATGACGGCCAGAAAACAACAAGCAGCCCGGTTTGAATGTGCCGTAGCAGGGCTGTCCGTGACGCGACCCGGAACCGCACCTTCGATGCCCAGCCGAGTCGAAGTGGACCGCCTCTATCACAACGGAGAGGCGGCGAACAGCCGCTTTTGGGCTTTCCCGCGCGGCCCTGGGCGTAGCCGTGCCGAAGCAACAGCAAAGCAGGGAGACGACGATTTGTGCCGGATCACCGTTGCAGCCGTGCGTCTTGCTGCTCGAAACAGAACTCTATCCGGAAGCTTGCCTGACCTTGCCGGTTGATTATCTGGGATCCTAGATTTGTGATTTCCCCAATCGTGGAATCCTCGACCTCCGTGTCAGGTCCGTTAAGTTGCGTACGATTGAAGGCGTTGAACACTCATGTGCTCATGTGGGCTTGCACACTGCCCTTTCAGAATTCGTTCAAGCCTTCACACGAGGTACTGGTAGGGTCCGAGTAGATATTACTCGCAACGAAGTGCAACCACCGGATTGACTCTGGCCGCGGCACGGGCCGGAAGCCAGGCAGCAAGCATCGTTGTCCCTGTAATGACGACCACCGTGATGGCAAACGTGAGCGGGTCGGCCGGATCAAGCCGAAAAAGCTGTTGGCGCAGAACCCGGGTGAATAGAAACGCAAGCGGCAACCCCACCGCCATGCCGATGGCAAGCAATCCCAGAGATTCGCGGAGGATCATGCCAACTATCCCCGAACTCTGCGCGCCGAGCGCGAGGCGAATGCCGATTTCATTGGTGCGCCGGGCCACGTTATGAACCATCACGCCGTAAAGCCCAATGGCCGCCAGCAGAAGCGCCAGCAGAGAAAAGATCGTCGTGAGCCGCGAAATGAGTTCGTCATGCGAAATGAGGTTCGAGATCTGCTCCTCGATCGTGGTGACCTGAAGGATGGGCAGGTTGGGATCGATTTCGTGCAACTTAGAACGCAAGGCCAGAATGGTCCGTTCCGGATCGCCGCTCGTGCGCAGCAGAATCGTATTCGCGTACACATCCTGGTTTTCTTCGCGCTGGCCGGATACGCTCCCGCCGCCCTGCGGATTTGAGTTCCTGGCCGAAGGCAAAACAGGATCAATCTGCGCCAGCGGAATATACGTCATCAACACTGGATCCGTGTCGCGGGGATTGCCGGGCCTTGTGTCTTTCGCCACTCCGACAATCTGCCACGGACCGCGAACCGAGTCGATCTCAATCGTCAGTTGCCTGCCCACGGCGTCACCTTTGGGAAAGAAACGCTTGGCGACCGTCTGATTGACCACCGCGACCTTGAGGCTGCTCAGGGTGTCAGCCGGAGTGATGGCGCGGCCAGCCACGATGTCGATCCCCGCTGTTTCGAAATACCGGCCCGAGACGCGGTTGAGCACCGACACCATGTCTTCCTTCGGGGCGGGTGTATATCCCGAAATCGAAATGGGCGCGCTCCATGCGCCGTTGCTGATCGGAGCCATTTGCGCAAGCGCGGCGGAGCGAACCCCAGGGATTGCGGCCAGCCGCTCCAGCAGGACCTGGTGGAGTGCAGCGACCTGGTGCGGGGCGTAGCCCGCCATGCGCTCGTTCATTTCTGCCAGCAGCAAGTGACTGCGCTCGAATCCGTAATCCTGATTCTGCAGGTTGCGCAGGCTGCGGAGGAAAAGGCCGGCGATCACCACTAGCAGCAGTGAGAGTACGACCTGGCTTATGACCAGGGCCTTGGGCCAGAAGCGGGACAGCCGCCCGCCGCTGCTCTGGACGGTGCGCGCCGATGATGCGAGTGTTCCCCGTGTGCCAAGGCGCGCCGCCCACATCGCCGGAGCAAGGCCAAACAGCAGCCCCGTAACAAGCGAAACCCCGAGCGTGAAGAGCAGAATTCTCGTATCCGGAGCGGGGCTCATGGCAATGTTTGCGTCGCCCTGGCTCACGAACGCGATCAGCGCGCGTGTGGCGGCGAATGCAACACCCAGGCCCAGAAGCCCACCGGCCGCGGACAGAAGAAAAGTCTCCACCAGCCCCTGGCGCACAATTCGCATCCGGCTCGATCCCAGGGCGAGCCGCGTCGCCGTTTCATGCTGCCTCATGGTGGCGCGCGCCAGCAGGAAGTTGGCCAGATTCGCGCAGGCAATCAGCAGCACCAGCCCTACAACGATCATGAGGATCTTGAGCGACGTCCCGTATTCGCTCCGGATCATCGACACTCCCTGCGCCGCGGGAATGAGAGGAACGGTGGCGCGGCCGATTTCCTGTTGGCGCACCGCGGAGATGGTGCTTCCTTCCCGTTCGCGAATGCCGTTGCGCACCTGCTGGTCCAGCCAGTTCTGGTAACTGGCGAGCGCCGCCTTGCTCTCTGCAGCATCTGCATGCACCCTGCCGAAGGCGTGGAGAAAGTAGAGACCGGAATGCGGGGTGAGCATCGACGGTGATAGCAGCACGGCGGCTTGCATGCTGACCGGCATCCAAAGCTCCACCGGATTCACCTCTTGCTTGAGACCGTAGAGCCCATCGCGCATCACGCCAATGACTTCGAATGCTGTTCCGTTGATGCTGAGAGATCGGCCAATCACGTGCGGATCGGACGATAGCGCGCTTTGCCAGAAGTGATAGCTCAGAACCACCACGGCACCGGCGCCCGGCGTGCTGTCGTCCGAGGGTAGAATCGTGCGGCCGAGCAGCGGTTGAGCTCCCAGCACAGAAAAGTAGTTCCCTGAAACCAAGTTGGCCGGTGCGAGCACCGCCGGGCTTTGTGAGGAAATACGCACCGACGCTTTGTCCGAAAAACTGCAGTAGCTGGCAATGCCCTGGAAAGGCCCCGGATCCGCCTGCAACTGCCGCGCGAAATCCCAGGGGAAGAAGCCGCCGAAGGCTCCGAGGTCGATGCCCCCTGCAATGCCGGCGGACTGAGATGTGCCGAACGCGAACAACTGCTGAGGCTCTCGCACGGGCAGGTTGCGCAGTAATACTTGGTTGATGAGTGTAAAGATTGCGGTGTTGGCTCCGATGCCGAGAGCCAGCGAGAGCAGTGCCACCATCGTAAAGCCAGGACTTTTGCCAAGCATTCGGACGCTTACCCGGATATCCTGCAAAACGCCTTCCAGCGCGGATTCCCAGCGCGAAGCCCAAATCTGATGCTTAACCACGTTGCGGCTGCCCAATTCGAGAATCGCGGCGCGCCGTGCGGCTTCCGGCGTCATTCCGCACCGCTCCTTTTGAGCTAGCGAAGCCTCCAAGTAGTGGTCGAGTTCTGCTTCAAGTTCGCCATCGACGGACTCTCTCTGAAACAGACACCGGAGACCCCGAAAGAGATTTGTGAAGAATGCCATGACATCCTCGTCGGTTGGGGAGGTAATCAGCTTACGTTCAGGCTTCCAGGATTTTGGCGATGGCGCTGACCTGGCGCTGCCATTGGCCGGTCTCTGCTGTGAGCGCCTTGCGGCCTTGCGCCGTGAGCAGGTAAAACTTCGCCCGGCGGTTGCTCTCCGTCGATCTCCACTCGGATTTGACCTGTCCGGCGCGCTCCATGCGGCTCAGTGCTGGAAGCAGCGAACCGGCGTTCACGCGGAATACCCCGCCACTCATTTGCTCAATACGCAGGCCGATTCCATATCCGTGCATGGGTTCTAATGCAAGGGTCTTCAAGACGAGCATTTCCAGTGTCCCCTGGACCAGGTCGCTGAATTGGCCCTCGAGATTTTCTTGGTTGGCTCTGGATTCCACCCGACCTCCTCTAGATAATCTAGAGTTAACGAAAGCAACCCTAGATTGTCAAGAGGACGTCCTCATTTGCCCGGTGGGAGCGCGACCCTCAGCTACTTGCGGACGAACAAATCATGCTGCAACCTTCCCGAACCCATTTGACCTCTGCGTCCGCAAGGAAGCGATCATGTGCCAGGGCGAGCAGACATCGCTTTCGTATGACTCGAAATTGAAGAGAGCCGGTTGAGGTAGCGGTCAATGATTCCGCACTGGGTTTCGATGGAGAATCCCCAGGAACCGCCCCCGAAAAACCTCTTTTCCACACCCCTGGTTGAATTTTATATCGATTCGATATAGCGATTCGCTATATAGCTGCCTTAGGCGGCGCCCAACGGAGATAAGGCCATGAACGGCAGAATTGCCGATTTTCCAACGTGGAATTGGACTTGGTCCAGACCCGGCAGAGGGTTTCTGATGTTCAGTATCGTGCTTTCGGCCACGATCCCCGCGCTTGCACAGCAGGATGATGCCTGCGCCTCGTTTCGTAAGGCCGAGGCGTCACTCTCGAGATCGTCACCCGGGCAGACCCTGCGGCCATGCCCGGCAAACCTCTCGCCATCCTTAACTCCTGCGCAGCCCGGTCTCGCTCTAGCGCCAGCCCCCACGTTTTTTCATACTCTCCCATGACGAGAGAAGAACGTTGGAAAGGCTATGAGCACCGGAATTTTAATCGTATGGAGCATTCTTCCAGCCGTTTTTTACAGGCTTGGGAGATGATATGGGAGGCTTTCCCCGGAACGCCCGTCCGAATTTGCTCCACTATGCGAAGTTCGGCGGGCCCAGCCCGGTTCTCAGGCTTCCCGGTACAAGTTCCGAACAAATTGCAGCTGTTTCCTTTCGCTCGCGACCATTGCCGCGTCAGTAGAGATCGCGATGATATCGATGTTGTTCTTTCAGCGCCGTTACATACTCCTCAGCGCCTTGCAGAGACATTCGGCCTTCTTTCTCCACAATTTTTCGCAACGTCGCGTGCACGTCTTTCCCCATGTGCGACGCGTCGCCGCACACGTAGACGCTGGCTCCCTGCTGCAGCCAGTCCCAGAGGAGTTGGGAGTTTTGCATCATGCGGTCCTGCACGTAGACCTTGTCTTCCTGATCGCGTGAGAATGCGGTGTCGAGCCTCGCCAGGTGGCCATCGGCGAGCATGGCCTCGAATTCGTCGCGATAGAGAAAGTCGGTGGCCGCGCTGCGTTCTCCAAAGAACAGCCAGTTGCGTCCCTTGTGACCCAGCGCCCGACGCTCGTGCAGAAAGCCGCGAAATGGCGCAATGCCGGTTCCGGGCCCGATCATGATCATCGGAGTGTCAGGATCGGCCGGCAGCCGGAACTTCTTGTTGGGCTGAATGTAAATCGGAAGGCTGTCGGAAACCGAAGTGCGATCGGCAAAGAGTGTGGAGCACACGCCTCCGCGGTCACGGTTGTGCGACTTGTAACGAACCACGGCAACCGTGGCATGAATCTCTCCGGCATGGGCAACCGGGCTCGAGGAGATCGAATAGAGGCGCGGGGTGAGCCGGCGCAGCAAGGCTACGAGGTCGGCCGGATCGTCGATGATGCCGGGAAATTGCACGAGAAGATCGATTGGGCCGCGGTCATAGATGTATTGCTCGAGACTCGCCTTGTGTTCGGGAGCCAGCAATTCGAGCAGCTCTGCGCATTTGCCGCGATTCGCGTACTCCTGGACCATTTTGCGATTGAGCCGCGTGATTTGGAGATGATGCAGAAGCGCGTCGTGCAGCGTGGTGTTCCCCACAGGACCGCAATGAACCTGTTCGTTTCCGTTGAAATGCAGGTGCTGCAGGATTTCGGCCACCAGGTTGGGATCATTCCGGGGAATGACGCCGCACGCATCTCCGGCGTGGTATGACAATCCGGTCCCGGCGGTGGAGAAAGCCAGGTGCAACGTCACCTTGGTAGAGGCGGCGTGCGTAAGCCGCCTCTTCTCAACCAGCGGTGCCAGCAGAGGGTTCTCGCGCGAGAAGGCAGCGTCGGCGACTTTATTCGGCTCGGGCGTCGATTTGTGCGCTGATACCTCATGGACGCGAATCCTGCCGGCGGCAGGAACGGTATTCTGTCCTGCGCTATCGGCCCTGTTCAACTGTGTGATGACAGCTTTCTTCCATGCGGCGAATGGCTCGTCGACGTCTACATCGCTGTCGACACGCTTGCAGATCGGATTGGCTCCCAGCGAGACGAGCCTGGCATCGAGGTCTGCGCCAAATTTGCAGAAATGCTCGTAGTGGCGATCACCCAGCGCGAAGACGGAGTAATGAAGCTTTTCCATGCGCGGGAAATGCTCGAGACAAAGCTGCTCGTAAAATGGGACCACGCCATCGGGAGCATCGCCGTCTCCGTAGGTGCTGGCAAGGAGCAGCGCGTATTGCTCGTCGGCCAAGGCAGCGGGTGTGTAACCGGCCAGCGTAGATACAGCGGGCGCGTGGCCCAGCGTCTTCAACTCCTTGGCGAGCTTACGCGCCAGTCCTTCCGCGGTACCCGACTGCGATGCATACAACACCGCAATCCGCTTGCCTGTTGGCGTGGGGGCGATTGCAGGTGCAGGTGCGGAGGAGAAGATCCCGGCGAGCAGGCCATTGAGCCAGGCGCGCTGCTCGGGCGTGAAGGGTGCATCGTCCGGGATAAAGGGAACATTGGAGTTCATCGCGCTATCGCCTCGCTGGGAGTCAGGAACGACTGCAGTTCGTCAATGCTGTGCCGGCGGCTGAAATCGAGGAACGACTCATCCGTCGCGCGCCGGTCCATATAGGCCTCGAAGAGCCGCTCCAGCAACGGCGGAAGGTCCGCATACGCGATCGAAGGAATCAGTTCGCGCGCCAGGCCCTGGTCTTGGTCGGAACCGCCGCCGATTACGACCTGGTATCCTTCTTCTCCGCGAACTTTGGTGCCCAGCAGCCCGATATCGCCGATGTAGTGCTGCGCGCAGGAATGCGGGCATCCGGTCACGTGCAGATTCATGGGCTGAACGATGTTGAATCGAGCATCGAGCAAGTTGGCAAGTTCGACCGCGTGCGCCTTGGTGTCAGTGGCTGCATAGCGGCAGCCGCGATTGCCGGTGCACGCCACCGTGCCGAGTGACACTGCGCCCGCGGTGCAATCCAGTCCCGCAACACGAAGGCGCTGAATGGTCTCGCCCACGCGACTGTCGTGAATGTTGGGGATCAACAGATTCTGCCACACGGTCAATCTCAACTCTCCACTTCCGAATTCATCTGCAATGGCAGCGAGCGCGCGCATCTGCTCCACCGGCAGGCGGCCGGCTGGTACCGAGATCCCGATGTAGTTCATCTCGGCCTGGGATTGCGGATGGACCCCGATGTGGCCGGCCCGGTCAATGGGATTGCGAGGCTCGCACTCTGCAAGTGCACAACGAAGGAGCGGAAACGCAAGGCGCTTCTCCGTCTCGGCGATGAACTTCTCCACGCCCCAGCGATCGACGAGATACTTGAGGCGCGCTTTCTTGCGATCGGTGCGGTCGCCATACTCGATGAACACGCGGATCATAGCCGCGGCAACCGCAACGCTCTGTTCAGGCGTTACGACGATACCGCTGTCGGACGCGAACTGCTTGTGGCCGGTGATGCCGCAAAGTAACACTCGGAAGTAAATCCCGGCAGCTACTGATCGGCCTTCTCCAATGCGCACCGCCTGGAATCCAATGTCATTGGTGTCGGCCACGACGCTGATCGCTCCGCCGCTGTCGAAGGCCACATTAAACTTGCGCGGCAATTCGTACAGATCGCGCGAGTTGAGAATGTAGTGGTGCAGCGCCTCCGCATAGGGAGACACGTCGAGCAGTTCTGTCGGATCGAGACCAGTGGCGGGAGATGCCGTGATGTTGCGAATGTTGTCGGCGCCGGAGCCGCGCGAACTCAGCCCGAGGGCGTGGACCTTGTTGAGTACGCGCACGATGTCCTTAGGCTGAAATTCCCGAATCTGGATGTTGGCGCGCGTCGTGAGGTCTGCGCGCCCCGATCCCCAGGCCTCCGCCATATCCGCCAGGCCGTGCATCTGATGCGCAGTGAGTTTGCCGCCCGGAATGCGCAGGCGCAGCATAAACGAGTCCTGCGCGGGAGCGACATAGAACAGCCCGTGGAACTTGAAGCGGAACACATCTTCGGTTTGGGGCGCGCGGTTTTCCCCCGCATGCTGAAGGAGCTTATCCCAGATATCGAGCGGATTCTGTTCCAACTTCCACCGCTCTTCGCGCGATAAATCGGACAGAGGCGTTCCGCGATACGTTTCAGCCTCCGCGGCAAGGTTGGCCACGCCTGAAACGGGATCGCTGGTGATCTGCCCGGAAGCCGCGACTCCGATGAACGGCCTCGCGAGCCGCTGCATCGCTCCGGCAAAAAAGCCGGACAAATACTCCTTTTGCTCAGGTGTGAAGTCTTCCGAACCAACAGGCGCGATGGATGCCATGACGGATACCCTTTGCTCAGAAATGAAACGTGCTCAACGTGAATCGACGCTGGCGCACAAATACGTACGCCGGTGAAAAGGCTCAACGCGGAGCTCAGATTTCTGATGAAGGGGCCCATCGCACGGCATGGTACGACGGGCAGAAAGAAACGGAGCGACTCTCGAAGCTCACCCGTATTGCGATGCTACCCGAGGGCGGGCGTCAAGACAAGCGCAAGGAACGGAATCCTCATGCCGTCCTTACGCGCTCGATGAGGAATTCTCTGCTGATTCGCCGTTGCGCGGGGAGTGCTTCTCGGGATCGCCGAGCCTGGCCTTGCGCAGATCCTCACTGAGGAGGACCGCCTCGGCAATTTCCCGCATCGATTTCCTGCGCTGGCGGCTCTCGCGCTGCATGGCTCGATAGGCGGCATCCTCGTCCAGACCGAAGTCGCGCTGCAGCACTCCCTTGGCGCGCTCGATGTGTTTTCGGGACTCCAGCCGATCGGAGAGTTCCAGGTTCTCGCTCTCGAGGCGGGCGCGTTCGATCTCCGCGCCCACCAGGTAGCCGACGGCCGAAAAGAGACGAACTTCCTGCTCGGTGTGGTAGTAGGGCCTGCAGTGCTGAAGATTGATAACTCCAACCAGCTTGCTGCGGCACAGGATGGGCACCGACAAAAAGGCTTCGAACGAGTCTTCGGGGAGATTTCTGAATCGCTTGAAGCGCGGATCCTGCAAGGCTTTCGCCGGAATCGCCACCGGTTCCCGATGCCAGCCAACCCAGCCCGTAATCCCCTGGCCAAGCCAGATGCCGAGGTGATCCACAACATCGGAGTGCGGATTCTTTGACGCGCGCAAAACAAGCTGGCTCTCTTCGAGCACGTAAACGAAGCAGGAGTCGCACTTGATCAGGGAGCAGGCAAAATCGACGATGCGATTCAGCACCACGTGCAGTGGATCGGCGGCCATTCGGCTGCCAATCTCGTGAATAAAATCGACGGCCACCGCGACCGATCTTCCGGCCTGCGCAGCAGCCGCATCTCCTCCGCTCAGTAGCGGGCTGATGGGCGGGGGAGGCGAATCTGGAGGAACGTGCAGCGCCGCAGCCGATCGCTTCTCTTCCAGCAGTTCCGCCGCCCGCTCCGCAAGTTCCTTGATCAGAAATCCCATCTTCGATTGCGTTGGTTCGTAATCCGGCGCGATGCCGTACGCGTTGAGCCCTTCGGTGGTGCTGGGACCGATAGAGCCGACCACCGTAGAACGGAATCCTTCATAGAGCGCATCGGAATAGCCCATGCGGTCTGCCATCAAAAACAGGTGCGCGACCTGGGCGGCGTTCATAAAGATAACGATGTCCACATGACCATGGGCCAGCGCAATCACCGCTTCACGTAGAGGCTGAATGTCCTCCGGCAGCGCCCATTGATACACCGGCAGCCGCGTAATGGAGATGCTCCGTTCCGCCAGTGCGGTGAGCAGTTCAGGATTGGAGGTTCCGTACTCCTGGATCGCAATGTTCATTCCGCTCAATGATGCCCCGTATTTCGCTTCGAGCGCAGCCATCAAGGAGCGCCAGGTAAATGGGTCCGGCGCCACCACCGCGATGGGAACGCCCAGTTCGCGAAGCGCGCTCGACGATTTCGGCCCGCGCGCGGCAATCTTCACCGATCGCAGCGCAGTCAGGAAGACCTCGCGATCCATGTGCTCTGAGACCGTTTTCACCAGGGCCTTGACTCCCACGCCCGTGGTGAAGATGACGAGATCGAACGCGCCACGGAGCAAGGCCTCGGCAAAATCAAGAACCGGCTGGTTAGAATCGAGCGCAATTTCCCGCATAGCCGGGGCAACCAGCGGCTCGCCCCCATAGGTGCGGATGAGCTTGGAGGTCTCGACGGCGCGCCGTGACTCCAGGCTCAAAACCCGCAACCCATTGAAATTCGCCGCTGCCATGCTGGCTCTCGTCAGGCTCGATTGCGAAGCGCTCATCCCTTTTTGCACACCTTCCGTGTGATTCACGCGCGTGAGCGCTGAATTGAGCCTATCCTTACGGCATTTTCAGAGATGACGAGCCGGGCCTCGCTTCATCATCTCTGAAGAAGATGGTTTCGTTTCGCCTTCGCGCCTAGAAGACGAGGCGCGAAGTGAATGCCAGCGCATGATTGTACGCGTGGTAGTGGGTAACCGCGATCTGTTCTCCCGTACCGAGTACCACCGCCAGTCTGCTGGTCTCGTCGCTCGTCAATTTGATCTTGCTCACCTCGAAGCCGGGCGACACAAAGGTCTGCGCCATGCCGTCATGCGGACCGCCGCGGAAAAATGTCGAGTTCACTTCGACCTCCGGCCACACGATCCGTTTGACGCGCAGTTGAAATGCCGTGTTCCATGCGATGGGACGGCCCAATGTGCGCGTGTGGCCCGTAGGAAGCGCTTCTCCTGCGGCCGTCTGCACGTCGAACGGGCCAAACCCCTTACCAACAAAGAGGGTCGGCGTGATGGTTCCGTCCGCCGCGCCGTTCTTATAGCTGCCGGTGGGTGCAGTTCCAGCCAGCGCCGCGCTGACCGAGTAATTGCCCTTCTGTTCGTTGGCGCCCAGCAGCCGATACTTGAGCTGCATCGAGAAGTCGCCCGGCCCATCCATCGTGGCTTTCACATTGTGCTCGATAAAAGGAGGAAGATTCAGATCGATCTCGGTCTTGTACCAGGGGATGAAATCGAAACCCTTCCCACCGTCGATGTTCCACGTGGTGGTATGCGTGGGCGTGTACTGGCGTATGCCGTCGAAGCGGATCAGTTGCACAAGCCCCGAGGACGGCGCGAAGACCGGCACCGCCCAGCCCGGCTGTTGCGCCGAGGTTACGCGCACGCGGTGTTCCCAGGCACTCACCAGAGCGCCCTGGGCGGCGCAGGATAAAGTGAGAGAGAACGAAAACAACACTAGAGCAAGAACACGATAGCGCATCGATGACCTCCGTGAAATGAATAAGATGTGGGTGGTCTGCAGCGCGTGTGTGAACGCGCAGGCATTGAACGGGCGTGAAAATGGACTGTGGGGTTGATCGGGATTACGCAGCGTTTACGCGGATAAGCCCGTGCAGCATTCGACGTGGCTGCTTGTGCGAGCTACGACCAGCCGGCACGTCCCGGTGCCGATTCAGATCCTGCGATCTTCTTCCTTTTTAAAGGACCGCACGTGAGGATCGCGTGAGGATTTGAAACGCACGGTAATTTGCGACCCACCTTTATGCCGTCCTTATACGGTCATCTCGTTTCCACTTGCGTGTCATCCAGTTTGCCGTTATGCTCAGCGCAGTCACTCCGACCGGAGCGGCGTTCGTTGGCTGCTTCGCTTTCCCCAGACTGGCTCCGCCGCCGGTCGATTCGTCGGAGTGATTTCGCATCGGCTCCCCGAAGAGCCAGCCATCTCAATTCAACATGATTGCGCTGGAAGGCACGCGTGTTCGCATGAGCACGCGCGCTCAATGTCTCTTCGCCCATGGAGCCTGCATTGGAACTGCCTCTACTCGAACGCATGCAACAACTCGACGCCGCGCACTTCCCGCTGCTGCCCGCGGACGATGAGAGCGCGGCCGGTTCGTTCTGCGGAGCAGGCTCAGCAGCCCAACCGCTGCCCATGCCGGCCCCGGGGGAGCAGTACCGCTTTCACTTCGATATGACCAAGTGCATCGGCTGCAAATGCTGCGTGGTAGCGTGCAACGAACAGAATGGAAATCCCGCCGATATCCTCTGGCGGCGCGTAGGCGAGATAGAGGGCGGCACTTATCCGGTGACGCTGAGGCACTATCTTTCCGTCGGCTGTAATCACTGTCTCGAGCCCACCTGCATGACCGGCTGCCCGGTGAATGCCTACGAAAAGGACTCCATCACCGGCATCGTGCTCCACAGCGCGGATGCTTGCATCGGGTGCCAGTACTGCACTTGGAACTGTTCGTATGGTGTGCCCCAGTACAACCCGGAACGCGGCGTGGTAGGCAAGTGCGACATGTGCTATGGACGCCTGACGCGCGGCCAGGGCCCCGCATGCGCATCGGCGTGCCCTGAGAATGCCATCGAGATCGAGCTTGTCAACATTAATGAATGGCGGTGCGAATACAAGACACTGGCGAACTCTCCCGGCATGCCTTCCGCGGATGACAGCATCTCCACCACCCGCCTTACGCTGCCCCGGCAGACACCACCCGACCTGCAAAAGGTCAACCTCGGGCATCTGCATGCGGAGCAGCCGCATTGGCCGCTGATCGTCATGACCGTTCTCACCCAGCTATCCGTGGGCGCATTCACGGCGATCTGGTCGACCCAGTTTGGCGGCGCAGGCCCGCAGCGCGCGGCAATGTTGCTGGCCCTCGGTGCCGCTTTTCTCGCTCTCAGTGCCTCAACGTTTCATCTTGGCCGACCGATTCACGCCGCGCGCGCGCTGAAGATGTGGCACCGCTCATGGCTCAGCCGGGAGGTGCTGCTCTTCACCATTTTCGCCGGGGCGGCAACCGCGTATTCCGCCTCTTCGCTGCTCGCGAATTCGCTGGCCACCGCGACGGGAGCGGCCACGGTTCTCTTTGGCGTGGCCGGAGTGGGAGCAAGCGCGAGGCTTTATCTTGTCCCCGGACGGCCTGCCTGGAATTCTCCGCTCACGGTTCTCGAATTCTTTGCAACAACGGCAATGCTCGGATTCGCCGCGGGGGCTCCCATCGCCGAGGGTGGGCCGGCGTGGCCGACCGGCGTGCTACTCGCCGCGGTGGCGACCGTCGTTGTGTTGATCGCCAAATTGACGCGGCTCGCGCTCTCCTCGCGCTATGAACTCTACGCGAGCTGGCAATTGCTTTCGACCGTCCTGCTCAACAAACTTCTGCTTCGAGTCGCCATGCTGATTGCCGGGGTTCTGTCCGCCATCGCCGCTGAGAGCATCCGGGCGCGGCTTGTGGGTATGGTGCTGATCATCGCCGGCGAATTCATCAGCCGATACCTCTTCTTCGTCAGTGTGGTGCCCACCAATATCGCCAGCGGATATCTTCGCAAGGAGGCCGCATGAGCCTTGTGGAGTGGCTTCGCCACAAGAGCGGCTTCGACACACGCGCGGCCAAGTACGCCTATGGAGAAGACCCGGTTCTCGGCTTCACTTCAGTGAGCAAGCATGCCGAGCGCTGGGTCAACAGCACCTGCGGATATTGCTCCGTGGGTTGCGGAATGCAACTTGGCGTGCGCGAGGGAAAGGTCGTAAGCGTCCGCGGCAACCCGGATCACCCCGTGAATCGCGGCAAACTCTGTCCCAAGGGACTGGCTGAACATTACGCAATTGACGCTGAGGGCCGCGCGCTCTATCCCATGCTGAGGAAGGAAAGCGGCCTCGAGCGCGCGGCATGGGACGAGGCAATTCGCACCATGGCCCAACGGTTGCGCGCCGTCCAGCAGAGATACGGGCCGGAGTCAGTGGGCGTGATCAGCACCGGACAGTTGGTTACCGAAGAGTTCTACGCGCTCGGCAAGCTCGTTCAACTGGGACTGGGCACGCACAACTACGATGGCAACACTACGCTGTGCATGTCCACCGCGGTGGCGGGCTATAAACGGTCGTTCGGCAGCGACGGCCCACCCGGCGCCTACGAGGACCTGGAAATCGCCGACGTCGTTCTGCTCATCGGCGCCAACATTGCCGAGAATCACCCCATCCTGTGCTCCCGCCTGGAAGCGAACAAGAGCAGGACTCTCATCGTGGTTGATCCGCGCGTGACCAAGACGGCGATGATGGCCGACGTTTTTCTTCCCATCAAGCCCCGTGCCGACCTGGCGCTGCTCAATACCATGCTGCGGATTCTCATCGACGAGGATCTTTACGACCACGACTATGTTGCGCGGCACACCACCGGATTCGACCATCTGCGCGTCTCGCTTGAACCCTACACACTGGAATACGCGTCGGAGGTGACCGGCCTCGATGCAGCGTTGATCCGGCGCGTTGCCCATTTGTACGGAACCGCGAAGGCTCCCTTCATCGGCTGGACCATGGGCGTGAACCACAGCACCAAGGGCACCGAGACGGTGAATGCCATCAACAACCTTGGCTTGATCACCGGCAATGTTGGCCGCGCGGGTGCGTCTCCGTTTTCCATTACCGGCCAGTGCAATGCAATGGGAACGCGCGAGGCAGGCCTCACGTCGGGGCTTCCCGGCTATCGCAGCTTCGACTCCGCAGAGCACCGCCACGAGTTGGCGCGCATCTGGAACATCGACGTGGATCGCATTCCCAGCCGCCGCGGCATGGCATATCCCGACATCATCGAAGCCGCCGTCGCGGGGAAGATTCGCGCGCTCTGGATCATCGGCACCAACCCGCTGGTTTCGTTTCCCAATATCGACGTGCTGAAGCAGGCGTTGGAGAATCTCGACTTTCTCGTGGTGCAGGACGGATTCCACCCCACGCCGACCACCGAGCTGGCCGATCTCGTGCTGCCCGCCGCAATCTGGGGCGAGAAGGAAGGCACCTACACAAATTCCGAACGCCGCGTGAGCAAGGTGAATGCAGCCGTGGAGCCGCCGGGTGAAGCTCTGTCGGATTTCGAGATATTTCTCGCCCTTGCGGAGCAACTTGGTTGCCGTGACGAACTGTTTCCCGGCTGGAGCGGGCCATCCGATGCATTTGATGAGTGGCGGCGCGTATCGGCGGGGCGGCTCTGCGACTACTCAGGGATGACGTACGAAGCCATTGAACACCTCGGCGGCGTGCAATGGCCATTTTCCCACGACACCGGCGACGACCCCGGTTCAACGCGCCGGCTTTACAGTAACGGAGACTTCCAGACCAGCGATAGGCGTGCGCGCCTTATTGCCACCCAATGGGCGCCTTTCCCCGAGCAGCCAAATGCCGAATTCCCCTTTGTGCTGAATACCGGCAGAACCGTGGAGCATTGGCACACTCGCACCAAGACCGGAGCCATCTCCATCCTGCAGGAGATGTCGCCACGCGCGTGGCTGGAAATGAACCCCGCCGACGCGCGCCGGCTGAATCTCAAACCACATGATCGGGTTGAAGTGATCTCCGCTCGCGGCCGCGTGAGTCGAGTGGAACTGCGCGTTACCGAGATCATCGCCGCCGGCCAGGTGTTTCTGCCGTTTCATTTTGTCGAAACCAACGCCAACCAGATCACGCAGAGCGCCTTCGATCCCATCTCGCGCGAACCGAACTTCAAGCAATGCGCTGTGCGCGTGGAGAAATCCTCCAATACCACCCATTAAACCCTGGATCGAAACTCACTTCTTCGGGAGATCATAATCATGCAGAAGAATTCCTTCCTCAAGAGCGGCCACACAGCCACTCTCGTTTCTGCTTTCCTTTACTTCGATATCAGTTTCATGGTGTGGGTGCTGTTCGGTCCGATGACACCGTTCATCGCCGAGCAGATGAGTATATCGGCCACCCAGAAGGGCCTGCTCACCGCAGTGCCGCTGCTGGGCGGATCGTTCTTCCGTCCGATACTCGGGCTGCTCGCCGACAGGATCGGCGGGCGGCGCGCCGGAATCATCGGCCTGTCGCTCACCCTGGTCCCGCTCATTCTCGGATGGCATTTCGCCACGCATTTGTGGCAGCTCTACATGGTTGGCTTCCTGTTGGGCATCGCCGGCGCGAGCTTCGCGGTGGCGCTCCCGCTCGCTGGGCGCTGGTATCCGCCCGAGCACCAGGGTCTGGCGATGGGCATTGCCGGCGCAGGGAATTCCGGCACGCTGATCGCCACCATGTTTGGGCCCCGCCTTGCGCAACATTATGGCTGGCACGCGGTATTCGGCCTCGCCCTGCTACCACTTGTTGCCGTGCTGCTCCTTTTCCTGCTGATGGCACGCAATAGTCCAGCCCGGCCCGCACCCAAACCATGGCGCAGCTACAGCCAGGTGCTGAGCGCTGCCGATACCTGGAAGCTTTGCTTTCTCTACAGCATCACCTTCGGCGGGTTCGTGGGTATGGCAAGCTTTCTCCCCGTCTTCTTTCATGACCAGTACCACATCACCAAGATCGTCGCCGGCGATTTGACCACGATCGTGGTCTTATCCGGAAGCTTTCTGCGGCCTGTGGGCGGATGGCTCGGCGACCGAGCCGGCGGCTATCGCCTGCTGCTGGCGCTCTTCTCATGCATCGGATTGTGTCTCATGCTTGTGAGTGCGCTGCCCGCCGTTGCCGTGGTCGTGCCGCTGCTGTTTCTCGCGATGGGCATGCTCGGTATGGGGAACGGGGCCGTCTTTCAAATGGCGCCACAGCGGTTTCCAGCAGTTCGATCGCGACGACCAGGAAGACACCGAGCATCACCAGTCTCCAGGGCAGGCGCTGCGTTAGGATGCCGTTGATGACCGTGGCCATCAGGCGCGCTTGCGGAGCGGGAGCGGCGTCGCTGCCAATTCCCTGCACCCACTGGGTTTCGATGCGGCTGGTCGCGGGATCGTAGAGATATTTTCCGTCGGGAATTTCCTGGGAACCCAGCGCGTTGAGCACGTACGTTTTGCCGGCATGCTCGTAATTCTGCGACTCGACTTGCACGCCATCGGGAAGCTGCGCGAGATTGACGGGAATGACGTTGGGCGTATATTTTTCGAGACCTTTGTTCATGCCAATCAGGGTGAGGCCGATAAAGAAGGAAGCCACAGCACGCCGACGATCAATCCGATTTGCTGCCGCTGGGGCGTCGCGCCTACGAGATAGCCGGTCTTCAGGTCCTGCGACGTCGCGCCGGCATTCGCCGCGGCAATCGCGACCACGCCGCCAATGGTAATCGCCAGCGCCGCGAATGCGCCGCCCGTCCAGCCCGCCACCAGGAACATCGCACACGTGGCCATGAGCGTCGCGATGGTCATGCCGCTCACCGGATTTGAAGACGTGCCTATCAGGCCGCAAATGCGGCACGACACCGTCACAAATAAAAAACCGAAAACCATCACCAATAACGCCGCCATGAGATTTGAAAACATACCGGTGCTGGCGCCTGGAATCGGCTTGAACGTGAGGAGCGCCCACATCATGGCGATAATCACGACGGAGCCGATCAGGACAAAACTCATCGGCAAATCGTGCTCGAGACGGTCGGACTGCGCGGCCGTACCGGCGCGCTGGGCGCGAACGTCCTTCAATCCCGCGGTGAGTGCGCTCACGATCGTCGGCAGCGTACGCAGCAGTGTGATCAGGCCGGCCGCGGCCACGGCGCCCGCGCCGATGGGGCGAACGTAGCTGGACCACAGTTGGTCAGGCGTCATCTGCGCGATGGGAATGGTCGAAGGATAGAGCGGGCCGGTCAAATTCTGGCCGAAGAAGCGGATCGCGGGCATCAGCACGAGCCAGGAAAAAACGCCGCCCGCGAAAATCGTTCCGGCGGTTTTTGGCCCAATGATATAGCCAACGCCAAGATACTCTGAAGTAATCGCTGCGCGAAACGACGCGCCCGGCAGCCACCTCGGGCGGTACTCCGGCTGGCCCGGCCACATCTGCATCGAGTTCATCAGCCAGGTATAGATGCCGCCGATGCCCAGGCCCGGAGGCACCGTCTCGGCAAACGAGCCGCCGCGCTCGCCCGCGACCAGCACGTCGGCGCATGCCGTTCCCTCCGGGTACGGCAGGTTCCCGTGTTCCTTGACGATCAGCTGGCGCCGCAGCGGGATCATGAACAGCACGCCGAGCCATCCGCCGATCAGCGCGAGGAAAAACACACGCCAGTATTCAGTGTTGAGCGAAAAGCCCATGAAGATCAGCGCGGGCAACGTGAAAATCACGCCCGCGGCGACCGATTCGCCCGCCGAGCCGGTGGTCTGCACGATATTATTTTCGAGAATCGTGGAACGGCCGAACGCGCGCAGAATGGAGATCGAAAGCACAGAGATCGGAATGGACGCGGAAACAGTGAGGCCGGCGCGCAGGCCGACGTAAACGGACACGGCGCCGAAGAGAATCGCCCAAAATCGAGCCCAGAATTACCGCGCGCCAGCTGAATTCCGTCATCGTGCTTGAAGCATCCACGTAAGGACGAAACTCCGCCGGCGGCGCCGTCGAACTCCAGGGTTTAGTGGTCAAGAAACACCTCCGCAACCGGTTCCGCTCTCAATTTCGTCCTCGAACGCAGTGGAAGCAAGCGCCAGTGCGGTCGCCCGGCATTATGGCTCAAATTGTTTTGGGTTCGAGAGAGAATTTTGCGGCGAGCGTTTCAGAAGGTTCACAGGGTTTCGTGGCGCAGGCTTCAGCCTGTGGGGTTTGGTGCTTGCAAGAACAAACCCGCAGGCTGAAGCCCACGCCACTCAACGCGAACAAACGAAGAGGATGCTCGCGGCTGCGTTCAATACGCGCAATGCGGAGCGCAACTTTCCGGAAGCCAGCCGATTCGCAGCGTCTTCCATCTGCGCCATGTTTTCCGCGTCCAAATCCAGGCGATAAAGATCCGCGCGCCGTCCGTAGGAATATTTTTGGTAGGTTGGATTCTCTTCGGCGGCAATTTCCACCAGGCGGTCCCAAAAACTTTGCCACGAAAAATCCGCCGCCTGGAGGCCGTCTCGCCGTTGCAGATCGAGCAGGTGCCTGGGGTTCGGGCCGGCCTGTCAAATACGGCGTTGGCGCACG
The DNA here is from genome assembly GCA_963720105.1 of uncultured Acidobacteriota bacterium. Taxonomy (GTDB): domain Bacteria; phylum Acidobacteriota; class Terriglobia; order Terriglobales; family Acidobacteriaceae; genus Telmatobacter. The sequence goes on along the minus strand of CAVREL010000059.1, from coordinate 2,250 downwards.
AGTCCGGGAGAAAACGGGCGCGCCGGATCGGAATCCGGAAATTTGGATAGCGCCGCCGCGAGTTCCGTTCGTCGCATCAAATCCCGACCAGGAATAGCGGTAAAAATGATAGACGACGGTTCCGGAGTGCAAAGCTGCCGAATGCGCGCCACGTCCTTCCCCGCAACGTTGAGGATCATGTCGAGGAGTTCATCCAGGCGAAATGTTTGCCTTACCAGAGGACGCACGGTCACATATCCCGCATCTTCCTCGGTGTAACGAACGGGAATCGTTTCGGGTAGCGGCACGATGGGAGGATACGCGGGGAGAGGCCAAAAAGTCGAGACGGGACAAAGTGTACTCGCTTGAATGCGGGGAAGGCCTCAAGTTGAGAATTCACCGTGAAGCTAAAACCCTTAACCGGCAACTCCCCACTTGCGGTTACACCATCTTGGACAGTCGATCTTCACGCGTTCCGACAACACCTTCCCGTCCACCGTCTTGCCTTCCAGGCGGACCTTGGCGGCCTTGATCACCGCGCCCATCGACTTCGGCGAATTCGCGCCGGTTTCGACAATGGCGGCTTCGATCGCCGCGTTCATGTCAGAATCGGAGGCGCCGCCGGCAAGTAAGCTTCGAGGATGGCGATCTCCTTGGTTTCCTTGTCGGCGAGATCCTGGCGGCCGCCCTTGGCAAATTGCTCGACCGACTCGCGCCGCTGCTTCATCAGAGTTTGCAGCACCTGAAGCGCCTCGGCGTCTTCCAGCGGGCGGACCTCTTCAATTTCCTTGTACTTCAGCGCGGACTTGACCATGCGCAGCACGCTCAGGCGCAATTCGTCCTTGGACATCATCGCCGCGGTCAGATCTTTCTGAATCCGTTCCATCAATGCCATGTAGTTGCACGAACGAATGTTCGTGTTCCTCTCGCTTTTGGAATTCGATCGCTCGATCCGGAGAATTTCTATTTCGCGGAATTCAACTATAGCACAGCGACCGTATTCAGCCCGGCGGGGCGGGTGCTCCGTACAGATCACGGTGGTGATTCAGTTTGCGAAAAGCGTGGCCACTGCAAAATCGTTTTGTCTCGCGTGATTTTCCGGAGGCCGCCCGTTTTCCGGACGGGCAGTTTTTTCCTGGAGGCAATTCAAATTAAAACAGATGCACTACCCCGGCCCACCGCACTCTAGGCTCAGAAGGAGAGCTATGCTATTCTGAATCTTCCATTCGGGCCGTTTTTCCAGCGCGCCCGAGTGCGTATCGTCGGGGCGTAGCGCAGCCTGGCTAGCGCGCCTGGTTCGGGACCAGGAGGCCGGAGGTTCAAATCCTCTCGCCCCGACCATTTCTTCCTAACGGTTCCCCAGAATTCTTCTTTTCATGGCGCTGCGTTTGTAGATGAGATTGTCGATAGTCAGACCCATTGCGGTACTCCAAAAAATGAACACTTTAGGGCTTTTCCGCGCGATTCGCACTCCGGCTATGCAGGCTCGCTCGAAAGAGGCGGTACGTCAGGGTTAACGCTTATAGCATCGCCTTCCCACAAACTCGCGGCGTCGCGACCGTACCCAGACATATATTTGCATGGTTTAGTGACGTTGCCACAGTGGGCCGGGCTACACCCGGGGCGACATCCGCGAACAAGCCGTACGCGGAATTGAAGCTTGGGAGGAAAATGTGAGCACCAATAACTCTTCGTCCGAGAAACCGCCTGAAGCGGCGACGGGGAAAAAGCCATACAAGACTCCAACTCTGAGATTTGAGTCTGTGTTCGAGGTCTCGGCGCTATCCTGCGGCAAAATTCATAGTACCCAAAGCGGATGCGGCTTAGTCCAGAAAGCTTCGTAGCAAGTTGCTCACAATGTTTACGGACGATCAGGGAAATGCATCGCTCGAAATGGCGTGTGGACTCGCTGGTGAAATTGTCCGTACCTTCGGCGAGGTTCGGCTGCGCAGTGTTTGGCACGAGCATGGTGCCCTCCATCCATCCGGGTGATCTGCTGACGATCCAGCGCGCCGGACTAAGCGAAATTTCTTCGGGCGAAGTAGTGCTGTTTTTGCAGAAGGGACGATTATTCGTCCATCGAGTTGTGGATCGAAAAGTGGCGGTCACGGCGGCCGGCCTCGGGGGAGCTTGCTTGATCACGCGCGGCGACCGTCTGCGCCATGACGACCCTCCCGTTTTTTCGCCCGCGTTGCTGGGCCGCGTAGTTAGCATCGAGCGCGACAATCGAAAAGTGGAACTCCCAAGCCATCGATCGAACCGCCTATTTGT
>CAVREL010000058.1:0-4509 GCA_963720105.1 uncultured Acidobacteriota bacterium | reverse complement strand
GAACAGCGCGTCCCTTAGGCTGAGCAAATTTCGTACGAGCTGACCAACGATCCGAGGCGCAAATCTGCTCATGGTTCCTCGATCATGGGCTACCCGAAAGTTATGCGCCGGAACAAACTGTTCAACTACGCGGGCCAGAAGTCGGCTTGTAGGAAGTTTCGCCAGATCGGTACTGGGAAACGATAGGTTCCTATCGGAACTGCCCCGAAGCAGAAGTGCGGGGATAAGAGGTCCATGTGGTTCGGGGCAGTTTCGATAGGGTCGTTTGAAGTGAGCCGCTAGCGTTTGCGGCGGATGCGGGATTCTCTATGGGATTTCAATCGATTTTCGCTTGGAAATCCTTGCCAGAAGCGGGTTTTACCAAAATGGCAGTTATTGATGCTCATCGATCTAAACATGAATACTTAGCCTTAGGATTGCCTCATCGTAACGCAAGACCGATCCTTCCTCAAGCCTCGCGAGTCTGGACAGTCTGGAACCTCCAATGACCCCTAACTTCGAGCACGCGGCAGCGTCCGCCGCGCTAGCGGCTTAGTTCAAACGCGCTTGTTGTCAGTGAATGATCGCAGGCGACAAGCCGACTTCCCATTACCAATCCGGGTCGATGAGGGACTCGGCGATTTCGCACTCGTCGCGATTGTCGTAGCGAGCCAACTGGGATCAGTGAACAGAAATCAGGGATCGCAAAATTCACACTTGACATTGACAGATAATTCACTACCATATGGTTGTGGATAAATTAGGTACAACGTTTGCGGCTTTGTCTGATCCAACCCGGCGAGCGATGATCCAACGACTCTCGCATGGGCCTGCCTCCGTGCATGGATTGACGGAACCGTTTGCACTCTCGCAGCAGATGATTTCAAAACATATTGCCTACCTGGTGCGGGCGCGGATTGTAATCAAGACGAAGCGTGGACGAGAGAGTGTGTGCACGCTTAGGCCCGAGGCGATTAAGACAGTCAGCGACTGGGCGATCAGCTATCGCCGATTCTGGGAAGAGAGTTTCGACAAACTGGATGTAGTTGTAAATCAAATGAAGAAAGAGGAGGCCAGAGATGACAGAAAACACGGTTAGCGAAATTGAGCGGATGGTCGTTACAAGAGTTTTTGATGCCCCACGCGAATTGGTCTGGAAGGCGTGGACAGACCCGAAATACGTGATGCAGTGGTGGGGACCGAAGGGCTTTACTGCGCCGGTTTGTCAGATGGATTTTCGCGTTGGAGGAAAATCTCTCTTCTGCATGAGAGCGCCGGATGGGCAGGAGTGCTGGAATGCGGTTGAATACCACGAGATTGTTCTGCACGAGAAGATCGTTTCCTCCATGTACTTTTCGGACTCGAAGGGAAACAAGGTTGAGCCTGCGCAATTAGGAATAGAACATGAGGCCATAGACGGTGCGTACGACGTGACCATCTTTGAGGATCTCGGAAACGGCCAGACGAAACTCACCCACATTGGAAATGAACCCATGGAGAGCGCGAAAAATAGCGGTCAACTAGAGGGCTGGAACCAGATACTCGATAAAGTTGCCGCAGTTGTTACGAAGCTAGCGCAGGCGAAATAAGAAGTTGCAGTTTTGATGATTGTCATGCGCGAGATCTGAACGTAACGCAACGCGGTCTGTTCCGGGAAACGGACAACGCGGACTAACTTATCGCATATTAAGTCGTTTACAATGTGGCGCTTAGTATTGGCAAGTGTGATGCTGATACCCCGGCAGGGAGGGTAAGAACATGTCATTCGTTCGCGATCTGAGAGTTGCAGCTCACTCGTTAATTCGGACTCCAGGGCTGGCGATCGCCGTGGTTCTCACGCTGGCGCTCGGCATCGGGGCGAACGCTGCCATTTTCACGCTAGTGCGCGGAGTCCTGCTCAAGCCTCTGGTCAATCGCGACGAGGACCGGCTGATCTATATCCGGCAGAGCGCTCCCGGCATCGGCGAAGAAAACGCTGCGTTTTCCGTACCCGAGTTACAGGACTTGCGCGCGAGCGTGAAAACCCTGAGCGCGTTTGGCGACTTCTCCGCCATGGACTTCACCATGATCGGCCTCGGTGAGCCTCGTTCCATTCGAGGTGGCGTTGTCGGCGGCACGTATTTCGACGTGATGGGCCTTCATCCCGTGCTCGGTCGCCTCATTGGGCCTCAAGACGACGGTCCTCAAGCTGCCGGCGTCGTCGTTCTCACCTACCGTTTCTGGACGACCGCTCTTCACAAGGACCCTTCGGTCATCGGCAAAACCGTTCGCCTCGGTAGCATCGGTGATCGCTCTGCGACAGTCATTGGCGTCCTCGAACCTTGCGTCCCATATCCGCAAGATACCGAAATCATCTCCAACATGGTCACCAGCCCGCATCATCTTTCCGCAACCATGGTCACTGGCCGCATCCATCGCATGACTGAGCTTTTCGGCCGTCTCGCTCCCGGAGTCACTCTCGATCAGGCTCGCGCTGAGTTGCGCTCCGCCTACTCCGCGATGAAGAAGGACCATCCTGAAGCCTATGCGCAGGAAGCGGACTTTCAGATCGGGGTGAAGTTGCTTCGTGACCAGATCACGTCGGGCGCCCGGACCGTGCTGCTGGTGCTGCTCGCAGCGTCAGGGCTGGTCTTCATCATCGCGTGTTCCAATGTTGCCAATCTGGTTCTGGCACGGACGGTTCGCCGCGAAGGTGAGCTGGCGGTCCGCGTGGCGCTGGGCGCAAGCAAAGGCGCGTTGCGCCGCATGCTGCTGGCCGAAAGCCTTCTGCTCTGCGGCGCTGGCGCCGCACTCGGTGTAATGAGCGCGCAGCCGATGGTGGCCGTCCTGGCCCGCTACGCCTCGCGCTTCTCCATCCGTGCTCTCGATTTCAGAGTCGATTCGAGCTTGCTTTGGGTGGGAGCGGCGCTGGCGATCGTCGCCGCGGTGATTCTCGCATTCGTCCCGCGCCTGCCCTCTTCCTCTGGCACATCCGCATCCGGCACGCCCAGAGTGGACTGAGCCTATCCAGCGGAAGTGCGCGGATCACCGGCAGCACGAGCCGCCGCCAGCGGATCTTCGCGGTGACACAAATCGCCGCGTCGTTCGTGTTGCTGGCCGGCGCAAGTACGTTGATCACTACGCTGATCGCACTACAAAGGGCGCAGACAGGGCTGGACACGCAGCACGTCCTGGCGATCGATGTTCCCGCTATGTCCTACGGGAAGACACCTCAGCAGGTCGTCGATTTCTACAAGGAAGCGATACGTCGCATTGATGCCCTGCCGGGCGTGAGCTGAGACCGCGTTCGGCGACGTCGTTCCCTGGCGCGATGGCAGCTTCGGCACTCTGCAATTCTCCGGTGACGGACACGTCCATGCGGCCGGCGTAGAGGATCCCCGGGCGCAGTCGCGTTCCATCTCTCCCGGTTTTTTTGCGGCGCTTGGCGTTCCTATCATTGCCGGCCGCGATTTCAATGCGCTTGATGACAATAACGACAATAATAAAGAGCCCGTCGTTATCGTCAGCCAGACTCTCGCACAGCGCATGTTCCCCAACCAGGATGCGGTCAATCGGCATGTCTATTGGACGGATCCCGTGCTGCAATTCGTCACCGGGACCGATCTCGAAAAGGCGCGCCTGATGGCGCCGCACCGCATCATCGGCGTCACCGCCGACATTGACGATCAACACGTCGTTCCTGAACCCACTGCTCACTATTTACAGCCCTTTTGACGAAGGTACTACTTTTTGGCGGTCGTCTCTTCATTCACACGAGTGCAAATCCCTATGCGCTGGTCCCGTCGGTCACGCGCATTATTCGCGACATGTCCGCCGATCAGCCGGTTGAGCGCGCCGCCACTCTCGAAGACATTCGGGCAGAAGTGCTCACGCCGGATCGCTTAAACTCGCTGGTGTTTGGCGTATTCGCGGCGGTCGCGTTGGCGATTGCCGTGGTGGGCGTCGCGGGCGTGCTGGCGTTTTCGGTGAGCGCGCGGACGCGGGAATTCGGCATCCGGCTGGCCCTGGGATCGGAGCCGCAGCAACTCCTCAAGGGCGTGATCGCAGAGGGCACCGTGATGGCTGCGGCGGGCGTCCTTGCAGGCGCGGCATTCGGGTTCGTGCTGGCGCGTTTGGCGGGAAGATATTTCCTGGACGTCAAGATGCCGGGCGCATTGCCTGTGTTTGTCTCTGCGTTCGTGCTGATGGCGGTCGCGGTTATCGCGTCGGTGCTGCCCGCGGCACGCGCTGCGCGCGTCGATGTTATGCAAGCGTTGCGCTCCGAGTGACCGTCGGACGGGTGGGTCAGGGTTACCGGCAACTCCAAACGTGAGATGAATCTCCGAACAACGGTCCCCCATGCCTCGGTGCCATCTTCGTGTTCGGCCTGTTGCTGAGCTTCTTCCAAGCTGGCAGCCTCGCCATCAAGTCAGATTGCGGAAGGCGCTCGCGCGGCGGCACGCCCGATTGCTTTTGCATCATGGACGGATAACGGGCAAATCGGAAGTAAGCGTCCATTGTGGATTAGTACCGGCAAACGGGCTACTGCTT
>CAVREL010000057.1:0-106071 GCA_963720105.1 uncultured Acidobacteriota bacterium | reverse complement strand
TAGAAAGTACAATGACGCTGTCTTCTTTGGCAGCCTGCGTTTCGGTATGAAGTGGGCGCTGAAGACGTCATTCTTTTCAGGATGCTTTATGTCAGTATTGTATCGGCTGCTCCTTCTCTTTACTGCATTACATATGTTTGTGTGACGCTTTCAACACCACACAAACACATTTAGGAAATACTACATATACATGTAGTTCGTGCTCTTACCTGCTGCAGTTAGCCATCATAGTGTTTGAACAGCGTAGAAAAATGGAACAAAATAAGATTTTTCTAACAAAATCTATAAACACACAACGATATGGTTGTTTTATGTTCTTGTTTATGTTTAATTTATGCGTTATACGTGAGCAGGCTAAATATCACTGTGGATACTCGGGCTGAAATTGGGAGATCGAAGGGAAACTGTCCAAGTGAGAAATGATGCGGTTGCGAATGATTTCATCTTTACATAGCGAGTACTTCCTGAATGGTGGTGTTACCTTTAAAATATTGGTATTACCTTTCATGGCATTACATGTAGCTTTAATGGCAGGCCTATTACCATTAATGGTATTACCTTTAACGGTATTACTTTCAATAGTATTACCATTAATGGTATAACTTTAAATGGTTTTACATTTAATGGTATTACCTTTAATGGTATTACCTTTAATGGTATTACCTTTAATGGTATTACCTTTAATGGTATTACTTTTAATGGTATTACTTTTAATGGTATTACTTTCAATGGTATTACTTTCAATGGTATTATCTTTAATGGTATTACCTCTAATGACATTACCATTCAATTTGTTACTTTTAATGGTATTACTTTCAATGGTATTACCTTTTATGTATTACCATTAATGGTATTACTTTTAATCGTATTACCTTTAATGGTATGGTATTACCTTCAGTCGTATTACCTTGGCTATTTTGAACGACGAAAAAAACGTTTGCTTTTGAATGGCAGGTTAATGAGTGTAGTGATAGTAGGTGCTAAGACACACGCACACGCGCGGCGTTGCCTTATTATTGCACACTGCCAAGCGACTGCGACTGAGTTTATTAATCAATATTTAAAAAGTTTACTGAGTAACAGTCAACGATGTCTAATTAGAAAAAAACGACAAAGTTTAATCAAAGGTATATTTTGAGTATAGTGAATAGTGAATAGGAACATTTAGTTGAAAGAACTTTTTATCGATTGCTGAAGTCTAATAGTTTACCGTAAATGTACGTGTAAATCAACGTTAAAAGTAATTATTGCTCTCATAATAGTTCAAATAGTACAATACAACAACAGCAATAAAACTTAACTTAATTAGTATTTAGGCTTATGTAGTGCAACAATAGTTTTTAGGCCCTATATACAGCAATCAATTGGCTGCAGTCTGTACGCCTATGCACATACTTTCTACTCAAAAGTAAATTTAATCTTGTACAAGATAGGCAGGCAATAAAATTGCGTAAAACAGCATCATAAACAGTAGTTCTGCAAAAAACAATCTTTATACAATTTCATCGTTTTCCGGCTCGCGCGGTAGAGAGCCCAAGCAAGGAGCAGCATTGCCACGCTGAATGGCGACAGCCAACCGTTGAAACAAGTACACTGTTTCTTCGACCATCTCCTGTCACTACCGACAATTTCCATCCCAGATCGACGATAAATCGAAGACTTTCTGCATCCCAAGCACCGATCGTTTCTGCAGCCACTGGTATGAAAACGTGAGACTGCGATAATGCTGCATATTTTTGACGCTTGAGATCTGCAGCAGACGCTGCAGCTGCGGTGTCCGGACGTTTCGTCTGCGGTCGGTTCGTCTCGGACGATTCTTCTGCGGACGGTTCATCTCAGCGGACGATTAATCTGCGGACGGTTCGTCTCCGGACGGCTCGTCTCACGGACGATTCATCTCGTAGGACGATTCATCTCCGGACGGTTCATCTGCGGACTGTTCGTCTTAAGGACGGTTCGTCTAAGCGGACGGTTCATCTGCCGGACTGTTCATCTGCGGACGGTTCGTCTCATAGGATAATATATTTCGTGTACCGTGTCTGCCTAAACCATTCGTCTCTATACCGATTAATTTCCCTACCAAACCACATCCTCTACCAGTGGCGGTGCCACGGGGGGAAACTCTCCCTCCCAACCCTCAGCCTGATGGGGAACGAGATTTGAGCAAATCTGATGAGTTGTTTAATAGTAGGGTGTTGGAAGAGGGGGTGACTTTGAAACTACTTTGGAATTAATGACTTTGAAGACTACTAACTTTTAAAAAACTCATGCAAAAAGTCGTCAGCTTCTGGGAGACAAAGTCCCCCGACCCCCTACCGGGGCTTTGCCCCTGAACCCCAACGGGGGGCTTCTGTCCCCCGGACCCCCTGAATTTTTCCGCATGCAGCTTTTTATACGTATCCCTACTTGCTCCCCCAACCTCTGAAGTCTGGCACCGACTGAGCACCGACTGAAGTCTGGCACCGAGAGAGAGAGAGAGAGAGAGAGAGAGAGAGAGAGAGAGAGAGAGAGAGAGAAAGAGAGAGAGAGAGAGAGAGAGAGAGAGAGAGAGAGAGAGAGAGAGAGAGAGAAAGAGAGAGAGAGAGAGAGAGACTCACTGGTCAGGTTACTATAAAACTTTTAGTCACGCAAAAATGGACGAGTTGATGATTACAGGACTAGTCGGTTTCTTGGTGTGACTGTCTGTTCTGATGTCTTCTTGTTTTTGTTGTCTTCTTTTTTCGTAGGCTTGTCTCGCAGTCTGTGGCTGTGTACAGAAATAGATCGAGTCTCCTCGACTATATTTCCGCCGGAGGTTGTATTCTCAATGAATGTCGTCTTTTTTGTCACTTTGTGATGAATTCAGCTGAAGTTAGGTTGGAGGCGGCTTGCTTGTCCTCCGGGTGGGCCGGTCGCGCGGCCGTCATGCCTTTCTCCTCTGCACAGACCGCCTGCGATCCGGTCCGTCCGACTTTGACCTTTGGACATCCTGCCAAGGCGGCCGGAATGGCCGGCCGCATCGAACACATCGATCAGAAGTTGAATCGTGCGGATAATTGTAATGTGCGTCCCCCACCAACGCCGTTGACGCTGCCCTGCCCGCTGCCCAGCGTGCTGGTGATCGTCCCGAACGACGACGATGTCAAGCTGTTGTTGGGATTGGCAAATTGGGGCGTGTTGCTCAGCTGGAAGGCATCGAGGCGGATTTCAACACCGGATTCGCGATAGGTGATAAACCGCTTGAAGACGGAGAAGTTGTCCTGAATATAGCCCGGCCCAGGAAACTGATTCCGCCCCGTGTTGCCGAGTTGGGGACTGGTGCACGGGCTCTGCCCGGTACAACCGTTGGGCTGCGAGAACTGGGATTTGTCGAACCAGGGGTTCGAACTGCCAATGCCGCCGAGCTTGTGGAAAGCGCCGGTGATGGTGGCCGTCTGGGTGGTCCCCGGCGTGTTCAGGCTCGATCCGCTGGCCGTCACGATGAACGGCACTCCGGAAACAGCGGAGATGATGCCGGAGAGCTTCCATCCACCCAGTACCGCATCGCCCAGGCGCGAATTCAGCATCTGGTGTCCGCGGCCGAAGGGCAGGTCGTACGTGAAGCTCTGCTCGAAGTTGAGCTTTCGGTCGTAGTCGTTGGGAGCGTAATTGCGGCGCCAGTTGACGAAGAATTGGAGACCACCGTCATCGTCGTTGATGTAGCCGAGGCCCTTGCCCCACGTGAACGCGCTGTGAAACGTGAGCCCATGCGAGGTGCGCTTGTCGAGGTCGGCCTGCAACGACTGGTAGTTGGAGGAGAAGCCCAAGAAGTATTGATTGGTAGCCGCGGTCCGGCCGAAGGTCGCGAACTCGGGATCGGAATTCGACCCTCCGCCGTAGGTGCTGGGCAGATTGATGTTCTGCGAACCGGAAATGTCGGTGCCATGATTGGCAACATAGGCCAGCTGAAACGACAGATCGAAAGGCAGGGCCTGCTGCACCACGACGTTCCACGAGCTTGCGTAGGGATTCTTGTAGTTGAGCGGAATGTAGGTGTATACCTGCGCGATCAGTTGCTTGGCCAGGAGCGAAGATGGGGTGCGGGGGAGAACAATGATGCCGTTCGACGGAATCGTCACCGGAACGGGGGCCGGGAAGCCGGCGTTGAATGTCGCCACCGTCACGCCATCGCCGAGAACCGCCGGTGTGAAGGCGGAACTCCCCACAGGCTGGTAGCTGTTGTTGGCGCGAATCGGGTAGTTGTAGGCATAGGTATTATCCGGAAAAGGTGTATAGCTGATGCCGAATCCGCCGCGGATCACGGTATTGGCTGACGCCCGATAGGCGAACCCGGTGCGCGGCGCGAAATAGCGGTACTGGGTCTTCATGCCGAGGTTGGACGGGTTGCCTCCCAGACCGGCCAGCACCAGCTGGTCGTTGACCGGGTCGTAGTTGGAGAAGCCCCCATGCACCACCGGTGTCGCGGGTGGATAGAAATCCCAGCGCACACCCAGGTCGAGCGTAAGCTTGGGGGTGGCCTGCCATTTGTCGCTGCCGAAGCCAAACACCCACCACTGGCGATAGCGCGGGAAGAAGGTATTCAAGTCGCGCCCCACCTGGCTGGGCTGCTGCAGCAGAAAGCTGGCGATGAAGTTCGATAGCGCCGTTCCGGCGGCCTGGGAACTGGACGTCTGCGAGTCGTTGAACGTGTAGGCGCCGCGCGGGCTGAACGTCTGGTCCTGGAGAAGGTCGTCGTGCACGCGGCGCACATCGACGCCCCACTTGAAGGTGTGATTGCCGACGATCTTCGTCCAGTTGTTCACCACGTCGATATTGGATTCGGCGCGGATCCAGGGCACCGAGGCGGAGTACCCGATCAGCGGACTGGAAAAACCGCCGTTGATGGTGACCGCCACCTGCCCGGTGGTAAACGGCTGGCCGCCGATATTCACCCCGGGAACACCGAGGGTGGTGGCATCGTTGGAGCCGTAGTCGCTGGGTTGCGCGCTGTTGCCGAGGTGCGCCACTCCCACGCGCACTTCGGTGAGAAAGGTTGGGGAGAAGGCGCGGTCATAGTTCACGCCTGTGCTGTACGACTTCTGGTTACCGTTCGACTCGAAGCCGCCTCCGGCAGGACCGCCGAGGAAGGTTCCGAATGCGGGCGCCTGGAAGATGACAACGCGCTGATAGCTGTAACGCGCGCTGAAATGGTTTTTCTCGGTGGGCGAGAAGTCCGACTTGATGTCGAAACTGTCAGTGGTCTTTCTGAAGGGCAGGTTGGTGGTGTAGTTGTTCGACGGATTGCTGAAAGACTTGGTCGAGAGGGTGCCGAACTTGGCCGCGGCTGCATTGAGCTGGGTCAGCATCGCCTCCGGGACGGAACCCTTCACCAGACTGTAGGGAAGCTGGTTATTGGGGAACGGAGGACGAGGATCGCTCTTGCTGCCGTCGTGCACCGTGCCGTCGGTGTAGGAGGTGGGATCGTAGATCTGCCCCTTGGCCCCGTTCATGGCGCCGCTCAGGTCGATGCACCCAGCCGGATCGCTGCACCCGGCCAGAGGGGTCGAGGTGGGCGTAAAGTAGCGCGAGTCCGGAATGGTGAAGGTGCTGGAGACGGCTTCGTGATCGACGGTGCGCAGATAGTCGCCAAAGATGAAGAGCTTATCTTTCTTGATCGGGCCGCCGATGGAACCGCCGAAGTAGTTGTAGGAAAGGTGACCGAGAGGTCCGGCGAAATACGACCGTGCATTCAGGTCATTGTTCTGCAGGAACTCGAATAGCGAGCCGTGGAATTGATTGGTTCCCGATTTCAGGGTCACGTTGGTGACCGCGCCGGTTGCGCGGCCCAGCTCGGCCTCGAAATTGTTGGTCGAGATGTCCACCGCGGAGATCGCTTCGGCAGGCGGAATGATGATCTGCAGCAGACCGGTGCGCTCATCGTCATCGATGCCTTCGACCTGGTAAAGATTGCCCTCCCGCGGCAGCCCGTTGACTTCCGTCTGCAGAGAACTGGCCGCATTAAAGAACTGGGAGTGTTGGAACGTGGCAGGGGCCGCGCCCGGGACGAGATTGAGCAGCGATTGGAAATTGCGGTTGGTGGTCAGCGGCAATTCGACTACTTGTTCCGTCTCGATCTTGGTGCTGATATCGGCGCGGTCGGTTTGCAGCATCGGCGGAGCCGTTGTGACCAGGATGGTCTCCGAGACACTCCCCGCCTGCATTGTGAGGTCTACTCGTGTCGACGAGTTGCTGGCCAGATCGATCTTTTCCTGGGTCGCCCGTTTGAAGCCGCTGGCCTCCACGGTCACGCTGTAAATCCCTGGCGGAAGATCGGGAAAGGTGTAGTTGCCGCTTTCGTTGGTGTTGGATTGATGGATCAGGCTGGTGGAGGTTTCGGTCACCGTCACTTTCGCATTGGGAACCGTGGCTCCGCTGGAATCTGTCACCGTGCCCAGCAACGTGCCGTTCACCGCCTGCCCATAGAGCCCGTACGAGGCGCATAGCAACGCCGTGACAGCAACCAGGCCAAGCAACGTCTTGAGTGCGTTGTGGATTTGCATGGGGAAGCCTCCGAAAGAATCGATCGCAGTCCGGAATTAGTTCAAACTGCGAACGAACTCTAACATCTCTGCGGCCTAGGGTCAACCGCGCAGTCAATCCGGCGTGGCCTTGAAACAGGGCATGCCTCTTAGCCTGCCCGTGCCCCATCTCGCGACTCTTTTGTTGCGGGGTAGGAGTTCACGAACGTCGGCTACTCGGAGTCATTTTTCTCTCTCCCCAGTCGGCTGTGCCGGTCGGAGGACTAAAGTGCACCCAGCCGGAGGCATCGGCAGAGGTCGATTTCAATTGACAAAACCTATCGACGTCATTGAAAAGATCACTCGTTCCAATGGGCGCCGGGCTCCTATACTGAACCAGCTATCATTTGCTGGCGAGGTTAGGAGATATCTATGGCGACCGAATCGAAATGCCCATTCCCCAACGGCAAGCACACCACGGCAACGGCGAGAAGCAACCGGGACTGGTGGCCCAACCAGTTAAACCTGGGGATCCTGCATCAGCAGTCCTCGCTGTCCAATCCCATGAAGCAGGAGTTCGACTACGCCCATGAATTCAAGAGCCTTGACCTGGATGCGGTGGTCAAGGACCTGCACGCGCTCATGACCGATTCCCAGGAGTGGTGGCCGGCCGACTACGGCCATTACGGGCCGCTGTTCATTCGCATGGCGTGGCATTCGGCGGGCACGTACCGCATCCAGGATGGGCGCGGCGGCGCAGGACGGGGCTCGCAACGATTCGCGCCCCTGAACAGCTGGCCGGATAACGCCAGCCTGGACAAGGCGCGCCGCCTTCTGTGGCCCATCAAGCAGAAGTACGGGCGCAAGATTTCATGGGCAGACCTGATGATCCTGGCGGGCAACGTGGCGCTGGAGTCGATGGGATTCAAGACCTTCGGATTCGGCGGCGGACGCGCGGACATCTGGGAACCGGAACTGGACACCGATTGGGGTCCGGAGGCGACCTGGCTGGGCGACGAGCGCTACAGCGGCGACCGCGAACTGGCGAGACCGTTTGGCGCCGTGCAGATGGGATTGATCTATGTAAACCCCGAGGGCCCCAACGGCAAGCCGGACCCGGTCGCGGCGGCGCGGGACATCCGCGAGACCTTCGCCCGCATGGCGATGAATGACTACGAGACGGTGGCGCTGATCGCCGGCGGCCATACGTTTGGCAAGACCCATGGCGCCGCCCCTGCCAGCAACGTAGGCCGTGAACCCGAGGGCGCGGACATCGCGGAGATGGGACTGGGCTGGAAGAGCAGCTTTGGCACCGGCGTGGGCGCAGACGCATACACCAGCGGCCTGGAGGGCGCCTGGACCAACACCCCTACCAAGTGGGACAACGGATTTTTCCAGACGCTGTTTGGCTACGAGTGGGAGCTCACCAAGAGCCCTGCCGGCGCCAACCAATGGAAGCCTAAGGGCAATGCCGGCGCGGGCACTGTTCCGGATGCGCACGACCCAGCGAAGCGCCACGCGCCCTTTATGTTGACCACCGACCTGTCCCTGCGCGTCGATCCGGTTTACGAAAAGATCTCGCGCCACTTCATGGAGAACCCGGAGGAATTCGCGGATGCGTTCGCCCGGGCGTGGTTCAAGCTGACCCACCGCGACATGGGCCCGCGCGCCCGCTACCTGGGTCCGCAGGTACCCAAAGAAGAGCTGATCTGGCAGGATCCCGTCCCTGCGGTCGATCATGAGCTGATCGACGAGCGGGACATCGAACCCCTCAAGAAAGAGATCCTCACGTCCGGCCTGTCGATTTCGCAACTAGTCACCACGGCGTGGGCGTCGGCTTCTACTTTCCGCGGCAGTGACAAGCGCGGGGGCGCCAATGGCGCGCGCATCCGGCTGGCGCCGCAGAAGGATTGGGAGGTGAACCAGCCGGCCGAGCTGGCCATGGTGCTGTCGAAGCTGGAATCCATCCGGAAAAAATTCAATGATTCCCAATCCGGCCGCAAGCGGGTCTCTCTGGCCGACCTGATTGTTCTTGCAGGCTCAGCCGCGGTTGAAGCGGCGGCCAAGAAGGCCGGTCACAACGTGAAGGTGCCCTTCGCGCCCGGCCGCGCGGACGCCACGCAGGAGCAGACCGATGCGGCGTCGTTCGCCGTCCTGGAACCCATGGCAGACGGGTTCCGCAATTACCTTCGGAAGGGACTCGAGGGACATGCTTCGGAGCTGCTGTTGGACAAAGCGCAGCTACTGACTCTGACCGCCCCGGAAATGACGGTCCTGATCGGCGGCCTGCGCGTTCTGGGCGCGAACTACGGGCATTCGCAGCATGGAGTCTTTACCACCCGGCCCGAGACCCTGACCAATGACTTCTTCGTAAACCTGCTGGACATGGGGACAAAGTGGCAGAAGCCGGCCGGGTCGGAGTACGTCCTCGAAGGACACGACCGCAAGACTGGCAAGCCCAAGTGGACGGCCAGCGTTGTTGACCTCGTCTTCGGTTCGAACTCCCAGCTTCGCGCCCTTGCCGAGGTGTACGCCAGCAGCGATGCGCAGCAAGTGTTCGTGGAGGATTTCGCGGCCGCGTGGAGCAAGGTAATGGAGCTGGATCGCTTCGACCTTCGGGCGATGGCGGAGGAGAAGGCTGAAGAAGTGCTGGTGTAGCGAGTCTCACGGATCGTGAGGGTGTCCGTAGTCTTCTTAATCCCCATCCGGCGGCACTTGCTCTAACAGCCGCTTCCAGGTGCGCTGATTCTTGCGGTAGCCCTTCTTCAGATCTTCGAGGATGCGCTCGAAGTCGGCGTTGGTGCGCAGGTTGTTCCACGCGGGATTCTTCTGGAACCAGGGATAATTCTCGTTGCCCAGATAGATGGCCCGGCGCAGCCAGTGCAGCGCTTCGCTGGAGTCGCCTTCGACGGCAAAGTAGGTCGCGAGGCGATAGGCCATTTCGCTGTCGGCTTCTGCGGCGGTAAGAGTGTCGTCGGTGAGCAGGGCCGCCCCGCGGGCGCGGTCGCCGGCCTGCACATAACACAGGGCAAGCGTAGGCACCGCGATGCGCATCTTCTCATCGTCGCGAATCACGCCTTCCAGGATTTCAATGGCCGCGGCGAGATTGCCCAGACGCATCTGCTGGTAGCCGGATGAAGTGCGCAGCAGCGGATGCCGCGGCTCCAGCGCGAGACCCTTGTCGAGTTCGTCGCCCGCCAGCTCGAGCTGGTTCTGATAGTGATAGACGCGGGCGCGATGGTTGTAAAGGATGGCAGCGTTGGCGGGGTTCAGCTTGAGGGCGCGATTGAACTGGCTGAGCGCCTCGTCATACATGCCGTCGGCTCGCAGGGCGAGGCCGGCGACCGTATGCACATTCCAGTCGTTTGATGAAACCGTGAGCAGATTCGCGATGCCATGACGAGCCGATTCCTTTTCCCCGCGCGACAACAACATGTAAATGCGATAGAGATTGGCCTCGGTGGACGCGGGATCGAGCTTGAGCGCCTCGTCGAAAGCGCGGCGCGCATGGATGACATGAATCTGCCCGCCGAAGCCGTGCCCCGCATACTGCAGTTCGGCGATGCCGAGACCTGTCCAGCCCGGCGCAAATGCCGGATCCTTGCTGGTGACGCTGGTGAACAGCGCATGGGCGCGGTCGAGATCGGCACGCGCGCTGGTGCGCACCATGAAGGAACTGAGCAGGGCGCGGGCCTGGAGATATTCTTCGCTGACCGGGCCGGGAAGCGAGCCGGTGCGCGTGCCGCTGCGGGGAGCTTCGGCCGGGGGCGCTTCCAGGCTGTCGGCCGCGCTGAGGCCATGCAGCGCGGCAAACACTTCATTGGAGATCTCGGTCTGCACCGCGATGAGGTCGAGCGAGGCAACCCGGATGGCGCCGCCAGAACGAACCCGCTGCGAGCCGACGTCGAGAAGCTGCCAGTTCAGGTCGAAGCCTTCTTCGGAGCGGAGAAAGCTGCCCGTCAGCACGTAGGAGACCAGCAGGCGCTGGCCCAGCGATAGCGGGTCCATCTGCGCCAGGGGAAGCGACATGAGGGCGCTCGATGGGCGAACCACCAGGCTCGGAATGCGCGCCAGCCGCGCCGCCAGCGCGTCTGCCAGAGCAAATCCATAGAGCGGCGCCACTTCCTTTCCGCCCAGGTTGCTAAACGGCAGAACCACCAGCGAATTTTGCTGCGAGCGGTCGGGCGTGGATTCGCGAAAACGCTCCGCGAGCATGGATAGGAAGCCGGTAGCGCGCTTCTCCGCCTCGGGACCGGTGGTGGGAAGGTTGGCAGCCGCTTCTCCGGGAATGCTGCCGGTCTCGATCTGCTGCGCCTTCATGATGGTCTTCAGGGCTTCGCGAACTTCCGCTGCGGAAGCGTATCGGGCAACAGGGTTCTTCTCCAGGCAGGTGGCGATCACGCTTTTCAGCTCGGTGGAGATGCCGGGGGCGATTTCGGTCAAATCGGGCGGATCGGAGAACTGAATGGCGCGGATAGCCTGAAAGTCTTCGGCATCGGGGCGCGCAAACGGGTAGCGTCCGCTGACCAGCTCGTAGAGGATGACTCCCAACGCCCAGATGTCCGACTGCGCGCTCGATTGGCCGGTGACGAACTGCTCGGGAGCCATGTAGCGGATGGTGCCGCCGCGCGCCGTGTAGGTGGCGGCCAGCGATGCGTCTTTGGCCAGCGCGGGCTTGGTGGGATCAAAGGTAGCGTCCTCGGGATGCAGACGGCGCGCCAGGCCGAAGTCGAGGATCTTGGCCAGGCCGCCGTCAGTGAGCATCACGTTCTGCGGCTTCAGGTCGCGATGGAATATGCCCAGCGCATGCGCGGCCTGGAGGCCATCGGCCACCTGGATGCCGACCGAGAGGACCAGCTGCAGGTTGGCGGGGCCCCTGGCAATCAGTTGATCGAGCGACTGACCGGGCACATACTGCATCACGATGTACCCACCCTCGCTGCTTTCGCCCACCTCGTAGATGGCGCAGACATTGGGGTGTTCGATGGCCGAAGCCAGGCGCGCCTCGCGCAGAATGGTGGAGCGCAGTTGCTCGGCCGACATCAGTGCGGAGCGCAGGATCTTGAGCACGACCGGGCGCTGCAGCAGCGTGTCGTTGGCAAGGTAGACAACCCCGCTGCCTCCAGCGCCCAGCCGCCGGACGATTTCGTAATGTTCGATCGTCTTGCGCTTCATGCGGACTATTGACAGTGTACCGGTGCTTTGTCAACGGCGATTCAACGAATAGAGACTCTGAAAAGTAGGCGCGGTTTCATGCCTCGTTCTGTTACCTTTCTAAGTAACAATGGGCGCAGTTCACAGGGGGGCTTCAGGAATCGCGGCGCTGACCGTGATCGCGGTTTCGGCAGCCCTTTCGGCCCAGGAAACGCCGGCGCCTCCGCAATCGCCAACAACCAGCCAGCAGGAGCCCGGCGCCGGAGCCCAGGTTCACACCGGAACCAGCAGCGGCCTCACCGGCGACATCCGCATTCAGAATCTGTTGGCCGATCATCAGTATTTTCGCGTGCAGTCGGAACTGGAGGAGTTGCCGCCCGAACAGGCGCAGTTCTATCGCGGCATTCTGGCCAATCGGAACAACGATCTGAGGGAATCGATAAAGCTGCTGGAGCCGCTGGTCGACAGGATCGCCTCCAGCGGCGACTCGGTGCACGAGAAGCTGGCGCGTAAGGCTCTGGCCGAGGACTACCTCCGCGACGGCGATTTTTCCAAGGCCGCAAACCAATACCAGAGGCTGGAAGCCGGAAGCACGCTTACCCCCGACGAGCAGGAGGAAATCGAGATGCCGCTGAAGCTGTTGCCGCTGGCCGCGGCGAATCCGCCCATGACGGTGGATCCGTGCGATGCGTTTGTGCAGCAGGTGAGCCGGAATCCGCTGGGATTGACCGACATTCCCGTGTTTGTGGATGCGCGCCCGCATACATGGATGCTGGATCCGACTGCTCCCTTCAACCTGATAGCGCGTTCGCTGGCGCGCGAGGCCGGGCTGAAGGTATCCGACGAGGCGGCCACCATACACACTCTGACGGGACGGCCCATGCAGGTGCACTCCACGGTCATCCCGCGCTTCACCGTGGGCGGACGGCTCACGTTCCACAACCTGACCGCGTTTGTTTTCGAGGATGGGGACTACAACTTCGCGCAGTCGCACTACCAGGTGCAGGGCGTACTGGGGTACCCGGCGCTTTCGGCGCTGAGCAGCCTGACGGTTTCCGATAATGCGACGGTGGAACTGCGGCCCAAGCGGCAGATTCAGTCGCAGGAAAGGGCGGCGCCGAATTACGACGGCGCGCGGTTCTTTCTCGATGGCGATCAGATCATCGTAGCCCTGGGCCTGGCGCCCAACGAGCAGATGTTCGCGGTGGATGCCGCCGGCCAGCAGACCTACTTCAGCTCGCGCTACTACGATGAGCATGCAACGGAGTTTGCCGGGCAGAAAGCGGAGTCGTTCACGGTGCCCGGCGCGCGTCCCTATCCGCCCCAGCCGGCCTACATGGCGGAAACACTGCGGCTGCGCTTCGGATCAGCCAAAGTGGATGTCCACTTCGTCGAAGTGTTGACGCAGCCCGTGGGCTCGGCGGCCCTGGACGATGTATACGGCGTGCTGGGCGTCGATGCCCTCGACCAACTCCGCAGCTACACGTTCGATTACGAGAATATGCGGTTCAAAGTCAGTGATCAGTGATCAGCGGTCAGTCATCGCTAAGCGGGCACCGCTGTCTTCCTCACTTGCTTCATCGAAAACGGCACCGTTGCGTGCAAACGGAATTCCAGGCGCTGCGCGCGGCGGACGTTGTACACCAGGGCCGGACGAAAGCAGGCGATACACGTGCCCCGGCTATGGCGAACACTGGGGAAAACCACCCCGTTCGAGCCCTGCATCAATAGCTCGTGCGCGAGCCGTTGGGATTCTCGATAACACGCGGGAACAGGTGCGGGCTTCAAATACCTCCGGAAGTCCGGTGCGCCGCCCCGCAGGTCATGGAGTTCCGCCGTGAAATCGGCAACGTAGTCGTCAAACGTCGAAACTTCTTCCTCTGGCCAGGAAACTTCGCGCAGGTCCTCGAGCCGGTGAAACGCCACTTCGTGGCACGAGGTCTCGATCTTCAACCCGGCGTACCATGCTCCCCGCGTGCTGTCGTTGAAACGCCCGCCCCGATCGGAAGCGTGCGTGAAAGAGGCATTGACGATGTGGCCATACGGCACCCCGAAAATCAATTCATGGATGCCGATTCCCGGCAGTTGCCCCGCTTCTCCCGCCAGCCGTGTGTTGGTTGCACCGTCAAGCTCGATGATCGAAAGCAGATCAGCCTGGTTGTCCGCGAGCTCCCCCAGCACGGTCCCTTCCGGGCTGTATTTCGAGGGGATAAGCCGGTGGGTGGAGGAAAAGGAGCATGCCCGGGTGGAGATCACTGTCCCCCTCTACGCGCATCGAGCAACTGGCGAACGCTGATCATGCCCGGCTGGCCGCGCCGCTTGATGTATTCCAAAGGTGTCAGGCCGGCAAACATCGGATTGCTGTTCGCGAGGGTCATCCAGGCGTCGGCCAGTTTCCGGCTGTACAGAATGTTCAATGCCTTGTAGATGCCGATCAGCAGCGAGATGCGGGTCAGCATGTCCTGGCTCAAGGCACGTTTCCCTTTCAGGCTCTTCACCTGGTAAAACCAGCCCGAGGATGCTCCGCCCAGCAGTTCGCGCGCGTCCGGGTCCTTGATTCCCCACTTTTCCATGATCCGAAGGAAGGCCTTGAAGGCGGCAGGGCTGAGGCGCGCCCTGGTAGCCGGATCTGCCAGGTTTGCAGCCACTTCGAAGCTGTAACCTGCCACCTGCGGGATGAGAACGGCGGCAGCTTTCATTCCATCGTCTCCAATAATGAAAGTTTAGCACTTCATATTTGGAGAATCAATCCTTCAGTGGTCAGTGATCAGTTGTCAGTGGTCAGAAAAGGCCCGTCCAAAGGGAGAGAGATCGACAACCGGGTGCGTGAACGGCACTTCGAACCAACTGAACACTGATCACTGGCCACTGGCTTTAATGTCCGCGGCGAGGCTCGGCGTTCGGGTCGGGCTTGGGCGGCGGGAGTTTCGATAACCGTGCCTGGCCGGCGCGGCCCAGCTGGAACATGATCTGGCCGAAGATCAGCAGGACAATGCCCCACCACAGGTTCACGTTGATGCCCAGGCTGCGCGCGTAGAGATCGAAGTTGCCCCGGGTGGCAATGCCGAAAGCCGTGAGGATGATGCCCACCAGGGTGAACAGCAGGCCCATGGGGATGCGTAGATCGAGATTCATCAGTGGCCGCCTCGGAATGGATTGGGCACGTGAAACGTCCCGAAATGCAGATCCTTCGACTGCGCTGGTCGCGTATCACGCGACCGGCCGCGCTCAGGATGACAACTCGAATTTGAGATTATGCGAGCCATTTGCATCACGCAAAGAAGATGTTCAGCGCGATGGCGAATATGAGGATGGCCACCGCCAGCGCCTCAGGCCGCTGCCACCATGCCAGGTGGTGCTGCGGTGGTTTCGGGGTGAGCGAGTGAACCAGGCCCACCAGTTCCGACTCGGGCCTGGGCTTGGTCAACAGGCTCACGGTCACGGCGACGATGGCGTTGAGGCTGAAGGCGAAGATCGCGCCCCAGAAGTTTTGCGCCATATCGCTGGGATAATGGTGGATCACCGCGATCCATCCGCCGTGAATGCCGGGACGAGCCTCGATGGGAAGCGTCAGGCCGTGATGCAGCAAGGCGGCCAGCGTTCCCGACAGCAAGCCGGCAAATGCGCCGTGCCCGGTGGTGCGCTTCCAGAACATGCCCAGCAGGAAGGTGGCAAATAGCGGCGCATTCACCACCGAGAAGACAAGCTGCAGGATATCGAGAATGTTGTTGAAGCTGATGACCGCGTAGGCGGTGCCGATGGAGAACAGGATCCCGCCGACCGTGGCCCATCGTCCGACCGCGAGGTAGTGCCGGTCGCTGGCGCCTTTGTGAATGTAGGACTGGTAGAGGTCGTAGGTGAAGACGGTGTTGAACGCGGTGACGTTGCCGGCCATGCCGCTCATGAAGCTGGCCAGCAGCGCCGTCAGCCCCAGCCCCAGAAGGCCGGTAGGAAAGTAATGCAGCAGCATGTTGGGCGTGGCCATGTCGTAGTCCAGGAGCGGCTTTCCGCTGGCGTCGAGCATGGGCTGGCCGGTCAGCGGGTTGATCTTGGCCGGCACCAGGCCCTTGCCCTCCTCGGCCTGGGGCGAAACCACCTGGATGTTGTGGATGATGGAACCGTCCGGATTCCGGGTCACCATGGTGACGCTGTGCGGCGTGGGCAGGGCAATCGCCAGCAGGCCGGGCAGAATCACCAGGAACGGGAAAAAGCATTTTGGGAATCGCCGCAATCAGCGGAACCCGGCGCGCCGAGTCGATGTCCTGCGACGCCATGGCAGTCTGGATGACGAGGAAGTCGGTGCACCAGTAGCCCGCGCCCAGCACGAACCCGAGGCCCATGCCGATCCCAATAATCTCGATGCCCATGGGATTGGTATTGGAGTGCAGGACGCCCTTCCACTCGTGCATGTAGAACGCCGGGACGGATGCCTTCAGGCCCGCCCACCCGCCAATGTTTTTCAGGCCCAGCAGCACCAGCGGAAAAAAACCCGCGATGATGAGGAAGAATTGCAGCACCTCGTTATAGATCGCGCTCGTCAGTCCGCCAAGGAAGATATAGAGAAGCACGATGACCGCGGACAGCACGATCGAAAAGGTGAAGATCCCCCCCGGGGCCCACCCCAGGGTGCGGAAGAGGCTGTCGAAGACATGCAGCGCCTGGATGAGCCGGGCCATCGCGTACATCGAGATGCCGGAGCTGAACACTGTCATCACCGCGAAGGAGCATGCGTTAAGCCCGCGCGTCTTCTCGTCGAAGCGCAGGCGCAGGAACTCCGGCACCGAGCGCGCCTTGGAACCGTAGTAGAAGGGCATCATGAAGATGCCCAGGAAAATCATGGCCGGGATGGCGCCGATGCCGTAGAAGTGCGCGGTTTCGAGGCCGTACTTGGCGCCCGACGCGCCCATGCCGATGACTTCCTGCGCGCCCAGGTTGGCGCTGATGAACGCCAGGCCGCAGATCCAGGCGGGCAGAGCACGGCCGGCCTGGAAGAAGTCCTTGCTCGTCTTCATGTAGCGCTTCAGGGCAAAGCCGATGCCCAGCACAAACACGAAGTACAGCACCATGATGAGCCAATCAACCGAGGTGAGTTTCAAGAAGCGGCTCCTTTTGGATCGTCAAGGCAAATGAAAGCGGAGATGCCGGAAACTGCGGAAGCAACCACTCTAAGCAAAGGAGGCGAGAGGCGTCCAGTCGAAAATGAAAATGTTTTCATCGCCTCCTTAGACGGAGTTTTGGACCGGTTACACTGAAAGAGCATGATCCCTACCCTGACCTGGACCCCAGAGGGCGTCCGCTTCATTGACCAGACCCGGCTTCCCCTCGAGGAGAGCTTTGTGCTTGCCACCACCTATGAAGAGGTGGCGGACGCGATCTTCACCATGGTGGTTCGCGGAGCGCCTGCGATCGGGGTGACGGCGGCCTACGGTGTCGCGCTGGGCGCGCTGCGGAGTACAGCCACGACGACCGAGGAATTCGCTCCCGAGCTCGAAAAGATTTGCGCGCGGCTGGCGGGGACGCGGCCCACGGCCGTGAACCTGTTCTGGGCGATTGACCGCATGAAGGCGCTGTTCGCCACTCTGCGCGCCTCTCACGCGAGCATGTCCGAAATCAAACAAGAACTCCTGGGCGAAGCGCACGCCATGTACGACGAAGACATCGCCGCATGCAAGACAATGGGAGCCTTTGGCGCCGCATTGCTTCCCCAGGAAGGCGGCGTGCTGACGCACTGCAACGCGGGCGCGCTGGCCACGTGCGGATATGGATCGGCGCTGGGCGTGGTTCGCGCGGCGGTCGAGCGGGGAAAGCAGATTCACGTCTATGCTGACGAGACGCGGCCCTTTCTCCAGGGCGCGCGGCTCACGGCTTGGGAACTGATGGCGGACGGCATCCCCACCACCGTCATCTGCGACAACATGGCGGCCAGCCTGATGCGGTCGGGACGGATCCAGGCCGTGGTTGTGGGCGCCGACCGCATTGCGGCCAATGGCGACGTGGCCAACAAGATCGGCACCTACAATGTGGCTATCCTGGCCCGGGAGCACGGCATTCCGTTCTACGTCGCGGCGCCCTGGTCCACCATCGATACGGCGACGCCGAGCGGCGACGCCATCCCCATCGAGGAGCGATCGGCGGTGGAGGTCACCCACCATGGTGGAAAACAGATGACCCCCCACGGTGTCGGAATCTGTAATCCCGCCTTCGATGTGACCCCGGCAAAGTACATCACCGCTATCTTCACCGAGCGCGGGGTGCTGCGAGCGCCCTATGCGGAATCCCTGCGGGAGATGGAGTTGGCGGTTTAGGGTCACCCATGCTCCCCGACCTGGCAGACTAGGACGGGGCACCCGCACCCAATGGCAGTCAGCCGCGCGCAGGCACAATTCCCGCGCCCGGCGCCAGTTTCACCACTCCGAGCGCGGCGGTTTCGGCCTCATCCGTTACCACCTGCGCCGACTCCTGCACCAGCGCGTACTTGTTGCCGTAGAGGTCCGAGAAGACAGCCTCGATGCCCCAGGGGCGCATTTCCGGCTTCTGGCTGAATTCGACGCCTTTGCTCTTCAGCTCTTCATATCCCCCCTGGCAGTCGCGCGTGGACAGCACCCAGGTTGCGTTTTTTCCGATGCGATCGGGGAACCATGAGGCAAGCAGGAATTCGACGTCCACCTGCTGCGGGGGCGCAACCGTCAACCAGCGGAACTGCGGCGAGCGCACATCCATCTTCTTCTCGAAGCCCAGCTTTTCGGTATACCAGGCGAGCGCTTCATCCTGATCGGCAACCGCGATCGCGATCGTCGAAACCCGATCGATAGCCTGCATATCCGAATCCCCCCTTTCATCAGATTCAAGCACTTCGCCCCCGGCTGCTCCAAGCGTGACGGTGCGTTACAGTGGGGGAGTGGTTCACTCGCGCACGGCATTTTTTCACTTGCGGCGGCCTTCACTGCTGCGCGGAACCGTGCTCGCGCTGAGTGCGTTTGCCGTGAGCCTGCGCCTGGGAGGATTTCCCGATCTCAAGGCGCTGCACTCCTCACACTGGCAAATCTTCGCTGCGCTGGCAGCATTCTGGGCGATGGTGGAGACGGCTCGCTGCCTGGGCCGGCGCTGGACCCTCTACTACGCGGGGGTGCTTTTATTGCTCTATACCGACCTCATGATCCTGGCCATGGCCGTCGTGCTCTTCCTCTACCCGTGACCACTTCCCCATGGATTTTGTTGGTCATTTCACGGCGGGGCTGATAGGCTTCATGCCAAGTTCAAGGAGGCAACCGGTGTTCAAAGGCTTTCGCGATTTCATTCTGCGCGGCAACGTGGTGGACCTGGCGGTGGCCGTGGTCATCGGCGCGGCATTCACGGGAATCGTCACTGCCCTGGTGAGCGACCTCATCAATCCGCTGATCGCGGCCACCGTCGGCCAGCCCAACCTCTCGTCCATCACTTTCCAGGTAGGCAAGGGCAAATTCCTGATCGGCGATTTTCTTGACCGCGCCATCTCGTTCCTGATCATCGGCAGCGTGGTGTACTTCCTGGTCGTACTCCCCATCAACTGGCTGTTGACCAGGGTAAAAGCGTTGAAGGCGCCGCCTCCGGCCGAGCCGGCTACCAAGAAGTGCCCCGAATGCCTCAGCGACGTCCCGCTGGCCGCGCGCCGCTGCGCCCACTGCACCCAGCCCATTCCGGCAACCTAATCTGCCGGGCCGGCCTTCACGCCGACGCCTCAACACACCGGCTGAAGTACTCCAGGCTCAAGCGCAGGCCGGTTTCCAGATCGATGCGCGGCTCCCATCCCAGCAGGCGCCGGGCCTTGGAGATATCAGGCTGCCGCTGGGAGGGGTCGTCTTCCGGCAGGGGGGCATGAACGATTCTGCTTGCCGAACCCGTGATCCTCAACACCGCACGGGCACACTCGAGAACAGTCCATTCGTCTGGGTTTCCGATGTTGACCGGCAGATGCTCATCCACTCGCGATAACCGCATGATTCCGTCAATCTCGTCGGACACGTAACAAAAGCTTCGCGTCTGGGACCCGTTCCCATATACGGTCAGATCCTCTCCCCGCAAGGCCTGCATCATGAAATTGGAGATCACCCGTCCGTCACTGCCCTGCAGCCGCGGACCATAGGTGTTGAAGATGCGCACCAGGCGCGTGTCTACGCAGTGATAGCGGTGATACGCCATCACCATGGCCTCGGCAAAACGTTTGGATTCGTCATAAACGGACCGCGGCCCAATGGGATTCACGTGCCCCCAGTACTCTTCTGTCTGCGGATGCTCGAGCGGATCGCCATAACACTCCGAAGTGGAAGCATGCAGAAACTTGGCGCCATATCTTCTGGCCACTTCGAGCATATTTCGCGTTCCCGCGGAGCCGGTGATCAATGTCTCCACACCCAGCTTCAGGTAGTCCTGCGGACTGGCCGGGGAGGCGAAATTGAACACGTAATCCACCCGTCCCGGCTCGAAGGGCATGCTGATGTCGCGCTGCAGAAAATCAAAACGCATCTCGCCCTTCAGGTGATCGATGTTTTGGAGCGACCCGGTGCAGAGATTGTCTACACCCAAAACGGAATTCCCGTCCGACAGAAGGGCATCGGCGAGATGCGAACCAAGAAAGCCGGCGACTCCGCTGACCAACATGCGCATGAATTACACCTGTGCTTAAAAGGGAATTGAAGGGAACCGCTGTGCTTCCACTTCGTGTCCGGCAGGACCGCACCGGCTGCATTGTTAGATGCTTATTCCTGCGAGCCCATCATAGTGGATCGGCCACGACCGCCTTAAGCTTCGGGGCCGGCTACGCAATTTGGTAATCCACCTTCCCGGGTGCAACGTCCCACGCGGTGGGGATCATTGATCCCCACCGTTCCGTTCACTCAGCGCCGTGACCGGGCATTTCATCGCCCGGCGCCGAAATCACAGAGCCTGTTCACGAAACCGGCTGACCCATCGCGCAACCAGCCATCCAGTTGCGCGGGTTCTTTCAGCTGCTGGCCGCGCGCCCGGGGCACAACCACGTACTCCGTCTTTACCTGGTGAAGCCCGGTCATGTCGACCCAGAGTTTTTCAAACTGGGCCACCGGATACACATCCTCCTGGCCCTTGCCCCAGCGCTTCTTCACGTCTTTCAGGGTGATGTACGTCGGCATGCGGTTGGCAAGTTTTCGCGCCGCCTCCGTCACCTTATCCAGGTCCTCCAGGTCGGCGCGAGAAAGCGAAAAGACCTGCAGCAACGCATCGATATCGATCCAGAAGGTATTGGAATTGTAGTAGGAGAGCTTGAACTCGGATTCTTCCGAGGGCAAGGCCATTCCTTCCACAAGGCGTACCCGCCCGTCTACAAGGGCCAGCCCGCCTCCGCGATCGTCAATTCGGCGGGTGATCATCTCCGCCGTCATAGTGGCCCCGCGTTCGATGTGCCACCCCAGAATTCCCGGATCGAGATTCGCTCCCACCGTATCCACGTTGTGCACCATCAGGTAGCGGAGATTGGGCCGTTCCCTGAACAACTCCAGCAGAACTCCATTGCGAAAAAGGTTCGGGATCTCGAACCAATGCCCCACCGGATGGACGCATTGATAGGGAAGATTGTCGGTGTAGTTGTTCCCTTCCCCCTGCTGGCGCGCCCATTCGATCAGAGCCGCCCTGGAGCTCTCGCGAACCTTCTGCGCCTGCGTATCCAGCAACTGCTGCGATGTCTCTTCCCACGCGAAACGAAGATCACGCACCATGGGGATGAGCCGCAGTCCGACGTTCCGGCCGGGCGAGAGAAAAACCGGTGCGTTATATCCGTAATTCTGTTCCCCGGCCAGGAATTGTGCGATCGGCTCGTGGGTCAGATAGCTGGTGGTGATCACGTGCGGCACAGCGCAGCCATAAAGCGAATTCACCCGCCGGCTTTTGGCCAGGTGCACCTCGAGGAATGTGCGGTGCTCTCCAGCAAGACGGCAGAACGGGCTGAGCGCTTTCACCACCCCGGCTCCCCGGGTCCAGCGGCTTCCCACCCCGCCGCTCAGAGTAATAACCGCGACCGAGCCGGATTTGAGTGCCTCTTCTCCGAGCCGCCGATACCGCTCATCGATTTCTCCGGTCGCGTCAAACACCATGCCCGGCGTCACATCGTCGATCTGCACTGACGTGGCCAACCGGTTGTTCACCAGTCCGATCTGCCCGGAACGCAATTGGGTCTGAATCCTTTCGTGCTGCAGGGGGTCGAATCCATGCTTGGCCAGTAACGCGTCCAGCGTCTCTTCTTCCTCCTCGACGGTTTTCGATTGGGGCAGAATGCGCTCCAGGAACAGCCGTGTCCGCTGCACGGTGTCCGGCCCGTGTTGGCATGCATGGCTGAATCGCTCCAGGTCGCCCCGTTCCACCGGGGAAAGGTGAAACTGGTCTTTTCGCAACAGTCCCGGAAGCATCAGGTTGTAATAGCCGTTGGGGAATACGGCAGAGCCTCCGCGCAGAAGCTCAGCCGATGTTCCCCGGTCATTGATCGTGAAGTCGTACACGACGGGATCCATGGCAAAAGGGATGCCGCCGGCGAGTCTCCGGCTGATCTTCCGCATCACCCCGCCGAGTTCATCCTGCGCCCGCGGCTTGTGCCCGGGATCGAAGATGAAACCCATGCCTCCACCCGACATGCCGCCCAGCATCCAGAATCCCCAAAAGGCATCGCCGAACCTGGCCCGGACCGTCCGGATAAGTGTTTCCGTATACAGATTGCTTGCCCAGGGAATGATGGTCTGCAGGGGTCCGTCGAAGTTTCGCTGGGTGGCGGCACCGATGGCCCGCACATCTCCCTGGCGCAAATCACTGACGATCCGGTCCAGAATCGCGCCCGCTTCCAGACGCGCCGTCCATTCCGCGTCGGAGCGCAACAGGTACCGTTCCGTGACCATCTCCAGGATCGGTCCCACATCCTGCGCCATTCCGCCATGGACCAGCACCAGGCTGTCCTGGAGGCGCCGCCGGGTCTGGCTCGAAACCTCGTCTTCCGTCAAGATCCGGTGATTGGGGAGCAGCCGCCCGCGGCTGACTCCAAACTCCGCGTCGCCCGGGGAAGCACACGCTCCTTCGATCAGCTTGATCCCCGGCCAGACGCCTCCGGAATCCTGCCACCCCCCGCCCGATCCGCCCAGCCACTCGCCCAGGATGGCGCGCGCCGCCACCAGCCGCCTCTCCCCCTCGTTCAATTGACCCGTCAATGACGCCGTTTGTCCGGTCGCCCTCATGCACACAGAGATCAGCGAAGCCAGCAGATTGGTGGAGACGGCGAGCCGCGAGCCCTTGGGAATATTGTTGACCTGGCTGACAATCTCGATGCCCAGGCCCGGCTTTCTCAGCATTTGACGAAGGAGCAGCTCAAGGGGCTGACCGGAACCCTCGAGCCCCGGAGGAACCAGCCCGGACGCAATCACCGCCGCCTTCAACAAACCGAGATAATCGCGTCCGAAATCGAAAAGCTCCTGCAGCTCGTGGATTTCAGTACTGGCGTCCAGATCGACGCTCACCAGGCGAATCACCGGCCGGTCGACGACCCGCAGATACGTTTCAATCGGAGGCCGTGGGGTTCCCGTCGCCCCATGGATCGCCAGGTCGATGGAGACATTCAGAACTCTGGCCATCTCCGGAAGATCCATGCCCAGGAAAAAGATGTCGCTCCAGCCACTGTGGCTGAGGTCCATGCGGACCGGGGTGGTTTCACGCACGATCGGATACGGATCGCCGGCAGCCCGCGCCATCAGATCGGAGCGAATCCTCAGGGAGAAGTCGGCGGGATGGCCGGTGCGGAACATCCATTGGTTCCCCCGTACCGAGCGAACGCTGCGCCGCACCTGGTTGGCCAATGTCTCGAATGCCAGGCCGCGATAGGCGGCCGCCAGCGCGCTCGCGAGCCCATCGCTTGCTCCCAGTCCATTCTGGGTGGAGAGAAAAATGGCGATCGCTTCCTCGTAGCGTCGCGCCAGCAATTTTTCATAGCCGCTGAATGGAATCAGCGTCCGGCCGCCAGCCATGGCAGGACTGAGATTCAAATGGAAGCGGTAAATGGCATAGAGGAAGAACAGCGCGCGGACTCGTTCGTAGAGGTTTTCACTACCCCGCCGCAGCCTTTCGAGTTCCGCTGCCTCGGCCAGGAGTTGATCCCTCGATGCCGACCTGCAGAACGAATCCAGGGAGCGGTTTCGCACCTCTGGATCCGTGGCCGTGATGATCGCCCAAAGTTCGCTCACACCCCCGCCCCTTTTCCGGAAAACATCTCGCGCGCAGCAAGGACGCTCAGCAATTCGGTCAGTACCGTGTCGCGATCTTGTCCATTCAGGGCCAGGGCGAGCTGGGCGGTAAACAATCCGTATTTCACCCCGACATCAAATCGGCGCTCCTCCTGGACCATGGCGAGGTACTTCTCCCGCTGCGCCAGAATCGCCAGGGCAGCGGAAAGTGACACGGGCCGGGGCGTCACCCTGGCAAGCATCTCGCTCAGCACCTCGAAAACTTTCGCTGTCAGCACGTGCATCCCAAAAAAACAAAGGTACTGTCCGCTGCGAAGCCCCGGAACGATCAGGCTTTGCTCCGCTTCGGTGGGAGTTGGCTTCTCCATCACCGTTTCCACCTGGTACAGGCCCGGCCTTCCCGCGATCGGATGCCCGCCCACGGTTCCATAAAGCGGCAGTTGATTCTCTCGTGTCACCTGGACCGCGGATACCGAACAGGACTCTGCGCCCGCTGCCTCGACCAGGCGCTTCGCGCATCCGCCCGGTTCGGAGCCGACGTAGATGTGATCCCCGACGAGGTGCAGAAACGGCTCGCCATTGACGAAGTCCCGCGCGCACAAAATGGCGTGGGCGTAGCCTTTCGGCTCACCCTGGGAGACAAACGTCAGCCGGAACGCCTCCTCGGCCAGCAGCTTTGCGTAGGCCTCTTCATCCCCCGGCCAGACCACGATGCAGACGTCGCTGATCCCCGCGCCCAGCGCTTCCCGGGCGATAAAGCTCAACACGGAACGCTCCTGTCCCTGCTGGTCGAACAGCGTCTGCATGGGCAACGTGCGCTGGTCGCGTCCGGCCGCGGTGATCACCGCCTTTTTGATTTGCATAGACCCATTCTACTTTGCGAGGAAGCTCAATTGGCGCAGCTCTGCGCCCCGCACTGGAGAGCTTCCTTCAGCAAAGTGGCCAGCCGCGCTCCAGCCAGCGACACGCGCTGTTTTGCGATCTGCTGCGCGTTGGCCGTGTACGCCGGAGTCATGGTGTAGGGGCCATTCCCCGAGCCCACCGGATCCACATACACCGCCGTCTTCGCCAGGTTATAGCTTTCCGTTGCCCAGTCGTCTTCCTTGTCATCGGTCACCAGCGAAGAATCGGGCGCAGGCAACGTGCCGGCTACCTTGACCGCCGTCATGAAGTTCTTTGTGTCGCCGTCGCCCAGCACCGTATCCCAGAAGGCATGCAACTCCTTGGCCGGGCCAGTCACCACCACCAGGTTGCCTCCCTCGTCGCCCTTGGGATCGGCGCTTGAGACACGCGTCGCGCAGTGCAGAGGCTGGTGCACATCACCCACCAGGTGAATGAGCCACACCAGGTCGTATGACTTGATGGCATCGGGAATCTTGCTCGCCAGCGCGGCGCGAAATGCGGCGATCTTCTGGATCGCCGTAGGAACACTCAATGGCGCCGAGCTGCTGCCGCCGATGGGCGTATTCACAAAATGCCAGTATTTGTGCGCCTGGTGGGCGGCATAGCCATCGTTCAGCGACGCCGGTTCGGCCTTCGGCGGAGTGTCGTTGCCGGCATAATGGGCGTTCATCGCCTTGATCTCATCGGGCCAGGTGGCCGCCATCATGAACACGTACATGTCGCGGTCGGCATCGGAGGTGCCCGCCGGAATGAATGACAGCCATTCCTTGTAGTAGGGATTCAATTGCAGCAGCGTGCTTACCCGCGCCTTTTCCGCGGGCGTGAGCTTCTGGTAGGCAACATAGGCCACCGCCATGTGACCCACGCTGTTCCATGCGAAGGCAGCGCGGCACGACAGAACTGCGGCAAGCAGCGCGAAGGCAATAAGCATCCTCTTCGAGGTCATGGTCTTTCTCCCTGAAAAGCTCCCGATCATGGAAGGCATGCCGGCTGACTGCTCCGGCGCGAATCATTGCACAAAAGTGACTTTGACTCTCCGTGAAACGAGCAGATAGGGAATCCAGATACAGGCAGCGACCAAAGATCGCGCAACCGCCATGGTCGATTCTGCAGTATGCGCTGACGGAAGAATGGCGTGCGCCGCCATGGCGTCGCCAACGATGATTACCAGTTGCAGGGCAAGATAGAGAATCATGTACGTGGGGAACGCCCTTTTCTTGGTGAAGAAAAGAAAATTGAGCGCCAGCAGAAACGCGACAAAGATCAGATTGGTGGCAATCTCGAAAAGGATCAGCCCCTCCAGGGCGGGATGAGCTTCGAGGAATTCGTGATAGTGGACATTCGCAAACAGAGGCACATTTGTCGCCAGAGTTCTGCCCAGAATCAACAATGGAGAAAACACCAGCCCGATAGCCACCAGGATCAGCCAGCCGGAGATCCCTTCCAGGTGACGGTCTGAATCGAGCAGAGTCGGCTGGAACGAGGCGGGCGCCACGCTCACTGAATCGCCGCCGGGCGCCCCACCTTCGGCAATTCGCGCTTTTTGCGAATCGACTAAGGTGGGAGCGCCGCATTGCACGCACACCACCGCGCCGGGCTCGATTTCAGACGCACACTGAGGGCAGGAAGCCGGCATGATTTCTTTGTCCGATTACGACTGGAATCATCGCGCGAAAGCCGAACCGTGTCAAAGAAAATATGCGCCGGGCCGGATATTGATGTTCATGTTTTTGCGCTTTGTACACATATGCTAGACTGGGGGAGGAGAGCTGGACCATGCCCGCAGCGAAGCCGCGTATCATCCACAAACATTTCCGCCTGGATCACGCGAAGCTGAAGCGCGCGCAGAAGGTGCTGGATGCGGCAACGGAAACTGAGGCGGTGGAGTTGGCTCTCGATCTGGCCATTTCCGAATTCGAAAGAAATCGGTTGACCATTGAAGCGCACGAAAAGTTTCTCAAGAGCGGTATTGTTATCCGTGATGTCTTCGGGGCACTGGAACGATAGGCATGCCCGTCCTGTTCGACGCATCCATCTATATCCATGCCCTTCGGACACGCGGCAATGACTCCCTGACCAAGCGCTGGATGCTGGAATCGCCCGTTTGGCTGAGTTCTGTCGTCCTGGAAGAACTGTACGCGGGGGCAGATCCGAAAGACTATCGCAGCATTGAGAAATTGGAGCAGGACTTCGATAAGGCCCGAAGAATCCTGGTACCAAACCTGGGCGATTGGGCAGGCGCCGGCAAAACCCTCTCCCGGCTGGCGCGAAAATACGGTTACGAGCAGATAGGCAGGTCCAGGCTTACCAACGACGCTCTAATCGCAGCCAGTGCGGCACGGGTGGGTATCGTGGTCGTCACCTTAAATCCGAGAGACTTTGCCCACATTTCCGAATTCTGCCCGGTGCGATGGCGACACGATGTTCCGTAGGCTCACCAAACTACTCGCCCACCCTCGTCAGCCGGACGGCTCGGCCGGTCCTCGCCGACTCCCGCGCGGCATCCAGGATCTGCATCACCGTCACGTTGGTATCGAGCGCGCTCAGGTCGCCGCTGTCCTTGATTTTGCCGCTGAGCACCGCCACCAGGTAAGCCAGCGATGATCTTTCGTCGTCGGGAAGCGATGGGGCTGTCGATGTGCGTTCGGTGGACTCATGCGGAAGGCGTATCCGTAGGCCCTCCGACGCCACCGTGATCACATAACCGGTGGCGCCGTACACTTCCATGTCCTTGCGGCTGAACGGCCAGTTCCACGACCCCTGAATGATCGCCTGCGCGTTGGGATACTGCAGCACGATGGTCGAGTCATCGTCCACCTTGGGATAGATCTCCGGCTTGTCGCGATTCAGGACCGCGGTAACCGTCTCCGGCGTCTCTCCGTGCATCAGCCAGGTCATCAGGTCCACCCCGTAGCAGCCGAAATCATAGAGCGCTCCCGCCCCGTTCTGGGCCGGATCGGTGAGCCAGCTTAGAAATTCGGGACTCACCCCGATCTCTTTCGGACCTTCGTGGCCGTCATGCACCACCACGCGGCGAATGGGCCCGATATGCCCGTCCCGAACCTGGTTGTAAGCGGCGCGATTGCTCGAATACCACGTGGTCTCGTAGTTCACCAGTACGTGCACCTTGTGGTAGCGGGCGATCTTGCGGATCGCCAGCGCGTCTTCAAGGGAGATGGTGAGCGGCTTCTCCACCATCGACGAAACGCCATACTGCGCGGCGATCCCGATGGCGTGCCGGTGCTCGGCAATCGGCGTGTACACCAGCACTGCCTGCGGATGGCGCACCTCGATCATGTTGGCTTCGCTCTTGAAGAAAAGCGTATCCGCCAGATGGAATTTCTCTTTGTACTTTTGCACCAGGTTCGAATCGGCTTCGGCAATGCCCACCAGTTCCACTTCGCTGTGCTGCGGCAACTGCTGCAGAAAGCCCATCACGTGATCGTGCGCCAGGCCGACGATCGCGACCTTCACCGGGTGCGGCTGATCCTGCGCGCCCAGGTACGCGCAGGCCGTTGTCATCAGCACCGTCATCAACCAACGTCCAACTCGAAGACTCATGTTTGATCGTCCTCTCCTGGCCCTCGATTCTAGCGGGTCGGCTTTACGAAATTGGAACAGGCTGTCGGCTCAGTCTGGCGGGTCATGCCGGTTGGCGGTAATGTTTTGCCCTGTGGCGCGCCAGCCTGTGCTTCTTCCGCCCCCTGCGGGGGCTGGACGAACTACATTGGTCCGCATTCCCCAGGCTCACGCCTGGGGCTACCGTCTGACGCCCGCTGTGCGGGCTACCACGCGCACGTTCGGCCGAGTGATAGAGGTAACGTGCCTTTTTCCGGCCGCGCAGGCTTTGAGGGACGCCTCCTGGTTTGACCCTGCACAGCGCTCCCTCGTACCATGAATCAGGTGATTCCCCAGCCACGCGGTCCCTCTGCGTGCCGAACTGGATCGCAGTTCCCGGCGTGGAAAATGAATGGCGCTTATGCATGCCGCATGCGCCTGGAAGGCAGTGCCGTTGAGTCCTGTAGACACCATCGAAAACAATCCCGAGCCAACGCCGGCCGACGCCGCGCATCCTCACGACGACCACGCTCACGACCACGCTCACGACCACGACCACGATCATGAGCACCGCCATGGCCCGGTTCTAAACCCCGACTGCACCCGCGAGCTGGTCCTCGACGTCCCCGCTGAAGACGTATCCAAGTCGTTCCGCCGTGTCACCCGGGGATATCAGAAATACGCCAAGATTCCCGGCTTCCGCCCTGGCAAGGTGCCGGAAGCGGTGGTCAAACGCCGCTTCGCCGGCGAAATTCGCAAGGAAGTGATCGACACTCTCCTGCCGGAGCGCTTCAACCAGGCGGTGCGCGACCTGGGGGTGACGCCGGTGGGCGAGCCGCAGGTGACCGAGTTGACGGTCGACGAAGGCTCTCCGCTGCACGTCAAGGCGGTGTTCGAATTCATTCCCGCGTTCTCTATCGAGGGCTATCAGAATGTGACCGTCCCCAAGCCACCGGCGGAGATCACTGAAGAAGAAGTCCGGCAGGAACTCGAGCAACTGCGCGAGTCGCGCGCAACCATTGAGCCGGTGGAAGAGGACCGCGCCATCGCGGACGGCGACTGGGCCCAGATCTCCTACCACGGGTCCATCGAGGGCGAGCCGGAGGCTGCGCCGCTTTCCGGCGAAGACACCCTGGTCGAAGTGGGCGGCAAAGATACCGTGGAGGCATTTACTTCGGTTTTGCGCGGCGCCCGGCCGGGCCAGGCGCTGAACGTCGCCGCCAGCTACCCCTCCGAATACCCGGAGAAGAAGCTGGCCGGCAAGACGGTGGATTATTCCATCGAAGTCAAGGGAATCAAGAAGCGCAACGTTCCCGGCCTGGACGACGAGTTCGCCAAGGAAGTGGGTAACTTCGAAAACCTGGCCGATCTGGAGAAGCGCGTCCGCGAGAACCTGACCAACCGCAAGCGCCGCGCCGTGGAAGCCGAAACCAAGGACAAGCTTTTCGCTGCGCTCATTGAGCGCTTCCCCTTCCCGGTCCCGGAATCGCTGGTCCAGGA
Source organism: uncultured Acidobacteriota bacterium (assembly GCA_963720105.1). Classification (GTDB taxonomy): domain Bacteria; phylum Acidobacteriota; class Terriglobia; order Terriglobales; family Acidobacteriaceae; genus Telmatobacter. Next base: position 76,253 of record CAVREL010000057.1, on the reverse strand, counting down.
GCAGGTGGATGCCCGCCTGGAGCGCGGTCTGCGCGCACTTGCCGCCCAGGGCATGGAACCCGAGCAGATGCGCAAGCTGGACTTCGGGCGCTTGCGCGCGGCGCAGCGCGACAGCGCGGTGGCCGAAGTGAAAATCTCGCTGTTGCTGGCGCGCATCGCTCATGAAGAGAACGTCACCATCAGCGACGAAGAGGTGGACCGAGAGATTCACATCGCCGCCCTCCAGTCCCGAGAGCCGGTGGATGCCCTGAAGGTGCGATTGACTCAGGACGGCGGTCTGAATAGAATCCGTGAACAACTGAAGCGCGAGAAAACTGCACAGCTGTTGTACGAGAGGTTGCCGGGCTGACCTCTAACCCGGCGGCTTTGCCGCGCACCCCGAATAATGTCAAAGACGGGATTGAGCGGAACGACGAAACTGAGAACCAGGACAAGCAGGACAGACAAAAATGGCATTGGTTCCAATGGTGGTTGAGCAGACGAGTCGGGGCGAGCGCGCCTACGATATTTACTCCCGCCTGCTACGCGACAACATCATTTTCCTGGGCACGCCCATTGATGACCAGGTGGCCAACCTGGTGGTGGCCCAAATGCTGTTCCTATCCGGGGAGGACCCGGAGAAAGACGTACAGCTTTACATCAACTCCCCGGGCGGATCCATTACCGCCGGTCTGGCCATATATGACACAATGCAGTTCATCAAGAACAATGTTGTGACATACTGCATAGGCCAGGCGGCCAGCATGGGCGCATTCTTGTTATTGGCCGGCACCAAGGGCAAGCGGTTCGGGCTGCCCAACTCGCGCATCCTGATCCATCAGCCGTCGATGGGCGGGCTCAGCGGGCAGGCCACCGACATTGACATCCATGCGCGGGAGATTTTGCGCATCAGGGAGATCACCAATACCCTTATGGCGCGCCATACCAACCAGCCGCTGGAACGGATCGAGCGGGACGTGGAACGCGACTTCATCATGAACGCCCAGCAGGCCAAAGAGTACGGGATCATCGACGAGATCATTGATCGGCCCCGAACGTAGGGACAAGGCCCTCCAGCGAGGGTAGCCCTCACGGGCGGAAATCAGGCATCGAGGAGTAGTTCAACCATGAAAACGCGAACGGGACCCGAAGAAGCGCTGCGTTGCTCGTTTTGCCACAAATCTCAGGACGCGGTAGCCAAGCTGATCTCGTCGCCCAGCGACTATCCCCGGGCCTATATCTGCGATGAATGCGTCGCGGTGTGCAATTCGATTCTGGAGGACGACCGCGGCGAAGCCCATCCCGCCGCCAGCGCCGGCCATCTGCCTAAGCCACAGGAAGTAAAGAACTTCCTCGATGATTACGTGATCGGGCAGGACCAGACCAAGAAGAAGCTCGCCGTGGCCGTCTACAACCATTACAAGCGCATCCAGATGAACCGGATGCGCAACAACGAAGTGGAACTGGCCAAGTCCAACATCCTGCTGATCGGGCCCACCGGCTCTGGTAAGACCCTGCTGGCGCATACCCTGGCCAAGATGCTCGATGTGCCCTTCGCCATCGTGGACGCCACCACCCTGACCGAGGCCGGGTATGTGGGCGAGGACGTTGAAAACATTATCCTCAAGCTGCTCCAGGCCGCTGACGGCGACGTGACCCGCGCCCAGCAGGGCATCATCTACATCGACGAGATCGACAAGATCGGCCGCAAGGACGAGAACCCCTCCATTACCCGCGACGTTTCCGGCGAGGGCGTCCAGCAGGCCCTGCTCAAGATCCTCGAAGGCACGGTGGCCAATGTGCCGCCCCAGGGCGGGCGCAAGCACCCCCACCAGGAATTCACCGCCGTCGACACCACCAACATCCTGTTCATCTGCGGCGGGGCGTTCGTCGGCCTGGAACGCGTGGTCGGCCGCCGCGTCGGCAAGAAGGCGCTGGGATTCAAGAACAGCGATGCCGAGGCCGATGCCGCCACCACCCGCAACCATCGCGATACCGAGCTGCTGCGCAAGACCGAGCCGCAGGACCTGATCAAGTACGGCCTGATTCCCGAATTCGTCGGCCGCCTGCCTGTCATGGGCATCCTTGACGAACTGGACGAGGCCGCCCTGGTCGAAATCCTTACCAAGCCGCGCAACGCCATTCTCAAGCAGTACCAGCGGCTGTTCGAGTACGAGAACGTCCGCCTCCACTTCACGGTGGACGCCACGGGCGCCGTCGCCCGCGAAGCCCTGGCTCGCAAGGTCGGCGCACGCGGGTTGCGCATGATCCTCGAGGAGCTCATGCTCGACCTGATGTACCACCTGCCCAACAACAAGCGCGTCCGCGACCTCGAGATTTCGCGCGAGATGGTCGAACGCCGCGACCTGTCCCTGTGCCTGCTGGAAAAGGCGGGATAACGCCCGGACATTTCAGGTAAACATCGAACCGGGTCTCGAATTCCCGAGACCCGGTTTTGTTTTTTCGCGCCGCGAATCGCCGGTCATTGAATGACCCGGATCGGCTGTTCACCCCGCCGGGGCACCCATTCGTCCCTCATTCGTTCTTGACTTTCCTCTGGATTCCTTCGTACTGTACTTCCGACCGGCGATTGTAACGGTGATCCCCGGTTTCTGCACGATTCGCCCTTTGAACAGAGACCCGTCACCAGGCGGGCGTCCACGATCGAAGTACGTCTCCTGCCGCAGATCTTCACATCACCCCGAATTTGACTGGCACACAGCAGAACCCTCGCCGCTCGAACAGGTTCCAGGCGCGAGATCGTTTCCCCAGGCCACCCCGTGAGTGGCCGCGCTTAGCGTATCCACCCGTTTTCCAGGAGGTTCCTTCTCATGTTTCGTCCGTTGTTCGCCCTTGACCCACCCTCGCGCCCCGGCCGCCGCTTTTTCCGTGCCGCGGTTCTCGCCCTGACAACAGGCGCCCTACTGATGCCGGCGTCCGCGCAGCAAAAACGACATCCCGCGCCAGGAACGGTCATCATTCCTGCCTCAAACCACTTGAATGCCGAAGATACGGGCGTGAAGGCCCATACCAATCTTCGGCTGATAGTGCCACCCAGCTTGAAGCCGTCGGAAGCCCCGCCTTACCTCGGCTATGGGTACGAGACTCCGGCGTCATTGGCGTGCGTTTATCGGGTAGTCTCCCCCATCGCCGGCTGCAACCCGAATTCCACCACCAACACTCCCAATGGCGGCAGCCAGACCATCGCGGTCGTAGACGCGTTCGATGATCCCAACGCGGCCTCCGACCTGGCCTACTTCTCGGCGCAGTTCGGACTTCCGTTCAACCCGGAAAGGTTCAAAGTGGTTTATGCCTCGGGCACGCAGCCCGGAACCGACCCCAGCGGCGGCTGGGAGCTCGAGGAGGCGCTGGACATCGAGTACTCCCACGCCATGGCGCCGCACGCGAAGCTCTACCTGGTCGAAGCGAACTCCAACTCCTTCGACGATCTATTCACAGCCGTCCTGGTAGCTACCAACCTGGTGCGCTGCGGCCACCCCAACGGATGTCCCAGTGACGCCCACGGAAGGGGTGAAGTTTCGATGAGCTGGGGCGGCGGGGAGTTCTCCACCGAGGCCGACTACGACTGGGTCTTTACCGGAAACGGTGTCGTATACCTGGCCTCAACCGGCGATGGACCCGGAGTGATCTATCCCAGCGCCTCTCCCAACGTCATCGGGGTCGGCGGCACCTCGACGGCACGCAGCCTCTTCACCGGCGATCTGATCCAGGAAATCGCCTGGTCCGACGCCGGGGGCGGATTGAGCTTTTATGAGCCCACGCCTTCCTACCAGGCCGGCCTTCCCGCGTCCATCACCCAGGGATCGCGCGCCCTGCCCGACATCTCCGCCGACGCCAACCCCAACAACGGCGTTTGGGAATACGACACCTACCCGCTGGGTGGGACCGCCTATGGTTGGCTTATCGTCGGCGGGACGAGCGTATCCGTTCAGGTGATGGCCGGGATTCTCAACGCGGCGTCCACCCAATCGGGGCATTTCGCCGCCTCCACACAAGATGAACTAACCCGGTGGTACTCCGAATACGCAAGCCACTCCACTTACAAAGCCGATTTCTGGGATATCACTTACGGAGCCTGCAACTACTACACCAGCAGCTTCAGCGGGCCGGGATACGATCTGTGCACCGGGCTCGGCAGCCCCAAGGGACTGGGCGGCAAGTAGCTCCCGCAGCAACCAAGCCGGGGATCTTTCTGATCCCCGGCAATTTTCTTGACCCCAGGAGAGTTTTTTGCCCTCCCCGCAAGGCCAACCTCCACCCCGATCCGCTGTACAATCCGAACATGAGCCGTGGTACGCGACCCGCAGCCGGAGTTCGTTTCGCGCGTCTAATCTCTTTGTTGCCTGTAGGTAAATTCCCCAAGGTGTCCCAATGACCATATCCCGCGACAAATCTGAGCCGCGCAAACTGCCCATGATGCCCATCCGGGACATGGTGATCTTCCCCTACATGATGACCCCCTTCGTGGTGGGCCGCGAGTCCAGCGTGCGCGCCCTCGAAGAGGCGCTCAACGGCGACCGCAAGATCTTTCTCGCCACCCAGCACGACGCCTCCATCGACGAGCCCAAGGCCAAGGAAATCTACCAGGTCGGCTCCATCTGCAACATCGTGCAGAGCGTCAAGATGCCCGACGGCAACATCAAGGTGCTGGTGGAAGGCGTCGAGCGCGCCAAGTCCATTGACGTCACCGATCGCGACGGCTTCTTTGTGGCCACCGTGCGCACCGGCAAGACGCAGTTCGAAATGACGCCCGCCGCTCGAGCAGCTGATGCAGCGCGTCACCACCCTCTTCGAGCAGTACGTCAAGCTGCAGCAGTCGCTCAACTACGAAACCATCATCGCCACCGTGCGCATGGACGAGCCGGCCAAGCTCTCCGACATCATCGCCGCCAACCTGCAGCTCGGCATCGAGGAAAAGCAGGAACTGCTCGGCATCTTCGATCCCGCCGCGCGCCTGGCGCGCATTGCCGACGTGCTCGACGTCGAAATCGAAAAGCTCGACCTCGACCGCAACATCCAGTCGCGCGTCAAGCGGCAGATGGAGCGCGCGCAGAAAGAGTACTACCTCAACGAGAAGATCAAGGCCATCCAGAAAGAGCTGGGCCGCGGCGAAAAGAGCGAGTTCGACGAGCTGCGCAAGAAGATCGAAGCCGCCGGCATGCCCAAGGAAGTGCTCGACAAGGCCATCCAGGAGCTGAAGAAGCTCGAAGCCATGCCGCCCATGTCCGCCGAGTCGACCGTCAGCCGCAATTACATCGACTGGCTGCTCGCCGTGCCGTGGAAGAAGCGCTCCAAGGAAACCCGCTCCATCGACTACGCCGAGAAGGTCCTGAACGAAGACCACTACGGCCTCGAAAAAATCAAGGAGCGCATCCTCGAATTCCTCGCCGTGCGCCAGTTGGTCAAGAACCCCAAGGGCTCGATCCTCTGCTTCGCCGGACCTCCGGGCGTGGGCAAAACCTCGCTGGGCATGTCCATCGCCAAGGCCACCGGCCGCAAGTTTGTCCGCCTTTCGCTGGGTGGCGTGCGCGACGAAGCCGAGATTCGCGGCCATCGCCGCACCTACATCGGCGCCCTGCCGGGCCAGATCATCCAGCACATGAAGCGCGCGGGCACCAAGAACCCCGTCTTCCTGCTCGACGAAGTCGACAAGATGGCGTCGGACTTCCGCGGCGATCCGGCCTCGGCCCTGCTCGAAGTCCTCGATCCGGAGCAGAACACCACCTTCCAGGATCACTACCTCGACGTCGACTACGACCTGTCGCAGGTCCTGTTCGTCGCCACCGCCAACGTGACCGCACACCATTCCCGCCGCGCTGCAGGACCGCATGGAGATCCTCCGCCTGCAGGGCTACACGGAGCACGAGAAGCTCGAAATCGCCCGCCAATACCTGGTGAAGAAGCAGCGCGAGCAGACCGGCCTGAGCGAGAAAAACATCGCCTTCAAAGACGAAGCCATTCTCGAAATCATCCGCTACTACACGCGCGAAGCCGGCGTCCGCAACCTGGAGCGCGAGATCGGCAACGTCTGCCGCAAGGTGGCGCGCAAGGTGGTCAAGAGCGGCCCCAAGCACAAGGAAGAGCTCACCGGCGCGAACATCTCCGAGTTCCTCGGCGTGCCCAAGTTCCGCGACTCCGAAGTGCACGACAAGAGCGAAGTCGGCCTGGTGACCGGCCTGGCGTGGACCGAAGTGGGCGGCTGCATTCTCACCACCGAAGTCCAGGTGCTCGACGGCAAGGGCAAGCTCACCATCACCGGCCAGCTCGGCGACGTGATGCAGGAGTCGGCGCAGGCCGCGCTGGCCTACATCCGCAGCAAGGCGCATGCACTCGGCCTTTCGCGCGAGTTCTATCGCAACGTCGACCTGCACCTGCACGTGCCGGAAGGCGCCATTCCCAAGGACGGCCCGTCGGCCGGCATCACCATGGCCACGGCGCTGGCCAGCGCACTGGCCAAGATCCCGGTGCGCCGCGACATCGCCATGACCGGCGAAATCACGCTGCGCGGCAAGGTGCTGCCCATCGGCGGATTGAAGGAGAAGCTGCTGGCGGCCCTGCGCGCCGGCATCTTCGAGGCCATCCTGCCGCGCAGCAACGAAAAGGACCTGACGGAGCTGCCCGACAACATCAAAAGCGCCATGAAGCTGCACTTCGTCGATTCGATGGACGAGGTGCTGGCGCTGGCGCTGGAAAGCCCGCTGCCCGCGCCGGTTCCCGCCGAAGCGGGCGTGCTGGCCGCCGTGCCGCCGCCCACCGAAGTGCCGGCCGGGCAGGTTGCGCACCAGTAGAATTCAACTTCTGATGCATCCCACCTTAACCGATTCGCGTCTCCGCGAATCGGCGAAGGTGGGATAGTGCGCTTCATCCACGCGCCGCCTGTATTCTCAGAACAGTCATGCGCTACACCACCCAGTTTCTGCTCTCAGCTATGGCGCCGGAGCAGTTCCCTGCTCCCCCGCTGCCCGAGATCGCCTTCCTGGGCCGCTCCAACGTGGGCAAATCCAGCCTGCTGAACGCGCTGGTGGGCGAGAAGGCCGCGAAGGTTTCTTCCACCCCGGGTCGAACGCGTGCCATCAATTTTTTCCTGCTTTCCGACGCCGCGCAGCGCCCCCGAATGCGCTTTGCCGACCTGCCCGGCTACGGCTTCGCGAAAATCTCGAAATCGATTTCCGCCCAGTGGCCGAAGTTCATCGAGCCCTACCTCGCCGAGCGCGATTGGCTGCGCCTTTGCGTCTGCCTGGTCGATTCCAACGTGCCCCCGCAGCCTCGCGATGCGCAATTGATCGAGTGGCTGCGTCACGTGGGGCGCGCTTTCGTGGTGGTCGCCACCAAGGTCGACCGGCTCAGCGGCAATGAACGCACCCACAATATTTCCGCACTCAGGAAAGGGCTCGAAGTGGACGAAGTCGTCGCGGTCTCGGCCAAGAGCCGCGCAGGGATCAAGGAACTGTGGGCGAGAATCGAGCAGGCACAAGAGGGCGGCGATGCCATCGTCTAGGCGTCTGAATCGTCCTTGTTCCATTGCGGCAAGTTGAATTCCTCCGCACCACCGCGGTACGAGACCTGAAGCTTGGCCGGGATTGCGCCCCCTTCCAGGGTCATCGCGCCCTCCATGAAGCGCGTCGCGAATGACCGGTCAGCCAGCACGAGGTGAAAGGATCGCGCCAGACGGCCCAGGTAGCGCGGCGATAACCGAAGCCAGCGACGCGCGGCCTCAGGAAGGCTGCCGGAGCATTCCAGTGCGAACGCATCGAGCTTCGGCATCCATCGGGCCGGCGCGGCAGAAACAGCCCAGGACACGAGAGCCACCTCGGGGTGCAGCGGGCTGTCCTGTTGGATATCGCCGGTACGCAAAAGATCGGGCAGGACGCCTCGCTCGGCCATCTGCGCTTCAATGTCCGCCGGCGGCGCCGCGACACACACCGCCACCGGCGCGCGCTTGCGGATTTCGTTTTTCAGGATGCGCAGCGCCTCGTCCAGCGACGTCACCAGAAAGTCGACAATCCCGTCGCGGACCGCATGTTTCTGTTCCGGCTGGCTTGCGGTAGCGCACAGCGAAGCCGCGCCGGCGATGTTTGCGGCCACGATCAGCGCGCGCCCATCGTCATCGAGCTGGCCCGCGTACAACAGAGTGCCGCCCAGATCCTGCTCGCCTGAGCTTTCCGCCGGAATCAACCGGCTATAAAACGAAAGCGCGCGCAGGGCGAATTCATACTCGGCGCCATCTCGCAAATCCTCGGTCATCGTGGCAGGGACAATAGTTCCCACTCCAGTCTCTCACCCCTACCGGTGGCCGGCAGGGTGGAGCGCAGCGGAACCCTTGGGATAGCAATCAACGGTCCTTTTCTCTCGCCATTAATTTAGCCTGGACCCCACGCAAAAACTTCTATGGCTCGCTATTGAACTGTGCGGCGAGTTTTTTCATTGCCGCATTTTCGCGGGTAACTTCACCGGCCTCTCGACTGTGCAAGGCTATCTCCGCGGCGAATGAGCGACCGAGAATTCGCTGATCAATATTGCCAAACGACCCAGGCACGAGGCTTCCCAACCAACCGGCCCAGGCCGGGGTATGAGCGTTGCCAACAATAATGCCGGGGCGAAATATGGCGAGGCGGGCAAAGCCAACGTTACGCACGGTGTCTTCCTTCATGCCCATGACTCGCGCATAGCGAAACCGGCTGTCAGCTTTGCTTCCCGCCGCAGAAAGCAGGCAAAACTGGGTGATTCCGGCGTCATGGCAGCCACGCGCAAAGGCACCGACGACGCCCAGTTCAAGTCGTTGCAGTTCTTCTTCGCTCCAGCTCGTCGATCCAGAACCGACACCCACACAGCTCACGGCGCTGACGGGACCTTGGCTTAAAACCTCGCGGGCAACGGCGGCAGTGCGCTCGGCAAAGTCAGCAGCGCCGCTATCGAGAACCACGTTGCGCACCCGCGACCGTGGCGCAATGGGCTTTCTGGTGACCATTACCACTTCCCGGCATTCCGGAATTGCCAGCAGTTCCGCGACGGCTGCACCGCCGACTTGTCCGGTACCACCAAGGATAATTACGGCGAAATTCTGCTTCACAAATAGGACCTCTGCTTCGGTAAAGGATGCGACAGCCCCGTTCGCCCCAAGAGGGAAGCATACTCGGTCTCGGTTCTGGAATAGGTTAAGATGTTTCTGATATTTCCCCCGTTTTTGAGGCCAATTCGCCCCAAAACAGCCTGTTTTTCGCGCAATTTTCGTTCCATACCCCTGAAAAATGCGCGATTTGTGCTGGATTTGTATCGCAAAAAAGCCGGCGCGCGGCGATCATAATCAGCCGATAAAGGTCAGCAGCGAGTCAGTCCGTTGGCGGATCATGGCGAAGGTTCGTTCCACCTTGTTCGCAATCTCCATTCGGTCGATTGGACCGATGTCCTCAATTCCCCACACTTCGATCCTTTGACGCGCAGCCTCAATCCACTTTTCACAAAAACGGCGGTGTTCCGCTTCCATGAACACCAGGACATCGCTGCCTTGCACCAGTTCTGCCGTCGTCCTCTGCCAACGCGCTGCCGCATAGGAATGCAGACTGTACCTGGCCAACACGTCAGCCGCGTAGGGCGAAATTGCGGCATCGCCGTCTCGTCCCGCTGCAATGCCGCTGGAAATAACCTGAATTCCGGGAACACACAGGGAATTGCAGTACGCCTCGGCCAGACGGCTGCGGTAAATATTGCCGGTGCAGATGAAGTGGATTTTCACCACAGTCATGACAATAGCAATCGCTGATTACAGCTTGTTAGCTCGTCACCACGGCGATCGCAAACCCGTCGTAGCCGCGCGCGCCTACGGTGGGTATGGCCGTGGCGCTGAGGCGCGGGTTCGACGCCATCATCTCCGTCATCCGCCGCACGCCCTGGATGTCGGGATCGGCGCTCTCCTGATTCAGAACCGCTCCATCGCGCACCACGTTGTCCACGATGATGATGGTGCCCGGCCGCGACAGCTTCATCGACCATTCAAGATATTCCGGAATGCTCTTCTTGTCGGCGTCAATAAAGATCAGGTCAAACGGCGGCGCCGCGCCTTCGTGCAATGCGCTCATTGCCTCCATCGCCGGCCCGATGGTGATTTCCACCCGCTCCAGCACGCCGGCGAGTTCAAGATTCTTGCGCGCCACCTCCGCATGGCGCGGATCGATTTCCAGCGTCACCACTTGTCCGCCCGCAGGCACCGCCCTTGCCAGCCATACGGTAGAATATCCGCCCAGCGTGCCGATCTCCAGCACCCTGCGCGCGCCGGAAATGCGCACCATCAGGGCAAGGAATTTGCCCAGCAGGGACGGCACATCGATGGAAGGCATGCCGGCTTCACGATTGGCCTCGATGCACGCCGCCAGCGCGACATCATGCGGCGCAAGCCGGTCGCCGAAGTAGCGGTCCACGGCCGCCCATGTTTCCTGCATGGCGATCTCCAGGGGAAGATTTACTTTTCGCGCGCCACCACGAAATCAGGGACCCACAACAGGGCGCGTTTGAACTCCGAATCGGGCAGGGAAGCCAGTGCGGTGCGCGCCTGCTCGGCGTAACGGTCGGCCACGCTCATCGCATAGGCCACCGAGCCGTTGCGCGCCAGGATTTGCTGGATGTCTTCGCGGCACACGTTCTCAAAGCTGCGGTCGTCGAGCACGCGCTGGATGGCCTGCCGGTCGGCGGCCGTGCCATGGTCGATGGAGTGGATCACCGCCAGCGTGGCCTTGCCTTCGCGCAGGTCATTGGCCACCGGCTTGCCCAGAACCTCTTCGGTGGCCGTCAGGTCCAGCACGTCGTCAACGATCTGGAAGGCCAGGCCGACCGCGCGGCCGTAGGTGGCCATGTTGTTTTCCTGCGCCTCGGTGGCCCCTGCCAGCACCGCGCCCAGCCGCATCGACGTCATGAAGAGGCACGCCGTCTTGCGATAAATGAGGTCGTAGTATTCGGCTTCGGAGACGGCTTTTCCCAGCTTCTGGATCTGCAGCAGCTCGCCCTCCACCATCTGCTGGGTGAGGCCGATGAGCAGTTCCAGCACGCGCAGGTTCTGCTCCTCGAGCGCCACCCGGAAAGCCTGCATGTAGAGCCAGTCTCCGGCCAGCACGCATTTTTCATTGCCCCACCTGGTATTCGCCGAGGGCCGTCCGCGGCGTGTGTCGGCGCCGTCGATGATGTCGTCGTGGACCAGGGTGGCGGTGTGCACCATCTCCACCACCGTGCCCAGGCGGATGGCGCTGGGGCCCGTGTAGCCCAGCATGTGCGCCGCCAGCAGCAACACCGAGGGCCGGATTCGCTTGCCGCCGCCTTCGCGCAGGTACTCGGCAATTTCGGTAATGGTGCTGACGCCGGAGGCGGCGTCACGCCCCAACTCCTGCTCAATCGCCACGAGGTCGTCCCGCAGCAGATCAAAGACCTCTCTCGCCGTCGCTATCGCCAGTGTGCTCATTCCCACCGTTGTTCAACCAGGAGACTCAAAACGTCCGGTAATTCGTGAACTGCAAATCCAGCTCTATGCTCCGTGCCCCATCTTCGCGACTTTTTTCTGTCGCGAAGGTGGGAGACCAGAATCGCCAAATCGGCAAGTCAAAACGTCCGGTAATTCGTGAACTGCAAATCCAGCCCAAGGTCCTTGCCGCGCAGCATGGCAATGATAGCTTGCAACTCGTCCCGATCCTTGCTCGATACTCTGACAGTATCGCCTTGAATGCTGGCCTGCGCCTTCTTTTTTGAATCCTTCACCAGCTTTACAATCTCTTTTGCCTTCTCCGCGGGAATGCCCTGCTGCAGGCTGATCTTCTGGCGGACGCTCTGGCCGGCCGCCGCCTCCAGCTTCCCATAGGTGAGATTCTTAAGCGACACGCCGCGTTTCACAAGCTTCTGTCCCAGGATCTCCTTGACCGCCTCCAGCTTGTACTCGCCCGACGACGCCAACTGGATGGTGTCGCTGCCTTCCAGCTTGATATCGGAGTGGGAATCCTTCAGGTCGAAACGCTGGCGAATCTCCTTCATCGCCTGGTCAATGGCATTCCGCACTTCCTGGATATCCACCTTGCTCACAATGTCAAACGAATTGTCCTGCGCCATATATCTTCCTCAATGAGGGCGGCCGTGCCGGCAGCATGCCGCGGGTGTCAACTCTCTAGTTTCCCATGCCGGATCGAGGCGGTTTGCCGCCAGACCCGCAATCTAACCTATCCGGCATCCTCTGGGGAAATGCCGGGAAAGAGACGGTAGAAGTTCCGGGTGGTGGCGGCGGCGATTTCGTCTTCATCCAGGTGGAGGAGTTCAGCCAGGACCATGGCCGTTTGCACCACCATGGCGGGCTCATTGCGCTTGCCGCGGTGCGCCTCGGGTGCCAGCCAGGGGGCATCGGTTTCCACCAGCACACTGTCGAGGGGAACGCGGGCGGCAATGTCGCGCAGGGGCTGCGCCTTCGGATACGTGATGTTCCCGGCAAACGAAATCAGGAACCCGAGGTCGAGAGAACGCTGCGCTTGCTCCCATGCTCCGCCGAAACAATGCATCACCCCGCCCAAGGCGGTTTTGGCCCAGTGCTCTTCCAAAACCACGAAAAGATCGTCCCAGGCGCGGGTGGTGCCATCTTTGGACCGGCAATGGATCAGGATGGGGCGCTTGCGCGCCCCGGCGACTTCAAGCTGGCTGATCAGGCCGTTGCGCTGCACGTCATGCGGGGCGCCCTGGTGGAAATAGTCCAGGCCGATCTCGCCGCACGCGATCACGTCCGGATCGGCCAGCAGCTCATCCAGCTTTACCAGCGCCGCATGATCCGCCTCAGTCGTGCTATGCGGATAAATGCCCGCGCTCGCGTAAAGGCGAGGCATGCCCGACCGGCCGTTGAACTGCCGGCACAGGTCTCGTGCCTGGTGCATTTCCTCCGGCCCCTCGCCGATGCCAATGGAGAGGACCGCGCCCACTCCCGCCTCCTGCGCACGCCGCAGCATGGCCTCGCGGTCGTCGTTGTATCGGTGGCTGTCAAGATGGGCGTGGGAATCGATGAGCAATTCTTTGCCTCGGTTGTGAACGGGTCTGTAAGGCCGGGTGCCCAGGTCTCGATTTTGAGACCTGGGAGAGATGCCATTTGAACCTTGAAAGGTTGTGGAATGCTCCTGGGCCTATTTCAACCGCGCCCCGATCGGCACATCTTCAAGGAACCCCGCCAGCACCGGCGCCCCATCCGGCGGCAGCGACGCGGCCAGCAGCATACCGTTCGATTCCAGGCCGCGCATCTTCCTCGGAGCAAGGTTGGCCACGATCACGATTTTGCGGCCGATGAGCTTTTCGGGTTCGTAGTGCTGGGCGATCCCGGCCAGGATCTGGCGCTTCTCATAGCCCAGGTCGATTTCCAGGCGCAGCAGCTTGTCGGCTTTGGGAACACGCTCCGCCACCAGAACTTGCGCCACGCGCAGATCCACCTTGGCGAATTCGTCGATGGTGATCTGGGCCGGCTGGGGCGGAGCCTCAGGAGGGTTTTCCTTTTTCTCCTCGGGATTTAGCGGGGCGCCTTCGGAAGCCGGTGTTATGCCGGTCTTCACTCGCGCGCTGGCCAGGTCCATGGGCACGGCGTGGACTTTCGCCGTGTCCACGGGCTTTCCGGTGTCGTGCGGGACCGCTGTTGTCTGGGTGAGATTTTCGTTCTCGCGGTTGGTTTCCTTGTCGGTCCCGGTAGTGGGCGCCACCGAGGTGGCAGCAGGCGACGGTGTCGGCGCAACGCTCTTATCGCGCTCCGCGCTTCTGCCCGCGGCTGCATCCACCGCGCTGGCGTTGTTCTTGTTTTCCAGGTTCTGCATACGTTCGATCGCGTCCTTTTCCGCGCGGGGGAACAGCGGCGCAGGATCGCTGAACCGGGTTCCGGCTTTCAGGCCACCCCATGCCAGATCAGTCAAAAACGCCTGCCTGGCGGCATCCTCGATCACGCCCAGTCCCATCTGGTCCCATACCTTGGCGGCCGAGGCCGGCAGGATGGGGTAGACCAGTGCCGTTATGATGCGGATGGCTTCGGCGGCGTTGGCGAGCACGCGCGCCTGCAGGGCCGCATGGTCCGCATCAGAGCGGCCGGCGGGCTTCTTCCAGGGCGCGCTGGCGGTCAGGTAGCCGTCGGTTTCGGCGACCAGCAGCCACAGGCTCCTCAAAGCTTCGGAGAAATTCATCTGGTCGAAGGCCGGGCCGAACTCGGCGATCGCCTTTTCCGCCGAGGCCAGCAGAGCGGTCTCGGCGGGCATGTCGGATCCCCGCTCCGGCAGCACACCGCCGAAGAACTTGTGCATCATGTTCACCACGCGGCTCACCAGGTTGCCGTAGCCGTTGGCCAGGTCGCCGTTGTAGCGCCGCACCAGCGCGTCGAAGCTGAAGCTGCCGTCCTGCCCGAAGGGAATCTCGCGCAGCAGGAAATAGCGCAGGGCATCGGCACCCAGCACCTCGTCAACCGTCTCAGCGCGCACGATGTTGCCGATCGATTTGGACATCTTCGTGTCTTCGAACAGCAGCCATCCGTTGGCCTTCACCGACCGCGGCGGCGCGATGCCCGCGGCCATCAGGAACGCCGGCCAGTACACGCAATGGAAGCGGCTGATTTCCTTGCCGATCAGGTGCATGTCCGCAGGCCAGAATTTTCTGAACTTCTCGTCGTCCGATCCGTAACCGAGAGCCGTGATGTAATTGGCCAGCGCGTCAAACCAGACATAGATCACGTGTTTGTCGTCGCCGGGAACGGGAATGCCCCAGCTGACCGATGTCCGGCTGATGGACACGTCCTGCAGGCCGGCGCGCACAAACGAAATGACCTCTTTGCGCGTGGACTCAGGCTGCATGAAGTCCGGATTGGCCTCGTAGAACTCCAGCAGCTTGCGCTCGAAGGCTGAAAGCTTGAAGAAGTAGTTCTCCTCGCTGACCGTTTCAGTCACGCGGCCGCACGTGGGGCAGACGGTGCCGGGCGGTCCGTCCACATAGGCTTCATCGGAGACGCAGTACTGGCCGGTATAGGTGCTCTTGTAAATGAAGCCCAGATCGCGCAGCGCGGCAAACAGCTTCTGCACGCCGATCTTGTGCCGTTCCTCGGTGGTGCGGATAAAGTCGTCGTAGGTGAGCCCCAGGCGGTCCCACAGCGCGCGGAACTGGGCCGAAATCGCGGTGGCGAACTCCATCGGCGTTCGTCCCGCCAGCTTGGCGGAGCGCTCAATCTTCTGTCCGTGCTCATCGGTGCCGGTCAGGAACCACGTGTCGATACCCAGCGCCCGCTTGCGGCGCGCGATCGCGTCGCACACGATGGTCGAGTAGGCGTGCCCCAGATGCGGCCGCGCATTCACGTAGTAAATGGGCGTGGTGAGATAAAAATGCGATGAGTCGGGTTTGGCCATGGGCAACGTTCTTGAGGCGCAATTCTCGCTTTCATTCCAGCGAGTTACTCGCGATCTACTCTCCCATCTTACGGCATGAGCTTACGGAGATCCGCGTCCCGGGGGCCGTACGGATTATCATGGGCATTCATGAAAACGCTTTTCGGGATTGGTTTTCTGCTGGCGTTGGCGACCGGGATGGTTGCGCCCACCGCAGACAACGCCAAGTCGCCTCGCGCCCGGGGGGTCGATGCGGCTGCCTCCGATGCCTGTGTAACGCTGGTTCGAAGCGAACCGTTCCCGCCGGATGAATCTCCCCTTCCGAAATACCCCGAAGCCGCGAAGGCGGCGCACGTGGAAGGCGATGTCTCCTTCCACCTGGAAGTCGGCTCCGGTTGTGCCGCCGAGGAAATCACGATCGACGATGGTCCGAACTTGCTCCGCGGGGCCGTTGAGAATGCCGTCAAGAACTGGAAATACTGCGGCGTTCCCGAAGGCCAGGAGATCCACGCGGCCATCGCGTTTCGCTTGAACTGTCCGGCGAAATGAGAGCTGCGTCGATCTGTTAGAATCGCCTTGAAAATCAAGGATTTCTGAGGCCTGACTACGTGTATCTGGAATTGCAGAAGCGGCTCGCGGAGCTCATGCGCGATGTGCTGCGAGCGAAATACGAATTAGAAGTCGGGAACATTCCCATCGAAGTTCCGCCGGAGTTGAACTTCGGGGAGCTGGCGACGCCCATTGCCTTCGAGCTGGCCCGAAAACTCCGCAAGGCGCCCAAAGTCGTTGCGCAGGAGATTGTCGCCGCCCTTGGCGTGGTCGAGGGTTTCGCTGGATTTGAGGTGGCCGGCGCCGGGTACATCAATGCACGGTTCGATCGCGGGGCCGTGGTGGCGGGGGTCGCTTCCCACCCTAGTGACAAAAACAAAGACGTCGCGAGGGTGGGGCACCCGGATTCGTCGGACGTGAGACGCCCGGTGCATTCATTGGTGGAGCACACCAGTATCAATCCCAACAAGGCCGCTCATATCGGCCACCTGCGCAATGCCATCCTCGGCGACACGTTCGTGCGCCTGCTGCGCGCCGCCGGCCAAAAAGTCGATGTGCAGAATTACATCGACAACACCGGCGTACAGGTGGCCGACGTGGTGGTCGGCTTTCTGCATCTCGAAGGCAAATCGCTGGGCGAAGTGCGCATCCTTCTCGAGCATTTAAACCAAAACCAGGAAAAAATTGATTTCTACTGCTGGGACCTCTACGCGCGCACTTCGCAGTGGTACACCGAGGGATCGGCCGAGGAGCAGGAAGCGCGCAAGCGCCTGCGCTACGACACGCTGCACTTGATCGAGCGCGGCGGCAACGAAACCGCCGCAGTGGCCGAACTGATCTCGACCGCCGTCTTGCGCCGCCATCTCGAAACCATGCTGCGGCTGGGCATCGAGTACGACTTCCTGCCCCGCGAAAGCGAAATCCTCCACCTGCATTTCTGGGAAGCGGCTTTCGAGCAGTTGAAGAAGACCGGCGTGCTCTACTTCGAGACCGAGGGCAAGAACACGGGCTGCTGGGTCATGCGTCGGCCAGGGGTTTTAGAAAGAGAGATCAAGATCAGCCCGCAGGCAAGGAAGAAAGATCCATACGACTATAAGAATCCAGAAGATAGATTTGAATATGAAGACTCCATCGTACGTGACAGTGTAGGCGTGAATGAGAACGCAGAAGGTCCGGACGAAAACGCCAAAGTGATCGTCCGCTCCAACGGCACCGTGACCTATGTCGGCAAAGACATCGCGTATCACCTTTGGAAATTCGGCCTGCTGGGGCGCGACTTCGGCTATAAGCCGTTCTTTGCATACGCCGACCGCGAGTGCTGGGTTTCGGCGGAGCACGGCGAGCCCGAGCATCCGCATTTCGGGGGCGCGCAGGCCATCTACAACGTCATCGATTCGCGCCAGGCCGATCCCCAGGCCAACGTGATCCAGGCGCTTCGAGGCATGGGCTACACCGAGCAGGCCGACCGCTTCACCCACTTCGGCTATGAGATGGTGACGCTGACGCCTTCCTATGCGGCGCAGCTTGGATACGAGCTTTCCGAAGAGGACCGTGCCCGGCCGTTCATCGAGATCAGCGGCCGCAAAGGCTTCGGCGTGAAAGCCGACGACCTGATGGACCTGATGATCTCCGCGGCCAAATCCGAAGTCGTCAAGCGCCATGACGATTGGGATGACGAGCGTGTCCACTCTATCGCCGAGACCATCGCTTACGGCGCCCTGCGCTATTACATGCTGCGGTTCACGCGCAATTCGCTGATTGCTTTCGATCAGGACATGGCTCTTTCTCCGGAAGGCGAAACCGGTCCCTACCTGATGTACGCGGCGGCGCGCATTCGCAGCATCTTCCGCAAGGGGAATACGACGCCGGAAGCGGTGCTGGCGGAGTTGGCCGAACTGGAAGATGGCAGCGGCAGGATCAAGGAGTTTCTTGCCAACGACAACAACGAAGACATCTGGGCGCTGTGGCTGCGCGCCGGGCGCCGTACAATGGTGCTGGACCAATGCATCGCGACATCGGAGCCGGCGCACCTGGCCAGGCACGCCTTCCAATTAGCCCAGGACTTCAGCAATTTCTACCATCACCACCACATCCTCACCGAAGCGGACTCGGCACGCAAAACCTTCCTGCTCGCCACCGCCGCCGTCACGCTGCGGGAGCTGGTCACAGTTCTGAGCTGGATGGGCATTGAAAGCCCGGAAGCGATGTAAATACAGTGATCAGTGGTCAGTGGTCAGTGATCAGATCGTGACGAAGCCCGCCCTCGAAGCGGCGCGTGCAATCATCGCCTTCCGCCTGATAAACCGCACCGCATTCGTCGCACAAACGCATCAATGGACTGAAAGCTGAAAGCTGATAGCTAGGGCATTTTCAGAAATTATGTGGACCCGAAGGCTCCCCTCAGGGGCTAAAGCCCACGCTGTTTATGGGCGCCTTTCGGCACGACTGAAGTCGTGCCCTTTCAAAGCCGGTCTACACCAATTGTGAAACTGCACTATCCTTCGTAGCTTCTCGCCCACTCCAGGATCGATCGCACCCCGATCCCGCTGGGCCCGCGGGCGATGTAGGGCCGCGCATCGTCCACCCATGCCGTGCCGGCGATGTCGAGATGAATCCACGGCGTATCTTCCGCAAACACATGCAGAAATTCGGCGGCCGTGCTGGCCCCGCCATGGCGCCCCCCGGTGTTCTTGATATCGCCGATATCGCTCTTGATCAGGTCGGCATACTCTTCGCCCAGCGGCATGCGCCAGAACTTTTCGCCGGATGTTTCGAGGCCCGCCTCGAACTTGCAGTATGTCTCGTCGTCATTGGAGAACACGCCGGCATTGACCATGCCCAGCGCCACGCCAATGGCGCCGGTCAGGGTCGCGGCATCGATCAGGTGAGTGGCGCCGAGCTGCCTGGCGTAGGTCAATCCGTCGGCCAGCACCAGCCGGCCCTCGGCGTCGGTGTTGATGATCTCGATGGTCTTGCCCGGTTTGTCCGCGGCGATGGGCATCGCCCGCTGCACATCGCCCGGCTTCTGGGCCTTGCCGTCGGGCATGTTTTCGGTGGCGCACACGATGGCGATGGCGCGGACCTTCGGCTTGAGCAGGGCAATGGCGCGCATGGCGCCCAGCATGGCCGCGCCCCCGGCCATGTCGTATTTCATCTTCTCCATGTTGTCGGAGGGCTTGATGGAGATGCCACCGGTGTCGAATGTGATCCCCTTGCCGACCAGTCCAAGCACCGGTCCGTCGTTTACGCCGGCGGGCTCATAGCGCGCTACGATGAGCGCGGGCGGTTCTTCCGATCCCTGTGCCACACTCCAGAAGGCGCCCATTTTCAGCTCATGCAGCTTGTCTGTCGAATAGACCTCACAGTGGAGCCCGACCTCCTTCGCCATAGCGGCGGCGCGTCTGCCGAACTCGGTCGGGGTCAGCACATTGCCCGGCTCATTCACCAGGGAGCGGGTGAAGTTCTGGCTTTCGCCGATGATTACCCCTTCAGCGAAGGCCGCCCTCAAAGCAGACTCATCGGCCCCGGCCGGAGCCGCCAGCGTGAATGATTGCACGCTCTGATCCTTGCGGTCGCTCTTGTATGTATCGGGATCGAAATCGCCGACCCATGCGCCTTCGGCCAAAGCTCGCGCGATTGCTGCTCCGGTCAAGCCCTCAAACGGTGGCAATGCGAATAGCAGTTCCCGGATCCCCCTCGGCTTGGTGAACCGGACGGCGGTTCCGCCAGCGTTGCGCACGGTATGAACCGTTGCCTTGGCCTGCTTGCCCACCCCGACAACCAGCAGCCGCCTGGCCTTCAGTCCCGCAGGCGCGTGGATCAGCACGGTTTCGTTGATTCCGGCCTTGTATTCGCCGCTGGCAAGGACGGCTGCGGCCGCGTTCTTTACCGCCTCGTCGTCAGTCAAAATGACCGGCTGCGGTTTGGCGTCGGGGCCTTTCCCGGTCTGCGTGTCGGCGGCCACCACGGCCAGTAATTCAATCTGAATCTGGGCAAGGGGAGCAAAGGAGAGTTCAGCCTTCATGGGTCGATTGTTGCACTTGGAGGGCGAACATTGGCAAGGAGAGCGGAACGTGCCCGGCCATGTCAGGCAGCGGTGTCATGTCATAATATGGTAAAATGTCAAATATGGAACAATATGACAAACAACCGATCCGTGCCAAAACACGGATCAGTGTCAATGGGCGCATCGTAATCCCCGCAGCCATCCGGGAAGCCCTCGGCGTCAAGCCCGGCGATTCCATCGTGATGGAAGCCCAGGACGGCGTACTCCGCATCGAGTCTTACCCGACCATGGTGGCCAGAATCCAGCGGGAATTCGCTCAGCTCATCCCTCCAGGAGTTTCGCTGGTGGATGAGTTGATCGCTGAGCGCAGAGAGGAAGCGCGCCGGGAGCAGGAAGAAATAGATCGAGAACTGGAGCAGGATCGGTTACGGAAAGAGGGAAAGATTGCCTGATGCTGTGGTTCTCGATGCTTCGGCGGTGCTTGCCGTGATTCAGAATGAACCGGGCAGCGCAAAGCTGAAGAGTGCAATGGGGCACGCCCTGCTGTCTTCGGTTAACCTGTGCGAGATTCATTCGAAATTGATCCTGAAGGGCCTTGCCGCGACTGATTCATGGAACAGGATTGAGGCTCTGCAATGCGACGTGCGTGCGTTCACGGTCGAGCAGGGAAAGCTCGCGGCGGAGCTGATTCAACTCACCCGGCCCTTTGGCCTCTCCCTGGGAGATCGCGCGTGCCTTGCGCTGGCCATGGAACGCAAGGCCAAGGTCTATACCGCAGATCGCAACTGGAAGAATCTTTCGCTGGGAATAGAAATCGAAGTGATTCGCTGAATCGTGCGCTTTTGCGAAATAAAAGGCTGTGATGGAAGTCGAGCGATTGAAGAAGACGTCCCTCAGCGGCTAAAGCCGTGTTGATTCTTCGGCCTTACGGCACGACTAAAGTCGTGCCCTGTTACAAAGCATCGCTACCGCCCCGTCCTATGCTTGCTTGCGTTGATCGCCGCCCGCGCCTCGCGATCCGCCTCCCGCCGCCGCTCCGTCTCCCGCTTGTCCCAGTCCTGCTTGCCCCGGGCGAGAGCGATTTCGCATTTCACGCGTCCATTCCTGAAGTAGAGCCGGGTGGGGATGAGCGTGTGACCCTTCACCTGCGTCTTCGAGAGTAGCTTGCGAACTTCTTCGCGGTGCATCAACAGTTTGCGCGTCCGGGTTTCATCGTGGTTGGCAATATTTCCGTGGGAGTACGGTCCAATATGCATGTTGAGGAGGAAGGCCTCGCCGTCCTTGATCAGGCCGTACGCGTCCTTGAGGTGTGCCTTGCCTTCGCGGATCGACTTCACTTCTGTTCCGCGCAGCGCCAGCCCCGCCTCGTATTTCTCCAGCAGAAAGTAATTGTGGCCCGCGGCCCGGTTCTGGACGGCATCGCGCTCGCCCGAAGCTACCGGATCGCGCGGCCGCGAGGCCTTCGGGGCCGGGGACCGGTTGGTCGGCTGAATCACATGGCTGCTCTGTCGGGCCACGGGCAAGCGTCCTCAAATCTTGATCGTAGCACCGGCCCAGCTTTCACATGCCGGCCAGATATCGTTTGCTAGAATGAGGCTTCGTACGTTGAGCAGTCAGGTCTTAAAACCATGCGTCCTCCGGCGGCCCGCACTCGATGGGCTGACGACGCCAGGGAGTTCGATGAACCGCCCACGTTCCGCGGCCACCCGACCCGCATCTCTTCCATTCCGCTTTGCGCTCGTGTTTCTTGCAGCCCTGATGGGCTTCGCGAGCGTGTCGTTGTACGCCCAGTCTGCCAATACCCTTTATAAGCGCGGCCAGTCCGCCGAGGCCCGCGAGGACTACGACGCCGCGTTCGAGAATTACCAGCAGGCCGCAGCCAAGGCGCCCAACGACCTCCGCTACCGCGAGGCGCTGTATCGCGTGCGCACATCGGCTTCAGGCCTGCACGTGACCAAAGGGCGCAAACTCGTGGTCGGCGGCGATCTGCAAGGCGCAATGACCGAATTCCTGCGCGCCGCCGAGATCGACCCGGGCAACGAAGCTGCCCAGCAGGAGGTCGCCCGCCTCCGCGCCCTCCAAGGCCAGGCCGCCCCGGCTCCTCCTGAGGTCAACCCCGAGTTCGCCAGCAAGCAGGAAGAGATCGAATCCATGGGCGCTCCGGTGACCCTCAAGCCGGTGACCAACGAGCCCCTCACCCTGCACATGTCGGAGGATGCCAAGGTGGTGTACCAGGCGGTCGGGCGCGCCGCCGGCATCAATGTGCTCTTCGATCCCGATTTCAACTCCAAGCGCATCCAGGTCGACCTGACCAACGTTTCGCTTCTGGACGCGCTGCGCATCGTGGGCACCATGTCTAACACGTTCTGGCGGCCGGTCACGTCCAACACCATCTTCGTGGCCCAGAACACCCGCGCCAAGCGCACCGAGCTCGACGAGAATGCGGTGCAGACCTTTTACCTCACCAATGCCTGGCAGCAGAACGATCTCAACGATGTGCAGACCGCGCTCCGCAACGTGCTGACGAACATCAAGGTGTATGGCGTCGCCAGCCAGAACGCGCTGGTGGTGCGCGGCACGCCGGATGAACTGCTCCTGGCCCAAAAGCTGATCAACGATCTCGACAAGGCCCGCCCCGAAGTGGTCGTCGATATCGCGGTCATGGAGGTGAGCAAGAACTGGGAGCGCAATCTCGGGATCTCGTGGCCGCAAAGCGCCAGTGTGCAATTGCAGGCCAACTCTACGTCCAGCAGTTCCTCCAGTTCAGGCTCCGGCTCGGGTTCCGGCAGCAGCACTACTAATAACAACAACAACCTGACCCTCTACAACCTCTCGCACCTGAATTCCAGCGATATTGCCGTCACGGTGGGCGCGGCGACCGCCAATCTCCTGCTCACCGATTCGAACACCAAGATCCTGCAGAATCCGCGCCTGCGCGCCACCGACTCGCAGAAAGCCACCATGAAGATCGGCGAGCGCATCCCCATCGCCACCGGTTCGTACCAGACGGGCGCCGCCACCGCGCTGGTGAGCTCGCTGGTCAACACGCAATTCCAATATCTCGACGTCGGCGTCAACATCGAGATCACGCCCACGGTGCACTTCGATCGCGATGTGACCCTCAAGATGAAGATCGAAGTCACGGCGCAGAGCGGCTCGTCCACCATCAGTGGCGTCACCGAGCCCATCATTGCCCAGAAGAGCACCGAAGAAGTGGTGCGCCTGCGCGAGGGAGAAGCCAACATCCTCAGCGGCATCCTCAACCAACAGGAGCAAGTGAGTTGGAGCGGCATTCCCGGCCTCAGCTCCATCCCCATCCTCAAGTACCTCTTCGGCTCCAAGGATCACACCAAGACCGATGACGAGGTGGTGTTCCTGATGGTGCCCCATATCGTCCGCTCCCAGGATCTGAGCCCGCTCAACCTGCGCACCATCGATACCGGGGTGGGCCAGTCCATCGAACTGCGCCATATTGCCCTGGATGGCCGCGGAGCAAATTCCCCCGCGCAGATTCAGCCCGTCACTTCCAATTCCATCGTGGCCACGGTGCCCGGGCAAAGCGCCTCGGCGGCTGCGCCCGCCGCGCTCGGCCAGCTGAAACAGGCCGCCCAGGGCAGCGGGGTTTCGTCTCCCGTCCCGCAAACCAACCTCGGCGCGGCCGCCCAGACCCCGGCCACCGAAACTCCCGCGGCGCCTCCGCCGCCGGCCGTGACCACGCCCCCGTCCCAGCCCGCCGCCGCGCCCGCCGGTGGGCCCAAGGTCAGCTTTCTGCTCAACGCCCCTGGCCAGGTAGCCCCCGGGGCTACATTCGAGGTCCCGGTGGTCATCAGCGGCGCCAGCGACGTTGCCTCTATACCCCTGCAGATTCAGTACGATCCATCAAAGCTGTCCCTGGTGAACGTTACTGGCGGCGACTTCCTCAGCCGCGATCAACAGGCGGTCGCCCTGGTGCATCGCGACGACGGACCCGGGACCATCACCATCAATGCCTCCCGGCCGCCCGGCGCAACCGGCGTGAACGGCGCAGGGGTGGTCTGCGTCCTTAGTTTTGAGGCCAAGGCGGCGGGCGACAGCAAGGTGGAAATCACCCGGCCCGGGGCCCTCACCAGCAAGCAGCAACCTGTTCTAGCGCAAGGATCGTCCATCAGCGTGAGTGTTAAATAGAAAAAGCAAATGATCAGCCGGCGGCGAATTCGTAAAAAAGGCGAACGGGGGCTTACGCTCGTCGAGCTGATCGTGACCGTGGCCATTCTGGCCATCTTGGCGTCGGCAGCGGTGCCGATTGCCCGTTTCAAGATCAAGCGCGAGAAGGAACGCGAGCTGCGCTACGACCTCTGGACCATGCGCGACGCCATCGACCACTACAAGGACGCGGCCGATCGCGGCGCCTTCCAGACCAAGGTCGACAGCCAGAACTATCCTCCTGACTTGCAGACCCTGGTTGACGGCGTCGATGTGCAGGGCAAGAAAGTGCGCTTCCTGCGCCATATTCCGCTGGACCCGATGACCGGCAAGTCGGAATGGGGGCTCCGCTCCATGCAGGACGATCCCACCTCCGACTCGTTCGGCGGGCAAAGCGTTTTTGACGTCTATTCCAAATCCCAGGGAACCGCCCTGGACGGCACCAAGTATTCGGACTGGTAGGCAGATATGCGCGCGATTCGCAAAAACCAGGCGGGCTTTACGCTCGTCGAGCTGATGATCGTCATGGCCATCATCGGGGTGCTGCTCACGGTGGCCATTCCCAGCTATATGGGCGCAGTGCGCCAGGCCCGCGAAGCCGTGCTCAAGGAAGATCTGCACACCATGCGCAGCGCCATCGATTCCTTCACGGCCGACAAGCAGAAGGCTCCGCAATCGCTCGATGACCTGGTCACCGAGGGCTACCTGAAGGAAATCCCCGTCGATCCCATGACGCGCGCCAAGGACACCTGGCAGACCACCACCAGTGACACGCTTTCATCCGTGGACCAGACCGACCCCGGCATCAACGACGTCCACTCCGGCTCTCAGGAACAAGGCTCCGACGGCCAGCCGTACTCGGCCTGGTAAGACATTTCACTCTTTCGGATCGATCCCCAAATCTACGGGACACCGTCATGGTGCCCGTCTTCGGAAAGCGCTTAGCCCCGCTTCAAGTTGTGCTGGCTTTGATCCGGTATCCCAGGGCCGGGAAACTTCAGGGCTTGCTGACACATTGCATCCACCCGCTAGGAACCCATCATTGCGCGCAGGGCCTTGGAATATGGCTCGGGCAGCCGCATGCGCTTCAGGTTCTCGTCGCAGACCACGTGGACGGTTTCACCCTCGGCCAGGAGCTTTGGCGGCTCGCCATCATGGCCGGCGCGCAGAATTCTGTAGGCAAACTTAAGCACCGACTCGCGGACCAGCGCGGGATGCGTCTCGATGAGGATCTCGTCGTCGTAGCGGGCCGGGGCGCGATAGCGGCAGTTGGCTTCGACCACCGGCAGGATCAGCTTGTGATCCTTTTCCAACTGGCTGTAGGCGAGGCCGAGGGAGCGCAGCAACTCTACACGGCCCAGTTCAAACCAGACCAAATAATTGGCGTAGTAGACGATGCTCATCTGGTCGGTTTCGGCGTAGCGTACGCGCTGGCGCGTGATGACGGACATGGCGATCTCAGTCATCAGTGATCAGTGGTCAGTGGTCAGGAGCAGAGCAGCATTTCAGCCTCTTCTGATCACTGACCACTGATCACTAACCACTGTTTTTCACGGTTTGACGTGGTTGAAGATGGGCAGCTTGGTCACGTCGTTGAAGATGATGAAGGCGAAGAAGACGACCAACACCACGAAGGCCGCCTGGTAGATGCGCTCCTTCACGGCGAGGCTGATGTCGTGGCGCAGAGTGCTCTCAATCAGCAGCAGGAGAATCAGGCCGCCGTCGAGAATGGGGAACGGCAACAGGTTGAGGATGCCGAGATTCAGGCTGATGGCCGCCGCGGTGTAGAACTTCGGGAACCAGCCCTTGGTTTCGACGGCCTGGCCTGTCATGCGCGCGATACCGATGGGACCGGAAAGCTGCGACACCGCAACCTTGCGGGTCAAGAGGCGGCCAAGCACCTCCACGATGTCAGTGGAGTTGGAGAGACAGAAGTTTTTGGCCAGCGACACGGATTTCCTTGCCGGCTGCGGGTCTTCGCGCAGCGGAGTGGCGACGGCCGCAAACCCCAGTTTCCAGCTTGAATCGAGTTTGGCCGGCGTGGCCTGGAGCGTGAGCCGCTGTCCATTGCGCAGAACCCCCAGCGTGAGGGGCTTGCCCTGCCCCATCTGCATGTAGGCCAGCAGAGTGGAAACGGTGTGGAACTGGTGACCGTCCACCGATTCAATCTGGTCGCCGGAGCGCAGGCCGGCCTTGTCGGCGGGCGTACCGGGCTGCACCTCGTCGACGCCGATCGGCCCGGGCATGAACTGGGGAAGGATGCCGGCGTCGCTGAAATCGAAGTCCTGGCCGCGGGGTTCCGGAGGAATGTGCAGCGATAGCTGGACCGGTTGGGCGTCGCGGAGCACCGTGACCTGCACCGTCTGGTTCAGGTTCATGGAGGCGCGCATGCCGATTTGCATCCAGTCGGGATTCTGGGTGTTGTCGAACTGCTGGACAACGTCGCCGGGCTGGATTCCGGCCTGGGCGGCGGCCGAGCCGGGCACCACCCATTCCACCGTACTGGACCCCATCAGGTACTTGGGAACCTCGTTGATCCAGTGGTAGTAGATGAACATCAGGACGAAGGCGAGGATGAAGTTGGCCACTGGCCCGGCCAGGCCGATCAGCATGCGCTGCCATCGCGGATGAGACGTGAATGCGCCGGGATCGTCGACCGCCTGATCGCCTTCGCTGGGGTTCTCGCCGGTCATTTTGACGTAACCGCCCAGAGGAAGCAGGCAGACCTTGTAGTCGGTATCGCCGCGCTTGATGCCGAAGAGCCGCGGCCCGAATCCGATGGAGAACGCTTCGACGCGCACGCGGCACAGCTTGGCCACGGCAAAGTGGCCAAATTCGTGCACCACCACCATCACGCCGATGAGGACGATGAAAGAGATGATGTAAACGGCAGCTTCGTGAATATTGTGCATACAGTAAGTGAACAATCCTTGGGGCGGGTCTGCTCCGGTGAATACGCGGACTAGGCGACGAACGTTCCCGCGAGTTGACGCGCCTGCCGGTCCACGGCGAGCACCTCGGCAATGGTGGCCGGGTGCGCCTCCGGCGTGGAAGCGAGCACTCTTTCAATTGTATCCGGGATTCCGGTGAACGGGATGCGGCGGTCGAGGAATGCCTCGACCGCGACCTCGTCGGCGGCGTTGAGGGCGATGCAGTGGGCGCCTCCCTTTCGCGGCCGCCTCGTAGGCCAGGCGCAGGCAGGGAAAGCGCTCAAAATCCGGCTCTTCGAAGTCGAGATGGCGCAGCGCGGCGAGGTCGAAGGTCAGATTCGAGACCGGGCGCTCCGGGTAGGCGAGAGCGTACAGGATGGGCAGGCGCATGTCGGTGACGGAGATCTGCGCCAGGATCGAGCCATCAACGTACTCGACCAGCGAGTGGACGGTCGATTGCGGATGGATCGTGACGCGGACCTGTGCCGGGGGAAACGTTGAACAGGCGGCAAGCCTCGATGATCTCCAGGCCCTTGTTCAGCATGGTGGCCGAGTCGATGGTGATGCGCCGGCCCATGACCCAGGTGGGGTGCTTGAGCGCCTGCTCGGGCGTGATGGAGGCGAATTGCTCCAGCGGAGTGTGGCGGAAAGGTCCGCCGGAGGCGGTGAGCCAGATGAACTTGACTTCCTGGTGCCGGCCGACGCGCATGCACTGGTGAACGGCGTTATGCTCGCTGTCGATGGGCAGGATGGGGACCTGGCGCTCGCGGGCCGCGGCGGTGAGGATTTCGCCCGCCGCCACCATGCACTCCTTGTTGGCCAGGCCGACGGGCTTGCCGGCCAGGATGGCCGCGTGGGTGGCTTCGAGGCCGGCGACGCCCACGATGGCCGAGACGACAAAATCGGTTTCCGGCAGGGTGGCGCAGGCGACTGTTCCTTCGGTACCGTGGACGACCTCGATCTCGGGGAATCCCGCCGCGGCGGAGGCGATTGGCCAGATCGTGCGCCAGTTCCTCGTTTGCCATGGAGATGATCTTCGGGCGCCAGCGCCGCGTCTGCGCGAATGCCTCGTCCACGTTCCGGCCCGCAGCCAGCGCCGCCACACAGTAGCGTTCCGGAAACTGTTCGACGATGGAAAGGGTGCTCTGGCCGATGGAGCCGGTGGAACCGAGGATGGCAAGACGCTTCAAAACCAGCTCCTAGCTTTTAGCTTTTAGCTCTTAGCTTTTGGGATAGAACAACTCTCGACAACGCCCCAACACCGCAGGAGCTAATAGCTAAGGGCTAATAGCTACAAGCTGCTTTTCTAAAACCGCTGGTGAATAAGTTGAGCGTACCATAGCGCCGGGGCGGCCAGCAGGAGGGCATCCACGCGATCGAGAATGCCGCCATGGCCGGGCAACAGAGTGCCGGAATCCTTCACCCCGGCGGAGCGCTTGAGGGCTGATTCGGCCAGGTCGCCCACCTGCGCGGCAATATTGATAATGACCGCCAGGATCAGCCAATACCACCAAACCTCATCGGAATAGGACAGCGCCACGGAGTTCCAGCGGACGAGGTAGGAAGCGATCCCCAGCAGCGCCCCCGCCGCCAGCAGGCTGCCGATGACCGAGGCGATGGATCCTTCCCAGGTCTTCTGCGGGCTTAGCTTCGGGGCCAGCTTGTGGCGTCCGAAGGGACGGCCAATGTATAGTGCGGCGGTGTCGCCGGCCCACACGGTGCACAACAGAAAAACCAGCAGCGAGGGGCCGTTGTTCTGGGCGCGAAGTGCCGGCAAGGAGATCAGCGTGAACCCGGTGTACACGAGACAGAACATGGCTGCGGAAGCGTCGGGAAGGGCGCGCTCGATGGGGCTGGCGAAGGTGCAAACCACCAGCAACGCGAAGCAGAGAATCCCCAGGATTGAGGCTGCCTGGTCCGGCCACTCGAAGGTGGCGGCAAACAGGGCAACGATGGCGATCAGGACCGCGATACGCGGCGGAGCGGCGCCCTTATGCTGCGCCAGGTCCAGGAACTCCCACCCGCACAAGGCAGAAACAAGGGCGGTCGCTCCAATAAATATCCATTGCCACGCGGGAGGGAGAAACACCAGAACCAGGACCAGGGGAATCAGAACAACCGCGGTAAGTATACGTTTCATCGATGGGTTGAGGATACAGCACACCGGAGAGGTGAGCGGGAAATGTGATAAGAGCCGGCCTAGCCGGCCTTCTCGCCCGTGGAGAAACCGTCCTCATCCGAGCGCACCCATTTCATGAATCCCTCGGCCCCACCGTATTCGGCGAGTTCGTCCTTGAGAAGGCCGCGCAGATTTTCTGTCAAACGGGTAGCCCACTCTTCGGAAGATTCCTCGATTGGCTTTCTGCTCTTCATCCATACGAATCGCCTTAGCTGGCCGCGATCTTCACGTGCTCGGCTTCCTCGTCGGTGAAGCTCACGGTATCGCTCAGGCCGCCGAAGCGGCGCTCGCGGCGCTGGAAATCGGCGATGGCTTCGAGCAGATGAATGCCGCGGAAGTCCGGCCACAGGCGCTCGGTGACGTAGATCTCGGTGTAGGCGATCTGCCACAGCAGGTAGTTCGAAATGCGCATCTCGCCGGAGGTGCGGATGAGCAGGTCGGGATCGGGCATGTGGGCGGTGTAGAGATGGCGATCGATGTCCGCCTCGGTGATGCGGTCGGGCGAAATGTGCTTGTGCCGGATCTCGGCGGCTAGCGCCCGGACCGCGTCGACAATCTCCGAACGGCCGCCGTAGTTCAGCGCGAGGGTCAGGGTCGTGCCGGTGTTGCGGGCCGTGGTGTCGGCGGCCCAGGCCATTTTGTCCTGCACTTCGTGGGGCAACTCATGGGTGCGTCCGATGTATCGGATGCGGACATTGTTGTCCATCATGCGCTGCACGTTGTTTTCGAGGTAGGTCTTGAGCAGGCGCATGAGGAAGTTGACTTCGGACCTGGGCCGCCGCAGATTGTTCTCCAGCGAGAAGGCGTACAAGGTGAGCCAGGGCAGGCCGATGCGCGACGCGGTTTCAGTGACCAGCTGAACGCTCTTGGCTCCCTGCTGGTGGCCGAGAAATCGCTTCAGGGACCGGTTGCCGGCCCAGCGGCCATTGCCATCCATGATGATGGCCACATGTTCGGGAAGGCAGTCGGTTTTCAGGGTCGCAAACACGGCACGCTCTTCCGGTGTGAGCTCATGGATGCGCGACGTGCTTGCAGAATACAAAGGACCTGCTTTCACTTATGACGGGCTGGCTCGGCTCGCTGCCAAGTGCAGCCGCTGGAGCTGGAGCGGCGCCCGACTTCCTCGGCGGGAGGAGTAATCCCAGCCAGCTTCTCCGCCCTCCTCCGCAGACCTGAGTTCAATGGAAAAGGTGGACCAGTATCGACCCTAGCACAACCGCCCGGCGGTCGCAATTCCGCCAATTCCCAGAAAGACTTTGGCGCTCCGGGCCGGAAACTCCCCCCGTTAGATGCGGAGATTTCGCAGATATTTCGTGCTCGCTGTTCAGGAATTGGACTAAAATTCGCCGCATGATTTTTGCCACGCATTTGCTGCTCTACAGTCGCGCTCCGGAAGCGGATCGGGCATTTTTCCGCGATGTGCTGGGGCTATCCCATGTGGATGCCGGCGAGGGTTGGCTGATCTTCGCGCTGCCCCCGGCTGAATTGGGTATCCATCCAGCGGAGGAGAATCACACCGGCTCGCACGCAGATCAGGGACTGGCCGGCGCCACGCTTTACCTGCTGTGCGACAAGCTGCAGGAGACCCTGAACGATCTGGCCGCCAAGGGCGTGGCGCACACGGAGTTTCGCGAAGCCGAATGGGGTGTGGCCAGCAGCATCCGCCTGCCGGGAGGGTCCAACCTTGGGCTGTATGAGCCGCGGCACGCGGTGGCGGTGAAGAGGGCTTAGCCTTTGCCAACGCTTCCCCAAACCTCCATTTTGTTGCCACCCGCCTGACCCTGCTCATTTGCCCTGGTCGTGGGGCACGCTTACTGTGGTTTGACAGGTCGCCGCGTTGCCGGCGATATCGCTGCCCCTGTAGGTAAGTGTGTATACGCGGCCTGTGCCGGAGCCCAGTCGCGCAGCACGGAGCTGACCGGAAGTGCTCGGCGAACCAGGAGTCCAGCCCTGGATGTCGCCCGAGCCGCTGTCAGGCTCGCTACTGGTTACAGAAACGAGACTAAAGCCGGCCGGGCCTGACACACTATCGGACACGTTCACGGTCGTGGTGACGGAGACCAACTTATTGTTTGCCGGCCAAAGGACGCTTGGCATAGCACTGCAGGTGACGGTGGGAGGAGTCAGATCAACTTTCACCGTGTACTGCGCAGTGCCGGTGAGGCCGGACAGACCTTTGCAGGTCGCAGTGAGCGTGATGGCGCCTTGACCGGAGGATGTGCTGCTGGCGGTGCAGTTTGCGGGATCGATACCCGGACCACCAGCATCGGTCCAGTTCCATTGAACAATCACATTGGTGTTGTTCCACCCCGCGCCATAGGGAGCCGGAGATTGCGTCGGGTGTGCAACCGGCGGATTGGTCGCCACCGGCGTGAGGAGGACCGCGTGCTGCTGACCGTTGAATGTGCCGGTACCGACGATTCGTCCTTGATCGTCGATCGCGTAGGCGTTGTACATCGTCCAGCCGGGACTGCCAGTCAGGAGCGTGGTCAGATCGTAGAGGGTGCCGTTATAGAGAAACGCGTGTGCGGCGGGGTTACCGTAATCGACCGGCGCAACCGGACAGTCGTTACCGCAGGAAAGACCGACCACAATACCACTGTCATTGATGCCCATCCCGAACGCGGTCCCGCCGAGCGTGCCCAAACCTGTATCTGTCCCGTTACTGTAGAGAAAAGCTTGTTCCGTCGCGATTGGCGGGACGCTGCCCCACCCAACGATCTGATTGGAGCTATTCATTCCCATCGCGCCCCCGTAGGCCCCGGTATCGGTCAGGGCGCCATTCACCCATAGCGCGACGTGGGTGGCGGAAGCATTATCGGCGTCGGATTCCCCAGCGATCACGCCTGCGTCGGTGATCGCTCTGGCAATGCTGTCACGGCCGCTGATCACGCCCAGGTCCGTCATCGTGCTGGTAGCGACGGTATACAAGAAACCGTGATAGGGGACATAGGAGCAACCT
Source organism: uncultured Acidobacteriota bacterium (assembly GCA_963720105.1). Classification (GTDB taxonomy): domain Bacteria; phylum Acidobacteriota; class Terriglobia; order Terriglobales; family Acidobacteriaceae; genus Telmatobacter. Next base: position 44,092 of record CAVREL010000057.1, on the reverse strand, counting down.
CTCGAAGAGGTGCCAACGATCTGCCCGACGTTGTTAATCGAATTCGCAAAGCTGAATCCGCCGCATGAGCCCCCCAGAATGGGAAGTTCCTGCATGCTTCCGTTGCTGTACAGGAATGCGTGTTCGTCGCCCGCGCTGTCGGTATCCGAGGCGCCGACGATCTGGCCGCTGTTGTTGATGCCGTAGGCGCCGCTGTTTGGGCCGCCTAACGTACCGAGATCCTGCATGCTTCCGTTGGCGTAAAGGAAGGCATGCATGGCCACGTCGCCGCTGATCAACGAGTACCCCACGATTTCGCCGCTGCTATTAATGGCGGTGGCGGTGCTGGAGCTTCCACCCAGGGTACCCAGATCGGTCACTGTGTAACGTGGGGGCACCTGGCCTGACGCAGCCGAAGTCACCGCCGCCAGCACTAAAACAATTCCCTGCAAACGAATCTGGAACATCTTCTTTCCTTTCAGTACGCCCACACGAAGGGTGAGGGCGATTCTGAGCAGCAGATCCATGCGCCTGGTTGCGGCCAGGCGTCAACGAAGGGGATGGATTGTCCGGGTGAGATTCAATGGTTGGGACGACAGTTCTAGCCCTTCAGGTTCCGCGAACAGACCAGCTCTGCTTTGGGAGAAATATTCACGCCCGCGCCTGGAGAGCAGGAATCAGCTGTAACCATCGATGACGGGACTATCTGCTTCCTCAGGCGAATTGTCAAGCCAGAATTATTTCTTGATCAGAAAGCCTCGGGGTCTCGTTGACAGAGAGTCGCGGTCGTTTGGCCGCAAATGCGGAATGAGACAATCACAGGACCCCGGGGTGCTCCGCCTCAGCAAAACTCCTCAGCCCGCGCCGGCAGTGAGCTGTCGGGAGTTGGCTGGGTGCAGGAGATTCCCCTTTCGGAATGACACGGCCCCGCAGCCCTCTCCTCTTGGGCTGGCCCGCCCGCCGGCGGGCGCTCTATGCCAGCCGGCGCTGGCCGGTGGCCCGGTCGCGAATCGCCCCGTACAGCAACGTCCTCTGCAGGTTATCCAGGTGGGGCAGCATCGCGGCGATCTCGGCCAGGAACGGGTCGGCCAGGATTGCCGTCACCTCCTCCTCGCGACGGCTGCGGGCATCCCGAACCAGCTGCGACACATCCACTTCCAGTGCGTCCGCCAGCCGCTCCAGCGATCCGAGCGTGGGAATAGCCTTGCCGTTTTCGATTTTGGAAATGTAGGTGCGGGGGACCTGCATGCGGCTGGCCAGTTGGCGCTGGCTCAGGTGACGCGCCTTGCGGATGTCGCGCACCTGCGCCGCCACGTGCAACCCCGCTTCGGCCGATGAATGGATCATCGGACCGGGCACGGGTTGCGGCCCAACCAGGAACGGCGCCTCGATGTCGAGGGGCCGATGACATTTTCTGCAAAGGGAGTTTCTGGTCCGGAACTGCACGATTTTGCAGAATTCGCAGCGCACGACCTCGCGAGTCTCAACACTCACAGGAGCAGTGGCCATAGATTGTTCGCGGATCGCCAGAGCAGGACGTCCGCGACGCTTTTCAGCGCCGGTATATGTGCTAATTTGGGGGGGATGAACCATAATTGTCAAGTAGAAACTTAGGGTCAAACCTAAGTTCACCCCATAATACCCCGAAAAACCCGAAGAAACACGAACCAAATGCAGCAACATGGAGATTTTCTTGGCAATGACAACCAATTCGGATCGTGATGGGCGCTACGGCCGGGAACGGGCCTGGGAGTTGCTCAGCGAATGGACAGCCAGCGAAAGCCTGCGCAAGCACGCGCTGGCGGTGGAGGCATGCGTGACGGCGTACGGCGAGGCCGAGGCCGACCGGCTGGGGCTGGCAGGCGGGGAGCGAGCGGCGTTCGTCGAGCTTTATTCAACGACTGCCTTATTGCACGACTACGACTACGAACGCCATCCCTCGCTGGAGGAGCATCCGTTTGTGGGCATTCGGGAACTGGAGCGGCAGGGCTGGCCGCAGGAATTGCGGACCGCGATCCTGGGACACGCGCAGTACTCGGGCGTGCCGCGCGTCACGCACCTGGACAAGGTGCTTTTCGCTTGCGATGAGCTGGCCGGCTTTCTGACCGCCTGCGCACTGGTGAAACCGGGCAAATCGATCGCCGAGGTGGAAGTTCCCAGCGTGCGCCGAAAGATGAAGGACAAGGCCTTCGCCAAAGGCGTCAACCGGGAGGACGTGATCCAGGGCGCGGCGGAGCTGGGAGTCGACCTGGATCAGCACATCGGGTTCTGCATCGAGGCGATGAAGCGGCGGGCGGGGGAACTGGGACTGTGACGATTAGGGATTAGACGGGTCCAGTACGCGCAGCAGGAGCAGACTTTGGTCATCCTGCTGCATGCCATATCTTTGCACCTCGTGCATGATGAGATCCCAAACCTCCGGCAAGGCTCTCGTAGCGTGTTGCGTCAGCAGCTCTTCGAGGCGGGTCAGGCCAAATTCTTCATCTCTGCCATTGGCCACTTCCGTGATGCCGTCGGTAACCATCAAGAAGAGATCGCGCGGTGAATAGGTGATGCGCATACTGGCATAGGAACCGCCGGGGATCAGTCCCAGCGGAAGCTGTTCCATGGAGAGACGGGCCGTGTCCCTGCTGCCGTCGCGATAGTGGAGGATCGGCGGATGGGCGGCCAACGCGTATTCGGCTTCACTGGAGCCGTCGAATCGGAGCAAAGCCAGGGTGGCAAACATTTCAGGTCCCTTGAGATCCGGAAGCACGCGGTCCACACTTTCCAGCGCTGCTACCGGCATTTGGCGGAATCGCACGGCGAGCCGCATGGCAGTCTTCAACATCCCCATGAGCTGGCCGGCGGGCAGGCCGTGGCCGGAGATGTCGCCGACGTAGGCCACCAACCCACCGTCGCTCTCGATGACGTCAATCAGATCGCCGCCCATTTCTGTGCTCGGGATCGATTTGCCGTATAGCTCGAAACTCGCGTTCCGGAAAGAGACGGTCGGAACCAGGGTCGCCTGAATACCGTGGGCCAAAGAAAGCTCTGTCTGCATGCGCACGCTTTCCACGCCCTCCGTACCAGCGAAAAACAGCAGAAATCGAATCCCGAAAGCGGTACCAACCAGGATTCCGATCGCATCGAATAGCACCCGCCGATGTACAGCGACGGGGACCGGCAGAGGCGTCGAAACGTGCGAGGCCCAGTAGCCCAGCCAGGCGGTCACGCCAAACAGCAGAAACAGGAGAGGGATAAGACGAACTCTCTTGATTGCGGCGGTCCTCAGCGCCATCGCTCCCGTGCCCACTAAGACAGGCCAAAAGAAACCTCCGCCGACGCGCGAAGCATTGAGCTGCAGTAGATCGACCGCGAAACCACCGGCGGCTCCGACAAAGAGGTACCCTGCCAGGAACATCTTCATCCGGCCTAGCGGCAGCATGCGCCAGTAAGGACTGAAGGTGGTAGGAAAGGCCGACCTCACACCAGCCAACAAAGTACGGAGCTTCTTTTTCATCGGTACTTCCTCGGACGTTCTGGATCGCGGGGAGACCAAGCGCTACGCCAGGGCTTCGACCATTCGTCGGTGGAAGCGGTAGAGCGCCAGGAATCCGAGCCAGAGGACGGAGACGAGAATCGATAAAACCAATGATTGAACTGTTACCAGAAACGCATAAAGGTCACAAGCGGGTGCCGAACTTGAATCGCCGGTCTTTGATATTGATTGCCATTCCAGACAGGCTAAGCAACCCCGGCGGACAGTTGGAGCTAGAACGAGCTGTATAGAGAATTGCTGTTCCCGCCGGGCATCGCTGATCTCTGACCCCTGACCCCTGATCCCTGTATTTGCATCCAACTCTGCGTTACGATGATCACACCCGGTTCGGGAATAGGCATTTCCGCGAGAACTGCCTGTCGGAAAGAGAGGGCTCATGCCGCAGTTCCGTCACATCCTAGTAAAGTCTGCCAATGGTGTCACCACGATTACGCTGAACCGGCCGGACAAGCGCAACGCGCTTTGCCCGTTGTTGATCGAGGAACTGACCGAAGCCCTGAATGAGTGCGCTGAAAGCGATTGCGGCGTGGTCATCCTGACCGGCGCGGGACCGGCCTTCTGCGCCGGGCTCGACATGGAGCACCTGGCGACTATGAAGGCCCACACGCCCGAAGACAATCGGCGCGATGCGGAGAACATGGCGCGGGTTCTGCGCACCCTCTATGACTTTCCCAAGCCGGTGATCGCGGCCGTAAATGGGCATGCCATCGCCGGGGGCATGGGCCTGGCCACCCTTCCCGATTTCACCATCGCGGTGCCCGAAGCCAAGTTCGGCTACACGGAGGTAAAGGTCGGGTTTGTGCCCGCCATTGCCGCCACCTTCCTGCTGCGCCAGGTGGGTGAGCTGCGTACCCGCGAATTGCTGCTTTCCGGCAAGTTGATCAAGGCCCACGAAGCGCTGGAGTATGGGCTGGTTACCGAGATCGTTAACGCCGAAGAATTGATGGGGACCGCGCATGCCCTGGCGCAATGCCTCATGATGAACAGTCCTCAGGCCATGCGCGAAGTGAAACGCCTGCTGGCCAAACATGCCAGCCGGCGGCTGGAGGAGGAGTTAAGGGACGCCATCGAGGTAAACGCCGAGCAGCGGTCGGCAGAAGACTTCCGCGAGGGCGTCCAGGCGTTCCTTGAGCACCGCCGCCCGGAGTGGCCCAGCCTGCACGCCAAGGTGTAGATCAGGGGTCAGGGATCAGAGATAGTGGCCGCGCCGTAAAGCACGGCACTCAAAAGGCGGTTCACTCGACCAAGCGGCATGCCAGGCATGCGGAGCACAGAACGAGGAATGCCGTGCGTGGCGCCCGTGAGGGAGCGCAACAGCCGCAGTAACGACAGTGGTCAGTGGTCAGTGCTGTTCCGGCGCGATGCGAAGTTCGCGCCGGAACTGTCCTGCAGGCGCGGGCCGGATGCTTCGCGTCTACTGCTTCAGGGCTTCGAAGGACGACGTCGTGTTTTGCCGTTTGTCTTCGTTGACAATCTTGGCCTTTTTCCCATCGGGGCCGACGGTCATGCGCGAAACATACAGAATCTGACCATCGCGCAGATCGGTTTCTTCCAGGGTGTCATTGCCAATCAGCTTTACACGCACGCTGGTGGTGCCGGGGTCCCCTTTATACGGCGCTTCGGTGCCGTCCAGCTTGGCGGTGAAGCTCGAACCCATGGGACTGGTCATGGTGAGTTCGTCGCCATTCATCTTGTAGGTGACTGTGGCCGCATTGTCCGACATGGCCATTTTTTTGGCCTGCCAGGAACCGGAAATCGCGTGCGATCCGGGCGGGCCCTTGGCCACACGCTTCGATTCGTTGTTGCCCTTGACCGGCGCCGATCCTTCAGGGGTGAAGGTAAAATTCTCCGTCAGCGTGTTCCCATCGGGAGAAACGGTCATGGTCGACTCGCCGACCACTTTCCCACCCTTCTTGCTGGTCAGTTGAATCTGATGATCGTTGACCACTTTGACCGCCAGCGAATCCGCATAGGGAAAGTTGGTCAGAGGTTGATCTGTCCCATCCGCCTTGATGGGCGCCTTGGTGTCAGCACAGGATTTGCAGGTGTACATGCCGTTTTGCAACAGATACTCATCGGGTTTGCCCGCGAAAGCCACCTTGCTGAAATCCACCTTCCACGTGCCCTCGAACGCGCTTTGGGCCGCCGCGCCCGAAACCGTGAGGGTCGCGAGCGCCAAGGGGAACAATAACTTCTTCATCGCACACCTCCGGGGAGTTGAGACTGCGACGGAAGCATACCGCAGAAACTCGGTCCCCGGTAGAGAATTCCGGCGCCGCGGGAACGCTTCATTCCGGACACTGCGAGCATGATCCAGCCGCTCGTCGGCGATCAGCTAGGTTTATACGTCCCATTCTCGATAATGGCGGCATGCCCGGTGCTTCCGTTGTATTCGTAGATCCAGCAGGGCAGCGTTCCGCCGCCGTCCAGGTCGGCCTGATGCAAACGGCGAATGAACAAGCTGGCGTGCGGGACCTGGGGGTCGAAACCCTCGTAGTCATCGAGCCGGGGGAGAACGTCATTGCCTGCCGGCAGGCGGAACACCGTTCCTGAAATGCGCCGCGGGCTGCCGTCGTCGAGCACCGCGCCAGGATACGATCCAAGATCGTATAACGTTCCGGGCACCGTTCCCTGCCCCACCGGTTCGAAACGGCGGACCAGGTCCGCGACTTCTTCAGGCGCGTGTTCAGGGTGCAGCGTCCCGTAGGCGAACAGGTATTCAGATGCGGGTTGTGTAGCGGGATCCACGAGAATCTGTGTGTGCAGTGTGCGCTACAGCGGGTTCTTCGCCCGCAGTTCCGCGACGATTTCCGCAGCCGCGGCGCGTGCGCGATCCTCCTGGTCGGGAGGGAAGCTGATGGCGCCGACGCGGGCGTGTCCACCGCCGCCGTAGCGCTCGCAGATCTGGGCCAGGTTTACCATTTTGGCCGGATCTGCCTTGGTCCATGGATTGGACCCCACCGCGACCTTGGTGCGAAAGCTCGACTTCGACAGTCCGATGGAGTAGGTGGCCTGCGGGTGCAGATAGTAGGGGATGAACTTGTTGAACCCCTCGGTCGGATGGTCGGTGATGTCGAAGAAAATGGTGCCGTCGCGTTCTTCGCTGCGGCTGCGGATCAGGTCCAGCGCCTGCCGGTGTCGCTCCAGCAGCGGGGGCAGCAGATCGGCGACAAACGGCTGCCCCAGGACCTCGGCCAATGGCATCTGGGTCAGCAGCGGGATGAGGCGCGGTACAAACTGCGGATCCTGCGTCGACTCGATGACCATGGTGAGCTTCATCGCGGGCTCAGCCATTTCCACCGCCGCCTCGGGGCTCTCGTAGAGCGCTCCGTCAACGATGTTGGCCCAGTGGATGAGTTCGGCAACCGGCGCGGTGTCGAAGCCGAATTTGGTGGAGGCGATGTGGCCCAGAAAACCGGTGCAGGAGATGTAGGCCGGGTCGAAGAATTTGCGCATCGCGCAGGCCGCATCCTGCTGGCAGGCGCGGAAATGCGCCTGGTCCTCAGGCGTGAGGAATGCCGACAGGTGATGGTCGAACCACCACGTGATGCGGGGCGAAGCCGAGTATTTGAAATCGACAATGGCGTTTTCGTCGCCGGTGAAGGCGGCTTCGTCGAATAGGGCGCCGGCGCGGTGCACCAGGCCGTGATATTCGTAATCGGCTCCGGAGGCGATGCGCTCGCGATGAAAACGGCTGAATAACGAGGCTGAGCAAGCTCCGTCGAAGCATTTGTCGTGATAAAACACGCGAACCCGCAAAACCCGCACCCCTCCCGTGGGGACCGAAATTGAGTCCCGGAACAGTTAAGGATCAAGGGCTTGGCTCGTTGTGTCAAGGCGCGGGGACGGCTACCGGACACAAAGCGTCATGTGTGCCTGCCCCAAATGGAAACAACCTCGGGGGCAATTGCGTACCTATCCGGTAACTCATCGGAAAGACTGTCCGAACGCGGACATTGCGGCCAATTGTGAACAGCCGCGGACAGGGCTCGGACGATAGCGTAGGCGTAAGTCTTGCGGGATCAAGGCTGTTCTGTCCGGAGTCGGATTGGTGCTGAACGTGCAGCGTTCCCCGGTAAGCATTTCCGCGCACACCTGGCAGGGATCATCGGACTGCAACCGGAAATCATCGTGGAGGACTCGATGCAAACATTGCTCCAGGACCTGCGCTTTGCCGTGCGGCAATTGCGGAAATCGCGGGGATTCACGCTCGCGGCGGTACTGACACTGGCCATCGGCATCGGCGCCAACACGGCGGTGTTCAGCATCATGGATGCCGTGATCCTGCGTCCCCTTGCGGTGCCTGACCTCAGTCGGGTTATGACCGTCTACGAGCAACAGGATAAGGGCGATTACGAGCAGGTAGCGCTGGGGAACTTCGCGGACTGGCAACGGCAGAACCGCTCGTTTGAAGAACTGGCCGTTCGCCGCCCTGCCGACATGAGCTTGACCGGAGCCGGCGATGCCGCCCACGTGCAGGCGGAGTTTACATCGCCGGCTTTCTTCAGCGTGATGCGAACACATGCGTTCCTGGGCCGTGTCTACGATCCAAATGAGACGCAGCCTGGCAGAAACAGCGTGGCTGTGCTTAGCTACGGCTTCTGGAGGTCGCACTTCGGCAGCGACGCGGGCGTCCTGGGCCGGCAGATTGAACTGGACCAGCACGCCTTCAGTGTGATCGGTGTGATGCCGAAGACCATGCAATATCCGTCAACCGCCGATCTATATCTTCCCTTTGCTCCGACCGATGCAATGCTGGGCGATCGAGGTGCACATGACTACCTGGTCATTGGCCGCCTGCGTCATGGGGTTACAGCACCACAAGCGCAGGCCGAACTGAACGTGATCGCGGAGCATTTGTCCGCGCAGTATCCGGCCACGAACCAGGGGAGAAGAGTCAAGGTTGAGTCGCTCCTGGATGGCATCAATGGAGAATATACGCCGCTCTATTTCAACCTGGTGCTGGGTGCGACCCTGTTTGTGTTGCTGGTGGTGTGCGCCAACGTCGCCAATCTACAGTTTGCCCGCGGCCTCACCCGTCGCCCTGAAATTGCGATGCGGTCCGCGCTGGGTGCCAGCCGCGTGCGCCTCCTCCGGCAACTGCTCACGGAGAACATTCTGCTGGGACTGGTGGGCGCCGCCGGCGGACTGGTGTTCGCCGCGGTGTACATGCATTTCTCCGTCATTTCGATGCCCGAGCGAGTGGCCCGCTACATGGCGGGTTGGTCCAATATTTCGTTGAACGGCCGTGCACTGGCGTGGTCCTTATTGCTGGCAGTGGGAGCGGGGGTGATTTCAGGCTTTGCGCCGGCCCTTGTCGCACTGCGCGTGAACCTGGTTGACCAACTGAAATCCGGATCACGCGCCATCACCGGTCCCGGCCGCAGCCGCTGGTTCAGAAATGTCTTCGCCGTGGCGCAGATCTCCCTTGCCGTTGCCCTGGTGATCGGAGCGGCCCTCATGTCGAAGGGGATGCTGGCGATGATGCACTGCGCCGACCAGCACAACCCCAGCCAGATGCTGACCTTCAGCGTCCATCTGCCTGCCGCGCGTTACAACACGGCCCAAAAACAGGCCGTCTGGTACCGGCAAAGCCTGGAGAGCGTACGGACGCTGCCTGGCGTCAGGTACGCCGAGTCGACCACCGCCCTCCCGCACAGCGACTTCGGCTGGCTGGACGATTGCCAGATCGAAAATCGTCCCCTGGCCCCAGGCAAATTCCAGAGCGCGCTGCGCCTGACGGTGAGCGGTGGATACTTTACTTCGTTTCGGATTGCGATGATCTCCGGACGTGGCTTCACCCCGGACGACAACCTTGGCTCGCAGCCGGTGGCGGTGGTGAGCCGGCAGTTCGCGGCGCGCTATTTCCCCGGCGAAAATCCCTTGGGCCGTCACATCCGGATGGGAACAGGACCCAAGGACCAAACCCCATGGTTGACTGTTGTCGGGGTCGTTGACGAAACCAATTATTTTCTGTTCTTACGCGGCGTGGACACGGGAGAGGTATATTTGAACGCCGCGCAGATTCCCCCTGCCGATGCGACCTATTCAGTGATCACGAATGGCGATCCGCTGGCCATTGCGTCGACGGTGCGGAAGGCGCTGGCACAGGTTGACCCCGTGCTGCCGTTGGATGATTTGGAAACCTACGCGCAGTACATGCACGAAAAGCTGATCGGCCTGGCCTACGTGGCCGTGATGCTCGGTACCGACGCGCTGATCGCCCTGCTGCTGGCGGCCATCGGCATCTTCGGCGTAATGGCCAACCTGGTGGGCGAGCGCACCCGCGAGATTGGCGTGCGGCTGGCGATGGGCGCGAGCCGTGAAGATGTTCTGCACATGATTCTGCGGCGGGCGACGTGGCTCACGGCCACCGGGTTGGGTGTGGGTCTGCTGCTCGCGGCTGGCTTGGCCCACGGAGTCGCAAACCTGTTGTACGGAGTGAGCCCGAATGATCCCGCAGTCTTTTTTGCGATCCCGGTGACCATTGCGCTGATCGCGATCGGGTCGAGTTGGATCCCCGCACGGCGGGCGGCACATATCGATCCGATGGCGGCCTTGCACGACGAATAAAGCGGACCCATTGGAAGGCAGAGATGCGTGGTTCCTCGCACGGAAGTTTGTTTCCTGCTCAGGAAGCCTCTGCCTTCTGGTGGCGGGGCGCTGTTGTCTTCGATAGAATGGCCCGCAACGATTCGCCAGCTTTTCCTGAAGCTCTGCAAGGAGGCCCTGATGGGGTCAGAGATTCCGCCGCCCGGCCAGCACAACGGAGAACCGCCCGCATTCGAACCCTCGCTTGATTCACCGCTTGTGCCGGCGATTCCTGCGTCAGCGCCGGTCGAAAATCCCTCCCGCGTCCTTACCTGGATCTTCATCGGCGACCAGGGCCTGCGCGCCGGATGGTCGTTGCTGATCTTCGTCGGCCTGTTGCTCATCTTCGGCAGAACCATAAGCTTTGCGCTGAAGTTGGCGCATGTCAAGGTGCCCAGCCTCGGCACATTGAGTCCCGGCACCGCAATTGCGGGCGAATTGCTCCAGCTGGTGCTTCTGCTTTTGGCTGTCTGGGTGGTGTCGCTTATCGAGCGCCGCAAGATCCTCGACTACAACCTGCGCGGCCCGCGTCGTCTGGCGCGCTTTGGCGGCGGCCTCGTCGCCGGCTTTCTGTGCCTGTCGGTGCTGATCGCTGCGATGGCGGCCGGCGGATGGCTGCACTTCGGTCCGGTGGCCCTGAGCGGCAGCCAGATTGTCCTCTTCGCCCTGGAGTGGGCCGCCGCTTTCCTGCTTGTCGGCCTGTTTGAAGAGGGCCTGGCGCGCTGCTACCTGCTGTTCACGCTCGCACGCGGACTGAATTTCTGGTGGGGCCTGGGCCTGGTGATCGCGATCTGCGTTCTGGTGTCGTTGAATCCCAAGGCGCATGGCCTGTGGGGCGCGTACGCCATCGCGCTGCTCGGGTTGGCGCCCTGCCTGCTCCTGCAATTGCGGAAAGCGCCCAGCGCGGGATTCTGGAACGCCGCCTGGGTGACGTCGGTGATGTTCGGCGGCGGCCACGTTTCCAACAGCGGCGAGAACTGGGTGGGCATCCTGGGGGCGGCAGGCATCGGCTTTGTGTTCTGCGCCAGCGTGCGGCTCACGGGCTCGGCGTGGTGGGCCATCGGCTGCCATGCCGCCTGGGACTGGGGCGAATCGTATTTCTATGGCACGCCTGATTCCGGCATGATCGCCAAGGGCCATTTGCTCAGCTCTTCCCAGGCCGGCAACGCCCTGTGGAACGGCGGCGCGGATGGACCCGAAGGTAGTCTGCTGGTCATTCCCATCGTCCTTCTGATCCTGCTCGTGCTTTTGGTGCAATACGGTCGCAGGCGCGATGCTGCTCTGCCCGCCACCGCCGAACAGCCCGTCGCGGGATAGGTTCACACCCAGGTCCCAAAACCAGGGACCTGGGGCACCCCCGATCAAAGAGTCTGCGATGCGTCTATGGCTGAACAGGACCGCCGAGGTTTCGCTGCGCGAGCAATTGACCACGCAGATCCGGCTGGGCATCTTATGCCGCGAGCTGACGCCCGGCGAGCGCCTCCCGAGCACCCGCGAACTGGCGCGGCGGTTCGGCATTCATGCCAACACGGCCAGCGCCGCCTATCGCGAACTGGAAAGCGGGGGCTGGCTCGAATTCCGGCACGGCAGCGGGGTCTATGTGCGTGCCAGTCGCCCGGCGGCGCCGGCATCCGGCGAAGGCGCCATCGAGTTCGCCGTCGATGCGCTCATCGGCGAGCTGATGGCGAAGGCGCGAAAAGTGGGCGCGGCGCCGGCGCTGGTGCACGCGCGGCTGCGGCATTGGGAACAGATGGAGCCGCCGGGCCGGTGGGTGGTGATCGAGCCCGATCCCGAGCTGCGACGCATCGTGATCGCCGAGCTGGAGCAGGCGCTGGCGCTTCCGGTGGCGGGCTGCGCTCCGGAAGATTGCGGCGCCGCGGCGGTGCTCGACGGCGCCATGCCCGCGGTGCTTCCCAGCAAGGCGGCCGCGGTGCGCAAGCTGCTTCCCCGGGACGCGACCTGGCGGTGCTGGAGGTGCACCCCGTGGCGCCGGAGCTACAGGCATACCTGCAGCGTTATCTGCCGGAGCACGCCGCCGACCTGCTGGGCATCGCGTCGCGGTGGGCGGAGTTCCAGCGGGTGGCGAAGACCATGTTGATCGCCGTTGGCCTCTCGCCGGCCAGCCTGGTGGTGCGCGATGCGACGCAGCCGGGGTGGAAGCGCGGCCTGAGCGAGACTTCCGCGGTGGTATGCGATGCGGTGACGGCGCAGGAACTGCCACGGGGATGCCATCCCATCATTTTCCGGCTGTTCGATGCGGCTTCGATCGCCAGGATGCGCGAGCGCGAGGCGCGGGTCGCTGAGGCTCGGGGGAACCCGGCGCCGGGCGTGTGACAGTCGCGAATCTGTCCCAAGCGCGCATGAACGCCGTCTGCGGATTGCCTAACATCGGTGGGCATGAAGCAGATTCGGATTACGGTTCAAGCTGCACTGTGTCTTTGCCTCTCCCCGCTGCTGGTGGCGCAGCAGGCGATGGAACAACCGCAACAACCTTTGCCCGCGAACCGCGCGGGCACGCCCGTTCCGGTGAAGATCAAGATTCCGGCGGGGACTGCAATAACGGTAGGCGCGCTGGAAGCGAAGTCGTCCGCAACTGCTCACGTGGGGGATACGGTTCCGTTCGTGGTGGCGGACGATGTGTTTGTCAACGGCATCCGCATCATCGCGGCCGGTACAAAGCTGACGGGGAAGGTCGTGAAAGTCAGGAAGGGAAAGCCGAGACACTATAACGGCGAGATCAAGGTGAAGCTGGATGAGCTGAAGTTGGGAAACGGGATCAAGCTCCGGCTCACCGACAAGAACCCGAAGAAAACGCGGGCGATCGGAGAGAAGGAATCTCCACCCTTACCCCTGCGCATCCTGAGAGACATCGCCCTTCTGCCCGTGGGGGCGGTGATCATCGCGGGAATGGTTGCGCTGTCGCCGGTGATCTTGCTGCTGGTGATTGACGATGCGAAGTATGGCGACGAGGGCATCCTCGGAATCGATACCGGGATTGCCCGTTGCACGGTGCGCACGGTCTATGTGGCGGGAAGTCCTTCCATTCGCAGTGGGCAGTTGCCGATGGCAGTCGGAAACCCCGCTCCGCCCGCGGGCTGCTGGCAGACGGCGATGTGAAGGCCATAGCGTTATTCTGTTTCTTAACCGATGGCCACGCCTGACGCACTGGATTCCACCACTCACGAGCCCGAACCCGGGAGGCGGCCGCGCAAACGCCGTTGGCTGCGTGTGCTCGCGTGGACGGCGGCGTGCCTCGTTCTTCTCATCGCGCTGGCGCTTAGCATTGGCCTGTGGCGGCTGCGGTCGGAGACGCTTGCATCGCTGCCGGTCCTCGACGGAGACATTCATCTGGCGGGATTGTCGGCGCCGGTGACGGTGCGGCGCGATGCGCATGGTGTGCCCCACATCGAAGCGGCCAACCAGGACGATCTGTTCGTCGCGCAGGGCTATGTTACGGCCCAGGACCGGCTGTGGCAGATGGACCTCTACCGGCGCAATGCCAATGGCGAACTGGCAGAAATCCTCGGGGCTTCGCTGGCCAATCGCGATATCGCCCAGCGCGTCTTCGGATTTCGCAAGACCGCGCATCGCATCTACGACAATTTGTCGGCCGACGATCGACGCCGGATCGACGACTATGCGCGCGGCGTGAATCTTTTCATCGCGCAAGATCAGGACCGGCTCCCGGTGGAATTCCGGCTTCTGATGTACAAGCCGCAGCCATGGACAGGGGCGGACTCGCTGAGCATCGGCATGATGATGGTGGACATGCTGGACACGCACTGGGATGTGAAGCTGGAGCGTGAACAGATCGCCGCGAAGCTGAACAATCCGAAATTGGAGGCGGATCTGTATCCGGTGGGCTCGTGGCGCGACCGTCCGCCAACCGGCGAGGTGGTGGACCTTACCCAGCCGCGTCCCGTGCCTCCGCCCGCAAGCGATGACGAGGAGGATGACCGGACACAGGCCTCTCTCTCCTTGCCTGAATGTGGCCCCAAAACTAAGGCTTGTCATCCTGAGCGGAGGTCGCCGAAGGCGACCGGAGTCGAAGGATCTGCGGTTGTTTTTCCTTCGCACGCCGAAGTCGCCAATCTGCGAGGCCTGCGCACCCTGCTCGGCCTACCCGACTGCGCCGGCTGCTCCCCCGGTTCCAACAACTGGGTCATCTCCGGCAAGCACACGGCCAGCGGAAAGCCGCTGCTCTCCAACGACATGCATCTCTCTCTCAGCGAGCCGAACATCTGGTACATGGCCGATCTGCGCGCGCCGGGATTCCACGCCGCGGGGGTCACGCTGCCAGGGGTGCCGGAAGTAGTGGCCGGGCACAACGAGCATGTGGCGTGGGGATTCACGGCGCTGTTCGGCGATGTGCAGGATCTCTACGTCGAAAAGCTTGACGGCACGGGCAACTACCAGGCCAACGACGGAAGCTGGAAGCCGCTCGCGGTGGATCACGAAGTGGTTCACGTGCGCGGCAAGAAGGACGTCGCGGTTGATGTGCAATCGACGGATCACGGGCCGCTGATCAACCCCATCTTCTCGATGATGGGCTCGCACGAAGGGCGTGCGATTGCGCTGAAGTGGAGCCTGTACGACCCGACGCTCAATTCCCTGCCCCTGTACGCGATGAACACGGCTTCGAACTGGGCGGAGTTCACCAGCGCGCTGGCCGCGTGGTGCTGGCCCACGCAGAACGTGGTCTATGCCGACGATCAGGGGCACATCGCATATCACGCGGTGGGCAAAGTGCCGATTCACAATGCGGGTCGCGGAATCTCTGGCAAACCAATTCCGCACGACCCGCTCGACCTGCGTTTCGAATGGGGCGACCACACACCGAATCATCCGCCACAGACCTACATCGCCTTCGACGCCATGCCCAATGCGTTCGATCCGCCTTCGGGATTTCTGGCTAGCGCCAACTCGCGCGTGACGACGGACAAGTCGCCCTATCCGCTCACCCTGGAGTGGATGGACGCCTATCGCACCGAGCGCATCTACAAATCGCTCCAGGGCCGCGATGGGCTCAAGCCGAAAGATTTGCTGGCCGTGCAGACCGACATCTACAGCGAAGTGGACCAGGAACTGGCGCACCGGTTTGCCTATGCCATCGATCACGCCGCCGGCGCCGACGACCGCCTGCGTAGAGCCGCCGATATCCTGCGAAGCTGGGATGGGCGGCTGACGACCGATTCGGCGGCGGCCTCGCTGGTGACACAGGCGCGCGCGGCGTTCTGGCCGTTGATTCTCGAACCCAAGTTGGGCGACCTCGCCCATGAATATCGCTGGGCCGAATCGAATTTCGCGGAAGAAGAGATCATCATGCATGGCGGTTCCGACTGGCTTCCGCTGGGATACAAGGACTGGGACGCGGTGCTGGCGGAAGCGGTGCGCCGGGGAATGGAGAAGACGCGCGAGCATCCGGCGGCTCCGCGCGACGTGAGCCAATGGGCGTATGGAAGCTGGCACGTGGTGGACATCGAGCATCCGCTGGCGAGTTTGTTGCCGCTGATCGGGCGGATAGCCGGGACCGGCCCGCAGCCGCTGAGCGGCGACACCACCACGGTGAAGCAGGTGGGCCGGGCCTTCGGGCCATCGCAGCGGTTCACCATGGATTGGAGCGACATTGACGGCTCGACCGAGAACATCGCGCTGGGCGAGAGCAGCAATCCGTACAGTCCCTACTTCCGCGATCAGTGGAACGACTACTACGGCGGAAAGACCTTCGCCCTTCCCTTCAGCCCGGCGGCGGTCGCGGCGCAGACCCGCCACACGCTGCGGCTGACGCCATGAAAAAGCAGGGAACCAGGGAACAAGGGAACAAGGGAACAGGACGAGAGATCAGAGAACAGAGATCAGAGATCAGGGCTTCTGCGGTAGATCGAGGCTCAGTGCTGCGGAGATACGGCGGGCTGGGGCTGATCCTGCTGAGTGCCGCCCTCGCCACGTTGCCGCAGATGCTGCGGGGGGCATCGTGCGGGCATGACTTCGATTTCCATCTGGTTTCCTGGCTGGATGCTCTGAACAGCTGGCGTCACGGCGCGTTCTATCCCCGGTGGATCCCCAGCCCCAACTTCGGAGCAGGCGAGCCGCGCTTCATCTTTTATCCGCCGCTCACCTGGATTACTGGCGCGCTGCTGGGCGTGTTTCTTCCTTGGAAAGCGGTGCCGGTGGTTTTTGTGTTTCTGCTGCTGGCCGGCACCGGCATGGCCACGCGGGCGCTGGCGCTTCAAGCGTTCAACGATGGCGTCGCCACCCTCGCCGGATGCACCGCGATTTTTTCTGGTTACGTCCTGTTCTCGGCTTACGAGCGGTCGGCCTTCGCGGAGATGACGGGGGGCTTCTGGATCCCCATGATGCTCATGCTGATTTTGCGTAGGGATTCGTGGTCTCCCACCTTAGCGACAAAAACAAAGGCGTCGCGAAGGTGGGGTACCCAGGCGTTGGATCGATCGGCGCTGCTGCTGGCCCTGGTCGTCGCCGGAGCCTGGCTGTCGAATGCGCCCCTGGGCGTGATGCTCAGCTACATGATTGCCGGCGTTGCGGTGGTTGTGGCCCTGCTCGCCAAGTCATGGATCCCGATTTTGCGCGCGTCCGCAGGCGCGGCGCTCGGCCTCGGCCTGGCAGCGTTCTTTCTTGTTCCCGCGGCGTGGGAACAGCGCTGGGTCGCGATCCGGCAGGCGGTCGATGATCCCGGACTGCTGATCGAAAACAGCTGGCTGTTTGCACGTCATCCCGATCCCCGCCTGGAACTGCACGATATCGAGCTGATCAGGGCCTCGGCCATCGCCGTCACCATGGTGGCGGTGGCCTTGGCCGGCGTGGCTGTGAGCTGGTGGAGGCGCACTCTTCCCTCCGATCGCCGATGGTGGATTCCCCTGGCGCTCATCCCGGCGGCGGTACTGTTCCTGCAGTTCCCGGTATCGGACTTTCTCTGGAATGCGCTGCCCAAGATGCGTTTTCTGCAGTTTCCCTGGCGATGGCTGGTGGTGGTGGAAGCGCCCATGGCCATGTTCTTCGCGTCCGCGATGTGGGCCGGGCGGCGCGCCTGGCGCGTGCTCGCCTGCGTGGCATGCGCCGCCGCCTTCCTGGCCGCATCCGCATTTGCCGGCGCGTCTCTGTTCCAGGGATGCGACGAGGACGATGCGGTCAGCGGGACGTTGCGAGATTTCCAGGCTGGGGTGGGCTTCGCCGGCACCGACGAGTATGCACCGCCGGGCGCGGACAACTCGCTGGTTTCCACCAGCCTGCCGTTTGCCTGCCTGGTCACTGATCCGGCTGTCACCCTGGGCAAAGGCGATGCCGGCATGACGCCGGACTGGTCGGCGGACCAGAATTCCTGTGACGCGACGTACTCAGAGAACGCGCCCGGGCACGACCCGGAGCACCTGCGCATGCAGGCCGACACGCCGCACGCGGGATACCTGGTGCTCCGGCTGCGAACCTACCCGGTATGGCGGGTACAGATCAATGGACAGCCCGTATCGGCCATGCCGCGCCGCGAGGACGGCCTGATGGCGGTGCCAGTACCGCGCGGACGGGTGGAGCTGTCGGCCGATTGGACGACAACTTCCGACGTCCTCGCGGGGCGAACGATCAGCCTCGCGGCGCTGGCCCTCATCACACTGGTTTGGTTGATGGAGAGGCGGCGGGCACGGGGTCAGTTATCATGAGGCAATGCCTCTCGACGTGAAATCGCTGATCCAGGAAGGCGCGGAGCTGACCGACCGAGCGCTGGAAGTGCTATTGCCTAGCGCCGAAACAGTTCCGGCAAGCATTCACGCCGCCATGCGCCATTCCACCTTTGCCGGCGGCAAGCGGCTGCGGCCGGTCCTGGCGATGCAGGCAGCGGTCACGATTGCGGGCGAGCTACCCAAGGGCATCGAACGGCTGGGTGCGGCCATCGAGATGCTTCACACCTATTCGCTGATCCACGATGATCTGCCGGCGCTGGACAACGACGATCTGCGCCGCGGCAAGCCCACCTGCCACGTGGCGTTCGGCGAGGCCATTGCCATCCTGGCCGGAGACGCCCTGCAGACCCGCGCCTACGAAGTGCTGGCCGGCCTGGACTGCCGCGCTGAAGCCGCGTTGCAGATTATCGGGCTGATGGCCAACGCCACCGGAACCGTGGAAGGCATGATCGGCGGACAGGTGCTGGATCTGGAAAGCGAACATCTGAAGCCGACGCCGCAACTGGTAGAGGCCATCCATCGCGCCAAGACCGGCGCGCTGATCCGGGTGAGCGTAGTGAGCGGCGGGATTTATGCGGGGGCGACGACGGCGGACGTGGCCGCGCTGGACTCCTTCGGGCGCAAGGCCGGACTTGCCTTTCAGATCGTCGACGATGTCCTCGACATGACCGTGGATTCGGCGCACCTGGGCAAGACTGCGGGCAAGGATCTGGCGACCGAGAAGGCGACGTGGCCCGCGGTGTTTGGGATCGAGCAGAGCCGGCGCGATGCTGCCGACCTCATCCAGGAAGCCTTCGCCGCGCTGGAGCCTTACGGCAGCCGCGCGGAAGGACTGAAGTCCCTGGCGCGGTACCTGGTGGAGCGCAGGAACTAAAGCATTCTGATTTATCTCACCATGTGACGGCGTGGAAACGGGCTGCTTTTCCGTCGCTTTTCCGGCCCTCAAATCATTGATTCCTGATGAGTTCCGTTCAACCAGGCGGGGCCAAGCGAAGGGATGGCAAAGGGAAGAGTTGGCGGTCATCCTCCCGCGTCGAATCTGTTTTGAAAGGGCACGACTTTAGTCGTGCCGCAAACGCACCAGCAAGCGTGCGGGCTTCAGCCCCTGAGGGATGCCTTCGAGGTCATGTACGAGTAGGCGGTAATACTCCCGCTTCAACGGCAATGTGAGTCGGGAGTGCCCGACGGACCGCAATCCCCGCCCTTCATGCCACAAGGAATACACGATTGCGGCTTTTCGATGCACGAGTCTTCGGCCTCTCTAAGCTCACCGCCGATGAGCTTAGAGAATGATCGCTTCGCCTCGATCTGCCCATACTCTGAGACCACTTTCCCATCTGGGAGTTGAATCACATACGCCTTAAATGTGCCCATGCTCGCGCAGCTTGTATGAGGCGGTACTTCAACAGCAATTGCCAGTCGGTCAGAGCCGTTTCCAATCCATCCAATGGCCCCAACGTTCGGAGTCTCAGGATCGAAGCACGTTGGCCTGAATAAACGGCGACCATTGGGCACAGGTTCGATGGCGTGGATGCCACCGCCTGAAACATAGACAACGCGCACATGGTAGGTACCGACCATTCCCCCGTCGCTGTAGGTGATGAAGAACGCTTTGGAATCCGGTGCCCATGCCGCTTCGGCGTTCACCAAGGCACCGATCTTTGTCCTGTAGACGTGACTCCCTACTCGAATCAGAACTGTGTGAGTCTCTTCACTGGCCGGATTCTTGGGATGTTTCACAACGATTGCTTTCTTACCATCGGGCGACGGGATCGTAACATCGCCCGATGCCCAGATCGAAGTCGCGGACTGGGAGTACATCGGATCATCACCAGTTTTCGCTTGCGCCCAAGCGGGAACCGCAACGAGGAAATAAAGAAGCAATGCTTTGGGATTCACACCGGAAGTGTAGCGCAAAAACGAGGTGCGCCGGGGCCGGCTGCGATTTCATCCCCGAGTGGTGGCCGATTCGGAACAAACGCCGCCTCGGGAATGCCGAGAAGCAACCGCAGATCCTTCCGCTGCGCTTCGCGCAACGTCAGGATGACAGCGCTTTGGGATAGCCAAGGTCGTGGGTTACGTCGAACTTCCCGGATGGTGGACTACTCGGAAGTAACTGTGATTCAGATCACGGTTACTTCCGAATAGGCGGTGACTCTCCCGCGATCCGCTCACAACTCCACGACTAGAAGTTTTTCACGTACCGCCGATGAGAAACTCTGACGACCTTCGCCCGTTGTACCGCGCCCTTTCTATACGGTTCAATTGGGCAAATCTCGAAATCACCGTACATGTCTACGGCAATAGCGGGATCAGAATAGTCTTTCTTTTTGGACGGCTCTACGCCGTCTCGTAGCCAATTTATGACGGTGTCCCACGAAGACTCATCAGGCGTGAAGTCATGATGTGTGCCGATGTGCCATATCCGTAGTTGGCCATCTCCGCCATAAAAATGCAGCCTGCCGTGGATCGTGGTGCATGGATCAGCCGCCTGCAAGCTAATGGCGAAGGCAGCGATAAACAATATCAGAGCAAGCTTTCGCACAGAGTCCTCAAGAACGATTCGGCGCGATAATACTCCAGCCCGTCGTTATTGTCAGTGTTGTGGGCTATTCGTCAGTAACGATCTGGTAAACGGTCGGCCGGCGTCAATCCTGACGGGCGAGGATGGGAACGATCGCAGAACCCTTCCCTCGGCGGCTAAAGCCGGTACTCGATTTCAGGTTTTGCGGCACGACTGAAGTCGTGCCCTTTCAAAACGCTGATGCACTTAGCGGTGTGTGCGGTACGACTGAACTGGCTGCGGAAAAACGAGGAACAAGTCGCGAAATCAACCTTCGGACACATAGCAGGGGCTAAAGCCCGCGTTAATTTTCAAGCTGCTTGCGGCCCGACTGAAGTCGGGCCCTGTTACAAAGCAATCTCAAGCGAGTCTTTCCGCAGCCTGTGAAGTCGGGCCCTGTTACAAAGCAATCTCAAGCAAGTCTTTCCGCAGCCTGTGAAGTCAGGCCCTTGTTACAAAGCAAGGTCGAGCGAGTTTTTCCGCAGCCCGTGAAGCCGGCGCTTTCTAAACGGTGATGCAGCGCCTATTCTCCCGGCTTGTCCGCCGGCGGCTGCGCGGCTGCCTTGCGGCGCTGTTCGGCGGCCTTCTCGGCTTCTTCTTCTCGCTTCTGTTTTTCCGCCGCGGCCTCGGCATCGTTCACGTAGCGGAATACCTGCAGGCGCCCGGGCTCCTGCTCGGTGGTAAACACCCAGTTGTTCTTGTCGATGGCCACGCCCACCAGCGCCTTGAACTGCCCCGGCAACTCGCCGTGCCCCTGGCCGACATAGGTGAGCAACTGGCCATCGCGGTTGAAGACCTGGAGCCGGTCCTGCATGGAGTCGGCCACCCAGATGTGCCCGTCGCCGTCGATGGCGATGCCCTTGGGCCGCGTGAAGTATCCCGGGCCGTCGCCGGCTTTGCCGAACTGGCTGATGAACTTCCCGTCGGCGTCGAAGATCTCCACCCGGTTGTTCATGGTGTCGGTGACATAGACGTTGCCGTCCTTATCGACGGCTACGCACTGCGGCGCGCCGAAATCGCCCGGCGTGGTGAGGAAATGGTTCTTGCCGCCGGTGCCGATGCGCCGCAACAGCTTCAGGCTGTCGGCGTCGTACACCAGCACCTGGTCCTGCTGCGTGTCGACCACGTAAACAAAGCGGTTGGTGGTGTCGACGGCGACACCGACCGGATCGACCAGGCCCTCGGTGATCTGGTTTTCCACTGCGTGTTTGGCGTTGAAGATGAGCACGCGCCGCATTTTGCCGTCGGAGACAAAGAGCCGGTCGTCGTCGTCGATGGCCAGGCCGTTGATCCAGCCAAAGTGGGCTTCGAAGCCGTTGCGGATGATCTGCGTGTCGCGGGTTTCCATGTTGAAGATGAAGATCGCGCCCACGCGCTGATCGGCCACATACACCAGGCCCTTGGAATCGATGGCGATGCCATAAGGACCGATCATCTGAAAGGGAAAATTTTTGTTGTTGACCTTCTCCTCTATGGGCACGCCGCCGGCCAGGCGATCCATCCAGCTTGCCTTGGGCTTGGTGGTGGCGGCCGGCGTGTAGTCGATCTTCGCTCCGGCAAAGTAATTCATCCAGTGAACGCGAGGGATACTGGGAGGGCTGGGCCACACCAGGGTTTTGGGGTCGAAAGCGAATTTGCGCGGGCCCATCGCCGGCGCCGGCGCGGACGCGGCATTTTTCTTCTTGGCGGCGCCGGAAAGCGGATTGCCCAGGCTCACGCCGACCAGAAGCATCAGAGCCAGCGGCTTGGAGGTGCGGATCGTATTCGAGAGGAAGCGAATCATCTGAATCTCCCCTAATTTCCAGGCGAGGTGGTTTCTTTCATGTTCAGCCGGTTCTTGTGGCAGTTGTCGCAGAACTCGGTGTTGTTGGACTGATCCTTCACCAGGAGATCGGGCTGCGCCGAGGCGTGCGGCTGATGGCACGACAGGCAATTAAGCGGTGTCTTCACTTGGCTCTGGTTGGCCGGGTCCATCACGTCGGAAACGGGGTGGTACTCCACCGGGTGTCCGAGGCCATACTTCAGGGGCAGGATGGCAACCTTGTTCTTCTGGTAGTAATCGTCAGGCAGTTTCACGGTGCCTTTGAAGATGGTGAGCACATGCTGGGCCTCGTCGCGCTGCGGAACTGAGTCGGGTCCGTGGCATTCGAGACAAAGGGCATTGCCCTTGGCCCGGAGCAGGTGATCGTTTTCGCCGCCATGAGCCGTGTGGCAGGTCGAACAGCCCTGCCCAAATGCGGGCTGATGGTGCACCGCCTTCTTGCGCAGTTCATCGATATCGCTATGGCACCCCAGGCAGATGTTCACGTTATCGCTCTTGGGCAGGTTTGGATGCCGGCTGGCATGCGGGTTGTGGCAATCAGTGCAATCGCCGGTGGCGCCGGGATGCTGCACCTTGGCGGTCTCGATCTGGTGGCCCTTGTCGTCGTGGCAGGTGAGGCAGAGCGTCCGGGTGTCGGCCTGGACCAGCACCACTTTGCCATCCTTGGCGGGCGCATGGCAGGTTTCGCAGCCGTTCCCCATGAACGGCGCATGCTGGAACTTGGCCATCAGCTTGGGCGAGTCCGACTGGTGCGGATCGTGGCACTGCACGCAATCGGCGCCGGCGAAGGGCTGGTTGTTATGTGCTTTCTTCATCTGTGCGTCGTTGGCGTCGTGGCAATCGAGGCACAGCGCAGGCGCGGCCTTGGCCAGGTGGAACCGATTCTCCTCAGTGGGGGCGGCGCCGGTTTTGTGGGTCACGTGGCAGGTATCGCAGCCGGCATCGAGCGCGGCGTGACGGCTGCCTTTCTCGGGCGCGTGCACCCCGGTTTGATGGCAAGTAAGGCAGAGGTTCTCTTTCGCGTCGCCGGAAACCGGCTTGAGCAACTGGTTTTTGTTGTCGCTGGCGTGCGGATTGTGGCAATTGAGGCAATCGCGGACTGCGGGGGGATGGACCGTTCCTTTGAGATCGGCGGCGTTCTTGTCGGCGTGGCAGGTAATGCAGAGGCTGGACGGCGTGGCCGTGATGAGCTTGACGCGGGTGACGTCCTTGTTGACCCGCACCTCGTGGCAGCTCAGGCATCCCTTGGCCATGGCGGAATGCACCGATTTGCCCTTGGCGGTGTCTTCGTGGCATTCCAGGCACTTCTTGGAGTCGACGTTGGGCTCCAGGGGGACGGGGTGAACCGCTGCCGAGGCGCGGGTGGCGGCCAGCGCGAGCAGGGCGATGCCCAGGCAGAGGTCCATGCCAAAGGCGCGGCGGCTACGGTTGGCGACCGCTTTGCGAATCCAGGTGGTGCGAATCCAGTTGCGGTGAGGGAACAGATTCATGGGGACTCCGACTACGATGTGTTGCAAGCACCTCGCCGGACCCGCAAAAACCGACCGGGGTTGGAACGAGGGCCTAACCTCCTGAATGAACGCCAGTTGGAAGGCTTAGTCTATGCGGGGGCGGTTTCTCAATGATGTGATTTAGCGCACATCATGGGGCTTCTGCCGCAGCACGCTCGGTCAAATGCCCCATGGGGCGGCGCAGACCAACGGGCTTGGGTCCGCACTTGATTTCCTTGGGCGCCCCGCTTAGGATTTCGGCGCAATTCCCCATGCGGATACCAGGGCGGTCGCGATGAGATTCAACCGGCCTTCAGAATCTTCTGTCTCACGATCGGCTGCTGCAATGCCGCATCGCTGCCTGCCACAGGGTCGAATTCGGACCGTCTATCCGACGGTGATGCCAAACAACAGCTGCATTGAGGAGCGCGGCGGCGGCATTACGGAGACCGTCCCTGTGTGAAATCCCGGACCAGGCGCGTTCTTCTGCGCGATTTAGCCCAAAACAGCCGATGGCGGAACGCCCGGCGGCCCCGCTAACTGCGTTGATATCTAACCTATACAGCGCCCACCCCTTGTGGAGCGGAACGTGCATAGAATGGTTCGAGCGCTCGGGGCGGAGGCCTTTCCACGGTGGAACCGGTTCGCGTCAATTGGCAACTGAAGGCGATCCTGCCGGTGGTGCTGGTGTTACTTGCCGGGCTGCTGCTGTTCACTGTGGCGACGCTTTCGCTGGGTGACCCGGAGCGGCATCGGGTGCTCATCGTCGCAGGCGCCGGAGCGGTGGTCATCTGCGGAGTGTCCGTCGGGGTTCTGGCCTACCTCATCCATGGCCCCATGGTGGAACTGCAGGAAAAGATGACCAAGATCGCCGGGGGCGACCTGGACGTAGCGGTGAGTTTTTCCCGGCGCAATGACGAAATCGGGGACCTGGGCCGCAATTTCAACTTCATGATGCAGCAGTTGCGGGAGAGCCGTAAGGAGATTGAGACCATGCACCGGACACAGATGTCTCGTGCCGAGCACCTGGCCACGCTGGGGGAATTGGCCACCGGGCTGGCACATGAGATTCGTAACCCCCTTGCCGGCATTGCCGGCGTGATTGAAATTATCGGTCGCGATCTGCCGCCCAGCAGTCCGGCGCGGGAGATGGTGAAAGACGTGCGCACGGAGATCAATCAGATTAATCGCATTCTTACCGATCTTCTTGAAACCGCACGCCCCCATCCTCCGCAAATGATGCGCAGCAACCTCAACACCACGGTGGAACACGCGGTGATGCTGGCCCGCCAGCAGGTTCTCAGCCAGCCCATCGGGATCGAGCTCGACAAGGCCCCGAACCTGCCCGAAGTCGAGCACGACAGCGACCAGATTCACCAGGTGGTCCTGAACCTTCTGCTCAATGCCGTGCAGGCCATCGACGGCCCGGGGACGGTGACGGTGGCGATCGGGTCGCAGGACGAGTGCGCCCGAATTACCGTGACCGACAGCGGCCGCGGGATCCCCGAACCGCAGATCGCGCAGATTTTCCGCCCGTTTTTCACCACCAAGGGCAACGGTACCGGACTGGGGCTCTCGCTGGTGAGGCGCATCGTGGAGGAGCACCACGGCCATATCAATGTGACCAGCCAGGTGGGGAAAGGCAGCACGTTTGGGGTGCTGATCCCGTTCAGCACGCCGGCCGTGGAGGTGGAGACGGTGGAGCGGGGATTAGGGGTTAGGGATTAGGGGTTAGGGATTAGGGATTGGGAATAGGCCTGGCGCGAGGAAGACCCCTTTCTTCCTCATTTCCTCGTTCATGCGTGACTCAGATCACAGGCAGGGAGCGGTTTCTGCTCCTTTAATAAGTCCATCCATGTATCGGGGATCACAACAATACAAGTCTCGGCGCCCGGTGGAGGACTACATCCCCGCCCAGGACACATGGGAGCGCCACAGCGCCGCCAAAGCGGTGCGTTCTTCATGCGTGGGAAATGAGGTCAAACCGATGCCTGCCCGGAAAGTCCTGATCGTCGATGACGAGCGGCTGGTGCGGTGGTCGCTGCGTCAGAAATGCGAAGAGTGGGGGTATAGCGTGATGGAGGCCGACGCCGGCGAGGCGGCGCTGCGGCTGGCCGAGCGCGAGAACCCCGACCTGGTGCTGCTGGACGTTCGCCTCCACGATCTGACCGGCATCGAAGTCCTGGATCAGCTGAAAAAGAACGGCGATGCCCCTTCGGTGATCATGATTACCGCCGATCCGCAGCTTGACGATGTGAAAGCGGCGCTCAAACTGGGGGCATACGACTTTGTCGGCAAGCCGATTGACTTCGATGAGTTGCAGGCTTCGATGCAGGACGCGTTGGAAGCCGCCGGCGCGCGCAACGAGGCGGAAAGCCCTCGCGGAAAAACCCGCGGCGCCGGCTATGACAACGTGGTGAGCGTCTCGCCGAAGATGACGGAGCTGATGAACTTCGTCAAGAAGGTGGCCTCGTGCGAAGCTTCGACGATTCTGATCCAGGGGGAAAGCGGGACGGGCAAGGACCTGATCGCCAAGACCATTCATTACGAAAGCTCGCGGCACGAAAAGCCGTTTGTGGCCATCAACTGCTCGGCGATTCCCGAGACGCTGATGGAAGCCGAACTGTTCGGGCACGAGAAGGGCGCCTTTACTGACGCCAAGGCGATGAAGAAGGGATTGTTCGAGGCGGCGGACGGCGGGACCCTTTTTCTGGACGAGATCGGGGAGCTTTCGCCGCTGCTGCAGGCCAAGCTGCTGCGGGTGCTCGAAGACCAGGTGATCCGGCGGGTGGGCGGCCTGCGCGACATGCAGGTGGACGTGCGGGTGATTGCGGCCTCCAATCGCGACCTGGAAAAAGCCGTGCGCGAAGGGCAGTTCCGGCAGGACCTTTATTACCGGCTGGCGATCATCGCCATCTTCATCCCCCCGCTGCGCGACCGCAAGGAAGACATTCTCCCCCTGGTAGATTTTTTCATCGACCGCTATAACCGGCGGTTCAGAAAAAACATTCGTGGCATCACCGAGGAGACGCGCCACCTGCTGCTGAACCACAACTGGCCGGGCAACGTGCGCGAACTCAAGAACACCATCGAACGCGGCATGATTCTCGAAGAGGAGTCGTTCCTGCGGCCAGTGTACCTGCCGTTTTCAGTGGGGGAGTCGGGCGGGCGGACGCTGTTCGAGCGCACCTCGCCCGCCGACGGCGGCCAGATGCTCCCGAATGGGCGCCTACTTCCGCGGCTCTATATTCCCGAGTGCGGAACGTCGCTGGAAGAAGTAGAGCACTCCATGGTGGAGCTGGCCATGACCCAAGCCGGCGGCAACCAGACCAATGCCGCCAAGCTGCTGGACATCAGCCGCGACGCCCTGCGCTACAAGCTGAAGAAGTTCGGGCTGGCGCGGGTGGAAGAGGAGTAGCCTCTTTTTTCCTCCTGCGCAGCCAAGGCTCCCCGTTGACCTCGCAGGGAGCCCTGGCTGCTGACTCTGTTTCTGCCTATTGATCGTCTTCAGGGGCCAGGGCGACACCTCGGAACGCCTGGCCCGCGCGGGCCGAGCGAATTGTGACGAATCGGTCGAGGCGGCCGTTGGTTGCCGGCTGGGTGGCGCTGATGCGATCGGTGACTTTCACCAGCTTGTTGGGATCGGCGCCGTTGTCGCCGTTCTGGCTGATGGTGGACGTGATCGCATAAATCGTCGCTGTGCCGTCGTGGTTGTTAACGCCGACGATGTTGCGGCAGCCGCCGGTGGCGGGTTCGATCGACGCCGGATAGTCGGGGACGCCGTAGGGGACGCCGATGTCGAGACCATTCTGGATGACGTACTGGCGCACCCATGTCGGGCTGCCGCCGGCGGGTGTGGTGAGGACCCACTTTTGCAGGCCGGCGGTCGCCAGTGTACCGGCATCGGCGACGTTGACCTGTCCATTGATCAGCTGGTTGGGCGTGTCGATCAGGTCGCCTTCGTCGCAAACGTACAACGTGGTCGCATTCGCGAACCAAATCCCGAAGGGATAATCGCCGCCCGGGGCGGCGGTGCTGGCGTTGGTGTTGGGGAACCCGGGAAGGATGGTGTACGGTTCGTTCACGGTGCCGCCGGCGGGGGCGTTGGCGGGGGTGGGCAGAACGCCGGGAGTCCCGAGCTGGTAGACGGTATTAATGCCGTTACCACCGCTGCCCTTGGCGACATAAAGCGTGTTGTCAAAGATGGTGATGCCGCGGAAGTTCGTGTCCTTGCCGGGCTTGTCTCCCGCGAACACGAAATAGGAGATCATGTTGTTGCCGGGCGGAACCAGCGGAGCCGCGCCGGGAACGAACAGCTCGGCGCCCGTCGAATGGGAGAGATTGAAGCCAAGCTGCGTGATCGGGACCTGCTTCTTCGACAGCCCGCCGCTGTTGTCGTTTCCGACCGAGTAGTAAAACCCGTTGTCCGCCTTGACCACGGCGCGCGAGTTGTCGCCGCTGTAGGCGTCGCCATCGGTGTAGTTGATGCGGCCGCCGGCGTCCACCTCCGCGACGGCGCGGTAGTAGGCGGTGGGATTGGGCGCGCCGGCAAAGCTGGCGACCGCGGGATCGGTCGGGTCGCAGAGGCTCGGCGTACTCGAGGCCGAGACGTCGATCAGGTTCGGCGCAGTGGGCGAGATGGGACCGACGTTGGAGCCCTGGGTGAGGATGTTGGTGGCCGGGTCCAGGGTGAGACCGGGGCAGCCGGGCCCGCCGCGATAGCCCATGAACGTGAGGCTCCTGCGGTCCGCCGATCGATTCAGTGCAAGCTCTGATTTGGAGCTGAAGCTGGTCACGATCTCGTGACTGGGAATGGGCAGGGTCCCGAGCAAAGCGCCATCAGTGCTCAGGTTCCACAAAACGATGGGCGAGGAGACGCCAAAGCTGCCATCGGTGCCGGCGTTGTTCCACACGTTGTGATTGTTGTGGAGATTGGGGGCTTCGCCGTTATCGCTGGCATAGCCGCAGGTGACTGACACGGGCGTGGTGCCCCCTGCGAGAAGCGGCACATTGACGGTGGCGGGGTTGGGGTTCGTCACAGGGCCGGTGTTCAGACAGCCATGCGGCAAGACTTCGCCGGGGGTCACGGTGTCGGCCTTGCCAACGTAGATTGTGCCGCTCAAAACGATGCTGCCGGGTCTGAAACCAGGGAAATGTTCATCGTTGCCGGATTCCTGGGCGTTCAGATTAAAGGCGAATGATCCTAATGCCAATGCTGCCGACAGAGCTGCGGCAAATACCGGGGGAACGGGTCTCTTCATGTTTGGGTGGCCTCCTAAGCCAGACGGGGAACGAAAGCGAATGGTAGAGGAGGCCGCGTCAAGCCTTGTTAACAGGCCGGTCAAAAAACAATGAACGATCCGTAACAACCGCACTCATTCATAACGGATCGCTTGCACCGGGTCGAGGTTTGCCGCCCTGCGCGCTGGGAGCCAGACCGCAAACACGCCCACCACGACCAGCACCGTTGCCACCACGATCAACACCCTGGGATCTGAATTGGATACCCCGAGAGGCACCGCGCTGAGGAGACGGGAAGCGGGGATGGCCGCAGCCAGCCCGAGCGCCAGGCCGGCAGCGATCTGCCATAGGCCGCGGCGCATGACCAGCATAAGGATGTTGCGCACGCTTGCGCCCAGGGCCACGCGAACGCCGATCTCCTGGGTGCGGCTGCTGCTGGCCTGCGCGATTACGGCATAGATGCCCACCGAGGCCATCACCAGGCCGATGAAAGCAAAGCTGCCGAACAGCTTGCCGAAGAGGCGCAGAAACCAGGTCTGATCCTGAAGCGCCTTGCTGAGCGAGGCGACATCGCGCAGGGGCAGTTCCTGGTCGAGGCTCTGCACCGCCGAGCGGACCGCGGACGAAGGATCCGATGAGGACTCGACCACCAAAGCCATGGAATTCCACCCTTCCTGGCGGTAGGGCACAAACAGCAGCGGCCGTGGCTCGTCCGTCGCCACCTCCTGGGTAAAGTTGGCAGAAACGCCGACCACTGCGATCCATGGCGTGGGCTTGTTCTGATCGTCGTAGAGGCGGAAGCGCTTGCCAATGGGATCCTGGTTGGGCCAGAAGCGGGCCGCGGCGTCGCGGGTGAGAATGGCGCTCTCGTGCTGGGCGGTGCCGTCCACCTGGGTGAAATCGCGGCCGCTCAGCAGCGGCACATGAACCGTATCGAAGAAGCCCGGCGACTGCGCGACAAAAGAGATCCAGGGGCGGCGTGCCGCTTCGGCAACCGGCGCATGTTCGAGTTCGATCTGCTGGCGCCCGGCGCCCAGGCCCGGCGGTACCGACACGATAGCGGCATGGCTGACGCCGGGGATGGCGCGCAGGCGGGGCAGCAACTGATCGTAGAATCGCTGGCGCGCGTCGGTGTCCTTGTAGCGCGAATCGGGCAGATCGATGCGCCCGGTCATCAACTGCTGCGCAGGAATCCCGGGATTGACGGAGAGATTGTTGAGCAGGCCGTGGACAAAGATACCGGCTCCGGTGAGGAGCACGAGCGTGAGGGCGAATTGCGACACGACAAGCACCGCGGAGAACCATCCTTCGCGATGATGACCCATGCTGCGCGCGCCTTCCTTGAGAACCTCGTTGATATCGGGCCGGGAAGAGCGGAGGGCCGGCATTATGCCGAAGAGAAGGCCGCTGACGATGCACAGCGCGGCAAAGTAGCCGAACACCGCGTAGTCCA
Organism: uncultured Acidobacteriota bacterium; assembly: GCA_963720105.1. GTDB lineage: Bacteria > Acidobacteriota > Terriglobia > Terriglobales > Acidobacteriaceae > Telmatobacter. The sequence continues at coordinate 13,718 of CAVREL010000057.1, read as the reverse complement.
TGGTGAAGTAAATCCAGGAGGGCCGCACGCGCTCCGTGGAAAGGTCGAACCAGTGCACGCCGAATGCGGCCAGGCCCATTCCGAGCAGGCCGCCGAGAGTGCTGAGCAGCACGCACTCGACCAGCAATTGGCGGATTACCCTCCAGCGGGAAGCACCCAGGGCGGTGCGGATGGACATCTCGCGCCGGCGGAGCAGTGCCCGGCTCAGCATCATGTTGGCCACGTCGGCGCAGGCGATGACGAGAACAAATCCCACCGCGGCCAGCATGAGCAGGAAGATTACGCGGATGCCGCCGCCGTTATAGCGCTGATGAAAGGTCTGAACGGTGGCGGCAATGTTCTTGTCGACAGTGGGATACTGCTGCGCAAGACGGCGGGAAATGCCGTCCAATTCACTCGAAGCCTGCTTCAGGCTGACGCCGCGCTTGAGGATGCCGTACGCCGCGATGCGGCGATTGTCGCGCTTGGCAAGCTCGGGCGTGGGCGCCAGCGGCATGTAGATATCGACGCCGGAGGGGAATTTGAAGCCCATGGGCATGACGCCCACGATGGTGGCGGGCTGGCCGTCGACGCGCACATGGCGGCCGATCACGTCCCGCGAACTGCCGTAGCGGTCCTTCCACACGCCGTAGCCGAGGACCAGCACGGGCGCGGCGCCGGGCTTGTCGTCGGAGGCCACAAACGCGCGCCCCAGGATGGCCCCGGTGTGCAGCATGGAGAAGATGCCGGACGAGGCGCGCAGCAGATGATAGCCCTGCGGGGGAAGGTTGTTCTCGCTGATGATGCCGCCGTCATCCTTCCCGCCCTCGAGGGCTTCGAAGGAGGACGCCTGCGAGCGAAAATCCTGTAAATCTGGAAATGACATGGGCAGAAAGCCCTGGCTCATTGTCGTGTTCCGGCTGATGACCGAAACCAGCCGCTCGCCGCCGGGCACAGGGACGGGCTTGAACAGCACGGCGTTGATCAGGGCGCAATCCGCGGCGCGGAACTATCATCCGCGAGATCTCTTTATCTTTGAAGGTCTGTCCTGGCAAGGTATGATTCTCCCGGAGTGTGGGCATGGGGAACTCAGAGCAACCAGTGCACAAAGAGGCGCGGGCTCCCGAAAATGCGGAAGTGAGCGGCTTACTTCGAGCCTGGGGTGAGGGAGATCGAGCCGCGCTTGACCTGCTGACGCCCATCGTCTATGACGAACTCCGCCGCCTGGCAAGGCGCTATATGAGAGGCGAGCGTCCCGGTCATAGCCTGCAAACGACGGCTTTGGTGAACGAGGCCTACATGCGCCTGATCGATTACAAGGGCATGCAGTGGCAGAATCGTGCCCACTTCTTCGCGGTTTCGGCGCAGTTGATGAGACGGATTCTGGTGGATCATGCGCGCCGTCACAATCTGAAACGCGGGGGCGGGGTGCAGCATGTTTCTCTGGAAGAGACGGCCATGGTGGGCGGCGATCGAGCTGCAGACTTGGTCGCACTCGATGACGCGATGGATGCGCTGGCCCGTATTGATGCCCGCAAAGTGCAGGTCGTCGAGATGCGTTTCTTTGGCGGACTCAGCGTCGAGGAGACGGCGGAGGTGTTGAAGGTGTCGCCCGTCACCGTAATGCGCGACTGGAGCACCGCCAAGGCCTGGCTCTATCGTGAACTAACTGGCGAGGCGACCGATGGACTCTGATCGGTGGAAACAAGTCGATCACTTACTTCAGGCAGCGCTGGAGCGTCCGCCCAAGGAGCGCGATGCGTTTCTGCGGAGTGCATGTGCGGGCGACGAAGCGCTGGAGCGCGAAGTACGCTCGCTGCTGAGGGCACAGCATCAGGCGGGAAGCTTTCTGGAGAGTCCCGCCATAGAAGCGGCCGCACTGGCCATCGCGCAGGAGCAACGCAAGCAAACGCACGAGGATGAAGATTTTCCTGCTGGCCGTGCCGTGTCCCATTACCGCATCGTGGGAAAGCTGGGCAGCGGCGGGATGGGCGTGGTTTACAAGGCCGAAGACACTGAGCTTGGCCGCTTTGTTGCATTGAAATTTCTGCCCGAGGACCTGTCCCGCGATCCGCAAGCGTTGGAACGCTTCCGCCGCGAGGCGCGAGCGGCGTCTGCTCTCAATCATCCCAATATTTGCACCATCCACGAAATCGGTAAGGACGGTGAGCAATCCTTTATCGTCATGGAGTTCCTGGACGGTGTGACCCTGAAGCATCGCATCGCAGGGCGTCCCATGGAAACCGAGTTGATCTTGTCGCTGGGCATCGAGATCGCTGACGCACTGGACGCCGCTCACGCCGCTGGCATTGTCCACCGCGACATCAAGACTGCGAACATCTTTGTCACCAAGCGCGGACACGCGAAGGTCCTCGACTTCGGGCTGGCCAAGCTTTCACTCAACGACGAAGGCATGGACCTGAACGACTCGACGATGGAGGAATCTCTTACGAACCCGGGCACGGCGGTGGGGACGGTGGCCTACATGTCGCCGGAGCAAGTTCGCGGAAAGGAATTGGATTCCCGCTCCGATCTGTTCTCCTTCGGTGTGGTGCTCTACGAAACGGCAACCGGAACATTGCCCTTCCGCGGAGAAACTACAGGAGTGATTTTTGAATCCATCCTGAACCGGGCGCCTGTACCTCCCGTGCGATTGAATGCGGGCCTGCCGCCCGAACTGGAAAGAATCATCGGTAAGTGTTTAGAGAAGGACCTCGAATCTTCGCTACCAGCATGCCTCGGAAATCCGAGCCGACCTGCGGCGGATGAAACGAGACACGGATTCGGCTCCGACGGTGATAAGTGCAGAGAGACAGGAGATCCGCCTCAGGCTGGCCTTGGAAAATGGAAGGCAATTATTTTTGCCGTCGTGGCAGTAGTCGTGTTGTCAGGGGGCGCCTACTTCTATCTCCAGCCACACCCAAAGCTCACAGACAAGGACACCATCGTCCTGGCCGATTTCACAAACACGACGGGCGATCCCGTGTTTGACGGGACGCTGCGGCAAGGTCTCGCCGTGCAGTTGGAACAGTCGCCTTTCCTCAGCCTCATCTCAGAGCAGCGCATCCTGCACACGCTGTCCCTGATGGGCCAGGCCTCCGATGCGCGGCTTACTCCAGAGCTCGCCCATGAAGTTTGCGAGCGCACCGCGAGCGCCGCCGTCCTCGACGGCTCGATTGCAAATCTCGGAAGCCAGTACGTACTGGGGCTGCGCGCAAAGAACTGTCGCACAGGGGACGTCCTCGATGAAGAGCAGGTGGAAGTGGCAAGGAAGGAAGACGTACTGAATGCTCTGACTCAAATTGCAAGTAAGTTCAGAACGCGAGTCGGAGAATCCTTGGTGACAGTTGAAAAACACGACACTCCGCTCGCCGAGGCTACGACCCCGTCACTGGAAGCCTTAAAGGCTTATAGCATGGGCTGGAAAGTTGTCGCCTCCCCGGGTGGGGATGCCGCTGTTCCTTTTTTTAAACATGCCGTCGAGATCGATCCCAAATTTGCCATCGCATACGCGTCGCTCGGGCTCATGTACGGTTCCAGTGGCGAAACCGAACTTGGTACGGAGAACACTAGAAAAGCCTACGAATTGCGGGACCGTGCCAGCGACAACGAGAAGTTCTTTATCACCGCTTATTACGATGGACGGGCGACAGGAAACCAGAAAAAAGCGCAGCAGACCTGCGAGGCGTGGGCACAAGCTTATCCTCGTGAGTGGACGCCCCACTCCTTCTTAGCGGGCTTCATTTATCCTGTGCTCGGCGAACATGAAAAGGCAGCCGAAGAGGCCCAAAAGGCGATTGAACTGGCTCCGGACTTTGGCGTTGGCTATGCCCTTCTTGGTTCCAACTCTCTTAGCCTCGACCGTCTGGGAGCAGCCGAAGACGCGGTTCGCAGAGCCTCCGAGCGAAAAATTGAAATCCCTCTGTTAGCCCTCCTGCGATACGATGTCGCCTTTTTGAAAGGCGACATCGGGGGCATGCAGCGCGAAGTGGCCGCGGCTCGGGGGAAATCGGGAGTCGAAGAATTAATTTCTGACCATCAAGCCTTTGCCCTCGCATACACCGGTCACCTGCAAGAGGCCACGAAGATGTTACGGCGGGCAAGCGATTTGGCGCAGCAGGCGGCTCATCGAGAGAAGGCGGCTGGATTTGAAACCCGAGCGGCGCTGTGGGAAGCCTTCTACGGAGACAAGCTCAGCCGCAAAGCCGGCGGCAATGGCAGCCCTTGCGCTTGCCAAGAACCGGGAGGTGCAGTATGGCGCGGCCCTCGCCCTGGCTATCGCGGGGGATTCTTCGCAGGCTCAAACACTGACCAACGATCTGGAAAGCAGCTTCCCCGAAGATACGTCAGTTAAGTTCAATTACCTGCCGACCGTGCGTGCGTTTCTTGCGCTGAACCATGGCGATCCCGCAAAGGCGATCGAAATTCTCCAAGTTGCCGTTCCCTATGAACTGGGCCAGCCGCGCAGCACTCAAACGGGTTTCTTCGGGGCTCTCTATCCCATCTATGCGCGTGGCCAGGCGTATTTGGCCGCGCGCCAAGGCGCTGAGGCCGCCAGGGAATTTCAGAAAATTCTGGATCACCCCGGGATAATGGTCGGGGATCCCATCGGCGTACTGGCTCATCTCCAACTGGGTCGAGCGTATGCCATGCAGGGCGACACGACCAAAGCAAAAGCGGCCTATCAAGACTTCCTCACCCTCTGGAAAGACGCCGACCCCGACATTCCTGTCCTGAAGCAAGCCAAGGCAGAGTACGCGAAGTTGCAATAGCGGCTGCCAGGAGGAAACAGTCCTTCCACGTCAGGCCACTGGCCGTGGCGATTGGCGCAGATGGGAGTTTATAAACCTTAGCCGAGGATTCTGGCTGGACAACGGACTACCCGAAAGGTATGCCACTGAACAAACTTTCAACGACGCTGGCCAGAAGTCGGCTTGGAGGAAATCGTCCGTGATCTCCTCCAAGCCCGTTTCTGGCCAACTTCCGGTTTGCCGACCACTCTCCAATAATCCCATCGTTCGCGACGATTACCAGCTGCTATCCCATTGTTCTCAATTGACTAGCCTACGGCTCCCCCGTAGCATTGCTGCCATTCCGGTATTCCTTTCGGCACCATGATCGACCAAACCGTCTCCCACTATCGCATTGTCGAGAAACTCGGTGGTGGCGGCATGGGTGTCGTCTTCAAGGCCCACGACATTAAGCTCGGTCGCTTTGTCGCGCTCAAATTCCTACCCGATGATGTAGCCAAAGACCCGCAGGCACTCGCCCGCTTTCAACTGGAAGCCAAAGCCGCATCCGCGCTCAATCACCCAAACATCTGCACCATCCATGAGATTGATGAGCAGGAAGGCAAAGCGTTCATCGTCATGGAGTATCTCGACGGTGTGACGCTCAAGCATCGCATCGGCAACCGTCCGATGGACACGCACGTGATTCTCTCTTTGGCCATCGAGATCGCTGACGCCTTGGATGCGGCCCATAGCGAAGGGATCATCCACCGGGATATCAAGCCTGCCAATATTTTCGTCACCAAGCGCGGACACGCAAAGATTCTCGACTTCGGCCTGGCGAAGGTGATCCAAACCGGAGCGAGCGGTCACGATGCCGAGACCCTCGCCTCCGAAGCGCGGCACCTCACCAGCCCCGGGACCATGCTGGGCACGGTGGCCTACATGTCGCCGGAGCAGATCAGGGCCCAGGAACTGGACGCGCGCACCGATCTGTTCTCGTTCGGCGCGGTGCTGTATGAAATGGCCAGCGGTAGGATGCCTTTTGAAGGATCAAGTTCAGGAGAGATTTGCGGAGCGATTCTGCACCAGGAACCTTCCTCTGAAATAAGCCAACAGATTTCTCCGGCTCTGCGTTCCGTCATCCGAAAGGCGCTAGAGAAAGATCGCAACCTGCGGTATCAGAGTGCAGCCGAGATGCGCGCCGACTTGCAACGGCTAAAACGGGATACCGAGACGGGGCGGCTTGCAGCCGGTTCGGACTATGCGGGGAAGAGCGGTCTCGCCCGTTCAGGACCAGCGTTAAAACCAGCCAAGGATAGCCTATTTCGCAGTCGCCGCGATCGCCGTCGCGCTAATTGGAGGCGGCCTGTATTACCGCTCGCACCGTCCAAAAGCTCTCACCGACAAAGACACCGTCGTGCTCGCCGATTTCGCCAATAGCACGGGCGATGCCGTTTTCGATGGCACCTTACGGCAAGGGCTCGCGGCGCAACTGGAGCAGTCGCCGTTTCTCAGCCTGGTTTCGGACGAGCGCATCGCACAAACACTGACACTGATGAACCAGCCGAAACAGGCGCGGCTGACGCCAGAACTGGCGCGCGACGTTTGCCAGCGCACGGCCAGCGCGGCCACGATTGAGGGATCTATCTCGAGTTTAGGCAGCCAGTATGTTCTGGGCCTGAAGGCTGTGAACTGCCGCACCGGCGACCTGCTCTCCGAAGAACAAGTGACGGCGAACGGCAAGGAACAGGTCCTCGACGCTCTCGGGACCGCATCAACGAAACTGCGCGCAAGATTGGGAGAATCGCTAGCCTCGGTGCAGAAATATGATGTCCCGCCAGACAGCGCGACCACTTCGTCACTCGAGGCGCTGCAGGCCTATACCCTCGGCAATCGGACCACCAACGTGACCAACGACTACGCGGCGGCTATCCCGCTTTATCAAAGGGCCATTTCGTTGGATCCAAATTTCGCGATGGCTTATTTGCGGCTGGGCCAGGCTTATCAGCCCTTGAGTGAACTTGCCCGCTGTGCCGAAAATACTCGCAAGGCTTACGAATTGCGGGGGCGGGCCAGCGAGAGCGAACGGCTTGCCATCTCCTCATTCTACGAGATGGTCGTCACGGGAAATCTTGAGGCTGCCCGCACCTCGTATCAGGCATGGGCGCAAAGCTATCCCCGTGACGACGAGCCGCCGACCAATTTGTGGACCATTTATGCCTTGACCGGAAATTACGAGAAGGCCCATGCCGCGGGGCTGCAGGCTTGGAAGATCAACTCGAACAGCGGCAATAACTCCGTAAATCTCGCCTACAGTTATCAGTGGATCAACCAACTTGATCAGGCCAAGGCCACAGTACAAGACTCGCGCGCTCACAACGTCGATTCGCCCTGGTTTCCTCTGCTTCTTTACAACGTCGATTTTCTTCAACACGATGCCGCCGGGATGGAACGGCAGGTCGTCGACGCCACGGGAAAACCGGGAGTCGATGATCAAATACTCTTCCTGGAATCTGAAACGGCCGCATATAACGGGGAGTTCGCCAAGAGCCGCGAACTGACACGCCGCGCCGCCGATTCTGCTGAAAGAACGAACGAAGACGAAACTGCGGCGGAATATCTGGGGCACTCCGCAGTGCGGGAAGCGCTGGTAGGCAATATGGATGCGGCGAAACAGGACGCCAAAACCTCCATCTTGCGATCCGATAGCAGGCAGGGCAATGCGTACTCGGCGATTGCGTTGGCGCTGGCAGGCGATTCCGCGCAGGCGGCACGGCTATCCGATGATCTCCGCAAAAACTTTCCCGCGGATACGATTGTGCAATATGACGACCTGCCAATGATTCGGGCCGCGACCGCGCTTCACAGTGGTGACGCATCACGAGCGGTCGAAGCGTTAGCAGAAGCTGAGCCTTACGAGTTGGGACAGACGAACTATTCCTTCACTTTTGCCTTGTACCCGGTTTACTTACGAGGCGAAGCATATCTGGCGGCGAAGCAGGGCGCAGCCGCACAGGTCGAGTTTCAGAAAATTCTGGACCATTCCAGCGTGGTCGGGAACCAGCCGATCGGCGCGCTCGCGCATCTCGGCCTTGCTCGCTCCTACACCTTGCAAGGTGACATTCCTAAAGCCCGCGCCGCTTACAGCGATTTCCTAAGCCTGTGGAAGAACGCCGATCCCGGATGTTCCCCTTCTGAAAGAAGCGAAGGCGGAATTCGCGAAGCTTAAATAGCCTTGCGTACTCGTTTTGCACATTTCGATTGGCGTTTGCCGCTGTTCGCGATCGGATCACGAACCTTCAATCATCCAACATGCCAGCATTGGCCGGAAATTTTCTGGCCGGGCTAAACTGGAGGAGGCAGCGTGCCGCGAGTTGCTCCTTCAAAATGATCTCTTTCTCAAGCATCAATAAGCAGTATGGCAAGCAGGTGCTCTTCGTGGATGCTTCGTTTCAGTTGAATTCGGGCGAAAAAGTCGGACTGGTCGGCCCCAATGGGGCGGGCAGGACAACGCTCTTCCGGATGGTGGTGGGCGAGGAAACTGCCGACGAGGCGCGGTCTCTGTCCCCAGGAAGTTGACGATCGGCTACTTTCGCCAGGACGTCGAGGAAATGCGGGGCCGTTCGGTCCTGGATGAAGCGATTGCCGGCTGCGGCCGCGTCGGAGAAGCTACTGCGAATTCCATCGCAAAGAATAAATTTGCACCACGCTGGTGTCGCTCATCATAGCGGGTCGCCCGTCGGGTGTAATCGAGAGAAAGTTCTCGAAGGAACTCGAACTAACGCTCAACCCATTAAACAGGGCAACCAGAGTCCATTTCCCATCGGCAATATTCAACCGGTACACTCCCGGTTGCTCTCCTGGTTCTGCGGCTATTTTGCCATCAAGATGGACTTGGAATCCCCGGACCACCTCCAGAAGCCCCAGTCACCCCCAAATTGCTTCAAGGTTCTCCAGGTTTTCGTTTCTCCAGAATAAACGACCATGCGTTTTGGTTGGTTCTCCATTGCGACCATGAACTTGCCATTGGGCGACCACGAAGGGACATACATGCCCGGCGTCCCCGGCCACACGGACACTTTTTTGCTCGCGAGATCCAGAACTTTGATACCGGTGAAGTGTCCTGGATTCGGGACGTCACTGAAGTCGATGGATGTCCCGGCGACGGCGATCATGTCCGGCTGGAGAACGCCTTGACTCTTGAGAAATTTGTGAGCTGCCAGAGCGGGCAGAACTACTTCAGCGGAATGCGATAAAGGTTTCTATGCACGCTGTCGCGCAGAGAAACATATTCACCGCCATGCGGCCCCAAAACCGCTACACCCTCGAGCACTCTCGCGCCTTTGCCGATTGACTCGGGCTTGGCTCTTTCGATTCCGCCTTCTGGGAGCGCGGGCAGCACCTTGCCCGGGGGAATGGGCAAGAAGACGGTTTTGTAGCCAGCGTTTTGTATCAAGTAGACAGCGAACAGATTTCCCCAACCGGTCCAGAATGCAAAGCAGACCGTCGCGCAGACGGTCACGGGCTCCCCGCCCTCGAGGGGAACGATGACGGTCCTGAAATCCAACGACCCGGTTTTCGCTGGACGGGCAGAAACAACGGCCCACTTGCCATCCGGTGAAATGCCGCCCACTTCGTTGATGGACTCCAGGAGCAGCTTGCTGCGTCCGCTGCCGTCTTGTTTCATGCGATAAAGGAAATTCTTGCCGCCTTCCGCCGCGCGAAAATAGATAAAGCCGTCGGCGCCGAATTGAGGGGAATCCTCATCCGATGGCGACATGAATTGCTGCGGCGAGGAATGCAAGTCCAGATCGGCCCGCCACAGATGAGGGTGCTGATTCTTATCAACCGCACTGTAAACGATCTTTTTTCCGTCGGGCGAAGTTGAATAGCCCGTGATCAGAGTGCCCGCCAGGACTCGCTCACTCTGTCCGGTGGCCAGGTCCACGCTGAAGAGCTGCTCGCCTTTCACCGCCTGGCCGGCTGGGGCGCGTTCCGGGACCATGTAGAAAACCTTCTTGCCGTCGCGCGAGAAGGTAGCGGATTCGGCGTAGCTCTCCGATGAAATTTGCCGTACACCCTGGGCATCGTGCAGCATGACGGCCTTTTGTGCCGTCCCGACGGATGTAATGAGCGAATCACCATCCGGAGCTATAGCGATTCCTTCTTCCTCGGTAGCTCCAGACGTAACCTGCTGGAGTTCGCCTGCAGGATAGCGTTCCCGCCAGATGTGAAAGCGGCCGCCGGGATTGGCGCTGAAGTACATCCACTTACCGTCGGGAGACCAGGCAACATCCACGCACTCAGCCTCGGGCGGACCGACCCGCTGCCCAACAGAGCTGCCATCGAACGGCAGCAGGCGGCAAGGGAGCCATCCGCCGTTGTCCATTTCGGTGAGCAGTACGGATTTGCGATCGGGAGAAAGAGCCGACCGGTGCGCCATGCCGCGCTCGCGAGGCGGTATGTAGATGTCGCGGACGTCGGTGCGATCCTCGTTGGCAGTTTCGAGAGCCATGTGCAGGCCGCTTTTTGTTTCGGAGAATAAAATAGTGTGCTCGCCGATCCAGCTCAAACCTTCCGCGTTGCCCAGAATCAGGCGCGGTTCGCCGCCAAGCACTGGAACCATCCAGGTAATCCAGTTATTGCTGACCTCTGTGTAGTAAATGCGCGAGCCATCGAGAGAAAAGTGGGGACTCATCTTCGCAATACCGTCATGGGTGAGCCGAACCGGTTCGCCATTGGGCAGCAACTTGGCGTAAATCTCACCTTTGCCGAAAAACGTTTCGTCGCCGCGAATGAAGGCGAGGATACGGCCATCCGGCGAGAGCGCGGGAGACACGACGGAGTCTGAGAAATCGGTGATTGGTGTCCATTCTGCGGGGTTCATCCTCATGCTGGAGGATTGGCTGCGAAACCAATAGATGGTAAGAGCTGCGGCGGCGATCAGAGCAATCGAGACTGCGTAGATCGCAAGACGGTTCGCCTTCACCTTCGTTTTCGCCACCCCCGGCGTCTTACCCGTTCCCGATTCACTCTGCAGACGCAGGAGATCGGTCCGCAAGCTCAAGTGGCGCAAGTCAACCGCGATTTCTTTCGCAGTCTGGTATCGGTCCTCCGGGTCCTTGGCGAGACACTTAAGAATAATGTCATCAGCTTTGGGCGACAGTTTTCGATTAATGCTGCTCGGCGGAGAAGCCGGACGATTCAGAATTTCGTCAACCAACGTTCCGTGCACCGACGAACTGTACGGTCGCTGGCTGGTGGCAATCTCATAGAGCACAACTCCCAATGCATAAATGTCGGAACGCGCATCGAGATTCTCGCCCCGCAATTGTTCCGGAGACATATAGGGCAGCGTGCCTGTGATCGTGTTGGTTTCAGTCAACGTAGTTACGTCGGTATTATTGGCTCTCCTAGCACCAGCTTTGCCACGCCGAAATCGAGGACTTTCACCAACCCCGATTGAGTAACGAAGATGTTGCCCGGCTTGATATCGCGATGAATCACTCCCTTGGAGTGTGCCGCGCCGAGCGCCTCGGCAATGGGCATTCCCAATTTCGCGACGAGCTCAGTGCCCACCGCTCGCCGGCCTGCAATATACATAGCGAGCGTCTGCCCATCGAGATATTCCATTACGATAAATTCCCGGCCCTCGTACACGTCGATATCGTAAATCGTGCAAATATTGGGATGGTTCAGCGACGAAGCGGATCGGGCCTCGCGGCGAAAACGATCTAACGCGACAGAATCCGTTGCCATGTGCTCAGGTAGAAATTTCAGCGCGACCAGGCGGCCAAGTCTAGTGTCCTCGGCCTTGTATACCACTCCCATGCCGCCGAAGCCGATTTCTTCAAGAATGCGGTAATGTCCAACCGCAACGCCCTTCAGGTCAGGCCTCGGCGCAGCTGCCGCCGTGGTGGGCCGAATGATGCTGGTGTTCGCCTGGCCCGCAAATGCTGGCTGCTCGATGAAGCTGGCAGAGTCGCTGTGATGAGCAAGCAGCGATTCCACCTCGCGGCGCAGTGCTTCATCGCCAGCGCACGATTCCTCGATCACAGAGCTGCGCCGGTTTTCGTCCGCCTCGAGAGCCTTGTGAAAAATGCTTTCGACTTTGCTCCACCGCTCAGGTTTCATCGGATTTATTTTCGCTCAGTGCGCGCATCAGCCACGCCTTGGCCAACCGCCAATCACGCGCCACGGTTTCAGGTGAAACCTTCAAAACTTCCGCAGTTTCCTCAACGCTAAGACCGCCAAAAAAACGCAACACTACGACCTGGCTCTTGCGCTCGTCCACCTTCGCCAGCTGATTGAGAGCATCGTCTACAGCGACCAAATCAGCGGAGGGTTCCGGAGAGATTGCCAGAGCATCGTCCAATGAAATCGCTTTTGCTCCATCGCCGCGTTTGTGCGATCGCCGGGCACGGGCCTGGTCAGTGAGAATGCGCCGCATTTGTCGCGCACACAGCGCGAAGAAATGCGCCCGGTTCTGCCAGTCGATCAGCTTCAGATCGGAAAGACGCAGATAAAGCTCATTGATCAGCGCCGTCGTCTGTAGCGTATGGTCGTCGCGTTCCCGTCCCATGCAACGCCTGGCGGCCAGATGCAGCTCGCGATAAACCTGAGGAGTCAGCTTGTCCAGAGCACGTTCGTCGCCCCGGCGCCATGCCTGAAGCAGCTGGGTGATCTCGTGTCCGAGAGCGTCGTCCATCCAGAATCCCTGGGCCGGAGGAGTGGCCAATTGCGTAAACATTACACACTACCCGGCAGTTTCAGCCAGATCAGCCCCAAAAGTTTCTTTCCCACTTACAGGTTTTGGCCGCGATTTCTCGCTATATGGAGGTGAAGGCAAACAAACAGGCGCGGTGAGAACGACAACCGCGCCCCAAGATCAAAGGAGAGACGGACATGAAATCGACATTCAGGAAGAAGTACGCAGCGTTTTGTAGCCCTGCTCGCTGTGGGAATTATCGCCGTGCGCAGTAGGAGCCGCCCATGCAGATGGCTGGCGGGACGACGACGATACAACTGGCCCAAATGGCTGAACTGGAACAGCTTCACGCAACCTTTCACGCGGCAGTCAGCGTGCACGATCCAGTGAATGGCGATTCGCCGGCAGTGATCACTCAGCGAATCCGCGAAGCACTCTCGATCTGGACTAAAGACGCCGAACTCACGGTTGTCAACACTACTGCCACGGCAGGAAATTATATCGGCAACGGCGATCCGGATGATCCCGAAAGTTGCCCTCTACCCTCGGGCGACACGTCTGCCACCGGTCAACAGGGCACGCTGTGCACGTTCTTCAAGTATGTTTCCGGCGGGTTGCAGCCAGCCAATAAGTTTGTGTCGCTTTCCCCGGCGTACAAAACGAAGTATGTCCCTGTAAGGGATGATGACGGCCAATGGAAATCATCGGTGTATTTCGAATGCCATTACTTCGACGTGTCATTGAATCCAGCCACCGGCCTGCCGTTTTGGACAGCCAAGAGCCACGTAGACCTTGACGGTGAAGCCAAAAAGATCGACGGACGGTGGTTATTGACGCGCGTCAGCTCATCCGCCGTTCCAGTTCCGGTTCCGTGAAGCAAAACACCCGATGCACGCGCTCGCCAAGGGCGCAGCGCGTGCATCGGGAATCCAACTGGCCGCGCTCAGCTCTCTTGAGTCCATCACCAGGACGTGGCGGACAAACTCATAGTTGGAGCCGTAGTCCGTGATGTTGTTTTAGGACCACAATAACGAGCAGCCTTTAATAATCCAACGTGCCAGGCATGAGCGGAAACCATCGGATCGATTTCCGGAACCTGTTTGCGGATTACTTCCAGTTCGCCGACAATCCGAAAGTCGAGAATTGTTGCGATTGCCTCCAAAAACTCACTGCACAGGCGATTCGCTATGCTTCTCTCAGCGCAATCACTGGGTCGACCTTGGTTGCGCGCCGCGCTGGAAGATAGCTGGCCAGTACGGCAACGGCAAACAAAAGCAGAGGCACGATCACAAACACGG
>CAVREL010000056.1:0-99683 GCA_963720105.1 uncultured Acidobacteriota bacterium | reverse complement strand
CAAAAATTCTATCGGCTTTATCAGCATTGAAGGTATTCTAGAAAACTGAGGCAATTACCAGGGGTTTGTTTCTTCGCGAGGTGCTATCTGTCTTGTCGCAATAGCGGCGTGTATTCCTTTTCTTACCCAGTGGTTACTCGCCTTTTATCCTCTCCTCCCCACTCCCATGGTCGCTTCGTTTCCGAGCCCCTTACCAGCTTTTGTAGTGCTCTAATGCGTTACTTGCTGGAAAGCTTTTGCAGAATGCGTTATAAAGACGTTGCTAGCGTGCGATTTCCGGTTTCTTGGGTGAATTGTTTCTTGTTGTTTCGCTATTCCAATTTACTAGCACTTTACTATTCTGCTTCTCAGCACCTCCTACCGCTTCATGGTAACAATACGCATCTTTTTAACGAGTAAAGGCTAAAGAACTGGAGGGTAATCCTGCATCAGAGCAGCCCGACCCTCATCTCGCAGACCCAAATCATCCCAGAACCGTTGAGCAGTGACCGAAACGCCCTCGCGTACCGTGCTTTTAATAGTCCAGATTCATACACAAATGCCCTCTTCTGAAGGAGTTTCTCGAAAGTTTTCTTTTGGTCGAGTATCCTATTGGTTCCGATCGGGGTCTTATGAAAGACACGGTTTCCGGTTGGACAGTCCCTTTCTTGTCGAATCGTAGCGTATCAGTTACGGTATCTGCATGGTAAAGACCCACTGACCTGACCGGAACACAACTTGTCATAGACTATAACATTTGCAGTACCCGGCTCCTGTTGGGGCTTCTCGGATGGCTCAGTGGTAGACTCCAAGAGAAGATGCATATGGATACTAAATGTTCATATAGTACATATCGTCCATACGCCCCTACCTTAAGGCCTTGATACGCCGAACGCAATGCTAATTTGAATACATCTCCAACAATCCGAGCTCCCTGCAGACTTACCTGTATACGGATGTCGATAAGATACGCACCATCACAAACTACTCATAACTTACAATTAACATTGACTCGCAGCAGCACGAACAAGAAGGGGATCGATATCTATACGCCAAGTGGAAGGCCAGTTGTTTTGGAGTCGGTAAATTATCCTGCCCCGAGTTGAAGTAGAGCCGGTTCTCTAGGCCGGGTTCGGAGAGCGGTGCTCGATGAGGCATCTCTTGAGCGGGATGTTGATGTCCGACTTTCAAGGAGATAGGGGTAGTGGTTTGAGGCGTAATCTTTCTGAGTGTAGATATCCGGAAGTGGCCAGTCTCAATACTTACGTGCTCCGACGAAGGAAAGAGTCAGAGGAGGAAAGATTCTGAACTTTCGCGTTCAACGCCGCATTCCTGACATCTTTTATCTCTTCTAGAACGTAATATTGTGATATCCTGTGTCAATGAAGAGGTTCCATGACTCCACAGGCTGAGAGACGAGGAGGAGAACGAAATTCACAGTAGGAGTCTTCCAGCGACGTGACCCGTACGTCAGGGGAAAGCTGCTGCGCCACTCAAAGCCGCAGGTTCAGGATGATAGCACCTGACAGAGCTCAAGCTCAAACAGCTTCAGAAGAGGAAGCAAATAATTGTTCTGGTGGTGGATCTGGGCGACGGCGTGGGCTGCATCGAACTGCACTCGCTGAAAAACGCCATTGGCGGCGATGTTGTTTCCCTGGTTTCCGCAGTTCTCAGCCCCAACTCGGATCCGGTGCGCGATTTTGCCGCCTTCGTGATTACCGGCGATCGCGACAACTTCAGCGTGGGAGCCAACCTGCTGCAATTGCTCCTGGCCGCTCAGGAAGGCGACTGGGACGAGGTGCAGGCCGCAATTCACGCCTTCCAGCAGATGACCGCGGCCATCAAGTTCTGCCCCCGGCCCGTGGTGGTGGCGCCCTTTGGGATGACGCTCGGCGGTGGGGCCGAGATGTGCCTGCATGCGGCGCGCCGGCAGCCCCACGCTGAAACTTATATTGGCCTGGTCGAGGTCGGCGTCGGCCTCATCCCGGGCGGAGGAGGCACCAAGGAGATGCTGCTGCGGGTTATGGACGCGGCCGCCGCCCTGGCGCCGCCTGACCCGAAGGACCCACCGTCAAGGTTTGTGCAATCGGCCGAAGTCCTTGACGGGCTTCGGCGCACGCTGGAGACCATCGCCATGGCCAAGGTCTCGACCTCGGCAGTCGAAGCCCGCGTCCTGGGTCTGCTGGGACCCGCGGATCGCATCTCGCTTAACCGCGAGCGCCTGCTGCTCGATGCCAAGGCGCAAGCCGCAGGGTTGGCCGAGGCCGGATATGCGCCTCCGCGGCCGCGCACGATCGCCGCGCCCGGGCTGGCTGCTCTGGGGGCAATGGAAATGGGCATCTATCTCATGGGTGAAGCGGGATACGCCTCCGAGCATGACCAGAAGGTGGCCAAATGGGTCGCCTACATCCTTGCCGGCGGCCGGGTGACGGCCGGATCGCTGGTCAGCGAGCAGTACCTCCTCGACCTGGAACGCGAGGCGTTCCTGTCGCTGTGCGGCGAGCGCAAGACCCAGGAACGTATTGCGTACACGCTCAAGACGGGCAAGCCGCTGCGAAATTGACTCGGTACTGTCAGCAGCGGCGGAAGCCCGCACGTCTATGGGCCGCATTCGGCATGACTTAAAGTCGTGCCCTGTTACAAGACAGAACGCACATTTGCGCGTCTCTCCAGACAGGCTTAGAGTTTCCAGTAGACTTCACAAATGTCTCCGGCCGGATTCAGAACGCGATGGATGCTCGTTTGCGTGCTGGTCGTGTTCCCGGCTGCGTCGCAGCAGCCTGACGCGGAATCGCAACGCTTGGATGAATCCGGCCAGGTCATGATCGAGGGCCAAAACGTTCCGTATCTGATTCGCCATCTGCCGGTGAATGCATTCCCCGACCTGCCCGCGCCCATCGTCGACCAATTGAACCAGCGCCAGTGTCTGATCCCGCAGTCCTACGAGGCGCATCACCCGGAAAACGTGGTGCACGCCAGCCTGGAACGCGCCGGCTCCTCTGACTGGGCAGTGCTCTGCTCGGCCAACGGCAGGGTTGCGCTGCTGGTGTTCTTCGGCGGCGCCCCGGGCAAGCCGATCGTGCTGGCCACGGCCGCCGGCATGGACCGGTTGCAGCGGCACGACTCCAGCGGAGTGCTGGGATTCAACTGGGCCATCGAACCGGCTTCGCCCCAGGCAGTGCACGAGGCGCAAAGCAGCATGGAAAAACGGCCGCCGCGCATCGACCACGACGCCCTGGCCGAAATCACGCTCGACCGCAACACCATCTACCGCTTCTTCAAAAAAGGATCATGGACCGTGGTGGACACATCCGACTAAGAAGGCCGGGTTGACCATTTCCGGTCCGCGCATCTAAGAATGAGCCAGCAGAGGTGCGGGCAAGGCATTTCTGATCCCCGAGCCCTGATCCCTGCCCCCTGGAGAACTCCATGCCGGAATCCGTTATCGTCAGCGCCGTTCGTACCCCCGTTGGGCGCGCTCCCAAAGGCGCCCTCGCTACCACTCGCCCCGACGATCTCGCTGCCACGGCTCTTCTCGGCGCCCTGGAGCGTGTCCCAAACCTCGAAAAAGATGAAATCGACGACGTGATCCTGGGCTGCGCGCAGCCGGAGGGCGAGGCGGGTTTCAACATGGCTCGCTTTGCGGCATTGCGGGCCGGGCTGCCGGTGGAAGTGCCGGGAGTGACGGTGAATCGCCTCTGCGCCTCGGGACTGGAAGCCATTGCCCAGGCCGACATGCGCATCCGCACCGGCACGGACCGGGTGGTGATGGCCGGTGGCGCAGAGTCCATGAGCATGATTCCCATGGGCGGATCCAAGCCCAGCCCCAATCCGTGGCTGGCGGAGAACTATCCCGCCTCGCTGCTGACCATGGGTCTGACCGCCGAGCGCGTCGCGCGCCACTACAACATCACGCGCGATGACCAGGATGCCTTTGCGCTGGCCAGCCATCAAAAAGCCCTGGCCGCGCAGGCTGGGGGACGATTCAAGGACGAGCTGGTTCCGGTGACCGTGACCACGGCCGCCCCTGGGAAAAAGGCCGGCAAGCCGCAGGTGAGCGAGACCGTCTTTGGCGCCGACGAGGGCCCCCGCGCCGACACATCTCCCCAGGCGCTGGCCAAACTCAAGCCCGCCTTTCACGCCAGCGGCACGGTCACTGCCGGAAATGCGTCGCAGACCTCCGACGGCGCCGCCGCGGCAATCTTGATGAACGTAAACCGGGCGAAGGAACTCGGACTGGAACCCCTGGCTCGCCTGGTTGCGTATACCGCCACCGGCTGTTTGCCAGAAGAGATGGGCGCAGGGCCGATTTATGCCATCCCCAAGGCGCTCAAGCTGGCCGGGCTCAGCCTCGAAGACATCGGCCTGATCGAGTTGAACGAAGCCTTTGCCGCGCAGGCTCTGGCGGTGATCCGCACGCTCGGTCTCGATCCTGCAAAGGTGAACGTGAACGGCGGCGCTATCGCGCTGGGGCATCCGCTGGGCTGCACGGGGGCCAAGCTTACAGCCACATTGCTGAGCGAAATGCGGCGCCGCCAGGTGCGCTACGGCATGGTGACCATGTGCGTGGGCGGTGGCATGGGCGCGGCCGGAATCTTCGAACGGCTGTGAGTGCGGACGGAAAGCGGCTGTTGTTCCAGGCCCACCCACCTTAGCGACAAAAACCAAGGCGGCCACCCCACGGACGAAGACCTGTCCGTGGGGACCCCGGGGCGTCGCGAAAGGTGGGGCACCCGATTTGTCTTTTTCATCAGCTACACAAGCTCGGTCCCCATCGTTTCCGGGATGAAAAGAGCCGTAATCGCAGCGGCGGCAAATGCCACCGCGCTGGCCGTGAAGGCCCACGCCAGCCCATGCCGCTCACTGAGCGCTCCGATGCTGGCCGGCGCCAGCGCGCTCAGGCCGCGGCCCACGTTGTACGACACTCCCAATGCGGCCGCTCGAATAGCGGTGGGAAAAAGTTCGCCTCCGATGAGGCCGGAGCCGGTGAAGAAACCGGTCCCGAAAAACGCCGCAATGCACGCAAACACCAGGATCAGGGCCGGCTGCCGCGCCAACGCCAGTAGTGGGACCGCGACTGCGGCGGCCAGCAGATAGCCGACCAGCGTCGGTCGCCTTCCAAAACGGTCAGCAACCACGCCGAAGGTCAGGTATCCCGGAACCATGCCGGCGAGATTGATGGTGACGAGAAAGCCGGTCAGGCTGAGGGCCGTGAGCCCCCGGCCGCCTTGCGAAGCGGGCAGCACCAGGTAGGCCGGCATCCAGGTGAACAGTCCCCACCAGCCGAACATGCCGAACGTGTTGACAAGCGTGAGAATCAAGAGCGGCCGCATTGATTCGCGCAGCGCCCGCCGTTTTTCGCCCGCCGGGAGCGAAGCCCGCGCATGCTCCCAGATGGGCGGCTCGGGGACGTTGCGCTGGATCCAGAACACCAGCAGCCCGGGCAGAATGCCGGCGAAGAAAACCCAGCGCCAGCTGGCGCGGGCCAGGACCAGCCATGCCACCACCGCGGCCAGCGCATAGCCTACTCCCCAACTGCTCTGCACGATGCCGATGGCGCGCCCGCGCCACTCCGCCGGCCAGGTTTCGGCAACGAGTGTGGCGCCGGTGTTCCATTCGCCGCCCATGCCCAGCCCCAGCAGGAACCGAAAGACACCCAAGGCGAAGATAGTGGTCGAAAGCCCGCATGCGAACGTGCAGACGGAATAAGAAAGGATGCTCGCGCTGAGCATGCGGCGGCGCCCGAAGCGGTCGGCAAGCAGACCGAACAGCAGCCCGCCCAGCGCCGACCCCGCCAGCGTAAGCGCGTTGAGCAGCCCCGCCGTGGTGCGGCTCATGCTGAAGGCGCGCATCAGGTGCGTGATCACGATCGAGTAGAGCAGGACATCGAACGCGTCCAGCATCCAGCCCAGGCCAGCGGCAATCACCACGCGGCGCTGCGCGGACGTGGCGGCGCTCCAGCGAAACGGCGGCGCGGAGGTTTGCGTGTGAGGCATAAAATCGCGGGGTTCGCATTGGGCGACGCGAGTCTCCAATGTCTCACTCAGCTGCGTGCAGTGTCCAGACAGCCAGGGCGGGTGCCCCAGGTCTCGATTTTGAGACCTGGGATGGGCTGATATGTTTGCAATCAAATGGCAAAGCTCGTCATCGGCATCGACACCGGCGGCACCTTCACCGATTGCGTCTACCGCAGCGGCGGAAAACTCGAAGTGCTGAAGCTGCGCTCGACGCCCGAAGACCCGGGGCGCGCAATTCTCGAAGCCGTGGCGCACATTGCGAGGCTGACCGGGGCGGATGAATTGGAGATTCGCCACGGAACCACGGTGGCCACCAACGCTCTGCTGGAGCGCAAGGGCGCGCGGGTGGCGTTTGTGACTACCGCCGGCTTTGAGGACACGCTGGCCATCGGACGGCAGGCGCGGCCCGATCTCTACGACTCGAACACCCATCGGCCCGAGCCTCTCGCGCCTCCCGAGCGCTGTTTCGGCGTGGTGGAGCGGGTTGGTCCGGATGGTTCCGTCGTTCGTCCACTCGACGAAAAGATCCTTACCGAAATCTCCCAAAAAATCCGCCGGTCGGGCGCGGAGTCGATTGCCGTCTCGCTGTTGTTTTCGTTTGCCAACCCCGAACATGAGCGCGCTGTCGGCGCTACCTTGCGATCGCTGCGCCTGCCCATCTCGCTTTCGCACCAGGTTCTGCCGGAGTTCCGCGAATACGAGCGCGCCGCGACGGTCACACTGAATGCCTACCTGGCTCCGCGCATGTCCGGTTACATCGGAGGACTTGTTTCTGAATTCGCCCGCAGCCGCGGCCGCCGTCGTGCTCGCCTCAGCATCATGCAATCTTCGGGCGGCATTCTATCCGCGCAGGCCGCGGCGCGCGAGCCGGTGCGGACTATTCTTTCCGGGCCGGCCGGCGGTGTTGCCGGCGCGCTGAGCGTGGCTCGCCGCGCGGGCATCGAGCGGCTGCTCAGCTTCGATATGGGCGGCACATCCACAGACGTTGCACTGCTCGACACCACGCGCGAGCCGCCGGTCACCATCGAAGGCCAGGTGAGCGGGCTGCCGGTGCGTGTGCCCATGCTCGACATTCACACTGCCGGCGCGGGCGGCGGATCGCTGGCGTGGATGGATATGGCCGGTGCGCTGCAGGTGGGTCCGCAATCTGCCGGAGCCAATCCCGGGCCCGCCTGTTACGGGCGCGGCGAGCACGCTACCGTGACCGATGCAAATCTGGTGCTGGGCCGCCTGCATCCGGATCATTTCCTCGGCGGAGCGATGCGTCTCGATCCGCATCGAGCTTGGCCTGCGCTCAATCGCGTGTGCCCGCGCGGAATGTTTGCCACGACCGAAGCCCTGGCCGAAGGCATCGTGCGCGTGGCGAATGCACGCATGGAAAGCGCATTGCGGCAGGTCTCGGTGGAACGAGGCCACAATCCGCGCTCCTTCACGCTGGTGGCGTTCGGCGGCGCCGGACCGCTGCACGCTTCCGCACTGGCATCTTCGCTGGGCATCGGCCGGGTGCTCACTCCCTCCGCGCCCGGCGCGCTTTCCGCGCTTGGAATCCTCGATGCCGATCTGCGCCGCGAGTTTTCGCGGACCGTCATGCTGGCGCCCGATTCCGCGCAGACTCGCAGTGTGTTCGAAGAACTGGAATCCGAAGCGCGCGCAACATTTCGCCGCGAAGGCGTGGTTCCGTTGCTCACGCGCGCCGCCGATATGCGCTATGAAGGCCAGGGATTTGAGCTGCGCGTGGACTGGAGCGCGAGGGCGATCAAAAAATTCCACGCACTACATGAGCGGTCGTACGGCTACGCGGATCCCGGCCGCCGCGTCGAGGTGGTCACGCTCCGCGTGCAGGCCGTGGCGCGCACTGCACGGCCGCGGCAGACGCCTGCCAAACTCACGCGCGGCAATGGCAATCAGGCGCGCATCGCCGCACATCCGATCTACGAAGATGGCCGCTGGCGCCGCGGCGCTTTGTACGATCGCGCGCGCCTGCATCCCGGCGATCGCATTGCGGGCCCCGCCGTCATTGTGGAGTTGAGTGCAACCACGTATTTGCCCGGCGGATGGACTGCCGCGGCGGATGGCTTCTCCAATCTTGTTATGACGCCAAACCGAGTTCAAGGGAGAGGAGTCGGGCGATGAAGCCACCCAAACTCGATCCCGCCGAAATCGCCGTGCTCGGCCAAGCGCTGCATTCTGTAGCAGTGGAGATGGGCGCCGCGCTGCGCCGAACTGCGTTTTCACCCAACATCAAAGAGCGCCGCGATTATTCGTCGGCCGTCTTCTCCGCTGGCGGCGACCTGATCGCCATGGGCGACGACATGCCCGTGCATCTCGGCTCCATGCCCATGTCGGTGCGCGCGGTGCTCGATTCACTTCAACTGGGCGCGGGCGATGTGGCTCTGCTCAACGATCCCTTTCGCGGCGGAACGCATCTTCCCGACATCACCATGGTCGCGCCAGTCTTTCTTGAGCGCGCCTCGCAGCCGGCATTCTTCGTGGCCAATCGCGCCCATCACGCCGACGTCGGTGGCATGTTTCCCGGCTCCATGGGGCCCTGTCGCGAGATCGCACAAGAAGGAATTCGGATTCCTCCCGTGAAGC
Organism: uncultured Acidobacteriota bacterium; assembly: GCA_963720105.1. Lineage (GTDB taxonomy): Bacteria > Acidobacteriota > Terriglobia > Terriglobales > Acidobacteriaceae > Telmatobacter. The sequence goes on along the minus strand of CAVREL010000056.1, from coordinate 91,092 downwards.
TGATGAACTCCGGAAAAATGGATCGGCAAGTGCTGGATATCGTGCTCGCCAACGTGCGCACTCCGCGCGAGCGCGAAGGCGACCTGACCGCGCAGATGGGTGCGTGCCGCATTGGGGTGGAGCGCATACGCGAACTGGTCGATCGCTTCGGACATACGCGCCTGTTGCGCGGCGTGAATGCAATGATCCGCGGTTCCGAGCGCCTCATGCAGGGCATTCTTGGCCGCTTGCCCGCCGGCGATTGGCGCGCCGAAGATTTTCTCGACGACGACGGCGTGCGCCCCGGGCCTGTCGCCATTCGCGTGGCCGTGCGCAATGATCCCGGGCGCCGTCGCGCCGTGGTCAACTTCACGGGAACGGATCCGCAGGTGCCGAGCAGCATGAATGCAGTGTTCGCGGTCACGTGGGCTGCGGTGTTCTACGTGTTTCGCTGCCTGCTTCCGCCCGGCGCCATCGCCACCGCCGGCCTGATGCGGTCCATTCGCGTCATTGCGCCCGAAGGAACCATTGTGAACGCGCTTCCTCCCGCTGCAGTCGCAGGCGGCAACGTGGAGACGTCGCAGCGTATCGTCGACACGCTGCTACGCGCGCTCGCGCAGGCGCTCCCCGGGCGCATTCCCGCCGCCAGCTCGGGCACGATGAATAACGTAACCATTGGCGGCATCGATCCACGCTCCGGCCAGCCCTACACGTATTACGAAACCATTGCCGGCGGTCTCGGCGCTTCGCCGCAGCGTCCCGGCGCCAGCGGCCATCATGCGCACATGACCAATTCGCTCAATACGCCCATCGAAGCGCTGGAGTACGCCTATCCATTTCGCATGGTGCGATACGCGATTCGCCGCGGATCGGGCGGCGCGGGACAAAATCGCGGCGGCGACGGCCTGGTGCGCGAGATCGAGTTGTTGGGCGACGCGCAGGTCACGCTGCTGTCCGATCGGCGAGTCACGCAGCCGTGGGGGTTGGCAGGCGGTGAAGCGGGCGCGCCCGGCGCGACTACCGCGGTTGTTGACGGCAAGGAAGAAAAGCTTCCGGGAAAATGCACGCGCGAAATGCGCGAGGGCAGCCGTCTGCGGGTGGAATCACCCGGCGGTGGCGGCTGGGGAAAGCCGTAATCCCTGGACGAGAGAATCTCCTTGCCCCATCTTCGCGGACGTTTTTTTGTCCGCGAAGGTGGGAGATTAAGGAGCCCATCTGTCCGGGGTTAATGAGAACGAGTCCCCAACTCACCTTCCGCCCTCGCCAGCCGCGGAACCCCGATCAGCGTCAGCGCAAACAAGAAAATCGATCCCGCGATAAATCCCATATGCCCGTGGCGCAGGTCCTCGTAGACCAGCTTGGCCGCGATCAACGCCAGCCCGGCGTAGGCGAGCCGCTTCAGTTCCAGGCGCCGCCAGTGCGATCCGGCAAATGCCAGCGCCATCGCCATGGCGCACAAAATCAGGGTGCGAATAAACGCCACGTGGAAAGCGCCGGGAGTGATGCCGCGCGCCACCAGCCATAGTGTGCCACGGGCGGTAAGGGCCGCCACGGCACTCACCGCCAGCAACGCCGGAATCAGGTGTAGGAGCTGCAACTGCCAGCGCTCGCCTTCCCGCTCCCGTGCGGCTGCATAGGTCATCACCGCGCACCCGCAAACGAGAGCGAGACTCCATGCGACCCTCTCCGGCATGGTCCCGGCGAGGGCGTGAAACGCGTACTCCATAAGCCCGCCGGCAAGCGCGGCCACGCCGAGGTAAATGACGCCGTGACACTCCAGGGTGGTGCAGCAGATGCGCACCGCAAGCGCGGCGCTGGCAACAGAAGCCAGCGCCAGGCACGTAACCGCCCAACCGGTTGGCAGGGTGAGAAAAACACCTGCCAGCAGCAAGGTCGCGCTCCACAATGCGAACACGTGGAAATTGCGCAACTCCGGCGGGTTGCGAAAAATCCCGTAGGCTGCGGCATAGCACGCTCCCGCGAACAGCAGGCACACCAGGCCGACCATACGCGCGCCGAACTGAGGAATGAGAAACAGGCAGGTCAATATCCACAGCAGAAACGCAATCACCAACTGCGCGGTTTCGAACGTCGTGATCCTGCGCCGCAGGGCAGCCGTCCTGTATACAACGCTCGCGGTGGTGATGAGAAACAGCAGCGAGGCCGGGGTGGCCAGTGCGGCCCATCCCAGCATGGGATAGTCGGTGCGCGTGTTCGCGGGCGTGTGATAGATGACGATGACTATCCATGCGGCGCAGTCGGTCACCGCGGCCACTATCATCCGCACCGCTTGTTTGCCGTTGCGCATGAACTTGTATTCACACAGCGCGAGCATCCCCAGCAGCAGGGCGAGAAATGCGATCATCTCGTGGGTGACCACGGCCAATGCCAATGCGGTGGTGGCCGCCGCACTGAACGCAACGGCGAAATCGGCAGCGTGGTCCTTGCGCCAGGTGAGCGCGGTGGCCGCGGCCACAAAAACTCCCAGCACGCCGGCCGATGCGATCCCGGTGAGCACGTGGAAGCGCATGGTGAGTTCCCACAGCATGGGCGCCAGGATGAGCGCCGACGTGCAGGCGAAGAGAGCGGGAGCGAACCGCGCTTTGCCGGATGAGCGAGATGCGGCGACCAGCCATCCGATGGCGTACGCTATGGCCACCGCGGCAATCAGCAGGCGCGGCAACAGGTTCGACTCCGCCAGGGCGCGCAGCAGGTACGCGCCGGCGATGCCGAGCATTGACTTTCCCAGAAGCAGAAACGCGCTGCTGATCTGTTCGCCCGACGGCAGGTCGGGCGCGGCGCCGAATGCGGCAGCGGCGGGAAGCGGAGTCGGCGGCGCTATCGCTGGTGCGGTCTGTTCAAGTTCGTGAATGCGCTCTTCCAATGCATCCACGCGCGCCGAAAGCTGTTCGAGAGTCTCGGGAAGATGGTTCATGGCTTCCACCCGAAGAAAAGCTGTCAGCTTTCAGCTATCAGTCACACCGCTGAACTGATAGCTGACGGCTGAAAGCTGATGGTTGCATTGCTAGTCCCCGTTCACCGCTTCCGCCATTTGTCCGTCCTGCCAGGGCGGCAACAGCTTCACCAGCACCCACAAGATTCCAATTGGAAGCAGGGTCAGCGCCAGGGCCATCAACAGGCCTTCGCGCGTAGCCAGGGTCATCTTGTAGGTCGTGTAGCCCAGAAAACTCTTCGAAAAGAGTTGTCCGCCAATCACCACGTTCCACCGCATGGCAAAGATGCCCATCAGGGTGAGGCATCCGGCGAAGGCGTAGATGCGCTTGCGTGTGATTTCGGGAAGTTTGAACACCTGGGTTACGGCCAGAAGCAGCAGCGGTACCAGGGTCCCCAGAACAATCTGGATCACGATGTGCGGAATATAGAGCCGGGTATGCACCATGAAGTCGAGGCTGCGGAACGATTCGTCGGCTTCGTAGACGCGGTGGATGAGGTCGAGCATCTCCAGGCTGAAGTCGATGATGAAGGTGTAGAAGAGATACATGGCCACCGTGTCGACGCAGCGCATATCGATGGTCTTGCGCCGCAGTTTCGTCGTCGCCATGTAAATCAGCATCACCGCCGCGATGCCCGACACCATGGCCGAGAAGATAAACACCACCGGCATCAGCGGCGACGACCACCAGGGATTGGCCTTGATCGACCCGAAGATGAATCCCACGTATCCGTGCAGCATGAAAGCCGAAGGAATGCCGATCAGCGTGACGATCCAGCCCACGCGTTCGTCGATATGCAGTGCGCGCGGGCTGATGTTGTCCGAGCCCAGGGTCATGATCCGGTAGACCAGGCGTGCCAGGCCCTTGCCCTGCTTGGAACGCATCACGATGTCGCGCCGGTAGTCGAGCCAGATTTCGAACACCAGCACCGCCATCAGGTACCACAGGTACACGTAACCGAACATGGCCATGGCCGAGGTGCTGTGGGGGGTGAAGTACATCTCCGGCGAGCGCTCCGGGTGACCCAGGTGAAACTGCAGCGGCAGGGGCGCTACGATGAGGAACGACAGCGCTGTCAGCAGCGCCAGCCGATAGGTGGGCTTCACCGCTTCGACGCGAAACACCCGCTCGAGCGACGCCAGGATGAAGGCGCCCGCCACCAGGCCCGTGATGAATGGATACAAAACGATCAGCACGCTCCACTGCAGCGCGATCTCGTTGGGATACATGAAGCCTTCAACACCGTTCATAACTCTTCCTTGAGCCCGTAGCTTGTAGCCTGTAGCCTGTAGCCGGTAGCTACTGGCTACGAGCTACCGGCTACTGGCTGTCTTTATCTCACCGATCCATCCAAATCGTTGTAGTAGACCTTGGCGCCCGTGGCCATTTGCGGCTTCAGGATCTGCACGCTGTGGGTCTTAAGGAACGCATGGATGGGATCGTTGGGGTTCTTCAAGTCCACCAGTTGCCGTGCGCCGGTGGGACAGTTCTCGCAGCACGCCGTGGTCAGGCCCTTGGTGATGCGGTGGTAGCAAAGCGAGCACTTGTCCGCGACTTTCTTCTCGGGGTGGATGTAGCGGCAGCCATACGGGCAGGCCTGCACACAATAGGCGCAGCCGAGGCAATACTTCGGGTCCACCAGCACCACCCCATCGGGAGTTACAAAGGTGGCGCCCACCGGGCATACCTGGGTGCACGGCGAATCGGCGCATTGGTTGCAGAGCTTGGGCACAAAGAAGTACTTGCCCGCATCCTCTTTCGCTGCGGGAAATCCTTGCTTGCCGCCATCGGGCGAGATGACCTCGGGGCTGGTCATATGCTCGTCGGTGACGTGGTAGCGTTCGACCCAGGTGCGGAAGTAGCCCTCGGGCACATCGTTCTCAGCCGCGCAGGCGCGCACGCAATTGCCGCACCCGATGCACTTGGGCACATCGATCAGCATGCCCCACCAATGCTCGGTCAACTTGTAGTTGGGCGCGGCGTCGGGTGTACCGGCCAGGACAGCCTTCCACGCCACCGCGGCGGCGGGTAGCAGAATCAGGAAATGACGGCGATCGAGATTCATTTTCCACCTCCTGCAACTGCGGCCGCTGCGGGCGCCGCGGATGCGGTGGCGTTCCCATCACCGATTGCCGGGCTATGCGGCTGATGGCAGGTCTCGCAGGGCACGCCGTTCGAGTGCTCGTCGGCCACCACCTGGGGGAAGTTCTTGGGCCGTGCCGCGCTGGCCCCATGACAGCGCACGCACAGCACCGCCGTGTCGAGTTTGGGTGGCGCCACCGTGGGATCGGCGGCATGTGCAGCCAGGGGGCCGTGGCACGCTTCGCAGTTCACCCCTTCGTGCTTTCCCTTGTTCTTTGCATCCGCGACGTCGGAGTGGCAGGTCTCGCACGCTTCGTGGCCGGCGAACCTGGTTTGATGGGCCGCGATCTCGTCCATGGCGGCTGCGCGGTAGTGCCCGTATTGGCCGAAGGTCTTCGGTACGACGTACCCGCGAATGGCCCAGAAGACTAAGAAGGCGATAACAAAAAGTCCTGCAAATCGAAAAAGATGTCCTGCATCTTTGAAAATGTTCATCCCGACCAAGCTTCCCTGAGACAGCGGGCACAGGAATTTTCGCCCGTTGCCCCATGTGATCCAGATCATCTGATTGGGTCAAGATTCGCGGTTCCAGGATGTGACTGTATGTGAGACAAATCACAAGCAAGTGTGACGGATGAACAGGGAAGATCTCCCCGGCGCCCGCGGAAAAACCGCCTCGATGGTGATCATTCGAGGAGCGATTCAGTGCTCTCAGGGCGAGACGTTGGACGCCCCCGGCGCAACCCAGACACTCCTCCGTCCAATGTCGTTCGTTGAACTGAATACGTTACCATCGTGCAATTCCAGAGTGTGATCGTAATCACTCGTGAACATTTGCTTTGCTATAGTTCTTAACAATCCCAAAACGTGGGAAGGGCTCATACAAGAGACATAAGTGTGGTGCAGGTGTCGCTCCATTTGAAGCCTGATGCGGAGATGGTCATCGGCTGGAGCGCCCTAATCCTCGGACGTACAGGAGAATAAATAGATGGGTTCGCCCGTGGTGAACGAAAGCCTCTTTGCCGTGGAAACCGCTACCGAGACATTTCCCAAAACTCAGATCCACAACGAGGCCGGATGGGGAGGCGACAGCGCCTTGACGGGCCGGGCGGTGATCGCCGTCAGCGGTCTGGGGGCCGGATTCTGGTACGTCTTGTGGAAAATTGCCCTGCACTTTGTGGCCGGACGGTGAGTCGCCCCGCCCCCGCCCGAAGCAATTACATCCGCTAAATCACTATCCCCTAGGCGCTTAGCGGATGCGGTCCCGGGTTGCTCATTATTTTTTATAAAAAATAGACTCCCTCGGGCGAGCAACCCGGGATGTTCATGTACTCTACTTGGAGAGAAATTAAAAAAGCTCGACCCCCATTTTTTCGAACTTGCATATGAGCGCTTAATGCATTTTCGGGAAATTTTTGCTCAATGCCGCGCATATACCGACGAAATTCCCGCTTTGGGGACTTCGGCCTTCGTACGGTCTTGCCTGCAAACATTTTCCGGACATGTGAAAACGGTAGTGAATAAAGCGAAGATCTCGCTATCTGTTTGGTGCTGATGAAGTCGATTGGTGGCCTGCGACCGTAGCAATCGGACTCGCCGTCGACGTGCCAAAAAGCCTTGGAGAATTTCAGCACTTTTGAGGGGCATCATGCTCTCCAGGAAAGCCTTCTTTGCTCTTCTTCCTGCGATCCTTGCCTTTTCAGGGATCCGCGCGAGCGCCCAGGCGCAGGTAATCGAAAACCAGACCGCCTCCGTTTATGTCGATGCGCAATCTGGCAGTGACGTGCTCTCGGGCTCGAAAACTTCTCCTTTGCAATCCATTCAGGCTGCGATCGACCACGCGGCCGCCAGCAACCTCCCGACGAAGATCATCGTCAATCCAGGCGTTTACCGCGAATCGGTCAACATTGGCGCATCCGGCTCGACGGGCGCCACGGTCACTCTTCAGGCCGCAGTCACTGGCTCCGTGGTCATTGACGGCGCTAACGCCCTGTACAGCTGGAGCCGGCAATCCTCCGGGATTTACACCCATGTCTGGACTCCCAACCTGGGTACGTGCGCCATTCCCGCCGGCTGGCCGGGATCCATTGCTCCCATCGCGCGCCGCACCGAACTGCTCTTTGTAAACGGCGTTCCGCTCACCGAGGTTATTGCCGAGTCCCAGCTTCGCCCGGGCACCTTCTACGTGAACGACACGTCCAACCTGATCTACATGTACCCGCCCTCCGGCACGAACGTTGCCAGCGCCAGCATCGAGGCCGGTGTGCGCCGCAACATCCTCAACATCTCCGGCCGCAGCAATGTGGTCGTTCGCGGCATGGTGTTCCGCCATGCCACTTCCTGCATCAACGACGCCGCCGTGACCGTCAATGGCAGCTCCCATGTCCTGTTCGACTCCGACCAGGCGGAGTGGAACAACTGGGGCGGCATCGGGATCTTCGGCACCAATTACGTGACCGTCCAGAATTCGATCGCCAGCTATAACGGCGGCGTGGGATTCATGTCGGCCAACGATCAGAATGTCCTCTTCAGCTACAACCAGAGCGACTACAACAACTGGCGCGGCGCCCAGGCAGGTCTCTACGACTGGGGCATGGGCGGGACCAAGTTCATGTTCATGCGCAACACCACCGTGCAGGACCACTTCTCCTACCGCAACCAGGCCCAGGGCCTCTGGTTCGACACCGATAACAAGAACATCACCATCAACAACGTCACCCTCTCTGAGAACGTAATGGCCGCGCTCCAGATCGAGGCCAACGAGGGGCCGGTGCTGGTGGAGAACAGCCACATCTGCTCCAGCGGTGCCGGGGTGAACCTCCTCAACAGCGAGAAGGTCACCGTCCAGTACAACACCATCTACAACAACAGCGGGACCGGGATCTTCGACGCCGCGGAGGTCTTTGTGGCCGGAATCGCCGGAGGGCACCCGATCAACGACTGGCTCACCGGGCAGTACTATAACCTCTTCACCACCGGTACGGTGCTGACTGGAAACACGTTTGAAAATGCGGTCGGAGGGCAGCAGGTTTTCGGGACGTACCTGAAGGGAAGCGACTGGTCGCAGTTCAAAAACACACTGAGGTCGGGCACGAATCGCTGGTATAACCCGTCCACGACCAGCAACTTCATGATCCCCATTGATGATGAAGTCTCCCTGGGTGGCTGGCGCAGCGCCACCGGCCAGGACTATTCCTCAAGCTGGGCCAAGCCGTCGACCTCGCCGGCGGGCGCCTGCTGGGTTGCCAATCCGTCGTTCGCGGATTTCGCCGTAAACCTGCCCCACGAATCGATTTCGATGGCGAAGGGGTCGGCCACCATGCCGTTGTTTATCCATTCCTATGGGTACGGTGCGGTAAACCTCCAGGTAACGGGACTGCCGAGCGGGGTCTGGGCTTCGTTCAGCCAGAACAACCTCGTAAGCGGCACCGTCAACGTCCACTTCGGCGCTTCCACCAGCGCGGGCTACAAGACGGTGCCGATTACCATTTGGGCGACCAGCGGCTCGCGCGTCCACAGCATCACCATCAACCTCACCGTGACTCCGAGCTAGACACCCGCTTGGGGACAGGACCCAATCGCCCCGGGGCCGGACCATTGGCCGCGGGGCGTTTTGTTTGGTGACGGACACGGTTTGCATCCAACTCCATGATGCGCTGGAATTAAACTCCTTCTGAATGGCCCCGACCGGTTCGAACAATGAACAATCCGGGTGCCCCACCCTCGCGACGTCTTTGTTTTTGTCGCTAGGGTGGGAGAGCGTGATCCGGAGAGCGCGCCGATGAAGCTCCTCGTTTCGGCCTATGCATGCGAGCCGGGCAAGGGCTCTGAGCCGGCAGTCGGCTGGAACTGGGTCCAGGCGCTGGTACGCCGCGGCTACCAGGTGCACGTCATCACCCGCAGCAACAACCGCGAGGCCATCGAAAGCGCGGCGGAGTCGCAGAACCCCGCACTCACGTTCCACTATTACGACCGGTCGGCGCGTCTGCGCGCCTGGAAGCGCAGGCGCGGCGGAATCTACCTCTACTATCTTCTCTGGCAATGGGGCGCTTACCGGCTGGCCGCGCGCCTGCATGCCGTGGAGTGCTTCGATCGCGCCCATCATGTGACGTTCGCTTCCTACCGGCAGCCTTCGTTTATGGGCCGGCTGGGGATTCCGTTCATCTTCGGACCGGTGGGCGGCGGCGAAACCATGCCTGCGGCCTTGCGGCAAGGCCTCCCGCTGCGCAACCGTGTTGCCGAGGCGGTTCGCAATCTCGGGAACGTGCTGATCGGGTTCGATCCGCTCATGCGCTCCACGTTCTCTCGCGCGCATGTCATCGCCTGCACAACCGCCGAAACCATGGCCCGCATTCAGGCCCGGTTCCGGGCCAAATGCGTGGTGCAGCCGGCCATCGGGATCGAGCCGTCGGAGATCCATGCGCAGGGTCCCCCAGATCTCACGGTTCTGGAGACCTGGGATTGCGCGCCCCATTTCCTCTTCGTCGGCCGACTGCTTTACTGGAAGGGCCTTCACCTGGCCATCGCCGCCATGGCCCGGGTGCGGCGTTTGCTCCCCGAGGTCCGGTTGAAGATTATCGGCACAGGAGACGATCGCGAATGGCTGGAGAGCCAGGCGCGCGCCGCCGGCGTTGTTGATTTGCTGGATTGGGTTCCATCCACGCCGCATGCCGAAATCGCCGCCGAATACCGGCACAGCCTGGCCCTCGTGTTTCCCAGCCTGCATGATTCCGGCGGGATGGTGGTTCTGGAAGCGCTGGCTGCGGGACTGCCGGTCGTCTGCCTCGATCTCGGCGGACCGGGAACGATTGCCACAGCCGGCTGCGCAGTGATTGTAGCGGCTCGCCAGGCCGGCGAAGCCGCGATCATCGATGCGCTTGCCCAGGCCATGATCCGGCTGGCCACCGACGCCGGCTTTCGCGCGCGCTGCGCGGCCAATGCCGTTCAACGCGCCAGGCAGCTCACGTGGGACCGCGCCGTCGATCATCTGTATGCCGCCCTGCACTAGGATGTCGTATATGTCCGTATGGGGAGAGGCGTGAGCGCACGAGCAGATAAGTTGCGCCGGACGCTATCGATTTCGATCGATGGCCGGCTGCTTCAGGTGGATGAGGGCACAACCGTCGCCGCGGCGATTCTCAATGCGGGCTCAAGAAGCCGCATATCGGCGCGCGGCGAGCCACGGCAGCCGGTCTGCGGCATGGGCATTTGTTACGAATGCCGCGCCGAGATCGACGGCCGCCCGCACCAGCGCACGTGCCAGATGCTGTGCTATGACGGCATGCGGGTGAAAACGGGATGACGGAACGTTTTGATCTTGTGGTGGCCGGCGCCGGGCCCGGCGGGTTGGCGGCCGCGGCAACGGCAGCCGAAGCAGGCATGCGCGTCTGCCTGGTGGATGACAATCCTTCCTGTGGCGGGCAGATCTGGCGTGCGGGCATACCGGACCGGACTACGAATGGCCACGCCGCGGCGTGGCTTCGGCGCATCGAGCGTGCAGGCGTCGAAACACGCCTGGGCTGGAGCGCGGTGTTTGCGCCTGCTCAACAGATTTTGCGGATCGAGCGGCCGGGGCAGATGACGGATCTCGAATATGGTTCGCTCATTGTCGCGACCGGCGCGCGCGAGTTGTTTCTGCCGTTTCCGGGATGGACCCTTCCCGGCGTCTACGGCGCAGGTGGGCTGCAGGCCTTCGTGAAATCGGGTTTGGATATCCGCGGAAAACGCGTGGTCATCGCGGGAACGGGTCCGCTGCTGCTTGCGGTGGGCGCGCATCTGCGCGCGGCGGGAGCGCGGGTCCTCGCCATTGTCGAGCAGGCGCCGATGCGGCGGTTGGCGCAGTTCTCGCTCGGGCTGGTGCGGGGGCAAATCGGCAAACTTTTCGAAGGCGCCGGTTATGCGCTCAGCACCGCCGGCATTCCCTATCGGACCGGCGCGTGGGTCTCGAGCGCATTGGGCCAAGAGCGGCTGGAGAGAGTGACGATTCGATCTGGCTCGGGCATTCGCGAAATCGGCGCCGAAATGCTGGCCATCGGCTATCACTTGGTGCCCAACACCGAATTGGCGCAGTTGCTGCAATGCGAGCTCGACGGTGGTTATGTGCGTGTCGATGAGCTGCAGGAATCGTCGGTGAAGGGAATCTACTGCGCCGGCGAATTGACCGGCATCGGCGGTGTCGAGAAGGCAAAGCTCGAGGGCCGCATCGCCGCGCTGGCCGCAGCGGGACAGCCTGAGAAAGCGAGGACGCTATCGCAACAGCGCGACCGGCAACTTCGGTTCGCTCGCAATCTCGCGGAGGCCTTCGCGCTTCGCGATGAACTGCGCCGTCCGCCGGCGGAGGACACGCTCGTCTGCCGTTGCGAAGATGTGTCCTATGCCGCGCTGGCGCAGTGCCGTTCGTGGCGCGAGGCCAAGCTCCACGCGCGCTGCGGCATGGGCCCATGCCAGGGCCGGATCTGCGGGCCCGCGACGGAGTTCCTGTTCGGCTGGCAGGCGCCCGCACCGCGGCCGCCGGTTTTCCCGGTCGAGGTGGAGACGCTCGCGCAGGACGCGGATGAGAAGGTCCGAAACTAAAAACCTTACTGACCCACGGCGACGGCTTTCTGACCGGCAAGCCAGTGATGCACGTGCTCCTCGAGGATATCGAGCGGCAGCGGTCCCTCTTCAAGCACCGCGTCGTGGAATTTCCGAATATCGAATCGGTCACCCAGTTCGCGCTTTGCTTCTTCGCGCAGCTTCAGGATCGTTATCTGCCCCATTTTGTAACTGAGGGCCTGCGCGGGCCACGCGATGTAGCGGTCCACCTCGGTGACGATGTTCTGCGCATCCATGGCGGTATGTTCAGTGAAGAAATCGATCATCTGCTGCCTGGACCAGTGCTTGTAATGCACGCCCGTGTCGACCACCAACCGCACCGAGCGCCACATCTCGTTTTCCAGCCGGCCATATTCGCTATACGGATCCTGGTAGAAGCCCATCTCATGGCCCAGTCGTTCCGCGTAGAACGCCCAGCCCTCCGAATACGCGTTGAATGACGCATTGCGGCGAAACTCGGGGATGCCGGTCAGGCTCTCGGCAATCGAAAACTGCAAGTGGTGGCCGGGAATGCCTTCGTGGTACGCAATCGCCTCCACGTTCAGCAGTAGCCGCTTTTCCGGCGCGTACTCGTTCACGTTGATGCGCCCCGGCCGGGAGCCATCGTTGGAACCGGGGGAATAATCGGCGGGCACGGCATCGGGTGCGCGAAAGGAATCCATGGGCACCACTTCGAGACGCGTCGGCGGCTGCCTGCCGAACCAGAGCGGCAGCTTCTGCTGCATTTGATCGACGTAGTGCTTGTACAGGTCGAAGATCTGCTGACTCGACTTGCCGTAGAGTTCCCGATTGTTCCGAATGTGCTCGTTGAAGCTCTTCAGGTCTTTGAACCCGAGTGAGTTTGCCACCTTCAACATCTCCGCTTCGATCTCCGCCACCTGGCGCAGGCCCATATCATGGATCTCGACCGGCGTGTAGTTCGTGGTCGTGTGCGCCTTGACTGCGGTGCGATACATCGCATCTCCGTTCGGCACCGCCCAGATTCCGAATTCGCTGCGCCCCTGCGGTGCGTACTCTTCTCTTACAAACTTCGCAAACGAGGCATAGGCGGGATGCACTTGTCGCTCGATAGCTGCGAAAACCGCTTTGCGAAGGCGGTCTTGGTCTGCCGCGGAGATGGAGGAGGGAAACTTGCTGAGGGGTTTGGCAAACGGGCTTTGCTCGGGAGCGTCATCGGCAATGCCTTGCGCCTGGCCGGCTACTTTGTCCAGCAGATACTTCGGCGGCATCAGCCGGTTGCTCAGCCCCAGGCGCATTACCTCCATGGTTTGCCTGAACGCGGTGGGAATCGCATGCAGGCGGGCGACGTAATTCTCGTAATCTTTCACCGTGTTGAACGGCATCTGGGCCGGCATCCACGCGAGATCGAGGTGGATTCCGCTCATCTGATCGACCGGCATTTCCCAGGTTTTGAGCGCGGTTTGCTCGATCGCCTGCTGCAGGTTGCGGATCATCAGTTCCTTGTTCAGGAGATCTTCCGGCGCGAAGCCGGTGGAGTCGATCGCCTCGAAAATCGCCAGTTGGCGCTTGTCCTCCTCGGTTTCGGCGGCAACCGCCCGCGGCGAGTAATCGCTGAGCCGGTCGTTGTACCGCGGGTCGCCCACGTAGGTGGCGAACTCGGGATGGGTCTTCAACCCGTACTGCCAACGCGCTGCGATGGCTTCGCGGAGCCGGGTTTGCCGGGCCTCAAGATCTGAAGATGGGGCGCTCAACAGCAGGCTCGACGAGCACGCGAGGAGAATCGGCAGGCAGATCGCGGCGAAACGCTTCATAGGACCTCTCGGTGTTGGATTCCTCAGGAGTATAGGACGTCGGTTAGAATTCTCCAACTGGAGCGAAATCCGGGCGCCCGGATTTTCCGGCCTTGGACGACCATGAAGAAAGTTCCGATGATCAAAAACCGTTGCTCGAGCGTTTTGTGCATCACGATTCTTGTGTGCGCCACCCTCGCCTCGTTTGGCCAGGCTGCGCCCGCCACGCACGCCTTTACCGTTTCCGGGAAACAGTTTCTGCTGGACGGCAAGCCGTATCAGATCATCTCCGGCGAGATACACTATCCGCGGGTGCCGCGGGCTTACTGGCGCGACCGGTTCCGCAAGGCGCGCGCCATGGGCCTGAACACCATCACCACCTACGTGTTCTGGAACCTGCACGAACCGCGGCCCGGCGTCTACGATTTCGCCGGGCAGAACGATATCGCCGAGTACATTCGCGAAGCGCAGCAGGAAGGGCTCAACGTAATTCTGCGGCCCGGCCCGTACATATGCGCGGAGTGGGAACTGGGCGGATATCCATCGTGGCTCCTGAAGGATCGCAACGTGATCCTGCGCAGTTCGGAGCCCAAATATACCGCGGCCGTCGAGCGCTGGTTCACGCGGCTGGGGAAAGAGATCGCTCCGCTGCTGTTTCGCAATGGCGGCCCCATCATCGCCGTGCAGGTGGAGAACGAGTACGGTTCGTTCGGCAACGATCACGCCTACATGCAGGCGCTCAAGAGCCTTCTCGAAAAGACGGGCATGGCGCCCGATGTGCTCTATACCGCCGACGGACCGGAACAGATTCCCAATGGGTCACTGCCTGCGCTGCCCGCGGTCATCAACTTCGGCACCGGGGAAGCCAAGACGAGTTTCGCGGTTCTTGACAAGCTTCGCCCCGACGGGCCGCACATGACGGGCGAATACTGGGACGGCTGGTTCGACCACTGGGGCGAGAAGCACCACGAAACCGACGGCGCAAAGGAAGCCGCGGAGCTCGAATGGATGCTGAGCCAGGGTTATTCCGTCAGCCTCTACATGTTTCACGGCGGCACCAGCTTCGGCTGGATGAACGGCGCCAACAGCAACGGCGTCAATTACGAGCCCGACACCACCAGCTACGACTATGACGCGCCGCTCGATGAGCAGGGCACGCCGCGGCAGAAGTATTTTCTGTTTCGCGACGTGATCGCGCGAGTTACCGGCCAGGACGCGCCGCCGCTGCCGGCTGCCACGACGGTACAAACTTTCCCGATCTCTTCAACCATGGAATCCGTCTCGTTGTGGAGCAATCTGCCTAAACCGATTGAGTCCGACACACTGCTCACGATGGAAGACATGGACCAGTCGTATGGGTACGCGCTCTACCGGACGCACCTCGAGGCCGGCGCGGGCGGGGAACTGGTGATCGACGGCCTGCACGACTACGCGCAGGTCTACGTTGACCGGAAGCTCATCGGCACGCTCGATCGGCGGCTCGCGACTTCGCGCCTTACGGTTCCGGCGGCAAACCGCGCGGCCACGCTCGACATCCTGGTGGAGAACGCCGGCCGCGTGAATTTCACCAAAGTGATTCGCGGCGAGCGGAAGGGAATTACCGGCAAGGTGACGCTCGCCGGGAAAGAGCCTAAACACTGGCAGATTTTTTCGCTGCCCATGGATGACCTGCTCCGGCTTGAGTTCGCACCGGGCGCGTGCAAGGGGCCGTGCTTCTATCGCACGCAATTAACCGCATCGGCGTCGGCGGACACCTATCTCGCAACGACGGCGCTGAACAAGGGAGAAGTGTGGGTCAATGGGCGTGCTCTGGGCCGGTTCTGGTCCGTTGGGCCGCAGCATGCGTTGTATCTGCCCGCGCCCTGGCTCAAGGCTGGATCCAACCAGATCGTATTCTTCGACTTGCTAAGCGACGCAACGGAGTCGCTCAAAACATCGGATAAGCCTGTCTTCGACCGGGCCCTTGCCCACCGTGAGTGAGTCCTGTGATGCCGATGCGCGTGGGGCGCGTCTAACTCTTGCGATTTGATCCGGGTCGGAGGTTGGTTCATGCGATCGGTGCTCTCCATCCTCGCGGTGGTGCTCGCGGCAGCGGCAGAGCCCGTCGCGCTCTGCCAGGCGTCCGATTCTTCCCAGCCCTTTGTCTTCACCGCGCAAACATCGGTGGTGACGGTGCCGGTGCTGGTTCGCACTAGGGCAGGCAAACTGGTCTTCACTCTCAAATCCGAAGACTATGCCGTTTCCGACGACGGCGTTCCGCAAACCATAACCCTGGAGCAGGACACGGGCGCCGAGCCGCTGGCCCTGGTGGTCGTGGTGGAGATTGGCGGCGCCGGCGCGCGTGAATTCGACAACCTCGGCCCGCTGGCGCCCATGCTCGAGCAGGTGACCGGAAGCGTGCCGCGGAAAATTGCCGTGGTCGCCTTCGATAGCGAGCCGATTCTCGTGCAAGGTTTCAGCCAGCGCATCCAGGACGCGGTCGAGGCCGTGCGCAATTTGACGCCGGGCTGCCCGCGCGAGCATCACCTGGACTTCTGCCAATCGCAGAATGCCCGGCACGATGCGGTGCAGGCGGATAATGGAGCCGCGATTCTCGACAGCCTTGGATTTGCCGTCGATCTTCTTCGGCATCAGCCGTGGGGCTATCGCCGCGCCATCCTGCTGGTGAGCGAGACGCTGGACCGCGGCAGCCGGGCCACGCTGGAGCAGGCGGTGCGCGCGGTGTCCGACACCAACACCACCATCTACAGCATTGGTTTTTCCACGGCAAAGTCGGAAGCTGTTCATTATGCTTCGAAGCAACTGCCCTACAGCTATAGCCCTGAAGAAGGGTTCAGGCTTGCGAATCACTATCCCAATCCGCCCCACGGCTGCATGGGCAAAGATCCCAACCCGGATCCAGACGGCCCGCATACGAAACTTGCGCAGTTTTACGACTGCCTAGTGCAGCTGGCGCCGCCGCTGGGCCTGGCCAAGATGGCGGCCATCGCGACGGCAGATTCCCTGCAACGCAACGTCCCGGAAACCGTCGCCCATCTTACCGGCGGCGAATACTTCAAACTGACCGACGCGAACAGCCTGGAGCGCGATCTGGGCGCGATCGCCAATCATCTTCCCAATCGCTACCTGCTCAGTTTTCATCCTCGGTCGCCGCATCCCGGACTGCACGTTATCTCGGTTCGCTTGCCCGGCTATCCCGATCTCGAAGTAACGGCGAGGCGAAGCTACTGGGCGGAGCCGGAACCAGCTTCCAGCTTCTAGCTTCTAGCTGCCAGCTTCTGCTCCAGCCGCACCAAGAATGGCAACTGGCTTTGCAAAATGCGCTCGCGGGCTTCGCTGAGCGGGAACCATGCGGCCCGATCCGCCTCCGGAATCTCGATCTTCCTCCCCGATCGCGGCGGCCATTCAATTTCACACCGGTTGCTGACCAGTCTGGCGGGATCGCAATCGCCCTCGGCGGCCCACGCGGTGACGATCTTGCCGCCGGCCTGCTTCAACTCGCCCAAGGCAATTTCATTGTCAGGCGCACGGAAGCCGGTTTCCTCCTCGAATTCGCGCCGGGCCGCGGCGAGCGGATCTTCATCCGCGGTGTATTCGCCTTTGGGGATCGACCACGCGCCCAGATCCTTCTTCGCCCAGAACGGACCGCCGGGATGCACGAGGAAGACCTCGATGGCATCGTTTCGCCGGCGATAAAGAAGAAGACCTGCGCTGTGTTTCGCCATGGCTACGCCGCTCCTAGCGGCGCAAATGGGAAATCAAATAGAACAGAACCGACAACACGATGCTGATCAGGATCGACGTGCCCAGCGGAAAGTAGAAGGAAACATTCTTGCCGCGATAAGCGAAGTCTCCCGGGAGCCGGCCGAGCGGCAGATGGAAGCGGCCGGCCAACATCAGCACCGCGCCGATGACTGCGAGCAACAGCCCCAGGCCCAAAAGCGCCTTGCCCAACTCATTCATCGCCGCTCCACGACGCCACCACCCCAGCGACGAAGACCTGTCGCTGGGGACCCCGGACTAGAATACAGGGAACCGGCGAGTCGGCCCCAGCATCCAATCCGCCAGAGAAAAGGGAAAATGCGCGCTTTCAGTCTTATTGCCGGGATCGTTTGCCTCGTCGTCGTCCTTCTCGATGCGTTTCAGACCATCATTCTGCCGCGCCGCGCCACCGGCCGCTTCCGCCTTACCCGTATCTTCTACAGCCTGACGTGGAGACCATGGGTGGTCCTTTCCGCCTGCGTCCGCGACATCCGCAAACGCGAAACCGCCTTCAGTTTCTACGGGCCGTTGTCGCTGATCTTCCTGCTGGTGCTGTGGGCCGCGGGGATGATCGCCGGTTTCGGCCTGATTTATTACTCGTTAGGCAGTCCCTTCCACGATCCCGTGCAACCGGCCACTCTGCTCACCGACTTTTACGTGAGCGGCACCACCGTCTTCACGCTCGGCCTCGGCGACGTGGCCCCGCTTAGCCGCCACTCCCGCGAACTCATCATCATGGAAGCCGGCATGGGCTTCGGATTTCTCGCTGTGGTGATGGGCTATTTCCCGGTGCTCTACGGCGCCTTCTCAAAGCGCGAGGTCAGCATCTCGCTGCTGGATGCGCGCGCCGGCTCGCCGCCGACGGCCACTGAACTCCTTCGCCGCCACTCCTACCAAGGCGCCGAGTCGGACCTCTCCACGCTCCTGGTGGAGTGGGAACGCTGGTCGGCGGAACTGCTCGAAAGCCACATCTCCTACCCGCTGCTGTGCTATTTCCGTTCGCAGCACAGCAACCAGAGCTGGATCGGCGCGCTCACCGCGATGCTGGATACTTCAGCGCTGCTGATTGCGGGCGTGCGGGGCCACGAAGCCCGCCAGGCGCAACTCACCTTCGCCATGGCGCGCCACGCCCTGGTGGATCTGTCGCAAATCTTTTCCCTGGTTCCGAAGCGTGATGTGCCCGACCGCCTACCGCCCGAGCGCTACAACCAGCTGTATGAGTCACTGTGCCAGAGCGGCGTCAGCGTGTGCCGCGACGAAGAGTCCTACACCCGTCTGAAGGAGATGCGCGCTCTCTACGAGCCCTACGCGGAAACGCTGAGCCAGTATCTGCGCATGCCCTTGCCGCCGTGGATTGAGATCCATCCGCACAAGGACAACTGGATGGCGGTGGCCAAGCTGCGCGCCAAGATGGAAGCGGCTAACGAGACTTCAGCGCAGCCGAGCGTCCCGCCCGGAGCCGCTCAGTCGATCGCCCGCTACGTCGACGAGCACCACCACTTCTGACGACTCATCGCTTCGCTCTCCTCTTGCGCTGTCATCCGGAAGTCAGCGCGCCTTCTCGAGTGGAATCGGCTTCATGTTCGGTGCTCCTGGCGCGGGCGAGAGACGTATTTCGCCATGGGTGTCGTCTTTCAAGGTCACGATCCACTCCATGGGATCGTCTCCGTCCATGATGGTGATGTGCAGATCGGAACCGTCGAGCCACGCCTTCTTGATCGGCGAGGGCGCCGCGTCGGCGGACGGCTCGGCCGCGCGCAAGCTTCCATCATCATTCAATTCGATATGAGTCCCGGTCAGCGAACCGGAGAAGCCGGATTCGTTGTGCGCCAGAGTCAGGGTCGCAAAGCTCTTCCCGTTGAACATCCAGTGCCAGGCCCCGGAGAACCTTTCGGTTGCGGGCGATGATGGGGAGGGCGATGGAAGTGTGGCGGGCCGGGCGTCCACGGGCAGGATCGCCATTGAGGCCAACACGGCAATCGCGGGAAGCAAGACCAGGGGAGTCTTCCGGTTCAGCATGAGAATTCGACCTCCAGATGGGCTATCGAACACCGGGATCCCGAAACTGATCGATGAAGATCGCTTGCTGCGGGGTCAGGGTTCGTGGTTTCCCACCTTCGCGCCAGAAAAAAGGCGCGAAGATGGGGCACGGAGTTCGTCCCTCGTTAGACGGCTGATTATGAGGAACGCACTACCCGCCGAGGTGGCGGCGGAGTTCATCCGGATGATGGGAGTGTTCAAACGCCGTCTCGCGCGTAATGCGATCGGTGCGCACCAGTTCGGCAAGCGACTGCTCCATGGTCATCATGCCGTCCATGCGACTGGTTTCGATGTGGGCGCGGATCTGGTGGTCGTGACCCTGCCGAATGAGGTTGCGGATGCCGCTGGTGGCCAGCATGATCTCCACCGCCGGATGGCGGCCGCCGTTCACCGCGGGCACCAGGCGCTGCGAGATCACCGCCAGCAGGGCCAACGAGAGTTGCTGGCGAATCTGCGACTGGTAGCCGGTGGGGAAAATATCCAGAATGCGGAGCACGGTCTGCGCGGCGTCGTTGGTGTGCAGCGAGCTGAAGACGAGGTGGCCGGTTTCGGCGGCGGTCAGCGCCGCGGCCATGGTTTCGGCGTCGCGCATTTCGCCAATCAGGATGACGTTGGGCACCTGGCGCATGGCGGCGCGCACCGCCTCGGCAAAGCTGGGCGTGTCCTGGCCCAGCTCGATCTGCTCGACCACCGAGGTACGGTTGGTGTGCTCAAACTCGATGGGGTCCTCGATGGTGATGATGTGATCGCGGCGGCGGGTGTTCACCAGTTCGAGCAGCGCGGCCAGCGTCGAGCTCTTGCCGCATCCCGTGGGCCCGGTGAGCAGAACGAGCCCCTGCTTGCGCTCGGCCAATTGCGCCAGTCCGGGCGGAAGGTGAAGAGCTTCGAGCGTAGGCACATGCTCCGGAAGCACGCGGATGGCGGCGGCGAGCGTGCCGCGCTGGTAATGGAGATTGGCGCGGAATCGTCCGATCGGGCGGCGCACGAACGAAAAATCGAGAGACCGGCGGAGCTGCAACTCTTTTTGCTGTTCGGCGCTGAGAATGGGCAGCAAAAGCCCGCGCAGGTCGGCGTCGGAAAAAACCCGGCCTACGCCCGCGGCGAGAGCGCCGTTGATGCGCAGGACGACCGCCGAGCCCGCCACCAGAAGCACGTCCGAGGCGCTGCGCTGAACGGCCGCCGAAAGTAATTGATCGAGAAGCGTTTTCTCGTCGGTCCGTTCGCGGCGGGCGGATCGGTTCAGTTCGTCAACCAGCCGGCTCAGCTCGCCTTCGTATTCACCCATGGAGGGAGGATAGGGGAGTCTTGGCGGGATCGGCAAACGGGAGGGGCGTGGTTCCCAGGTCCCAAAACCGGGGACCTGGAGCCCCCGGCGTGTTTCAAAAATGAAACAAGATTTCAAACACGAGAGCCCGCGGCGGGAAAATCAGATGGTCACGGAGATGTCATCCCGCTTGTAAATCTTTGTAAATAGGGATGAAAGGGGCGTTGACTTGCTCCGGCCCAGGGTTCGTCCCGTAAGAGCGCCGGGCAAAACGGCAGGGTCGACGTGATTTATCTCACATCATTCCGCTCCGGCATGGACTATAAAGGAGTTATCCGAAAGCGAAATTCAGGGCGTTTCGGACCTCCTTCGTTCAGTGGCGTTCCCTTCCCCTGATTCTGACGGTCTGATGCCCTCAAGGAACCGGCTCATGAGTCCCGTTGCCTCCCCTCAACTGCAACTGTCTTCGCGTCAACTGTCGGCGGCGGCCGAGAACATCGCGGCCGCGCAGTTTTCGCTGTATGGTTTCGATGTCCTGGAACAGGCGGGCCAGGCCCGGTTCGTTTACGACCTGGGTGTGGCCAAATCCGGCGGGATGATGAAAGTGTTGGTGCACGGCAGCCTGGATGGATTCTGGGAATTGGTGGAACCCTACCTGGACCGGGCGCCACGGCTGACGCCCACCAAGGCCGATTATCACCGGGCCATCGACCGGTGGCTGGAGAATCACGGCGGCCGGATCTCATGCTGCCTGGTGAAATTCGAGTCGGCCGATCTGCACGAGATGCCGCGGCTTTACCTGGCGTCGGCGGCCGAAGTTGCCGAAAAGCTGCACGAGATCGCCGAACAGGTGGGCGTGACGGTGCTGTGCGAACAGTACGAAACCACCGACGCACATGGCGCGCATCGGACCGAGAGCCTGCCCCCGAAGTGGCGCTTTTCCCAGACCCGGATCGCGGAGTTGATGCGGAGGCCCGAAGCCGACCCGGCTCTTCGATTTGGCTTTTCGGCGGCGGCTCGCTGCGTTGCGCAGCCCTCGGGCCGCCTGGAATACGCTCCCATGGTGAACTAGGGCGAAATCTGAAGGGCGTTCCCACCCTGGCCGCAAAAGCAAAGACGCGGCCAGCGTTCACCCCACGAACGAAGACCTGTTCGTGGGGACCCCGAGGGTGGGGCACCCAAGTTCACAGGGTTCTACATCCCGCCCCACAGCCGGTTGGCAGCCATCTCGTACCCACGGCGGAAGCCCTCGCGGTAGTCTTGCCAGTACGCCCGGTCGATGCGCGGCTCCCTGTATTCCTCGCGATTGCCGACATTAGGCCGGCGATGGTTGCCGAAATCCTTGCGCGCGCCCTCGACACCGTCATGGAACCCGCGGCGCTGAATCTCGTTGAAGCGATCGGGAGGCGCCCATTGGTCCGGATCGCCGCGGCCTTCCCACGCTCCTTCGCCCCTTAGCTGGGACATGGCCACTTCATAACCGCGCATGAAACCCTCGCGGAATTCATCGGCCAGGCCGGGGGGAACGTGGGGATTGCGGTATTCCTCGTGATCGTCAGGATCGGCCCGGCGCTGGAACTGAAAATCCTTGCGGGCCTCTTCCATGCCCTCCCGGTATCCCTGGCGTTCGGCGTCGCTCTGCAAGCCGCGCATACCCCAGCGATCCCAGTCCTGGGCGGGCGGAGGCGGAGGTAGTGGTTGAGGCGAGGGCGGCGCGCCCCACAGGTGCGAGGCGGCGGTCTCGTAACCGCGGCGGAATGCAGCACGGTAGACCTCGCGCCCATCGCGCGGTACATCGGGACTGCGGTACTCATCGCGATTGTTGACGTCGGGCTGGCGGTGATTGCCGTAGTCGCGCCGGGCGCCTTCGACGCCATCGTGAAAACCGCGCCGCTGGATCTCGTTGAATTCTCCAGGAGGCATCTCCCACGGCTCCTGGCCGAAGGCGGCGGGCCCGGGAGGCGCCGGTGCGGCGACGGATCGTTGCGCACCGGGGCAGAGGCTGATGACGGCGAGGGCAAATGCGACTGCGACACATCGATAGGGGGTCATCGGTTGCGATCTCCTTTTCCTGGAAGAACCCCAAGAATACTACGAGTGTCGCGCAGCGGACTGCCAGTCCTTTGTGAATCGTTCCCGGGAAAGAAAACTTCCGTGCCAAAGAAACCCTCCGTGCCCCATCTTCGCGCCTTCTTTCTGGCGCGAAGGTGGGAGGTCTCGCAAAGTCGAGTGCGGTATCGCACAGCCGGGGTGCGCGGCCGGCGGGATAGACTCGTTCTGGTTCGAGGAGATTTCGTGCCCCATCAGAACCGCCGCCTGCTGGTCATCAACCCGGGATCGACGTCCACCAAGTTCGGCATGTTTTCGCGCTCCGGCGCCGAATGGGTGACCTCGGTTCTGCATGGGGACGCGGAACTGGAGCAGTTTCGCGGCCGTTCCACGCTGGCGCAGGCCGATTACCGCGCCGGCCTGATCGCGGCGGCGATGCAGCAGGCCGGCTACGATCCGCGCTCCTTTGCGGCGGTGGCGGGACGGGGAGGATTCCTTCCGCCGCTGCCCTGCGGGACCTACCTGGTGGACGACGAGATGATCGAGGAGTTGCGCCGCGCCGTCCGCGGGGAACACGCCAGCAACCTGGGCGCCGTGCTGGCGTTGCGGTTCGCGCGCGCGGGCGGCGTGAACGCCTATATCGTCGACCCGGTGACGGTGGATGAGTGGCAGCCCTGCGCGCGCCTCTCCGGCTCGCCGCTGGTGCCGCGCTCCGCGGTCGGCCACGTCCTGAATACCAAGGCCGTCGCCCGCCGCTACGCGCGCGAACACGGACGCGGGTATGAGGAACTGCGGCTGGTGGTGGCCCATCTTGGCAGCGGCATTACTGTTTCGGCGCACCGCGACGGGCGCATGATCGACAACAATACGCCCGAGGAGGGGCCGATGGGCCCGGACCGCACCGGCTCGCTCCCGGTGCGCGGGCTCATCAAGGTGGCCAGCAGCGGCGCTTTCACGCAGAAGCAACTCGACCGCAAAGTCTTTGGCGAAGGCGGTCTCTTCGCGTACCTAGGCACGCGCGATTTGAAAGAAGTCGAGCGCCGCATCGACTCCGGAGACGAGCAGGCGCGCGCAGTCTATGAGGCCATGATTTACCAGGTCGCAAAACAGGCCGGGGCGATGGCCGCCGTGCTGGAAGGCCGCGTGGACGTGATCCTGCTGACCGGCGGCATGGCGCATTCCGAGCGCCTGGTCAGCAAGCTGCGGGCGTACATCGATTGGATTGCGCCGGTCGCCGTCTATCCCGGAGAAGACGAATTGCGCGCGCTGGCCGAGGGTGTGTTCCGGGTTCTGGATGGCGAAGAGCAAGCCCGCCGCCTGTGGGATGAAGGCCGCGCGCCGGAGCACGGCGAGAAACGCGAAGCCCTGGTGATCGGGCTCGAATAGTCTTCAAATCCGCCGCGCAGAGCCGGCAGGGCTGGGAGAATTCCCCCACGTGTTCCGGGTCTTGAAGATTTCCGCATCGGTTCCCCCGTCCCAGGCATCGTATCTTGTCGAACCCAACCGGGCGGGTGGACAGGTGGCCCTGTCTCGCCCTGTCCGCCACACACCGGAACTTCAATGGAGGAAAAGCATGCAAGTGCATACCCGTCGCCGGGTCGTATTCTGTCTCGTTGCAATCGTCGGCCTGGCGATCTTACCCGTCGCGCCCGCACAGGACCAGGACCTCGTCCATATCCTTTCGGGGGTTGTGAAACATGTCGACCGAGGCTCTAAAAAGATGATCGTGAAAACCGATGATGGCGTGGAGCACACCATCAAATGGACCGGCAAAACCACCTGGGAAGGGACCAAAGACGCCGGAAAGGGCGTCGGGGAGGGCGCGAAACTCACGGTGAAGTACACCGAAAAGGCAGGCGAGAAAACCGCGGTTGGCGTGAAAGACGTTGGCGCGGATACCAAGAAGGCGCTGGAATAATTCTTCTTTTTGCGGCCCAAAAGCCTCCGTGCCCCGTCTTCGCGACGTTTTCTGTCGCGAAGGCGGGAAACCACGAACCATAAAGGCGGGAAACCACGAACCATAAAGGCGGGAAACCACGAACCATAAAGGCGGGAAACCACGAACCATAAAGGCGGGAAACCACGAACCATAGGTGTTGGGCGTTCACTCGTTCCTCTGTGCGGCCGGAACTTCCACATCCGTTGTGATTTTCGTCTCCGAATCCATGACCCGCACTCCCCGGCTCTTTGCGCCGCTCACATGCACTGACCCGATGCGCGAGTGGCGCACCAGCACGCCATCGGCATCGGTCAACCGAACCACCGGCTGATCTGAGCCGGGCGCAGCATCGATGCGCGCATCTTCAAGGAGCAGATCCTGGATTTGATCGGCGACCAGGCCTGATTGCCAGGTGGAGGCATGCGGAACGTCCCAGCGAATCTCCACGTCGTTCATGGCTAAATCGCGCGCGTATTTCAGGGTCATGGCCGCTGCGGCGGTTTCGTAGGGCGCGTCCTCAGCGTGCGACACAAACAGCCGTACGTGGCTCATCCGGATACCTTCGAGCCAACTGTCGGGGTGGCCCTCGATCGCCGATGTCCCCTGGCCGTGCGCGATCACGTTGCTGATCGTCACGTTGCGAATGATGCCTGCCGCCGGCTCATTCTCGTAGTGCCGTCCGTCGATCTCGCTCCGCCGCTTGATATTGAAGTGAATCGGGTCGCCCTCGCCCCACCAGAACCAGTCGAAGCGCCGGCAATCGATGGTGACGTTATCGATAACCACGTCTTCCACGATGCCGCCATCGAACACCATGAAGGCCAGGCCGCGATTGGAGTTGGTGATGACGACGTTGCTGATGGTGACGTGGCGGACCGCCTTGCTGTTCCCGTCGCAGAACTTGATGGCGGCCGACGATGACGAGAGGCGGCTGTTGGTGACGGACACGTTCTCTGTCGCCAGCACCGGGCCCCAGATGGGCGTGGAGTAGAAGCAAATGGCGTCGTCGCCGGTCTCGATGGTGCAGTTGGAGATGCGCACATCCTGGCAGCCGTCCGGGTCGATGCCATCGTCCCATACCGCTTCCTTCTGCGATGAGTAGATGTACACGCCGTCGATCACCAGCCGCCTGCACGCATAGGGATTGATGGTCCAGCTTCGCGAGCGCAGGAATTTCAGTCCGGCGATACGCACATCGGTACAGCGCAGCAGCAGCACCATGCGCGGATACACGCTCTCTTTGCCAAAGCCTGCGGGGAACGATCGCATCAGGGGCTTGCCGGCGGCTTCCATGCGGCGCTGGTTGGGCAAAATGTAGTGGTCGGTGATGGTGTTCAGGCGCCACTCGTAGCTGGCATGGCCGTCGAGCGTGCCCGAGCCTTCGAGCGCAATGTCGTGCAGGTCCTCGCCATAGATGAGCGCGGCCTTCTTTGCATCGTCGTACTGGCTGGAATCGAGCGTGGCGTAGATGGTCGCGCCGGCCTCGAGGTACAGCCTCACTCCCGAGCGCAGATGAAGCTGCCCTGATGTGTACTCGCCTGGAGGCACATACACGCGCCCCCCGCCCAGCTTGCCGCATGCATCGATGGCTTTCTGGATCGCGGGCCGCGCATCGTCGGCTTTGCGGGCGGTAGCGCCGTAGTCGCGGACGTCAAAGACCCGCTGGGCTGCAGCGGTAGTCAAAGCCGCCATCAACGCCGCGCACGTGAACCACTTGGAAACAGGAACGACGGTCACGAGCACACGAGAGCTTCGGGAGAACTGAGCTCGTATTCGCAGGAGCTGATGAACTGCTCCATTTCGTCGATCTTTTTGGATAACAGCTTCGCCTGGTGAACGAGGCCGGTCTTCAGTGAATGAATGCGCTCCTGACTTTCCAGATCGTCGTCGATCAGCTGGTCGAAGGCCTTCCCGATTTGCTCATTGTATTCGAAGCCGGCTTTGGCCACTTTGGCTAACGCGGCTCCCGCTTCACCTTTCTTGCCGGTCATCTCCGCCACGGTAGTGTTCAGGTCGTAGGTATAGTCGACTGCTGACTTGATGATGCCTTCCTTGTCGTGATTCATCGCGCCCTTAATCACTTCCACTTTCACCACGGTAGACTTGGTCAATATCTCTACGCCCTTGTTCTTGGTCACCAGCGATACGCCCTCTTTGATTGAAGAGGCGCCGGCTTTTACCCAATCAGCGTTTCCGCCGGCCGCGGAGGTCGCCGCCGCGTCCACCAGTGGAGTCGCGGCGGCATAACCCGCGGCAAATTTCTCCACCTCTTCACCCGCAGGTTTGGGCAAAACAGCTTTACCCAGCGCCCCCGCCATGCTGATAAACGCATCGCAGGTCGCCTTGGTAAATCTGGCTACGACCAGGGCTCTATTGATGATCATGTCTTTCCGCCGTTGGGCCTCTAAATCCTTGATTGAAATGTCGAGACCGTCGCGCAATTGACGAAGCGTAAAGACCTTCTGCCGCGCAGTTTCGATACCCGCGAGGCTGCAGACGCGGCGAGCATCAGGATCCTTGATCGGCCCCACAGTGTCAGGTGTAGAAACATCGGGTTGCGCCATAGTGGCCCACATCTTACACCAGCAATGCGACGCCCGCAATTCCCACGCACGGCGGGTTGTGGCTCACGAATGTTCGTTAACCGACGGAGAGCTCTCGACTGCTCGCAATCGCTGGAAGTCGGGTTAGATCTTTTCCAGGTTGGCGAATTTCTCCATCAGCTTCTTCATCCCGTGGCGGGTAAACATGACGGTGAGCTTGGCGTCCTCGCCGTCGCCTTCGCGCATCAGGATGGAGCCTTCGCCATACTTGCTGTGGCGCACGCGGTCGCCTTTTTTCAGGCCGGTGGCGCCGGTAGTGGCGGGGATGTCCAAGGCGGGGCGGGCCAGAGACCCGGGCGTGATCGGCCCCGCCTTGCCGCCGAAGAAGCGGGCGATATTGTCGATGGACTTGGGGTCGGGCGCCTGCGCCGCTTGCGTGCTCTCACCTTTTGGGCGAGATTTGTCGCCGGCCGAAGAGCCGGATTTGGCCGTCATCCAGGGCGCCACAAATGGCTTGGAGTTTGCACCCGCGCGGCGCGAGTTTGCATAGCGTGAAGAAGCCGGAGCGCCCTCCTGGCTCTCGTCTTCGTAGTTGTAATGGCGGCTCTCGTAATCGTCGCCCTGGCGGCGGCCCGCCTGGGAGCGCAATCCGTAGCTGCCCGCGTAAGCCCACGCCGCCGCGCGCGTGCTGCCCAGATTCTCAATCAACGCCGGCGGGACTTCCTCAAGAAACCGTGAAGGGATGCTCGCCTCGGGCGCGTCGTTGCCGTAGCGGCGGCGGAAGTTGGCGCGCGTCAGGATCAACGTGTTCATGGCGCGTGTCATGCCGACGTAGCAGAGGCGGCGCTCTTCCTCCAGTTCACCCTCGGGATTGTTGAGAGTGCGCGAGTGGGGAAACAGCCCCTCTTCCATTCCGGCCAGAAAAACCAGCGGGAATTCGAGGCCCTTGGCGGAGTGGAGCGTCATGAGCGTGACGCGGGCGCTGGGATCGTACTGGTCGGTGTCGGAGGCCAGAGCGGCGTGGTCGAGGAAGTCGGCCAGGGTCTCGCCGCGCACCTCGGCGTCGTGGGCCGCGTTGGCCAGTTCCTTCAGGTTTTCAATGCGGCTGAAGGCTTCGGGCGTGCCTTCGGTTTCGAGCGCCTTGATGTAGCCGGTGCGGTCGATGATGAAGCGGATCAGCTCGGGGAGGGTGGCGGGGTCGCCGGGGCGGCGGAATGCGTGGTCTTCGGCTTTGCCGGGGTCCGTTCCGGATCCGGCATCCATCCCAGGTCTCAAAATCGAGACCTGGGGCGCCCCGGTTTCCGGCATATTCAGAAATGGCCGCTTCGGCGACTCGGCGAATGGATTGAAGCTGGCGGCATCGAGCAGCGGAAGCTGGTCGGCATTGCCGCCAAACATGAAGTCGCTTTCCGCGGCGGCTTCAACGCCTTCGGCCACCTCCCGATTCTCGTCCTCGGTCGGTGCCGACGCGCCGAATGAAAAGCCGGCATCGCCCAGGCCGGCATCGGCTTCGGCCACATCGGCCGAGAGCTTGCCGGCGAAGTCCGGATCCATCATGGCCTGCGCATCCAGGATGATCTGGCGGAACGAATCCAGCGCCATCAGCGCGCGGGTGGCGATGAGCCTGTTATTGATTGCCGCCCCCATCGCGTCCCAGCTTGACGAGCCGGTTTCCAGTGCCAGCCGCTCGATGGTGCCCAGGGTTGCTGCTCCGATGCCGCGCGGCGGCGTGTTGATCGACCCGATTCAGCGCCATCGAATCGTGGGGATTCTGCACCAGGCGCAGGTAGCTGAGCAGGTCCTTGATCTCGGCGCGCTCGTAGAAGCTGAATCCGCCCACCATGGAGTACTTGACGCCGTAGCGGCGCAGCGCCTCCTCCACCAGCCGCGATTGCGAGTTGGTGCGGTAGAGCACGGCGCAGTGGGGCTCTTCGCCTGATTCGCCTGCCTCGCGCAGGAATTTCTGCACCCGGTCGGCGATGAACAGGGCTTCATTCTCGCCGTCGGGCGCCTCGTAGTAGCCGATCAGCGATCCGCCCTGGCGATCGGTCCAGAGCTTCTTGCCTTTGCGGCGGATGTTGTTCGAGACCACGGCGCCGGCGGCTTCGAGAATGTTCTGCGTGGAGCGATAGTTCTGTTCCAGGCGCACGATCCGGGCGTTGGGGAAAATCCTTTTCGAACTCCAGGATGTTGCGGATGTCGGCGCCGCGCCACGAATAAATGCTCTGGTCCTCGTCGCCCACCGCGCACACGTTCTTGTGCTCCCCGGCCAGCAGCTTCATCAACTCGTACTGAGGGCGGTTGGTGTCCTGGTACTCGTCGACCAGAACGTAGCGGATAGCGGCGCTGGTAGCGCTCGCGCGTGGCGCGCGGAGACCTTCAGCAGGCGGGCGGCCTCCAGCAGCAGGTCGTCGAAATCCATGGCATTGTTCTTGCGGAGTTCGGCCTTGTAGGACTGATAGATGTGGGCGATGCGCTCGCCGTTGGGATCGCGGGAGCCGAGGTAATAGTCCTGCGGGTCGACCATGTGGTTCTTGGCCCAGGAGATACGGCTCAGCACGGTGCGGGGGGTGAGCTGCTTGATGTCCATCCCCATGCGCTTCATGATCTGCTTTACCAGCGAGGCCTGATCGTTCTCGTCGAAGATGGCGAATGAGCGGGTCAGGCCCTCGCCGTTGACTCGAAGCGCCTCGATATCGCGCCGCAGGATGCGCACGCAGAGCGAGTGGAAGGTGGAAATGAGCGGCTTGGCGACGGTGGCGTGGCCCAGCAGGTGCTCGACCCGCTCAGCCATTTCGGCGGCCGCCTTGTTGGTAAAGGTGACGGCCAGGATGGCGTCCGGCGGTACGCCCTTTTCCTGGATGAGCCAGGCGATGCGGCTGGTGATGACGCGGGTCTTGCCGGAGCCGGCGCCGGCCAGGATGAGGAGCGGACCCTCCGTTGCCTCGACGGCGGCGCGCTGTTCGGGGTTCAATTTGGCAATGAGCGGCTGCGACAATGCGGCGTCCGGAGGAAAGGGTCCTGGCTCTAGTTTACCTTTCCCGGCGTGGGCGTGGGCGGAAGCTGGGAGAGTGGCCGATGAGGCGAATCAGCACCGGAATTCATGGGTGATGCCGGTCACACCAACAGCGGACAAATGAGGGTACGCTCGTAAACCATAACAGCACTTATCTAAATGATGTCCGGTCCTGGAGGAGTGAGCGCCTTCTCGGCGCCGCCAGTTGGGCCGCCATCGGAGTGGTGCTGATCCTTCGCAGAATTCAAAGGCGCGACGGATCGAGACCGCGACAGCGACTGCAGGCCTTCATCTGGTCCCACCACGAACTCCGGGGAGGAAGATAACGCGCTTCCCCGGCGAGTGTTCGGGGATCGAGCGGCCAACAGACGAACCCCGGATATGACTGGCCGGTTCAAGCGCACGAGCAAGGAGTGCGCCATGAGTCCCATCTTTTTGAGGGGCTTCCATATCTTAGTTTTGAGCGCCTTTTTTGCCGGCCATAGTTGGGCATTGACGCGCGGCAGCAGGCTGCTTCCACTTGTTCCTGCCGGAGCGGAGATCGTGGCGGGATTTGAAAACCATGCGGGTCCGACCCAGCATGGGCGGCTGCTCCTGACCACCCGCAACAATCGACTTGATCTGGATGACTGGCAGGCGCTGACCGGCATCGACAGCCAGCGGGTCTTCGAAGAAGTGATCGAGGTGGCGTCGTCCAATGAGGCAGGGAATCTCGCCGAGCACTTGCTTTTGGTGGAAGGCCGCTTCGACCGGGAACTCATCTTTCGCTCACTGGAAGAGAATGGCGCGAAATCGGCTCAAATTCAGGGCCAGCAGATTCTGATGATCGCGCCCCTGGCGCGCGAACGCGGGGACATGTTGGACACGCGCTGGCTGGTAATCCTCGATAACTGCATCGGAATGCTGGGAACGCCGGGGCTGGTCCGGCAGGCGCTAAGCCGGTATGTGGATCACTCGCTGGCCGACTCCGTGCTGGAAGAGCGGCTGAGCCTGTTGCGATCCGATGTGACGTCGTGGAACGTGTTGTCGCGGTCACCCCAGGTCAGAAATATCACCTTTGCCCAGCCAAACAGCGCATGGGCGGACCTGCAACAGGATACCGACCTGCTGATGGTCGGGACTCGATTCGGATCCAAAGTCCGCATCGACTTCTCGATTTATGCCCAGGCGGGGAGCGGTCCGGAATTCTTCTCCGACAAGGCGGCATTCTTTACCGATGCCCTGACCGAGGGGCCGAATGCAGAATCTGCTCCTCGCGCTCGGACCCAACACCGGCCGGAGAAGTTCTCGCTGGGAGAAAACCAGGTTCAGGGCTCCGTGGAATTGTCCAGCCGGCAGTTCGAAGCGTGGTGCCAGGAGTTCACCCGGCTTAGACTGCCGGTGATCCCGCCGTCGGCCCACGGAGATTAGAGCGCTTCTCACTCAGATGTATGGCCGCAACTGTGGCTCCACCCATAAGCTTTGGCGGTCATCACGGGCAGCGGTAACCCCAGGCTTGCGCCTGGGGCTACCATCTTTAGCCGCTGCGCGGGCTTATATCTCACAGAGTCTGCTTTAGGCCGCATTCCTAGTTGATGTGTCCCCACATTCGCTTTCTAACAGACAAGACTTCCCAAGCTGTCCGCTCCAGGGGTACACCCCAATGTGGAGGACGGAGTGTTCCCGGGTAGTACCAAGTTGTGGTACCCCCTTCCCTCCCCCCTCCCGGACTCTTTGGATAAGTTCCGGATTTTCAGTGATTTAGCGGAGCAATTTCGCTCCAAGATATTCTTTAAAAAGGACTTACCCGCAGAGTTATCTCAGCAAGTGACTTACGAGCGGCAACCGAGCAAATCCGGGGTTGGTGCAGCCCAGCAAGGGCTAAAGAGGCTGCGGAAAAACGAAGAATGTGCAGCGAAATTGCGCGGGCGAGCCTAGCAGGGGCTAAAAGCCCGCGTTGATTTTGGGCCACTTGCGGCACGACTGAAGAGGCTGCGGAAAAATGGGGAAAATGCAGCAATATTGCGCGAGCAAGCATAGCAGGGGCTGAAGCCCACGTTGATTTTGCGCGATTTGCGGCCCGACTGAAGTCGTGCCCTTATTACAAAGCACCTCCCGTGGCGAGTTTTTCCGCAGCCTCTGAAGTCGTGCCCTGGTTACAAAGCACTCAGCGCGCGGAGTTTTCCGCAGCCTGTGAAGTCGTGCCCTGTTACAACGAACATCCCGGAACGAATTTTCACAAGGACCAAAATCAAGGCTATTTCTATTGTGATCGTATATGGGGCATGAACGTGCAAAGGGACGGGAGGAATTTGGGGTTATTTTTCAATGACTAAGGGGCCCCGGCGGATTTCGGGCGCTTGACAAACGTACCTGATCGCTCCGCTATTCTGGACCTACGATGACATTGGGGAGCAGACCTCGCCGGGTGGCCGTGTACTGCGGCTCGGCGAATGGCAATGATCCCGCGTTTCTGGCCGAGGCGCGGGCACTGGGCAACGCGATTGCCGAGGCCGGGATGGGCGTGGTCTACGGCGGGGCCAACGTGGGGCTGATGGGCGCCATGGCCGACGCCGCCCTGGCCGCCGGAGCTGAGGTCATAGGGGTATTGCCGGAGATCCTCTCCGGGCGCGAGATTGCCCACACCGGCCTGACCCGGCTGGAGAGCGTGGCCACGATGCATCAGCGCAAGGCGCGCATGGTAGCCCTGGCAGACGCGTTTCTGATTTTGCCGGGCGGCTACGGGACTCTGGATGAAATGCTGGAAATCATCACCTGGTCGCAACTGCGCCTGCACAGCAAGCCCTGCATCCTGATCAACACGCTGGGCTACTGGGACGTTCTTCTGGAATTTCTGGACCACACCGTTCAGGCGGGTTTTCTGAAGCCTGAAAACCGTGCATTGCTGCAGGTGTCGGCGAACGCGGAAGAAGCGGTAAAACGAGTGATTAGTGGCTAGTGTTTAGTGGTTAGCCAATCGCGACCGGGCGACAACCACTAATCACTAATCACTAATCACTAACCACTGTTTACGGAATCATCATCGAGTACGCCATGCCGTTGCGGTAGACAACGGCGCTGCGCATGGGGCTCCAGACGGCCGGCGGGGCCATAATGCGCGGGGGCGGCGGCGAATACATATACGAGTAGACCTGCGGTACCACCGGGACGGCGTACGTGTATACCGGCATCGGGGTCACGTAGACGGGTTGCTGCACCACGTATACCGGCGGCGGGGCGTAGACCGGCTGCGGTGGCGGGTAGTTGGCGTAGGTGGGCTGGGGCGGAGCGTAATCCTGCTGTGGGGGATAGTAATTCTGCTGCGGCGGAGGAGCCGAGGCCGTGGGCTGCGGTTCAGGCCGCGGCTCAGCCGGCGGTGGCGGAGGTGTATTGTCTGCCGAGGGGCGACGGGACAGGCCGTACGGATCGCGCTCCAGCGGCTGACCTTCGGGCACCCGCAGGTCGTCCATGAGCTTCACCGTGAGGCGGGTTTCGGCCTTCAGCGTGGGACGGGGACCGCGGCGCGGAAGCTCAAGCAGATCGATGGGCCACAGCACCGGGATCAGCCACAGGATGGTGTCGCGGGTGGCATGGCCCTTGCCGAGAATGCGGCCCTGGCGATCGATGTTGTACCCGGGCACGTCCACCACTTTGGCGTCCAGGGGAATGACGGTGTCGGGCTCGATGACCATGTGATCGAAGGTGAGCTGCATCCAGCCCTTGCCCACGAAATGGCCGGGGTCGCGATAATCCTCGAAGCGGCCGACGATGTAGCTGTCGTAGGGGAGCACCGAGCGCCCCACGTGGACGGCGTGGCTGACCCGGCACAGCACCGGATCGCCGATGGCCATGGTTCTAGAGGAAAGCCTGGGTTCAGAAGTGGTGCATTGAATAAGCGAGCCGGCCGGCAACAACTGTTCGGTCGAGTAGTCGGCGGCGGATAGGGCGAGTGGGACGGCAAACACGATGGACAGAGCAAGAGCGCTCTTCATGATGGTCCTCCAGGTCAAAAACAGCTCAGGCGAGGGAGCGGAAGCGAACCTTTCAGCGTGTTGCTCAGATACGACGAGTGACGCAGTAACTGCGAGGAAAAAGGGCCGAGCTTGAGTGGACTGGCGGAAACCTTTACTTGGGTGGTGGATGAAAGGTCGAACTTCCCCCGTTGACGCATTGAACCCGGCCCGGAGAGCAGAGTTGCGGAGAAATCCTAAAAGCAGGGAACGAGGGAACCAGGGACCAAGGGACCGAGGGACCAAGGGACCAAGGGACTAAGGGAATCGACGGGGAAAGGCTCTCGAGAGTCTGTCCTGGACTGGCCAGGCTTGCCCAATCCGGCGCCTTCTCGTTTCCCTCGTCCCCTTGGTCCCGTGTTCCCCGCGTTTTTATCAGTTGGGCGTGCCGGTGGTTTCGGCGGCGGCGAACGTGCACTCCTGGCACTGGCATTGGCGGCGCAGGTATTCCCAGGAGTAGATGCCGCTGGTGTGTCCGTCGAGCCAGTTGAACTGGATGGCGTAACGGCCCACGCCGTGGGCGCCGGCGGGCTTGGCCGGCGGGGTGTACATGGGCAGCAGATCGGCGGGCTTCTTCTTGGGCTGGCCGGGCTTGCGGCCCTCCTGGTGGCGCTCGTCATTGCAGGTGGCGCACGGGCAGGCGTCGCGGAGCCATTTGAAGTTCCAGGCGCTCTTGTGGCCGTCGGCCCAGTCGATTTCCAGGCCCTTGCCCTCGGTCAGCAGCACCCGCACTTTCTCCGGCGTGACAGCGATGCGCGGTAGCGGGCGTTCAGCCTCGGCTTGGCGGGCGCCCTCTTCCGGGGTGCTGATCCGGATGCCTTCGTGGCTCATATAGCCAGTTTACAGTGGTCAGTGGTCAGTGGGGCCAACCACGATGACGTGGGGTCGTTCCGACCACTGACCACTGATCACGGACCACTGGTTTTCCAGAAGTACCACCCTGCCATGCCAAAACCGATGGCGATGACGATGGCGCGAAGGACACGCTGGGGAATCATGCGGGCGAAGCGGGCCGAAGTGTAGCCGCCGATGGCGCAGGCGGCCATGGCCACCAGGCAATAGCGCCAGGCCACCTGGTTGCCGATCACGAAGATGAGGAAGGCGATGCCATTGGCGGCGGTGGTGGAGACCACTTTGAGGGCGTTGATCTCGTTCAGGTCCTCGAACCCGAACAGGGAAAGCATGGTAATGATGAGAAACCCGGCCCCGGCGCCGAAGTAGCCAATGTAAAAACAGACCCCCATGGTGGCGAGGAAGACCAGCGTTCGCCGCGGGGGGCGGGGAACGTACGTCTGCAGGTGCTGGTGGCGGGAGGCCTTGAGCTGGTCGAGCCAGCGGGAAACGGGCCGGCTCACTGCGAAAATGATGGCGGCGATCAGCAGCAGCCAGGGAACCAGGCGCATGAAGGTGGTTTGAGGAGTACTGAGCAGGACGAGGGCGCCGGCGGTGCCGCCCAGCAGGCCGGCTAATCCCATGGGAATAACAAGCCGCGCATTCTTGCGCACGTCTTCGCGGTAGGCGGCAATGGACGTGACCTGTCCCGGCCACAGGGCAACAGTGTTGGTGGCGTTGGCCTGAACGGGAAGGATTCCGGTGCCCAGCAACGCGGGGAACGAGAGGAACGAGCCGCCGCCGGCCACGGCGTTGAGCACGCCGGCCGCAAATGCGGCGACCACCACCAGGATCCATTGCAGATTGATGGTGGCGGCGGAGGTATCGGGCAGAGGCATCTTTTCGATCTTAAGGGGACTGAGAGCAGGGACCAAAGCGAACAGGAATGAGGCCTCGATACCGACAACTGAAAACTGACCGTTGATCTAGACTTGCAGCACCGAGGTGACGCCGTGCTGCGAGTTTTTTCCTTGCTAGTGGTTGGTATGCTCCTGGTTGCGCCGAACGCGGCGGCGCAAACCGCTCCCAAGGCCGATCCGTGGGCGCAGTTGCGATTCCTGATCGGGACCTGGGAGGCGAAGACGACCGGGGGCGGCGCGCAGGCGCAGGGCAGGGGAACTTACTCGTTCCGGCTGGAGCTTCGGGAGCACGTGTTGGTGCGGCATTCCAGCTATGCGGCATGCAAGGGGCCGGAGGATTTCAACTGCGAACACGGGGATGTGCTCTATCTATATCCGGAGGCACCGGTTGGCGCGCTGCGGGCCATCTATTTCGATAACGAAGGCCATGTGATCCACTACGCCGTGACCGTGCCCAAACCCGGGACGGTGGTGCTCGAGTCGGATGCAGACCGGCCGGGTCCCCGGTTCCGCTTGAGCTACGAACTGACCGGGGGAGCGATGGCGGGCAAATTCGAGATGCGGATGCCGGGACAGGCTGACTTTGCGAGCTACCTGGAGTGGAGCGGGGGACGGACGGGGGAATAGGAAATAGGGAACACGGAGCTGCATCCGCCAGGAAACAAAAGGGATGCTCGATCGATGATATATGAGTAAAATACACTCACATTTTATGCATCCTTTATGCTATAGTTTCCATCAGATGGAGTGAGGTCGGGAGACGGGCTCCTGCCGGGGTCGGCCCTCCCGAGACCCACCCAAGAATTTCAATGCATCCTGGAGGAAACACATTATGGCAATCACTCGTTGGGATCCTTTTCGTGAAGTTGTCGCACTGCAGAACCGGATGAACAACCTGTTCCGCGAAATGAACGAAGGAGACAGCCCGCTGACGACGGCCAGCTTTGTGCCCGCGGTCGATATTTACGAGGACCCGAAGAAGGTCGTCCTGAAGCTCGAGGTCCCGGGCATCGAAGAGAAGGACCTGGACGTGCGGGTGGAGAACAACACGCTGACGGTGAAGGGCGAGCGCAAGTTCGAGAAGGAAGAGAAAGAAGAGAACTTCCATCGCATCGAGCGCCGCTACGGCAGCTTCTATCGTTCGTTCACCCTGCCCTCGACGGTGGACAGCGAGCACATCAATGCCAGCTATACCAACGGCATTCTGAAGCTGGAGTTGAGCAAGAAGCCCGAAGCGCAGCCCAAGCAGATCAAGGTGAACGTGGGCGGGCAGAAGACAGAAGAGCCCGAGCTCGTCGGCGCGCGGTAAAAAGCAGCTTCTAGCTGCTAGCTTCTAGCCTCTAGCTCGTGCGTGCCGAGGCGGAAGCATCAAATATGGCGCCGGGGTGATTTAAACGCCCCGGCGCTGTCGTTTATGCGGCACGCGAACAAGAACACAAATCATATCGAAATAAGGCTGCAGCTTCGTTCGACACGGACGAGCTAAAAGCTGGAAGCTAGCAGCTAGGAGCTTATGAATGGCCATTCGTTGGGAAAAACTGACCGTGAAATCGCAGCAGGCGATGCAGCAGGCGCAGGAGCGCGCGGCGGAGCTGGGCAATCCGGAGATCATGCCGGTGCATTTACTGCTGGCGCTGGTGGAAGACCGCGAAGGCGTGATTCCCGCCGTGCTGGGAAAGATCGGTGTGCCCACGGAGCGGCTCGAGGCCGGCCTGCACGCCATCGAGCAGAAGCTGCCTCGCGTAGCGGGCGCTTCGGCGCAGCCGGGCCTGAGCCAGGCGCTCAACAAAATGGTCGAGCAGGCCTTCAAGGAAGCCGCCAATTTCAAGGATGAGTACATCTCCACCGAGCACCTGCTGCTGGGCGCGGCGCACCAGAAAAATGATCCGGTCTACAATGCGCTGGCGTCGGTCGGCGCCACGCACGAAGTCATTTTGCAGGCGCTGACCGCGGTGCGGGGGTCGCAGCGCGTCACCGACCAGAACCCCGAAGGCAAGTTCCAGGCCCTGGAAAAATACGCCAAGGACCTTACGGAGCTGGCCCGGCGCGGCAAGCTGGACCCGGTGATCGGGCGCGACGAGGAGATCCGCCGCGTCATCCAGGTGCTGAGCCGCCGCACCAAGAACAATCCGGTACTGATCGGCGAGCCTGGCGTGGGCAAGACCGCCATTGTGGAAGGCCTGGCGCGGCGCATCGCTTCCGGCGACGTGCCGGAGGTGCTCAAAGACAAGCGCGTGATCTCGCTCGACCTGGGCTCGATGCTGGCCGGCGCCAAGTACCGCGGCGAGTTTGAAGACCGCCTGAAGGCCGTGCTGAAGGAAATCGAAGAGTCGAACGGGCAGATCGTCCTGTTTATCGACGAGCTGCACACCCTGGTGGGGGCGGGCGCGGCAGAGGGCGCCATCGACGCCAGCAACATGCTGAAGCCGGCCTTGGCCCGCGGCGAGCTGCGCGCCATTGGCGCGACGACTCTGAACGAGTACAGAAAATACATCGAGAAGGATGCGGCCCTGGAGCGCCGCTTCCAGATCGTCTACGTGGGCGAGCCCAACGTGGAAGATACGATTGCGATCCTGCGCGGGCTGAAGGACCGTTACGAGCAACACCACAAGGTGCGCATCAAGGACTCGGCGATCGTGGCGGCGGCGACTCTGTCGCACCGCTACATCAGCGACCGGTTCCTGCCCGACAAGGCCATCGACCTGGTGGACGAGGCGGCGGCTTCACTGGCCATTCAGATCGGCAGCGTGCCCACGGAAATCGATCAGCTGGAGCGGCAGGCGACTTCGCTGGAGATCGAGCGCGCCGCGCTGAAGCGTGAAACCGACCCCAACAGCAAAGATCGGCTGGAGGAAGTGGAGCGCGAGCTGTCCGACATCCGGGAAAAAGCTACCGCGCTGCGCGCCCGCTGGACACAGGAGCGCGAGGCGATCACGCGCATAAGCGAGCTGAAGAAGCAGATCGAAGCGCTGCGCTTCGAAGCCGAAGAAATGACCCGCAAGGGCAATCTGGAACGGGCTGCCCAGATCCAGTATGGGGACCTTCCGCGCGCCGAGCAGGAGCTGAAACGGCTGAATGCGTTGCAGGAGGGCGGCCCCGGCAACGGCGCGGCGCGCATGCTGAAGGAAGAGGTGGACGAAGAGGACATCGCCAAAATCGTCAGCAAGTGGACCGGCATCCCGGTATCGCGCATGCTCGAGGGCGAAGTCAAGAAGCTGGTCCACATGGAAGAACGGCTGCGCGAGCGGGTGGTGGGGCAGGACCAGGCGCTGACTACGGTAGCCAGCGCCATCCGGCGTTCGCGCGCCGGCTTGAGCGATCCCAAGCGCCCCATCGGTTCATTCATCTTTCTTGGACCGACGGGCGTGGGCAAGACAGAGACCGCTCGCGCCCTCGCAGAGTTCCTGTTTGACGACGAGCATGCGATGGTGCGCATCGACATGAGCGAGTACATGGAGAAGCACTCGGTGGCTCGCCTGATCGGGGCGCCTCCGGGGTACATCGGCTACGACGAAGGCGGCCAGTTGACGGAGGCCGTGCGGCGCCGGCCCTACTCGGTAATTCTGTTCGACGAGATCGAGAAGGCGCACCCCGACGTGTTCAATGTGCTGCTGCAGGTGATGGACGACGGACGGCTCACCGACTCCAAAGGCCGCACCGTGGATTTCAAAAACACCGTGCTGATCATGACCTCGAACCTGGGCGCGGCGTTCCTGGGCGCCGAGGCGCTCAAGACGGAGCACGACTTCGACATGGCGCGGGAGAGCGTGATGCGTCTTTTGCGCGAGCATTTCCGGCCGGAGTTCCTCAACCGCGTGGACGACATCGTGATCTTCCGCCCGCTGACCAACTCGCAGCTGGGCGCGATCCTGGATATGCGGCTGAAGGATATCCAGAAGCTGCTCGAAGACCGGCAGATTTCGATCGAACTGACCGGGCCGGCGCGGCAACTGGTTCTGGCGGCGGGGTCGGATCCGGCCTACGGCGCGAGGCCGCTGAAGCGCGCGCTGCAGCGCATGGTGCAGGACCCGCTGGCGATGAAGATCCTGGACGGCGAAATCCTCCATGGATCGCACGTGCGCATCGACGCCGACCGCAATTCGAACCAGTTGCGGTTTGAGCCGATGGGACGGGAAGCGATGGCGTAAATATAACGGTGCTCGCGGGGTTAGCGGAACTGCCCTGGGATCCGCCGTCCACTCAGGAAGCAAAGAACGCTTCCTGGGGGACCCCGGGACGGGGCGCCCGGACTTCGCGATCACTCTGCCGGCACAGGAAAAAACTTGATATCCGACCCGGACAGAACGGCCAGTTGAGAGCCGTCTGGGGAAAGGGCATAGCCGCCGTGGACCGCCACAGGCTCCTTTACCCGCACAGCAAGCACTCGCTTCCCATCCTCGGCGCGATACACGCGCACTTCTGCCGCATCGAGATCCGAACGCTTGAAAGTTGTGTTTGGCGGAATGTACCGCACCCCATGCATAACCTTCACCGCAAATGTCCGGCTGCGATCATTCCCCATGGCCTCGTGGCCTAGATCGAAAGTATCGGATGCTCCGCGCAAGAGGACTTTCCCGTCGCCCCGCAGCACTCGGTATTCAGTGTTCCCATCCTTCACGCTGCAAGTCAGCAGAAACAGCAGGTCCGGCGCTGAGCTTGTCAGCTCGGGAGTACACAGCGAACGGAAACGCGCCAGCACAGCCTTCTGGTTTTCCCATGTGCTCATTGCCAGCCGGTACCATCGGTCGGGCTCGGCCTGCAGCTTTACCTGCCCTTCGTTCAACAGCGTGGGTGGCATCAGGTTTGAGACCGTGGACGCCTGGGCGATCTGGTTGAATTCTCTGTTGAGGATGGCGACATCGACATCTTCTTCCGGTTCGCGGCCGAGTTCACTACGAAGTTTGGCATGGAGTTCCGGCGAGTGCCTTTCCCGGAGCGTGGCCACCGCCATCAAACCCCCATTTGGAGCGATGCGAACAAACACGAGCGGACCCGGCAGTGGGATGCTGCGTTCCATCTCCATGCCCGCTCCATAGACTCGCAGCTCATTCCCGACATGGACGAGGATGCGGTTTCCATCGAGATCCCAGAGATATTGGTCCGAATCCGGGATCTCCCAGTCGACCGCACGAACGATGTTGCTCGTGGCCATGTCCAACAGCACAGCGCGGATCACTCTTGCGGTATGGCTGTAATTGAGCGCTGCCCCGCGCCGGATAAGTTGGTGCGGATTGAATGCAAAGAGCAACTCCCCAGGACCAAGCCATACGAGGGATTCCTCATCGTAAAAACCAGACAGAACCTTATTGGAGCGTGGCGCATACCCGAATGAACGAATCGGAATCGAGCGGGCGTTGTGTGGTTCGAGTTCTTTTGCACTCACCGGCAGCTCGACCGCGCATCCTGGCGGCGCGCAGACCTCAATATCATTGGCCGGAATTGTCACCGCCGCCACTGGTGCAATCGATGCGACTGCGGCATTTCCGCTGGTTTGCGCAACCCCGGCTGAGGCCAGCCGAGCGGTTGAAGGACGAAACGCAAACGAAGCCGGCACCAGCAAAAACTGCGTGAATTCGGCCAGAAAGATGTCCCGGACCTTGGACGAGAGAACCGAACTGAGATTGGGTCCCGTCCCCAAATCGAGCTTGACTCCCTTGATGTTCAGCACATCGCCCGGCTTAATGCCGGGGTGGACGGGGAATCGGTGATCGATCCCCGCCAGTTCCATGTGTGTTTCGTAGAAATTGCCAACCGGTCGGTATGCATCTGCGGTGCCGGGACCTACGCTCCGGCTGGCGGTCCCGGCGGCGGGACGCGGGTTCGAAAAATCCATGGACATCCTGGATTGGGCATAGGGCACAACCGACCAATCGGTGGGGGCCTGCGCAACAGCCGCAAGTACCAGGCCCAGCGGTTGCATCTCCCCGCCGCTGCATTGCGCCTCGTTGAAAGACAGCGCCAGTTTCGATTCGTTCTTACCCAGGCGAAGATTTGATATCTCAACCGTGCCTTGGAGGATTGCACCCTTGCGCAGCACACAGTCCTGTCCTTGCCAATCGAGAGTCACTCGCGCAAAAACGGTCTTTCCGGGCTGGACGCGACGAACATCCAGGTTCGCGAGCAACTCCGCCTGCACCGGTCCGGGATCGGATGGTGGCGGCGTCTCGCTGAGTCCGGCGCCTATCCATAACAGAGCCAGGACCGTGCCAATAATCTGCCCTTTCATTGCATTTCATTGTCACATACTCGCAGTTTCGGATTGGCGGAATTGCCGAACCCTGTTTCGCCACGCTGGTCAGGATGGTGGTATTCCAGGTCTCACAATCGAGCCCTGGGGCATCCGGCTGATGTGATATGGCGCACATCAAAAATCGAGCCATCTCTCGGTTGTTACATTCGGTGCAGTAAATCTGATGGATGGGTCGTCTGATTTGATAATTTCTGCATGGGAACTTCACGGCGCTTGATCTGGATTCTCGTAGTGTGGCTTGCAGAGGAGCTTGAAATCC
Organism: uncultured Acidobacteriota bacterium; assembly: GCA_963720105.1. GTDB lineage: Bacteria > Acidobacteriota > Terriglobia > Terriglobales > Acidobacteriaceae > Telmatobacter. The sequence continues at coordinate 48,870 of CAVREL010000056.1, read as the reverse complement.
ATGCAATCCATACTTCATCGCATCGTCTTAGCGTCCGCCGCAATCATGATTGCTGCTCTGGCAACACGCCCTGCGGTGGCAGAAACAACCACCATCAAAATTCCCTTCAGCTTCACGGTTGCCGGCGCGACTTTTCCCGCGGGTGACTACTCTCTCAGCCGCGACGATTTTGCCAACTTCGTGACCCTCGCTCCCAAGGGCTTGGCCCGGAGTTTCAGCACGGTTGTCGGCCCGGGTTCGCCCCATCCGGCGGATCAGAAGGTCGCGTTGAAATTTGACGCGGTCGGAGGGGATCATGTTCTCCAATCCATTCAATACGGGACGATGATCACCCGGAAACTGGACAAGTAGGCGATCCCTGGAACCCGCATCACGGGACGCAAGAATGGCCTCGGAGGGAGTTCCGTCCGAGGCTGTTTTTGGGAATGGCCGCGAGTGGTTGCGCGGCCCCGAAACACACCGTTACACTTCTGCGCATGACCAACATCCTTCCCCGCACGCTTCGAGTTTGTGCCCTTCTGCTGCTTGCCTTCACCGCAACCCTGTACGCCCAGGACTGGGCCAAGGCGCGTCTCGACGCTTCGCCGCGTCACCGCGAATATGTGCATCTGAAACACGACAACCGCACCATCCAGGCATTCGTGGTATATCCGGAGACCCAGAGCAAGGCGCCGGTGGTGATCCTGATCCACGAAATCTTCGGACTGGTGGACTGGCCCAAGGAGATGGCGGACGAGCTGGCTGCTGAGGGATTCATCGTGATTGCCCCCGACCTGCTGAGCGGATTCGGGCCGAATGGCGGCGGGTCGAGCGAGTTCGCCGACCAGGATTCACGGATCAAGGCTATTTCCGGCCTGAATCCCGACGGCGTGATGGCCGACCTGGATGCGGCCGCCGATTACGGCAAAAAGCTGCCCGCGGCCAACGGCAAGATTGCCGTGGCCGGCTTCTGCTGGGGCGGGGCGACCTCGTTCCGGTTTGCCACTCACCGCAAGGACCTGTCGGCGGCGTTCGTGTTCTACGGAACAGGCCCGAAGGACGTCGCCAGCATCACGGCCCCGGTGTACGGGTTCTATGCCGGCAAGGATATGCGTGTGAACGCCACGATTGCCAACACGACGGGGGCGATGAAGGCGGCGAGCAAGACCTATGAGCCGGTGACGTACGAAGACGCGGGGCACGGGTTCATGCGCGCCGGGGAGGATCCCGGGGATGTCAATCCCGCCAACAAGACCGCGCGCGAACAGGGATTGGCGCGGTTGGTGAAGCTGCTGAAGGCGATGTAGGCCCATCCCAGGTCCCAACTTCGGGGACCTGGGGCACCCCTTTCAGATGATGCGTATTACTTGCCTAGCGCGGATTCGATGGCGGACTGGACCTCGGGCGAATCGGGCTTGACCGGCGGCTCGAAGCGCGCCACGGGATTGCCGTTGCGGTCGAAGAGAAACTTGGTGAAGTTCCACTTGATGTCGCCGCTGTATTGTGGATTGGTCGACTTGTCGGTGAGGAAACGGTAGAGGGGAGTCTCATCCTCGCCGAGCACCGAGACCTTGGCCATCATGGGGAAGGTCACGTTGTACTTGCGGGTGCAGAACGCCTTGATTTCCTCGTTCGTACCCGGTTCCTGCTGCATGAAGTTGTTGGCCGGCACGCCGACAATGACGAAGCCCCGATCCTTGTACTTCTCGTAGAGCGATTCGAGGCTGGAATATTGCGGCGTAAAACCGCACTTGCTGGCCACGTTCACCAGCATGACCACCTTGCCGCTGTAGCTCTTGAGACTGACGGGCTGCCCGTCAATGGATTTAATGGTGAAGTCGTAAATGCTGTGCGACTGGGCGAAAGAGATGGCCGCGACAACGCACAGCGAAAGAATCAAAAAAACTTTGCGCACGGGGAAGTCCTCCGAATCTAGGTTCAGACGATCATAAGAGACAGGACGGCAGGGGTTGTCAGGAAAATGTCACTGGGCGAGTTCTGAAATCTATGGGCTCACAGGGAAGCGGAGGCTAGGCTGCGTCCGAATCCTTCTTCCTTTCTACATTGCAGAGCGCCTCGTGGATGATCATCTTGAGATAGGTCTGATAGCGAAGGCCACGCTCGGCCGCCTGGACGCGTGCCTTGGCGATGTCCTCGGGGTCTAGACGAATTGTGGTGGTGGGTGTGGGGCCTGCTTCTTGAAAAGGAATACCCCGCTCAGCGAGCAGACGCTTAACTCCTCCTCGACGAAGGCGTCCTTCTTTGGCAGCCTTCTCAAATTCCTTAGCAACTAGCTCCTGATTGTCATACCACCATTTGGCTTCCTCGGCCTCGTTTGCGAACTTTGGAAGCTTGAAAGCGAACTCGAACATTCACCGTCCTCCATTTCTCATTGTAGCTACATTGTAGCAATTTTGCAACTACTGCCGTAAATCCACCAAAGTCGCCCCCTGGCCACCTTCGTTCTGCGGCGCTTCGGCAATCGTCGCCACGTGCGGATGGCTCTTCAAAAAATCGCGGACCCCGCGGCGGAGGATGCCGGCGCCGTGGCCGTGAATGACGCGCACCCGCGGCAGGCCTGCCAGGAAGGCGCGATCGAGGTACTTTTCCAGCTCTTCGGTGGCCTCGTCGACGGTGCGGCCGATGAGGTTGATCTCCATGCGCAGATTGTCGGTGCTGGCGGGCGTGATGGAGACCTGCACACCACGCTGACCGCGGGCAGCGGCCAGCGGATCAGCGCGCTCGGCGGGTTGCGGAGCGGCGGACTTGACCACCTCGGCAATGTCGTCGCGCTTGACCCGCATCTTGATGGGGCCGAGCGCCACTTCGAAGAGATCCTTCTCCACTTCGCGCTGCACCATCCCGATCTTGTTCATCGACTTGAGCCGGACATGATCGCCGGTTCCGACATGGCGCACGATATGCGGCTGCGCGTTGGCGTCCCCCAGGTCGGAGCCGGTGCGGTGCGCTACGACGGCCTGGTTGAAGCTCTCCTGGAATTCGCGCCGCAGGCGGTTGATGCGGCGTTCGGCTTCTTTTGACAATTTCTGCTGCGCGGCGCGGTCCTCAACGGCACGGACGTTCTCGCGCATCTGGAATTCGAATTCCTTCATCAGCGAGGCGAGCTTCTGTTCCAGCTCGCGGGTCCGGTTGCGCAACTCGACGTCGCCTTCGCGGGCCAGCCTGGCGCGTTCCTGGTTGAGTGCGTACTGTTGTTCGCGCGCGGCCTTGCGGTCCTCCTCAAGCTGGGTAAGTTCCTTGTGCAGGCGGTCGAGAAAGCGCCCGACGTCGACCTGTTGCGAGCCCAGGCGCTCGCGCGCGCCCGCGATGATGCTCTTGTTCAGGCCCAGGCGTTCCGCGGTGGCGATGCCGGCCGAGGCGCCGGGCACGCCCAGGCGAAGCTGGTAATTGGGCACCAGGGTGACCTCGTCGACTCCGGCCGCGGCGTTGACTACGCCCCCGGTGTTGGCGGCGTAAACCTTGAGCGACGTGTGGTGCGTGGAGATGAGCGTCCAGGCCCCGGCCTGAAGGAAGTAGCTGGCCACGGCAACCGCGAGGGCGGCGCCTTCTTCCGGATCGGTGGAGGAGCCGAGTTCGTCGAGCAACACCAGCGACTGCGGGCCGGCAAGGCGCGAAAGCCGGTCGAGATTGGTGATGTGCGCGGAGAAGGAGGAGAGCGCCGCTTCGATGGATTGCGCGTCGCCGATGTCGGCCAGGAAGGCAGTGAACACCGGAAGGCTGGCCGCGGTGGCGGGTACGGGCAAACCGGCCTGGGCCATCATGGCGAGCAAACCGACCGTCTTCAATGTGACCGTCTTGCCGCCGGTGTTGGGGCCGCTGATGACGATCTGCCGGCCTGCAGCCGTCAGCTCCAGCGTAAGAGGGACCACGCCGGTGTTGGGCTGAGCCCCCGTGGCGCGCAGGCGTTTTTCGAGCAGAGGATGACGAGCCGCCTCAAGCCGCAGCAGATTGGCGGTGATCGCCGGAGCAACGCAGCCGTAGTCGCGGGCAAAGCGGGCGCGGGCCAGCAGGCTGTCGACCAGCGCGAGCACCCGCGCTCCCTCGACCAGCGAACCGGCGTGCATGGCGACCTGGCGCGTGAGAGCGACAAAGATGCGGTGAATCTCGGCCTGCTCTTCCTCGAAGAGGCGTACCAGCTCGTTGTTCTGTTCGATGGTCTCCAGCGGCTCGACATAGACGGTCTGGCCGGAAGAGCTGACGCCGTGCACCACGCCGCCGACGCGTCGCTTGAGCTCGCTGCGGACCGGGATGACGAAGCGGTCGCCGCGAATGGTGATGACGTCTTCCTGGGTGGAGCCTTCCGCGGAGAGCTTGCGGAGGGCGGCGCGCAGCGATTCCTCGATGACGCGGCGCTGGCGGTCCTGCTCGCGCCGGATGCGGTGCAGTTCGGGCGAGGCGTCGTCGGCCAGCGAGCCATCGGGCAGGATCTTTCTTTCGATGGTCTCGGCCAGTGGGCGCAAGCTGCCCGACAGGTCCGCGGAGAGCTCGGACAAGCCAGGCAGGCGGCCGACGATGCGCGCGGGCGGGTCCCGCAGCAGCGACTGCCAGGAAGCGACATCGTGGGCCAGGCGGGCGATGGCCTGCAATTCGGCGGCTTCGAGCGCCACTTCGGGGATGCGGGCCTTGTCGGCAAGCTGGATGGGGTCGAAAAGGCCCCCGAGCGGGATGGAGATCTGCTCTTCAATGAGCAGGCGCACTTCGCCGGTGAGCTGGTGCTGGCGAATGATCCAGCCGGCGTCGGTGGATGGCCGGAAGGCGAGGATGGCTGCCCGTCCAACCGGCGAGGCGGCAAAGCCGGCCACCAGCGCCAGCAACGGCTCCCATTCGAGAGCGGCGAAGTCGGCGTCGGCGACCGGAGACGGGATGGGATCGAGCAAGGGCATGGTTCAGTTTCCATCTTACTTTCTTTTGCATTTCCGGCGATCCGGGATGGGTTCGGCTGGTTGTTTGTCACAGATGGATGTGATGGCGGCACTTTTTTCGGAACCGCGGTGAGACTCCCGGCGTACCATAGTACGCGACGTACTAATACGCAGCGTACTATGGCGGAAATCACTCAACTCGGGTTTGCGCTTCTGGGGCTGATTCATCAGCAGCCTATGTCGGGATATGACTTGCGCAAAATATTCACATCCACAGCGATGGGCAGCTTCAGCGACAGCCCGGGGGCGATTTATCCGGCGCTCCGCAGGCTGGAGGCGCGCGGGCTGGCCCGGGGGAGTGTCGCCTCGTCAACGAACCTGCGCAAGCGCCGCGTTTTCAAGGTCACGCCCAAAGGTCTGGCGGCCTTCAAAGCCTGGCTCAAGGGTCCAGTGAGACGCGAACACGTGATCCGGAGCATCGACCACCTGATGTTGCGCTTTGCTTTCATGGACCACGCATTAGGGCCGGAATATTCGGTCGGATTTCTGCGCCAACTCGCCGACCAGATCGCCAACTACATCCCCGATCTTCAACAGTACCTCGGCGCTTACGCACATGAGATGCCGGTTTCAGCGAGGCTGGCACTGGAGTGCGGGCTGCGGGAGTACGAGATGCAATTCGAGTGGGCCAGATCGTCCATCTCGCTTTATGAACGAAGAAAGAGGAAGAAGTCATGACATCGCGGAACGGATGGAAAGTGGGATTGTTCTGTGTGCTGGGCGGGTTGTGTTTTACCGTTCCGGCGCTGAGTCAGGGGCATTTCGGCTGGTTTTGGTTATCGGGCGTGATTACGGCTGGCGCGCTCATCCCATTGGTGCGCTTTGGGCCGCGGAGTTTCTGGGCACAATTCGGATCGATCTCGCTGATCCTGGTGGTGATTGGATTGGTCTGCGTACTCTCTGAGGGCGTGGTGTTCTTTCCCGAGACCAGGGCGCAGATGCTGGTGGCGGTTCAGGGAGGGACTGTGATGTACCTGATCGTGGCTGCGGCGCTGGCGGGTTTGGCAAAGCTGCTGAAGCTGACCGATCCCGCGCCGCAAGAGATCGCCCATCGTCGCGGGCCCGCGGTAGCGCCGTTGATCCTGGCGTCGGCGGCGTCATACGTTCTCTACTACCTGATCTTCGGCGCAATTGCGTTTCAGTTCTTTACCAAACAGTACTATCCCCATGCTACCGACCAGGTGGCGGCGATGGGCAGCTGGTTCTGGGGCTATCAACTGGCGCGAGGCTTGCTGATGACTGTCGCGGTGTTGCCGGTCATCTTCACTCTCCGCCTGCCGCGGTGGCAAACGGCGCTGGTGGCGGGCATCCTGATATGGATTGTGGGTGGAGGAGCGCCCTTGCTGGTGCCGAATCCACTCATGGTCGCGGCGCAGCGTTATATGCACATCGTGGAGATCATGACGCAGAACGTGGCATTGGGCGTTACGGCGGGGTGGCTGCTGCGGGCGAAGGCGAAGACGGTTGCGGCGCCGATCGAGCGTGCGATCCCTGCGTAGACTCCGCGGGCCGGTGGGTTGGTTTCCCAGGTTTCGTCCGCCGCGGCGGACGAAACCATGGGAAACCCATCTTGCTTTTAATTCCTAGTCCGATTCCCCGGTCCCTACTGCCTGCGTCTGCATTTCCCCTTCCCATCGAGCGACGACCACCGCCGCGAGGCAGTTTCCGATCACGTTCATGGCGGTGCGGCCCATGTCCATGAGCGTGTCGACGCCGAGGATGATGAGGACGGCGGCGGGGGGCAGGTGCAGCGCGGCGGCCGAGGCCATCAGCACCACGAGCGAGGCCCGCGGCACGCCGGCTATACCCTTGCTGGTGAGCATCAGGGTAACCACCATCAGGAATTGCGCGCCCAGCGAGAGATGGATTCCGGCGGCCTGTGCGGCAAAGAGAGCTGCCATGGAAAGATATACGCTGCCGCCGGTCATATTGAAGCTGTAGCCCATGGGGATGACGAACGACACGATCCAGCGGGGTACGCCGAAGGCCTCCATGCGCTCCATGGCGAGGGGCAGCGCGGCTTCGGAACTGGTGGTGGCGAAGCCGAGCGCCGCGGGCTCTCCTACTGCCGCAGCGAAGCCGCGCAGGGAAACACGCGCCCAGACCAGGCTGGGGACCACGGCCAGCAAGATGAAGACCGTGAGCGCGGCATAGTAGGTGAGGACCAGCTTGAGTAGAGGCAGCAGCGTGGCCAGGCCCATGCTTCCCACGGTGAACGCCATGGCCGCGCCCGCGGCCAATGGCGCGATATACATGATGATCCGGGTGAGCTTGAACATGGCCTCGGTAAGCGATTGCAGCACGCTGACGAGCGGCGCGCGCCTGGGCTCCGGCATCATCGCCAGGGCGATCCCGAACAGAAGCGCGAAAACGGCCACCTGCAGGATTTGGTTCTGGGCTACGGCCTGGGCGATGTTCTCAGGGAAGATGTTGACGATGAGCTGTTGCCAGCTTTCGTGCGGGGCCGCGGGCGCAGAGGTCTGAGCGGCAGCCGGCAAGGCGATGCCGACCCCGGCATGGGAGACGTTCATGGCGATGAGCCCGATGATCAGGCCGAGCGTGGTGACGATTTCGAAGTAAACGATGGATTTGACGGCCACGCGGCCTACGCCGCGCAGTTCGCCGTGGCCGGCAATGCCGGTGACGATGCCGCCGAAGATAAGCGGCGCGACGATCATGCGGATGAGGCGCAGGAAGATGTCGCCGATGAAGCGGGTCTGGGCGGCTAAGTGGGGGAAGTCCCAACCCAGCTCCGCGCCCACGAGAATGGCGAAAAACGTCCACAGAAGCAGGGAACGGCGCCGGAATGCCACGGGCAGGAAAAGTAAGAAGGCGATCCAGCGGTCGGACATCGCGAACAGCAAGTGATTATGGAGGATCGCCTCAACCAAACCGGCGGCGAACAGAAAGATGGAGACAATCGCGAGCGTCCCCGCTGCAGAACGTTTTTGCGTCGATTTGATCCTGGTTTGCAGTATCAAATTACTCCTGCGCGGGACGTGGCGAGGTGATCCAGGTTTCCCACCTTAGCCCCGATAAGACGGCGGCGAAGGTGGGCACCCGGAGTGAGATTGCGATGGCGTCTCCATTATCCTATCGCCATGCCCAAAATTGCTTTTCTCGAGTGCTCCGGCTGCCATGTTCATTACGATCCCGCGACCCCGCAGACGGTGTGCACCGCGTGTTCGGGAACGCTTTACGTGCGCTACGATTTGGCGGCCGCGGCGGGCGCTGCGCACCGGGACGCGATCGGCGCCAGCGGGCAGGACAAGCGGTGGAGCGGCATGTGGCGCTACCGGGAGGTGCTGCCGACGGTGGATCCCGTGACGCTGGGTGAAGGCTGGACGCCGATGCTGCCCAGCCGGCGGCACGCCAACGTGTGGTTGAAGGAGGAGGGCGCCAATCCGACGGGCACCTTCAAGGCGCGCGGGCTGGCCATGGGGGTGACCATGGCGCGGCACTATGGGCTGAAGAAGCTGGCCGCGCCCACGGCCGGCAATGCGGGAGGGGCTCTGGCGGCGTATGCGGCGGCGGCGGGCATCGAGGCGCACATCTTCATGCCCAGGGACACGCCCATGGCCAACCAGGTGGAGTGCCGGGCATATGGCGCCCACGTGACGCTGGTGGACGGACTGATCTCCGACTGCGGGCGCATGGTGGCGGAGCGCAAGGCGGCCGAGGGCTGGTTTGACATCTCCACCCTCAAGGAGCCCTTTCGCGTGGAAGGCAAGAAGACCATGGGCTATGAACTGGTGGAGCAACTGGGGTGGGAGTATCCCGACGCGGTGTTTTATCCCACCGGCGGCGGCGTGGGCATGATCGGGATGTGGAAGGCTTTCGAAGAGATGGAGCAATTGGGCTGGGTCAAGGGACAACGGCCGAAGATGATTGCCGTGCAGTCAGCCGGTTGCGCGCCGGTGGTGCGCGCTTTCGAGCGGGGCGAGGCGGTGAGCCGCATGTGGCAGGATGCGCATACATTCGCCTCAGGGCTACGTGTTCCCAAGCCTTATGGCGATGCCATCATCCTGGAGATTGTGCGCGCGTCGGGGGGAACGGCAGTGGCACTGAGCGACGACGCGATCTTCGCTTCGCTGCGTGATTGGGCGGAGCACGAGGGCCTGCTGCTTTCGCCGGAGGGCGCGGCGGCGACGGCGGCTTACGATCACCTGTTGGAGTCGGGATTCCTGACGGCGAAGGATCGGGTGGTGCTGTTCAATACAGGGTCCGGGAATAAGTACACGGATGTGATTGGGGCGCGGCTTGGGGCCTTCTGACGTCCTGAAGTGAAGGATCTGGAGTTTGGAACGACAAATGCACGAAGCAGATTGGATTCACCACTAGCCCGTCGACGCGCCGGTGGTCGACGATGGCTTCGCTGGGGACTCGGCGGGTGCAGCTTTCGACTCAGCGGCCGGCTTGGATTCCGTGGTGGGCTTGGCGTCGGATGACGTATCGGAGGGGGATTTCTCCGCAGAGCCCGACGCGGCTTTGGGGGCGTAGTCATTCACGTACCAGCCGGCGCCTTTGAACTGCAGCGCGGGCGCAGTGAGCGGGCGCTGAAGCTCGCCTCCGCACTTGGGGCAGATGGCGTCCGGCTCGGCGTCGAACTTCTGGATCCTCTCGTACCTGTAACCACATTGCGTGCAGCGATATTCGTATAGGGGCAACTTGACTGGCTCCGGGAAGGAAAACTCCGACCCTCTTCTCTGTTCTATTTTATCCGTGGGGTGCGGTGGGTGTGGGTGCTCCACCCTAGCTCTGCCAGGGTGGGTGAGCACCCATTCATCACTTGGCCGATACCGGCACCGACGCCACGTGGTTTTCCCACGACAGCGTGATCTTGCCGCCTTCGATGGTGTAGGCCAGGTTCTCGACCATCGCGGGCGGCTTGGACATCTGCATCTTCACTTTGCCCAGGTCCGCGCCGGCGTCGTAGGCCAGGCCCCACTCGCCGGTTTTCTTGTTTACAATGAGCACCCATTGATCGGGGTCGGAGATGTCGACGAAGAGGGTGTAGGTGCCCTTGGGAACGGCCAGGTTGCCGATCTGGATATCGCCGTCGGTCTCGAGGGTGGTGGCGCCGTTCGCTCCCGCGCGCCAGATGGGATAGTGGGGATTGTGGCTGATGAGGCCGTCCTTGGTGAAGATGTGTCCCTCGCGGCCCTTTACCCGGGGCGACGAGTAGGTAATGGTAATGGTCTTGCCGCCGATTTGGGCGGTTACTTTTTCCGGCGGGCTGGCGGGGTTTCCTTGCGCAAAGAGAGTGGAGGCTGCGGCCAATAGGCCCGTACAAATCAGAAGAGGCTTCATAGCGGTGTTTCTCCGGGATTTGAGGTGCGACTCTGCAACGCGAATGATTGTCGCACCGCGCGCCGGGGTTAGGGAAATGCCCCAACTTGTCACCCTGACCGGTAGCTTGAAGCCGGTAGCCTGTAGCACTGTTCACGCACGTCGTCAGCTGCTGGCTACAAGCTGCAAGCTACTGGCTGATATCATGCGGCGCAGGAATGCCTCATGGTTAAGCATCAGGATCATCGATCGCCGGGCGGGCGCTTTCGGGCGGCGCTGGAGGGGGAGAAGCCGCTGCAGGTGGTGGGCGCCATCAATGCCTACACGGCGCGGATGGCGGAGGCCACCGGCTTTCGCGCACTGTATCTTTCCGGCGGCGGCGTGGCGGCCAACTCGCTGGGTATGCCCGATTTGGGCATCAGCACCATGGAAGACGTCCTCACCGATGCCCGCCGCATGACCGATGTGACCACATTGCCGCTGCTGGTGGACATCGATACCGGCTGGGGCAGCGCGTTCAACATTGCGCGGACCATCCGCTCCATGATCAAAGCCGGCGCGGCCGCCGTGCACATCGAAGACCAGGTGAGCGCCAAGCGTTGCGGCCATCGGCCGGGCAAGGAGCTGGTTGCCCCGGTGGAGATGGTGGACCGGATCAAAGCGGCCGTGGATGCGCGGACCGACAGCCAGTTCGTGATCATGGCCCGGACTGACGCGCTGGCCAACGAAGGCTTGCAGGCGGCCATCGAGCGCGCCCAGGCCTACGTGGCCGCCGGCGCCGACATGATTTTTGCCGAGGCGGTGACGGAGCTGCCCATGTACACGCAATTCCGGTCCGCGGTGGGTGTGCCGATCCTCGCAAACATCACCGAATTCGGGCAAACGCCACTTTTTACGCGAGACGAACTCGCAAGCGCCGGGGTGGATATCGTTCTCTATTGCTGCGCGGCGTACCGGGCCATGAACGCGGCGGCGCTCAGGGTGTACGAGACAATCCGCGAGGAAGGCACGCAGCGCAACTTGATTTCAATGATGCAATCGCGCACGGATCTCTATCGGTACCTCGACTATCACGCCTACGAAAGCAAACTCGATGAACTGTTCGTGAAGAGCAGAAGCTGAGGTCCGACTGGACACTCATCCTTTGCATCTATTAGGTTTGAGGTCTCGTGAGGAGATGTTGTGTCGATGAGCAAGGTTGAGCTGGCGTCGTCCCCGGCGGCGTTCAAACCCAAAAAGTCAGTAGCGCTTTCGGGCACGCCCGCAGGGAATACGGCGCTGTGCACCGTAGGGTACAGTGGCAACGATCTGCACTATCGGGGCTACGATATCCGTGATCTGGCCGCGTATTGCGAATACGAGGAAGTCGCTTATCTGCTGGTCCACGGCAAGCTGCCCAACAACATCGAGCTGACTGCTTACAAGACCGCCCTTTTGCCGCTGCGAAGCTTGCCGGCCACGGTTAAGAAGGCGCTGGAACTGCTGCCGCCCACGACCCATCCCATGGACGTGCTGCGCACCGGTGTTTCGGTGCTGGGGTGCACGCGGCCCGAAAGCCCGGACCACAACGAAGACGGGGCGCGCGCCATCGCAGATTCGCTCCTGGCGTCGCTGGGTTCGATGCTCCTCTACTGGCACCAGTACGCGCGCAACGGCCGGCGCATCGAGGTGGAACTGGGCGGCGACTCGATCGCCGAGCATTTCCTTCACTTGCTGCATGGAGAGCCGCCTTTACCGGAATGCGTGTCGGCCATGCAGACCTCGCTCATCCTATACGCGGAGCACGAGTTCAATGCATCCACGTTTACGGCACGGGTGATTGCGGGCACAGGGTCGGACCTGTATTCGTGCATCACCGGCGCGATCGGGGCGCTTAAGGGGCCCAAACACGGCGGGGCCAACGAAGTGGCGCTGGAAATTCAGAACCGATACAGTTCCCCCATGCACGCGGAAGCGGACATTCGCCGGCGCATGGAAGAACGCGAAGTGATCATCGGGTTCGGGCACCCGGTGTACACCATCGGCGATCCGCGCAGCGACATCATCAAGGAAGTATCGCGCAAGCTGGCCGACGGCGCGGGCGGGAGCCTGCACTTCGCGGTGGCGGAGCGCATCGAGCAGGTGATGATGGATGCCAAGCGCATGTTCCCCAACCTCGACTGGTACAGCGCCGTGGCCTATCACCAGTTAGGAATTCCCATCGACCTGTTTACGCCGCTGTTCGTGATCGCGCGGACGGCAGGCTGGTGCGCGCACGTGCTGGAACAGCGCAGCGACGGCAAGATCATTCGCCCCTCGGCGAATTACATCGGCCCCGAGCCGCTGAAGTTCGTCCCAATGGAGGAGCGCGGGTAGCAGAGGACCATCGCGCGATAATCGAATGAGTGCGCGTAGAATCAGTCTCCCGTGAATGGCTGAGAAAAAACAACCGCAGATCCTTCGACTCCGGTCGCTGTCGCGACCTCCGCTCAGGATGACAAATCAAGTAAGTAGGAGTACGTGTGTCTTCGCATATCAGCAATGAGCGCCCGGCGCCAGATCAGGTTCTTATCGACATCGCGGATTATGCCCTGAGCTATGAAATCAAGAGCGATCTGGCTTACTCGACGGCGCGCGCGTGCTTAATCGATACGCTGGGCTGCGGGCTGGAAGCGCTGGAGTATCCGGCGTGTACGAAACTGCTGGGACCCATCGTGCCGGGAACCGCGGTGCCCTCTGGTGCGCGGGTTCCAGGCACAAGCTATCAACTCGATCCCGTACAGGCCGCATTCAATATCGGCGCCATGATCCGCTGGCTCGACTTCAATGACACCTGGCTGGCGGCGGAGTGGGGCCATCCTTCGGACAACCTCGGCGGCATTCTGGCCACGGCGGACTGGTTGTCGCGCACGGCAGTTGCGGAACACAAAGAGCCGCTCCCGATGCGGCGCGTGTTGACGGCCATGATCAAGGCGCACGAGATCCAGGGCTGCATCGCGCTGGAGAATTCGTTCAACAAGGTGGGACTCGATCATGTCTTGCTGGTGAAGGTGGCGTCAACTGCGGTGGTGAGCGCGCTGCTCGGCCTGAGCCGCGAACAAACCATCAATGCGCTTTCGCTGGCATGGGTCGATGGGCAGAGCCTGCGCACCTATCGCCACGCGCCCAACACCGGTTCGCGCAAAAGCTGGGCGGCGGGCGACGCTACCAGCCGCGCCGTGCGGCTGGCGCTGATGGCTCGCCTGGGCGAGATGGGCTACCCCTCTGTACTCACAGCGAAGACGTGGGGCTTCTACGAGGTTTCGTTTCGGGGGCAGGAGTTCACCTTTCAGCGGCCCTACGGCTCGTATGTGATGGAAAATGTGCTGTTCAAAATCAGCTACCCAGCGGAGTTCCATGCGCAGACCGCGGTGGAAGCTGCGATGACGTTGCGCCGTAAGTTGGATGAGCGAGGGCTCTCCTCCGAGGCCATCAAAAAAATCACCATTCGCACGCACGAAGCCTGCCTGCGCATCATCGACAAGAAAGGGCCGCTGGCAAACCCGGCCGATCGCGATCATTGCGTGCAGTACATGATTGCGATTCCGCTGATCCATGGGCGCCTCACTGCGGCGGACTACGAGGACGACGTTGCGGCTGACCCACGCATCGACGCGCTGCGAGAGAAGGTGACGTGCGTCGAAGAGCGGCAGTTCACGCGCGACTACCACGACCCTGAGAAGCGATCCATTGCCAACTCACTACGCGTGGAGCTGAACGACGGCGCGGTCCTGGAGGATACGGTCGAGTATCCGATCGGGCACAGGAGGCGGCGGCAAGAGGGTCTGCCTCTTCTGGTAGAGAAATTCAAAACGAATCTGCGGCGGAGGTTTCCGGAGGAACAACAGCAGCGCATTCTGGAGGCTTCGCTCGATGCGCAGCGGCTGGACGCGATGCCAGTGAATGAATACGTGGATCTGTATATCCCCTGACGCCTCTCTCCGGTCCGGTAACCGAGAGACCCTGCGGCACCAAAACTGATGCCGTGGCGCGCGACCGCCCGGACCGATGCGATATACTCCGGACGCAGCAAGAAATCAGGGGAGGCTTCAACGATGCGTTGGCATGGAATAAGTGCGTTTGTGGCGGCGGCGGTGATGGCGTCGGCAATGGCGGGAGCGCCGATGAGAGCAATGGCGCAAGGTGATACCGTGCTCAAAGCCGCCGATGTGCAAAAGCTCCTGCCGGAAACGGTGTGGTACAAAGGGCAGTCGGCTCCTGCGCAGAAGCGCAACTCCGGCGGCGTGAAGACCGCCGACGGCTACTTTGTGCTGACCACTCTTGTGGACAACAGCGGCTATGCCAGCGACGTGGCGGCCAAGTACCAGGCTTACTTCGTCTCCGAAATCCCCATCAAGATCGGGGGCCAGAGTCTGCCGGCGGGCGTTTATGGAATAGGCTTCATCACCGACAACAAGTTCGTGGTCACCGACATCGGAGCGCACGACGTGTTCACCGTGAGTTCGTCGACCGACGAGGAGATGAAACGGCCCATGCCCATGCAGGTAACGACCGATCCTGGCGGCGGCTACAAATTGTACGCGGGCCGCAGGTATGTGACCATTACCAAATAATCCGAATGAGAAATATGGGTGCCGCACCCGGGGCCCCCACGAACCGATCTTCGTTCGTGGGGTGAACGTTCGCGACGCCTTTGTTTTTGTCGCTGAGGTTTGATCCCCGCCACGCATCACTTCTCGACTTCGACCGAGGTTTCCTCTGGCCGGGCCTGCATAGGGGCGCGGGGGGCATCGGGGTGCGATTCGGCCAGGACTTCGTGCAGCACATCTTCGATGGCGTCCACTGCGCTCCTGACCGACTCAGTCGCCTGGGGGTCGGCGGCATAGGTGACGCACTCGATGGCCTGCAGCGAGTTGCGGATGCGGTCGTTCATCCACTTGATGGATTCGAAGCGGCGCAGCAATTCAACCTTGCGCCAGCGATCGGCCAGGCGCCATCGGAAAACGACGACAAAAGCCAGCCCGCCCGCGAGGATGCTGCCCACCACGCGCAGTGGTCCCTTGTCGTGCAACCAGTCGTCGTAAATGAGCCATTGCATGAACACCGCAATGGCAAACACCGCGATGGCGCAGAACACCGACAACAGCCAGATCCTGATGTCGGAGGCGATCTGGCGTGACAGGGGAGGTTCGGCCTTAAGCTTCATCAACTGCTTTTGCCTCAGGCAGGGGAGATTGTTCGATTTAACGGTAGCATATCAAGCGCTTTTGTCGGTCCTGTATTAGCGGTTGGGTCGGCCGGAAGAAATCGGGCGCGAAGTGACAATCGGCTTACATGGCGGGGACAACCGCGGCGTGAAGTCCTCCTAAGGTGGATGGGGAATGGCGTCCACCGCAATGCAGAGGTCGAGTGAGTGTGGCGAGGGCCTTGCGCCCGGGAATGCTGCCCGGCTTCCCGAAGCACCTGGATGGCGACTCGGGTGGCTGCTTGTTGTGGCCGGAGTGAGTTTTGGTTTCCTGTACACGTCGCTGTTTAGCCTGGCGGGGATTCCTCACCTGCGCAGCGGCGATGAGGATTTTTTCTGGACCTATGCGTGCCGGCTGCTCTCCGGGCAGGTGTTTCTCAAAGACTTCCATCAATTCACGCCGCCGGGTGCTGACCTGGTGTATGCGGGTGTTTTCCGGATTTTCGGAGTGAGCCTGCGGAGCATCGGCGGGACCATCGCCGTTCTTGGAGTTGCGGTGGGATTGGCGTGCTTTGTGGTCGCGCGACGCGTGATGCGGGACGAGATGGCCGCGCTGGCCGGGCTGGGATGCGTGGTGCTGTTATACGGCGACCGCATGGACGCCACGCACCATTGGTTCAGTTCGCTGACCAACCTGCTGGCGGTGCTGACGCTGATGCGCGGCCACTCGTGGCTGCGCATCGCGGCTGCGGCGGTGTTGATTGCCATGGCGGCGTTCTTTACCCAAACGGCCGGAGTGGTGGGAGTGCTGGCCTGTTGCGCCGGCCTGTGGTGGGAGAAGCGCAGCGGGCGCCTCTCGTCGCGGGCGCTGGGCGCGCGCGCGGCGGCGTTGGCCGGCATCACTCTGGCCGCCTGGTTGCTGCTGAGCGGGCGATTCATTGTTCAGGCGGGAATCGGGAAGTATTGGTTCGAGCAGGTGGCCTATCTGCCCCGGGATTCGTTCTTTCCCACCGGCTTCCTGGTTCCGCACTTCAGCGCGTCGTGGCACGTGCGGCCGCTGATGGCGCTTGCGGATCGCGTGCTGGTGTACCTGCTTCTGCTGGCGGTTTGCCCGTGGGTGATTGAGTTTTGTTTTCGGCGAAGAGCCGATTTGGATGAGAACTCAAATGCGCTGGTGCTTCTGGCGGCGCTGGGCATCCTGCAGACGCTCGAAGTGATTACGGTGCTGAACTGGAATCGCATGGCGGCGGTGGCCATGCCGGCCGTGATTCTGGGTGTGTGGCTGATGACGCGCATGGGCTCCGGTCGCCGGCGAATGGTGATGGCATCGTGGTGCATGGTGGGGGCGATGATCCTGGTGCAGTCGGGAGCGACCCAGGCGGGGCGCTATCCGCGGCTGAAATTGCCGGCCGGCGATGCGCTGCTGGAGAAGGACGATGTGGAAGAGGTGGCGTGGCTCGCCGCGCACACGCGTCCCGACGATTACTTCTTTGAGGTGGCGACCACGCGGCTGTATGTGCCGCTGGCGCTGCGCAATCCTACGCCGGTGGCGCTGCTGTCGGCATCGGAGTCGACGCTTCCGCAGTGGGTGGATGAATCGGTGGCAGGACTTAAACAGAGTGCGGCGCGGTACATTCTGTGGGCGCCGCACGCGGGCATCGGCCGGGTGGAACAGACCCATCGGACAAGCGGCGATCATCTCGATCCGCTGCGGGCATTCATGCGCGAACAATATGCGCGCGTGGCGGTGTTCGCCAACGGCGATGAGATGTGGGAGCGTAAGTATTAGCTGCGCGGCCGATTCGCGGCACGGCGGCCCTGCTACCCCACCCCCCTCTCCCCCGCCACCCCTGAGGTTTTTGCGGAAATTCCTGGGTTCAAGGCATTTACGGCAAGGGTTCCGCAGCAAAGTTCCACTTATCAAGAATTTAGACTGCAGATTATTCCCAGGAAAGGACTTAGCCGGAATACTCGCAGATTTCGGAGGCCTGAGGGGGTAGGGGGGTAGGGTCTTCCCGGTACCTTCGGGTGTAACTTTCGTGTTCTGGGTGCGAGAACAGGACGGTCTAAAGCCATCCCATTCCGGATCATTCACATCGATTGTGCTCCGAAACCCATTAATTATCTGCAAGGCATCGGGGTAGAAAAATCAAGCATATAGCCGGCGCGGCGCTTGATTTTTTGTGTGGGGCTCGCGGCCGATGCGTATGTGGTGGCCTCGTGTAGGCCGCCGCGAATAGGGTCATTTACTCATGCCCCGCAGTTGGGTTGAATTTGAAGAAGAGCCGTCCCTCGGGGGCTAAAGAGTGTGCGTGAGAACTCGTTTTGGGCATAGAGCCCACGATTTTTGATGACAAAAACAGCAAGTCAGCGCCGCTGCGCGGCATGGCGAGTTAGCAAGTTAGCGCGAAGATCCAGTTCTCACGCAAACACTAAAGCCCGGTTCATTTCGGGCCGTTTTACGGCACGACTGAAGTCGTGCCCTTTCAAAACATAAACGACCATCTGTGCGGCGGACACCACTAGCTCAAGCAGGCGGGGCCGGGAAACCCAGACGCGGGCAAACCGGATTGTGCGGGAGAAGATGCTGGATTGGGTTGGTAGAATCCCAGGTCCCAAAACCGGGGACCTGGGGCACCCGACGCGATGTGGGAGCGCAAGTACTACCCCGGCAAACACGTTTTCCGCTGCTGATGACGTAATCCCGCTCGCGCTTCGGCATGGCTAGTCCTCCAGTTCCCGATCGATTTCGATGGCGCGTTGCAGGCGCTGTTTCACGGCCTCGTCGAAGTGCTGGTCAGGCGGCGCGGGGGAATTTATCGATCTTGGGGCGCTTGCGGCGGGAAGCATGCCAGAGATCGTACTGCTGCTGCACGTCCAGCCACATGCCAGGTTCGGTGCCGAAGGCGTCGGAGAGGCGGAGGGCCATGGCGGCGGTGAAGGATGCGCGGCCATTCAGCAGGCGGGAGAGGGTGGAACGCGCCACGTGCAGGCGGCGGGCCGCTTCGCCTACGGGCATCGAGCCAAGATACTCGCGCAGAATTTCGCCGGGGTGGGCCGGGTTGTGCATCATGCGCTGCATAGAACGCCTCCGCGCGATTTAGTGATAATCCTGATAATCCACAAGAATTGCGTCTAGGTTTTCGAAGGCGAAGGTCATTCGCCAATTCGCGTTCACTTTCACAGACCAGTGACCAGCAAGCGGCCCCTTCAATGGGTGCAGGTCCCATCCCGGCACGTTTGCCCTGTTACAAAGCGCAGCCTCGTTCCCAAAAGAACAACCGCAGATCCTTCGACTGCGGCCGGTGCGCACTTGCGCACCGGCCTTCGCTCAGGATGACAGCTTCAGTTGCTCAGGATGACAGCTTCAGTTTTGGTTACAGCCAGTTATTCTTACGCTTTCGCGGGAACGAGGTTGCCGAGTTTCTCCTGAAGCATTTCGTGGGCGTGGGCGAAGAATTCGTCCTTGGAAATCTTGCCCGCATCCACATCGGCGAGGATGGCCTTCTGGGCTTCGTAGTCGCGGTTCTTGATGCCGGCCTTGGATTGCAGCATGCGCCAGGCCTTGCGGCGTTCCACGCAGAACATGACCAGTTGCCGCGATAACGCGCGGTACTCGGTCTTGCC
This sequence comes from uncultured Acidobacteriota bacterium, assembly GCA_963720105.1. Lineage (GTDB taxonomy): Bacteria > Acidobacteriota > Terriglobia > Terriglobales > Acidobacteriaceae > Telmatobacter. The sequence continues at coordinate 29,868 of CAVREL010000056.1, read as the reverse complement.
GTTGTCTTCGAACATGATGTAGACGCCGAAGTCGGGAATGAAGGAGCGGTGCGACGGGTTGAGGTAGCGGCGGTAGACCACGTCCTGCTGGGTGATGCGGACCAGCATGTTGTCGAGGTGGATTTTTTCCTGGCTTTGGCTCCGGCTTGATCTTCTTAAGGTGATTGCGGAAGCGCGCTTCGGTGGTGCACCAGTGGGCCACGGTGTAGCGGCGGGCTTCGCCGGTCACCTTGTCCTTGGTTTCGTACCAGTCGAGGTCCTTGCTGGGGTTGCCGGTGACGTCGAGGGCTTCCTGGTAGGTCTCGCCCTTGCGCGGATCGAAGACGAACTCGGGGACGCCGCGCGAGTCGCGCACGCGCTGCGCCTGGTGGAGCGCCATGTCGTCGGCTACGCCGTGCTCGGGCTGGCAGGTGGTGAAGGCCTGCAGGAACATGGTGCCGCGGTATTCGAGGCCGTCGAGAATGGCGCGGTAGAGCTTGGGCGCGTTGGCCATCGAGACCTGGGCGACGAACGGCGAACCGTGCCCGGCGAGGAAGGTTTCCGCGACCGTCTTCTTCTCGGTGTTCTTGCCCTGCGTGGCGGAGCCGAAGGAGTTCATGTCGCCGCCTCCGAGCATAGGCGTCGAGTCGGAGTTCTGGCCGCCGGTGTTGGAGTAGACCTGGGTGTCGAGCATGACCGACTTCACGTTGGGCCGGTTCTGCAGGATCACCTTGGACATGTTCTGGTAGCCGATATCGCCCATGCCGCCGTCGCCGCCGACCACCCAGACCTTGGGCAGTTCGACGATCTCCTGGTCGGTCATCAGGGCGTCGGTGAAGTGAGTGAACTCGTAATACTCGCGATCGGTGATGACGCTGCTCTTCGTGGATCCGTCCGCGGCGTCCGCGATGCGGGTGAGGATGATGTCGGCCAAGCGCTCGGGAATGACGGAGCGGCGCGCGTGATCGACGATGAAGCTCTCGCCCATGAGCCAGCCTACGGTGATGCCGTCCTGGAAGAGCGAGTTCATCCAAGGATAGGGATGTGGGTTGTTGGGAGAGGTGGAGCCGTAGACGGTGTTGCAGCCGGTGTGGGCGGCCATGGCCATGACCGACATGCCGTTGGCGAGGCGGCCGTCGATGGGCTGCAGGGACTTGTGGTTAAAGGCTTCGGTGAGAAGGACAGCGGCGACCGCTTCGACCAGTTGGGGGTCGCTGATGGGGCCGTGCTGCTTCTCGTATGCGGCGATGCGTGCCTTGGTGTCGGCGTCGTCTTCGCCGCCCAGGCCGAGGATGAGGTGAGCCAGGGCCTGGCGCAGCTGATCATATTCGGCGAGGCTGTGGGCCTTGAGGACGGCCAGCTTGGCGACGCCGGTCTTCTCCAGTTCGCCGGCCTTGGCCACGAAGCGGTCGGCCTTGGCGTGGTAGACGGGGCGCATGTACGCCTCGGTGACCGCGGCAATCGACCGCAGCACGCTCTTTTCGCCGCAGCCCGCGCAGGCGCCGTCGCCGGCCACCAGCGCGTCGTAGTTGCGCCGAACCATGAGCATATTGCGCAGCGTGGCGGTCTTGGAGTCGGACGGGTTGGCTGCATTGAACAGGCCGAGATACTTCTGCGACGTGTCGGGCAGCAGGTTGAGGAAGGCGGTGCCGGATTCGTGCTCGGCGTTGACGTCTTCGGTCTCCTTGACCATCTTGAGGGCGTTGTGGTCGCCGCAGGCGGTGACGCAGGCCGCGCAGCCCTTGCACAGGTCGCTGACGAAGATGGAGAAGATGCCGCCGCTGCCGGGAGCCTTGCGCTCCGGCGAGGAGAAGATGGCGTTGGTCTTCTGATACGCCATCGGCACCTTGTCGATGATGTTGTAGAACTGCGTCTTGGCTTCCGCGGAGAATCCATTCACCGACTCGGTCACTTCGCGGATGATCTTCTGCAGGGGGGTGCCCTGCTTCATTTCGGCAACCATGCGCTGGCGGGTCTGCTTCTCGATCTCGGGGAGCTTGTCGATCATCTTGCGGCGCTCGGCGGGATCGGAGACGTAGCGGGTAACCGCGGTGCCGAGAACGGTGCCCAGGTCCTGCGAGGTGTTGGGCAGGGCAGTGTCAGGGCAGACCGAGATGCATTCCATGCACTGGGTACAGTTCTCGGGGATGTAGAGTGGGGTTTCACGGCGGGCAACGTACTTGGAGGCCGTGTCGCCGGTGGCCGCGGCGATCACGCCCATGGCGGCGAGCGGCGTGGCCGGCTGGTTGTAGCCGAAGGCGGAGCGGAACTCGGCGTCGAAGGCTTCGATCGAAGCGATGGGCGGGCGAGCGGCCTGGCCCGGAGGTGGCGGTGTGGAGCGGCAGCCGCCGACGGTGCAGGACTCTTCAGCGACGGCGGCGGAAGCCAGAACCGGCAGCAGCGCCTGGCCGCGGAGGCTGGAGTGGTCGACGGCGGCGAGCTCGCCGATGTTGATTTCCTTGACGCGCTCGAAGCCCTGGAGCATGACCTCCATGTTGGACTGCACGACGGCTTCGCCCAACTTGCCGAACTTCTTCACATACTGCTTGCGGACGACCTCGATGAACTGTTCTTGAGTGATTCCGAATTCCTGGAGCAGGTTGGAGACGGCGAAGAATCCGCCGAGGAAGGCGTTGCCCTGCATGCGGAGCTGGAGGTCGCCGCGGTCGGTGGCCTTGCGGGCGATGTCGAAGCCGGGCAGGGTGAAGACGCGAACTTTTTTATCGATGATCTGCTTGCGGGCCCAGATGGGCAGGTTCTCCCACGCGCGCTCGCCTTCGGCCTCGGACTCCCAGAGCAGGCTGCCGCCTTCCTGGATGCCGTCGAGCGGGTTGGTGTGGGTGAAAGCCTTGGGGTCGCAGCACAGCACGGTGGTCACGTGGCGGAGGTCGCAGTTGACGCGGATGCGATCCTTGGCGGCGACCATGAAGTAGCTGGTGGGGGCGCCCTTCTTCTCCGAGCCGTACTTGGGGTTGGCGCTGACGTGGATGATCTCTTTGGGGTTGCCGTACTCGTCGACCTGGTGGTCGCGCTGGTAGAGGAGGTCGTTCAGGTCGCCGAGGATGGCGCCGAGGTTCTTGCCGGTGGTGATGGCGCCCCATCCGCCGATGGAGTGGAAGCGGACGGCCACGGCGCCCTCAGGCAGAAGCGAAGGCATTTCGTCACCGATCACGGCGTAGGGGTGGTCGATGCCGAGGACGATGAAGTTGGCGCCGTCGGCGGCGGTCTTGCCGTCCTGGCGTGCGCGGCCGGCGGTGGCGTACTCATATGCGCCGATGACGTGCTCGGGGCGGAAGTCGCGCGAGCCGAGGCCGTAGCTGCCGTTGTAGATGTGAGGGACTTGGTGGCCGCCGATGGCGGGCAGGCCGGTGTTGTGCTGCACGGCCTTGACCAGGGCGGTGCGGATGTCGCGGCCCAGGGGTTGTCGCCGGAGAGGGCTTCGTCGGTGCGCTCGAGGATGATGACGTTCTTCTTGCCGCGCAGGGCTTCCACGATGGCCGCCTCGGGGAAGGGACGGATGACGTTGACGTGGATGGAGCCGACGCTGGCGTTGCGGGTCTGGCGGAGGTAGTCGACCGCGGCTTCGATGTTCTCGGCCGCGGAGCCGAGGGAGACGAAGACGGTATCCGCATCGTCGCACTTGTACTGGGAGATGAGGCCGTAGTAGCGGCCGGTGAGGTCGCCGAAATCCTTGTAGGCGGCTTCGAGGAAATCGAGAATCGGCTCGGCGAAGTTGTTGCGCCGTGCAACCACGCCCTGCATGTAGTGTTCCTGGTTCTGGACGGGCCCGAGGAGGACAGGGTTGGTCAGGTCCATCATCTTGGGAACGCGGCGGCGGGTGGGGCCGAACAGGACGCGCTGCGCCTCGGTGGGGCAGTCGATGATGTCGTCGGGGGCGCCGAGGTATTCGCGGATCAAGTCGGATTCGTGCTTGTAAAAGGTACGTTCCAGGTGCGAAGTGAGGAACCCGTCCATGATGTTCATGCCGGGGGTGAGGGAAAGCTCGGTGACGCGGCGGAGGATGAGGGCCTGGTCGGCGGCCTGCTGAGCATCCTTGCCGAAGAGCATGATCCAACCGGTGTCGAGGGCGCCGTAGATGTCATCGTGGCCGCAGTGGACGTTCAGAGCGTGCTTGGTGAGGGCGCGGGCGCCGACTTCGAGCACCATGGTGGAGCCTTTGCCGGGGGCATGGTAGTACTGCTCCACGCCGTAGACCACGCCCTGGCCGGAGGTGAAGTTGACCACGCGCTTGCCGCAGACGGAGTGCGCGATGGCGCCGCCCTGGGCCGCGTGCTCGCCTTCGGTCTCGATGGCCATGGTATTGCCGCCGAAGACGTTAAGATGACCCTCGGCATAGGCCTGCTGGAACAGCTCGCCGCCTTCGGTGGAAGGCGTAATGGGGTAGAAAACACCGGCGTCCGCGATGCGGGTCTCGGTATGGTACGAGACCAGTTGATTGCCGTTGGCCGTGACGCGGATACCGGGATAACGAGCTGGCTTCTTCATGACTCCTCCAGTGCCTGGAACGTTGCTTGCGCTCAAATGCGTTCGGGGTGGGAACCCCCATTTTACTAACCGTCTCCGGGCTCGGGCAATGGCATGAGGGTGAACGCCGGCCATCGGAACTGCGAATCCCGGAGAGCCCTGAAAATAAACCTCTTTGCGTTCGACCTCAACCCCTGGTGCGGAAGGGAAAGTTTTTTGTCCCGCCGAATCAGCACCTCACGGACCAAACGCAGCGGGCGAAAATCTGCTATAGGACGCCGCGGACTCTCGTCCGGGATGTCCCAGAAGCTGAAACCAGTCTAGTTCCGACGTCGATCGAGGAAAATCCCAGGGAAAGGGATCATCCCGCATTGCGCTTCATTTATAAGTATCCGCCCGGGGCGTGGGACATGGTACCAAGATGTGGTATTTATTCTCGGGCAAAGGATTTACTCGTGAAATATCAGGTATTTGCGCCGGCAAAAACCGGCTGAGGCCTCCTCCTGGAAACCGATGGCTTCCATTGCTGGGGATAGAAGTGCCGGGTGGCCGGTTTATATTGGTCCATCGCAAGGGTTTGTATCACCCAACACCCCGGTGGGCGCCCCAGGTCTCGCTTTTGAAACCTGGGTAGAACTCAGTCCGGACAATAGGAGCGTCAAAGCCAGATGTCCAACGAGAACTATGCCGCTTACCCCAGCCTGAAGGACCGGGTCGTGCTGGTCACCGGCGGAGCCACGGGGATCGGCGAATCTTTGGTGCGGCAGTTCGCCCGGCAGGGCTCGCGGGTGGCCTTCTTCGACATTCAGGACGAGGCCGGAGGCGGGCTGGCCGCAGCCGTGGCGAGTGGGGGATGGCCCCGGCCGGAGTACATCCACTGTGACCTGACCGACCTGGCGGCCTTGCGGGCGGGGGTGGCACAGGCCCTGGAGGCGTATGGGACAGTGGACGTGCTGGTGAACAACGCCGCCAACGACCAGCGCCACGGGGTCGAGGAGGTCACGGCGGAGTACTGGGAGCGGTCGATGGCGGTCAACCTGCGGCCGCAGTTCTTCATGATCCAGGCGGTGCTGCCGGCAATGAAAGCGGCCGGGCGCGGGTCGATCATCAATATGAGTTCGATCTCGTGGATGATTCCTTCGACCGGCCTGCCGGTCTATGTCGCCGCCAAGGCGGCAATCGTGGGTCTGACCCGCACCATGGCCCATGAGCTCGGGCCGGCAGGTATCCGCGTAAATGCGGTGCTGCCGGGCGCAATCGCGACCGAAAAGCAGAAGCGCGTGGTGTACACGCCGGAGTACAAAGCCGAGATTATGGCCAACCAGGCGCTGAAACGCGAGATTCAGCCCGATGACGTGGCCCGGCTGGTGCTGTTTCTGGCGGCGGATGATTCAAGCGCCATCACCAATCAGAGCTACATCATTGACGGCGGCTGGGCGTAGGGAACGAGGGACCGAGGGACCGAGGGAACGAGGGAACGAGGGAACGAGGGAACGAGGGAACAAGGGAACAAGGGACCGAGGGAACAAGGGAACAAGGGAACAAGGGAACAAGAGAGACCTGTCCGGCGCATAGGTGCGGACCCGAAATATGAATACGAGCAAACGTGTTGCCGTTGTCACCGGAGGAGCGCAGGGCATTGGACGCCGCACGGCGGAGGTGCTCGCCGAGCGGGGCTATGCGCTGGCGCTGATCGATCTCCGCGATCCGCTGGCCACTGCGCAATCCATCCGGGACCATGGGGGGGAAGGCTTGAGCTTCGCCGGGGATATTACCCGGGAAGAAGCGGTGGCCGAATTTGCGCGCCAGGTTTTCGCGCGCTTCGGCCGCGCCGACGTGCTGGTAAACAATGCGGGAATCAGCCTCATCTGCCCCGCCGAGGAAACTTCCCTGGCCGACTACCGGCGGGTGATGGAAGTGAATCTGGTGGCGCCGTTCCTGATGGCGCGCACGTTCGGGACGAAGATGCTGGAGGCGAGCCGCGGCTCGATCATCAACGTGGCTTCCGTGGCCGGCCTGGTGGCGGTGTCAGACCGTGCTGCCTACAACGCCTCCAAGCACGGCTTGATCGGCCTTACGCGCACGCTGGCGGCGGAGTGGGGTGGGCGCGGCGTGCGCGTAAACGCGGTCTGCCCCGGCTGGGTCAAAACCGAAATGGATGCCGCCGACCAGGCCGGCGGCAGCTACACCGACGCCGATATCACCAACCGCATCCCCATGGGCCGCTTCGCCACCGCTGACGACGTGGCCCGCGCCATCGCCTTCCTCGCCGACGAGAAGGAAAGCGCCTTCATCAACGGCCACTGCCTCTCTGTCGACGGCGGCTGGGCGGCGGATGGAAGCTGGGAGTCCGTGCGGCTGCGCAAACGCTAGGTTCTTTTCGGGTCTCTCCGTGCATTCAAATTCCGCTTGCGTCTTGACATCGTCATGACATAGGGGGCCATTCTTGAATACAGGGAGTAGGTCATGGCCAGTCAATCTAACTTGGCGGAACGGCGAACGGAGAAACTGGACGTGCGGGTTTCGCCCTCGGCAAAGGCAAAGCTGCAGGCTGCCGCATCGGCCGCACATCGTTCGGTGAGCGACTTTGTAATGGAAAGCGCTCTTTCACGCGCGGAAGAAGCGCTCGCGGATCGCCGCATATTTGGCTTGGATGCCGAGAAGTGGGCCGCCTTCCAGGCCGCTCTCGATGCGCCCCCGCGCCCCTTGCCTAGGTTACAAGCCCTCCTTGACAAACCGGGATACTTCGACTCCGACACGGCGCAATGACGAAGTCTCGACTAAGGCAAAGTCCTATACTCGACAGGCTCGAGGTGATTCGGCACGATGACCGAGACTCGAGCGATTGAGAAACTTCGGCGCGACCACTTGATCGACGCTTTCGACTGTGGGCACGAAGCGTTGAATGGCTGGCTGTTGAAGCATGCATTGCAGAATCAGGGGGCTGGCGCGGCTCAGACCTACGTGGGATTGAGCGGAGAACTTGTCATTGGGTATTACAGTCTGGCAGTTGGACAGATCGAATATGGCGATGCACCGGAACGATTACAGAAAGGTCTTGCGCGCCACCCCGTGCCGGTTATGTTGCATGCCCGCCTGGCGGTCCACAAAGACTGGCAACGGAGAGGCGTCGGACGGGCGCTGCTGAAGGATGCCGTACTGCGGACAGTGCAAGCCGGCGAGATAGCCGGAATTCGGGCGATTGCCGTCCACGCCAAAGATGTTCCAGCGAGACGTTACTATGAGCAGTTTGATTTTGTTGCCTCGCCCGCCGATCCGCTGCATTTACTCGTGCTGCTGAAGGATATTCGCCAGCGTATTGCCGGTTGAGAGATGACCTCCCTGTTGAATTCGGTTTCTCTGGCGGCCCGCCACTGTCGCGAGGCTGAAAGCTGGCTCCGGTGACCAATTTGAGCTAATATTAGCAAAAGGTAACACCTTGGAGCACCAGATGCCGGAATCCTCTACCACCAGCCTGAAACTCGACCACCAACTAAAAGAACGGGTTCAGCGACTCGCTCAGTCTCGCCGCCGGTCTGCTCACTGGATCATGCGCGAAGCGGTCGAGGAGTATGTCACGCGGGAGGAGAAGCGCGAGCAATTCCGCCAGGATGCACTTGCCGCGTGGAACCATTATCAGGCCACGGGTTTGCACGCGACCGCGGAAGAAGCGGATGCCTGGCTCGCAAAACTTGAAGCAGGTAAGAAAGCCGAACCACCCAAATGCCACGTCTGAAGTGGTCTCAGGACGCCCTTCGCGACATCGTCCGCCTGCACGACTTCCTCTCTCCCAAGAGCCGCGCCGCCGCCCGGCGAGCCATCAAAGCCATCCGCGGCGGCGTGAAGATCCTGACCAGCCATCCGGAAATCGGCCGTCCTGTCGACGAACTTTCGCCCGAGTTTCGCGAATGGGTCATCGAGTTCGGACAGGGAGCATACGTCGTTCTTTATCGGTTCGAGGGGAAAGAGATTTTGATCCTTGCCATTCGCCACGGCCGCGAGGCAGGGTACTGAGCGTTCAAATCAAGGTATGTTGCCAATGACCGAAACATTCATAAGCACGACGCGCGGAAACAACCTTGACTCCGACCCACCGCAAACGTTCGAGATCGCACACCGGAGATTCGCACGTTTTCTCGGAGAACAGGGGTATCCCAGATCGATTTGTTGGCTGACGCCTGGCAGTGTTCTCGTGAGCACGACCCGCCGATATTACGTGCGCGCGGATCAAACCGAGGCCTTGAAATTAGCGAGGGAGAGATATTCTCACGGCCTTGAGCGTGGCCTCGTGTAGGCCGCCGCTAATAGGGTCATTTACTAATGCCCCGCAGTTGGGTTGAATTTGAAGAAGAGGCGTCCCTCAGGGGCTAAAGCCCGGCTCATTTCGGGCCGTTTTACGGCACGACTGAAGTCGTGCCCTTTCAAAACATAAGTCGTGCCCTTTCAAAACATAAGTCGTGCCCTTTCAAAACATAAGTCGTGCCCTTTCAAAACATAAATCGTGCCCTTTCAAAACATAAATCGTGCCCTATTCAAAACATAAATCGTGCCCTTTCAAAACATGAGTCGCGCCCTTTCAAAACACAAGTCGCGCCCCTTTCAAAACATAAGTCATGCCCTTTCAAAACATGAGTCGTGCCCTTTCAAAACATAAATCGTGCCCTTTCAAAACATCGTTTTACGGCAACAACTGAAATCGTGCCCTTTCAAAACATAAACGACCATCTGGGCGGCGGACACCACTAGCCCCGCCCCGCCAACTCAGCTTGTTAAACTAGTCCTCGATGATCCTCCCGTTCGTCCGCGAGATTTTCGCGGACCTGGAGCACACCTCCGCATTTGAGCGCGTTCGCAGGCATTTGAGCCTTGCTTCGGGGCGGAGACGTGTGTCCGGACTGACGGCTACCGCACGTTCCCTTTACATTCCGTTGATGGCCCGGGCCGCGCAGCAGCCGGTTATGGTGGTGGTGGCCGACAACAAGGCGGCCGAGGCGCTGGAGCCGATGCTGCGCGCAGGATGCGAGCTGACCGGGGCCATGGATCCGGCGCGCGTGGTGCGCTTTCCGGCCCACGATGTGCTTCCCTTTGAAAACCTTTCCCCGCACCCCGACGTGCAGGAGCAGCGCGCGGCCGCGCTGTGGAAACTGGCCACCGGCGCGGTGTCTATCCTGATCGCGCCGGTTGAAGCCGCCGCACTGCGCCTTTTTGACCGCGACTATTACGCTTCGCTGGCTGTCAATCTGCGCCGCGGCGAGGAGGTCGACATCGAGGTCCTTACCGCGCACCTGGCCAGCGTGGGTTACACGCACATGGACCTGGTGGAGATGCAGGGGCAGTTCACGCGCCGGGGCGGCATCCTCGACGTCTACTCGCCGGAGTCGGACCGCCCGCTGCGCATCGAGTTCTTCGGCGATGAGATCGAATCCATTCGCCGCTTCGATCCCGAAACCCAGCGCTCGCAATCGGGCCTGGACGAAGCGTGGGTGTTGCCGCTTACCGAAACGCCCGTAACAGAGCGCCTGCTGGCCGCCGTCAACGCGCGCCTCAGCCGGGAGCGCATCCATATTGAAGGCGAGGGGACGGACAGCGAAGCCGATGAAATGGCCATCGAGGCGGCGGCCGCCGGCGGGGTGAGCGTCTTTCCCGGCTGGGAGTTCTTCACTCCCGTGGCCGGCGCCGAAAGCCACCTGCTCAAGCTCCTTCCCAAGTCCGTCCTGTTCGTCGATGAGCCGGGCATGGTTCGCAACCAGATCGACCGCTGGTGGAACAAGGTGGAGCAGCGCCACGAGCGCGCCGGGATCGGCAATCTCATCCGGCCTGAGGATATTTATCTCCGCCCCGAGGTCCTCCAGGACCTGCTCGAATCGCACTTCGGTCTCGATCTCGATCAGCTCGGCGCTGTGGATGTGCTCGATGAAGATAACACCCTGGGCGAAATCGCGCTCAACACGAGGCCCACGCTGCGCTTTCACGGCTCCATTCCCGCGCTCACCGAGCAATTGCGCAAGCTGATTGAGGCCGAGACCCACATCGTGCTCGCCGCCTCCAACCAGGGCGACGTCGAGCGCCTGGCCACGGTCCTGCGCGAATACCAGATCCCGTACCGCATCGGCAGCCGCGCCGCGCACGCCAGCAGCGAAACCATGCTGGAAGAAGCCAGCTACATGACCGGCGACCTGCGCGTGCCCGTGATTGTGCGCACCCAGATCTCCTCCGGGGTCAGCTTTCCGGAAGCCAACCTGATCGTGTTCGGGGCGAACGATCTATCAGACGATGCCGACATCGCCGCGCGACCCGAGCCCAAGCGATCCAAGACCGCCGCGTTTGTCTCCGACTTCCGCGATTTGCAGATTGGCGACTATGTTGTTCACGTCGAGCACGGCATCGCACAGTTTCAGGGTCTGAAGGACATCGTGCAGGACGGCCTCGCGGTGGAGTTCATGATTCTCGAATTCGCCGAGCAGGCCAAGCTTTATGTTCCCCTGACGCGGCTCGATTTAATTCAGAAGTACCGCTCAACGGACACCGGCCCCGCGCCGGTTCTCAACCGGCTCGGCTCGCAGCAGTGGCAGAAGACCAAGGCGCGCGTGCGCAAGGCGATGCAGGACATGACCGCCGAGCTGCTGAAGCTTTATGCGGAGCGCGAGACGGTGCAGGGCACGGCCTTCTCGGCTGACAACGAATTCCAAAAGGAATTCGAAGACGCCTTCGATTACAACGAAACCGACGACCAGGTCACCGCCATCCGGGCAATTAAGTACGACATGGAATCGCCCACGCCCATGGATCGGCTTCTGTGCGGCGATGTGGGCTACGGCAAAACCGAAGTTGCCATGCGCGCCGCATTCAAAGCGGTGCAGGACGGCAAGCAGGTGGCGGTGCTGACGCCCACCACGGTGCTCAGCTTCCAGCACTTCGAGACTTTCAAGCGGCGTTTCGCGCAGTTCCCCATCAACATCGAAATGATCTCCCGTTTCCGCACGCCGAAGGAGCAGAAACAGATCGTGGAAAAGGTGGAGACCGGCAAGGTCGATATCCTCATCGGCACGCACCGGCTGCTATCGAAAGACATCAAGTTCCAGGACCTGGGCCTGCTGGTGGTTGATGAAGAGCAGCGTTTTGGCGTGCGCCACAAGGAGCGGCTGAAGCAGCTGCGCAAGCAAATCGACGTGCTGGCCATGAGCGCCACGCCGATTCCGCGCACGCTGCACATGTCGCTGGTGGGGCTGCGCGACATGAGCGTGATCGAAACGCCGCCCAAGGACCGCATGGCGATTCAAACGGTGGTGGCGAAGTTCGACGAGAAGATCGTGCGCTCGGCGATCGAACTGGAACTGGAGCGCGGCGGCCAGGTCTTCTTCGTCCACAACCGCGTCGAATCCATTTACGAAATCGCGTCGCGCATCCAGGAACTGATTCCCGCGGCCCGCGTCATTGTGGGTCACGGCCAGATGGCCGAAACTGAGCTGGAACGCGTCATGCTAGCCTTCATGAACGGTGAGTACGACGTGCTGGTGGCCACCACCATCATCGAAAACGGGCTCGACATTCCGCTGGCCAACACCATCCTCATCAATCGCGCCGACCGTCACGGGCTGAGCGAGCTATACCAGCTGCGCGGGCGAGTGGGCCGCTCCAATCGCCGGGCCTACGCGTACCTTCTTATTCCCAACGAGAAGGAGCTGAACGAAATCGCGCGCCGGCGCCTGGCTGCGCTCAAGGAGTTCTCCGACCTCGGGGCGGGATTCAAAATTGCGGCGCTCGATCTGGAACTGCGCGGCGCCGGCAACATGCTGGGCGGCGAGCAGAGCGGCCACATTGAAGCGGTCGGCTTCGAACTCTACACCTCGATGCTGGAACAGGCCGTAAAGGAGATGAAAGGCGAGAGCGCCGAGGAGCGCCCGACCACGCAACTCAATCTGGGCATCGCGCTGCGCATCGACGAGGGCTACGTCCCCGAAGAGAATCAACGCCTGCGCCTCTACAAGAAGATCGCCGGCGCGCAGAGCGAGAAGGCTATCGCCGACCTGCGCGCGGAGATGGAAGACCGCTACGGCCCGCTGCCGGATTCGACCGTTTACCTGCTTGAAGCGGCGTCGCTGCGCCTGGAATGCGAGCGCATCGGCATCGCGCAGATCGATCGCAAGCGCGGCGAATTGCAAATCCGATTCGCGGAGAACGCGGCCATCGACCCGCAGCACCTGATGCGGCTGGTGGCGCGCAACGCCAAGCGGGGCGCGCTGTTCACGCCGCAGGGCGTGCTCAAGTATCCCCTGGCTGCCTCGCGCCCGGACGAAGTTCTGTTGGAGATTCGCGACCTGATCAACGCGCTTTCTCCCGCGCCCGTCAATGTCTAAACCCGATTCGTCTTACGCGGAGTGGATGGATCTTCTAGCGAAGTTGCCATACGCCGGCTCGGGGCGCGATACTGCGGGACGCATAGTAAATCGCTTCACATGCGGGGTGTGCTCGTGGCCGTCTTTGCCAGGAAGAAGTTTCCGATTTCAGCAGCGCTGTGCGCCGCTTTCTTCGCCATCGTGGTAGAAGCTCAACCCGGCGACGGCTCGGGCGCCTACGCTACCGGCAAATACCGCAACCTGTTCGCTGAAGACGGCCATCCGCAACGCGAGGTCCTGGCCAAGATCGAGGCCGCGTACCAGCAACTGTTTCACGGCGATCCGCAAACCCAGGCCATCGCGTTCGCGGCGGGCAGCAATGGCAATGGGCCGCTGATGTACATCACCGACTGGGCCAATCACGACGTGCGCACCGAGGGCATGTCGTACGGCATGATGATCGCCGTCCAGCTCGATAAGAAAGCGGAATTCGACGCCATCTGGAACTGGGCCAAGACATACATGTACATCTCCGACCCCAAGGCGCCGAGTTACCAGTTCTTTGCCTGGTCGTGCAAGACGGATGGGACGCATAACTCGGAGGGCGCGGCGCCGGACGGCGAATCGTACTTTTCCATGGCGCTGCTGTTTGCCTCGAACCGCTGGGGCGAGGGCAAGGGGATCTATGACTATCACGCCGAAGCCAACAAGCTGCTGAGCGCGATGGTGCACCGGGAAGTGATCTCGGCGCCCGGGAAGAGCGGGCAGCAGCACACCGTGGGCCCGATGGTAAATCCCGATCCGCCGGAAATTCTGTTCGTGCCCGAGGTGATGCCGCAGCCGTTCACCGATCCTTCGTATCATCTCCCCGCGTTTTATGAGCTGTGGGCGCGGTGGGGACCCAAAGAGGATCACGACTTGTGGCTTCGCGCCGCGGAGACCAGCCGCGCGTTTTTTGTGAAGGCCACGAATCCGAAGACCGGCCTGGCGCCGAGCTATGCGAATTTCGACGGCACCCCGCACGCCAACCGGTTTCCGCAATCGGGCGAATTCGGGTATGACGCATGGCGGACGGCGAGCAACTGGTCGGTCGATTGGTCGTGGTGGCGCAAGGCGCCGGCCGAGCAGCAACTGAGCGATCGCATCCAGCATTTCTTTGAGTCGCAGGGCATCGACAAATACGGCCCGGTGTATTCGCTGGATGGCAAGGATATGGGGGCGACGCCGGGGCTCACGCATGAGGATCATCCTGCTGGACTGGTGGGGACGAATGCGGCGGCGGGGCTGGCCGCAACCGATACTGCACTGGCGAAGAAATTCACGGAGGCGCTTTGGAATATGCCTGTTCCGTCAGGGCAGAACCGGTATTACGACGGCATGCTCTACCTGATGAGCCTGATGCATGTGAGCAAGGAATTTCGGATATGGATGCCGAAAGGCAGGGAGTAGGGATTAGAACGCGTTTGTCATCCTGAGCGGAGCGAAGGATCTGTGGTTGCTTTCGTTGGAATGGAAAACTTCTCCACGATTCTGGGATCATCATTCATGATCTTCTTCAGTTGGTGGTTCGCCGCTGAACTGCACTCCTGGTCTGGTTTCGGTAGCGATGCATATCATTGCTACACCGTGCGAATCGTCAAAGTAGATTGCTCGCCTCGTCTGCGTTGAGATCGGATCGCGGAAAACTGCCACCCATTCGGAAGGGCGGGCAGGTCTCGTGTGGTGTCCCCAATGTTCGTTGGATAATTCGAGCCCGAATAGCAGGTCCTTCGACTGCGTCTGGCGCGTAAAACGCGCCAAACTCCGCTCAGAATGACAGCATTTTTTTGGATGCGAACTTCAGGGTCAGGACACTCTCCCGAAAAGCAACCGCAGATCCTTCGCCTGCGGCTCAGGATGACAGCGCAGTGATGATACGGAGCGGGTGGCCAATCTTGATTGGGGGAAGGTCAGCCAGAGCGGAAGTTATCCCTTCTCGGAGCCCGGTTTATTTCGCCGTCGAGTCGCCGACGATACCGAGATTGTCAAGATCCAGGTTCAGTTCCAGCACATTCACGCGCGGCTCGCCGAGGAAGCCAAGCTGGCGGCCGGTGATGTGCTTCTCAATCACCACGCGCACGCGGTCCTGGCTGATGCCGCGCGCGCGGGCCACACGCGACACTTGAAAAAAGGCCGCATCCGGGGTGATGTCCGGATCGAGACCGGAGCCCGACGTGGTCACCAGGTCGATGGGCACCGGCTTGCCCGGATTGGCGGCAGCCAGCTTGTCGATATCGCCCTGGATGCGCTGCACCAGCTTGGCGTTGGTCTGCGCCAGATTCGATCCGCCCGACGAGGTTGCATCGTAGCCGTTGCCGGCCGCAGAGGGGCGGGGATGAAAATAGCGGTCCGATGTGAAGCTCTGCGCGATCAGCTTCGACCCGATGACCTGCCCGTCCTTCAGAATCAGGCTGCCCGCCGCCTTGTGCGGGAATAATGCACCTGCCAGCAGCGTGACCACCAGCGGATAGCCAATGCCGAACAGCAAGGTGGTGATCGCGGTAAAGAGAATCGATGTCCTCAAGACCGAATGCCGGACGGGGAGTGCCTGGACGGTGGTGTGTGCCGGAGTTGTGGATACGGAATGCACTGTGTGTCTCCTTGATTCGACCCGTGGAGGATGAAACTTCTGGCCGGCCTTCGTGGTCTCCCACCTTCGCGCCAGAAAGAAGGCGCGAAGATGGGGCACGGAAGATTTATTCCTTTTTAGCGAGTTAGCGAGTTAGCGAGTTAGCGAGTTAGCGAGTTAGCAAGTTAGCGGGTTCCATTTCTCCATCAGGCTCCTGATTCATCCCAGGTGCATGGCGACGAGCATCATGTCGATTGCCTTGATGCCGATGAAGGGAACGATGACGCCGCCCACTCCATACACCAGCAGGTTCTGGCGGAGCAGCGCTTCGGCTGCTTTGGGTTCGTATTTCACGCCCTTCAGGGCCAGCGGGATGAGTGCGATGATGATGATCGCGTTGAAAATGACGGCCGACAGAATCGCCGACTGCGGAGAATGCAGATACATGATGTTGAGCGCATTCAAGACGGGAAATGCGCCGGCAAACATGGCCGGAATGATGGCGAAGTATTTCGCCACGTCGTTGGCGATGGAAAAGGTGGTCAGCGCGCCGCGGGTCATCAGCAACTGCTTGCCGATCTCCACAATCTCGATCAGCTTGGTGGGATTGGAATCCAGGTCCACCATGTTGCCGGCTTCCTTGGCGGCCTGGGTGCCGGAATTCATGGCAACTCCCACATCGGCCTGCGCCAGCGCCGGCGCGTCGTTGGTGCCGTCGCCGGTCATGGCCACCAGCTTGCCTTTCGACTGCTCGCGCCTGATCAGGTCCATCTTGTCCTTGGGCTTGGCTTCGGCAAGAAAATCGTCCACGCCCGCTTCGCGCGCGATGACTGCGGCGGTGAGCGGATTGTCGCCGGTGATCATGATGGTGCGAATGCCCATGGCCCGCAGACGGGCGAGCCGGTCTTTCAGTCCGCCCTTCACGATGTCCTTGAGATAGATGACGCCCAGCGCGGTGGAATTCTCCGCCACCACCAGGGGGGTGCCACCCTGGCGGGCGATTTCCTCCACACTGTCGCGCACTCTCTTGGGCAGCGTCGAGCCCTGGTCCTCGAGGAAGCGCGCAATCGCGTCCACCGAGCCCTTGCGGATGCGCACGCCGGGCAGGTTCACGCCGCTCATGCGGGTTTGGGCGGTGAAGGGGACAAAGTCGGCATGAATGCCGCTCAGGTCGCGCCCGCGGAGGTTGTACTTCGTCTTGGCGAGCACCACGATGGAACGGCCTTCTGGAGTTTCGTCGGATAGCGACGCGAGCTGCGCCGCGTCGGCCAGGCGTTCGGCGGTCACGTCGGGCGCGGGGATGAACTCGGTGGCCTGGCGATTGCCCAGGGTGATGGTGCCGGTCTTGTCGAGCAGCAGCGTGTTCACGTCGCCCGCGGCTTCCACGGCGCGCCCGCTCATGGCCAGAACGTTGTACTGCACCAGGCGGTCCATGCCGGCGATGCCGATGGCTGAGAGCAGCCCGCCGATGGTGGTGGGGATCAGGCAGACCAGCAGCGAGACGAGCACAAACACGGTCTGCGGGGCTTTGGAGTACATCGCGAATGGCTGCAGCGTGACGACTGCCAGCAGAAAGACGATGGTCAATCCGGAAAGCAGAATGCTGAGCGCGATTTCGTTGGGGGTCTTCTGGCGCGTAGCGCCTTCGACCAGCGCGATCATGCGGTCGAGGAAGGTCTCGCCGGGATTGGAGGTGATGCGCACCTTGATCCAGTCGGACAGGACCTTGGTGCCGCCGGTCACCGCGGAGCGATCGCCGCCGGCCTCGCGAATCACGGGCGCCGACTCGCCGGTAATCGCCGACTCATCCACCGAAGCCACGCCTTCGATCACTTCGCCGTCGCCCGCAATGTAGTGGCCGGCTTGGACGTAGATGATGTCGCCCGCGCGCAACTGGCCGCTGGCAACTTCTTCGAATCCGCCCGAAGCTGTGTAGCGCCTGGCCATGGTCTCGCCCTTGGCTTTGCGCAGCGTGTCGGCCTGCGCCTTGCCGCGGCCCTCGGCCATGGCTTCGGCGAAGTTGGCGAACAGCACGGTGAACCACAGCCACAGCGTGATCTGCAGGTTGAAGCCGAAGCCGGGGCGGTGATGCACGGTGTTGTCGATGAGCAGCGCCGACGTGAGCACGCTGCCCACTTCGACCACGAACATCACGGGGTTCTTGATCATCCAGCGCGGACTCAGCTTGCGCACCGAATCAATCAGCGCCTGACCCACGATTTGCGAATTCCAAAGATTTGTCTTTTTTGCCATGGTTTTCTTTTTTCTCGCCCTGGGGAGCGCCCCTCAGGGGCTAAAGCCCGCTATCGTTCCTGGTCCTCTTCGGCACGACTAAAGTCGTGCCCTGTTACAAAGCAACTCGAATTCAGAAGAGCTGACCGGCTTTCAGCAGCAGGTGCTCGAGAATCGGGCCCAGGCTCAGCGCCGGGAAGAATGTGAGCGCGCCAAGGATCAGGACCACGCCGACCAGCAATACTGTGAACAGCGGCGTGTTCACCGGGAACGTTCCCGGGGAGGGCGGAATGCTCTTCTTCTGCGCCAGGTTGCCGGCCAGGGCCAGCACCGGAAGCATCATCAGGAAGCGTCCGATGAGCATGTCCCAGCCCATCGCGACGTTGTACTGCCAGTTCGGCCCCAGGCCCGCGAAGGCCGAGCCGTTATTGCCCGCGCCGGACGTGAACGCATACAGAACTTCGGAGAACCCGTGTGGCCCGGGATTGTTCGTCGTGGCCAGCCCGACGTTGGGCGAAAGCACGAAGATCGCGGTGAGCGACAGGATGATGAGGGGAAAGATGAGCACGTAAAGCATGGCCATCTTCACGTCGTAGGCTTCGATCTTCTTGCCCAGGTATTCGGGCGTGCGGCCGACCATGAGCCCGGCGATGAAAACCGCCTGGACGACGAAGATCAACATGCCGTAGAGTCCGGAGCCGACCCCGCCAAAGATCACCTCGCCGAGCATGATGTTGGTGAGCGGAACCAGGCCGCCCAGCGGGGTAAAGCTGTCGTGCATGCCGTTGACGGCGCCGCAGCTGGCGTCGGTGGTGACGGTGGCGAAGAGCGCGCTTTCGGCAATCCCGTTGCGCACTTCCTTGCCTTCCATGTTGCCGCCCGGCGCGGTTAGGGTGCGCGTTTGGACGGCGTCGTGAATCAGCGGATGGGGGTGCGACTCGGCCCAGTACGCGGTCACGAACCCCGCCGCAAACAGGATGTACATGGCCGCAAACACCGCCCAGCCGTGTCCGGGGGAGCCGGTCATGCGGCCCAGTGTGTAGGTCAGCCCGGCGGGAATGATGAAGATGGAAATGATCTGCAGGAAGTTGGAAAACGGTGTCGGGTTTTCGAAGGGATGGGCGCTGTTGGCGTTGAAGAATCCGCCGCCGTTGGTGCCCAGCATCTTGATGGCTTCCTGCGAGGCGACCGGCCCCTGTCCGATGGTCTGCGTCTGGCCCTCGACGGTGTGCGCCGCGGTGTAGGCATGCAGGTTCTGCGGCACGCCCTGGGCCACCAGCAGCAGTGCATAAATGATGCTGGCCGGCAACAGCACGTAAAGCAGCGTGCGCGTGGTATCGACCCAGAAGTTGCCGATGGTGAACGAGGTGGTGCGCTTGATGCCGCGAATGATGGCCACCGCCACCACGATACCGACCGCCGCGGAAAAGAAGTTATGCGTCGCCAGGCCCGCCATCTCGGTGAGATAGCTCATGGTCGACTCGGGGGTGTAGAACTGCCAGTTGGTGTTGGTGGTGAAACTGGCAGCGGTGTTCCAGGCCAGGTCCGGCGCAACGCCCGCCAGGTGCTGAGGGTTCCATGGCAGCACGGCCTGGGCCCGCTCGATGACATAGGTAAGCACCAGGCTCACGGCGGAGAATCCCAGCAGGGCAAAGGCGTATTCGCGCCAGTTCATCTCCTTGTCGGCGCGGATGCCGGCCAGCTTGTAGATGAGGCGCTCGACGGGCCGCAGCAGGGGATCGAGCCAGGTGCGCTGCCCTTCGAGCACGCGCGCCAGATACAGTCCCACCGGGCGCGTGACCGCGAGCAGAATGATGCTGAATACAGCAAACTGCAACCAGCCATTGGCTGACATGTCAGAATTTCTCCGGATAAAGCAGCGAAACTGTCAGGTAACCCAGCAACAGAATGGAAAGAATGAGAGCAACCGCAGTAATAAGATCCATGGCTTACCTCAGTTTCTGGCACGCCTTCACATAGAGGAAGGCGATGGCGAAGAACACCGCTGTGAAGAAAAGCATCGTCAAATCCTGCATGGCACCAACTCGCAATCCAGGCGCAGTTTTCGGGGAAGCCGAATGGTGCCGAAGGCCCACACAGAGCCCCTCCCGGCACCTTGCGCTCAGGGATGAGTGTGATTGCTTAACCGTTTGACTATCGGAAGGAATACATAAAGAAAACATAAAGATGCGGTTTGAGGCTTGTGTGCGTGAGAACTAAGCGCATAGACTTCCGGGCATCTTGGACGCGGGTTTTTCAAGACAAAAAACAGCAAGTTAGCGTCGCTTCGCGACGGAGCGAGTCAGCAAGTTAGCGTCGCTTCGCGACGTAGCGAGTCAGCAAGTCAGCCCGAAGATTCAGTTCTCGCTTATTGGGCGTTGCCGACCCAGCCTTCGGGAACGAAGCGATATCCCACCCACGGCTCGGTCTGGATGTACTGGCGTCCGGTTTCGTTTTCCAGCTTCTTGCGCAACTGGCCGACAAAGACGCGCAGGTACTCGGGCTGGTGGGCGGACTGGCCGCCCCACACGGAGGTCAGCAGCGCGCGATGGGTCATGACCTTGCCCGCGTTGCGCGCCAGGTGCAGCAGGAGGTCGAATTCCTTGGGGGTCAGGTGAACGGGCTTGCCCTGCACGGTGACGGTGTGGGCGGTGGCATCGATCACGAAATCGCCGGCCTCAATGGCAGCGGTAGCCCGTTCGGGGGCGCGGCGCAAATGGGCCCGTACGCGGGCCATCAGCTCCTGGATGCTGAAGGGCTTGGTGACGTAGTCGTCGGCGCCGGCGTCGAGCGCTTCCACCTTCGACCGTTCGTGATCGCGCACCGAAAGCACCAGCACCGGCGTCGATCCCTGGGAGCGGATCGCGCGGCACACGTCGACGCCGCTGATCCCGGGCATCATCAGGTCAGTGATCACCAGGTCCGGCGCCCACTCCCGGAAAACCACCAGGCCCTCCTCGGGATCGTTGGCGGTGCGGACGTCAAAGGCCTGCGCGGAAAGCGCGGCGCGCAGGGCGCGCGTGATTTGCGGCTCATCGTCGATGACCAGAATCCTGCCTGCCATCCCAAGTCCTTCTCTCCGGGGAAGATTACATTATCGGGCCTCGCGGCTATCATGCACAGTAGGAAAGCGATGGAAGAGCAGTGCGAGAGATGGTGAGTAAGATCAACGGGCAGCAGATCGTTCACGGGCTGATGGCGACGCTGGGCGTGGCGCTGGTCACGTTTTTGCTTGCCCTGGCCCGCGCGAACGAGACGGCCGCGGGGCTTGTCTTTCTGGCCATGGTGGTTTGGTTCGCCGCCCGAGCCGGCATTCGTCTCTCGCTGTACGTGGCTCTTCTGTGCGCGTTCTCGTTCGACTTTTTTTTTCTTCCGCCGGTGCACACGTTCCGGCTGGCCGGACCGCAGGAGTGGGTGGAGATGCTTTCCTTCGCGGTGAGCTGCGTGGTTGTGGGCCGGCTTGCGGAGCGGGCCCGCAGTCAGACGCGCAACGCCGAACAGCGGCGGGAGGACGTGGAGCGGCTCTACACCCTGAGCCAGGAAATGATGTTTCATGAGGATGCGGGGCGGCTGGTGCGCGACCTGCCCCGGCTGATCGAGCGCAGCTTCGCACTGGAAGCCGCGATCCTCTACGTGCGCGATGAGGACCAATTCTATGCGTCCATTCCCGAGGCGCCGGCCAGCGTGCAGGCGCAAATGCGCGCGCTGACGCAAGGGCACAGCACTACGCTTGCCGGCCGGGGGCAATTCTCGTGCCTGGCCCTGATGATGGGGCTGAAGCCGATCGGCGCGCTGGCCTGGAAGCCCGATACCCTGTCACGGGAGGTGGCCACGGCGGTCGGCGCCCAGGTGGCGATTGCGCTCACCCGCTCGCTGGCGATTGAGACCTTCACCCGGGTAGAGGCGGTGCGCGAGGGCGAGCGGCTGCGGGCGGCGCTGATCGATTCTCTGACCCACGAGTTGCGAACTCCGCTGACCTCGATTCGCGCCGCCGCCACTACGCTGGTGCAGTCGGAGGGGCTGGACGAGGCCGGCCGCCGCGATCTCGCCGCTCTGGTGGATGAAGAGAGCGCACGCCTCGACAAGCTGATTGGCGAGGCGGTGGAAATGGCGGAGATCGATGCCAATGTGGTTCAGATCCGCCCTGTGCCGCAGCACACCCGGATGCTGCTGGATCACGTGGTGGAGGAGTCGGAGGCCATCCTGGCAAAGCACAAGGTGGTCATTTCGGTGGAACCGCCGGATTCGCCCGCCTGGTTCGATCCGCACCTGCTGGGCCGGGTGTTCCGGCACCTGGTGGAGAACGCGGCGCGTTACACGCCTCCCGGAAGCCGCATCAGTCTCACCAGCGGGCGGCGCGAAGGCCGCCTGGAGTTCAGCGTGGAGGACGACGGCCCCGGCATCGATGCTTCCGATCTCCCCTTGATCTTCGAGAAGTTTTATCGCGGCAAGAAGAGTGCGGGGCGCGGCAAGGGCACCGGTATGGGACTGCCCATTGCGCGCGCCATCCTGGCGGCCCATGGCGGCCAGATCGAGGTGGCCAGCCAGCCCGGGCGGGGAACCATTTTCCGCTTCTGGGTGCCGCTGGTGGAGAAGCAGCCGGCTTCCTCCAGGAATCCGGATCAAGTTCCCGGGCCCGCGGCTGAAAGCGCCGCGGGTCCGAAGTCAACGGCCCCGGTTCGGAGAGGGTTCGAATGAAGACCGGCGGCGCTTTGAGGGGATTCATTGTTCCGCCGGCCCTGCTTCTTTGCCTGGGTTCGGCGCTAGCGCAGTCGGCGGACAAGGAACCGGCCGCCATTCTCGAGTTGGGAGGCGCAGCCGGCTGGAGCATCACCGAGGGTGGATCCAGCTTTGGTCCCACGGTCGCGGTAGAGTTTACGCCCGTGGAGCATTGGCTGGAACTGGAAGCGGGGGTGACTCCGCTGTTCGCGGCTCACTCGCGCGAGCTTGATATTGACCTGCTGTTCAAGAAGCCGTGGGAGCTTTCGCGCAAGGCGGAATTCATGGCCGGGTTGGGACCGGAATGGATTCACACCAGCCAGCGGGGCACGACGACCAACTCGCTGGGCGGCGAGGCCGCCCTGGATTTCATGTACTGGCCGTCGCGCAAACACCGCTATGGATTGTACGTCGAGCCGGGATTTGACTACAGCTTCGGACGAGGCCATGAGCGATCGGTCGGCATTAATGGGGGGCTGTTGATCGCCATCCCCTGAGGGCTGGCCGGCATTACGGATTTCCTTTCGCGAAACCGCAGGCGGGCAGCAGCATCCTAAGCTGCGATGGCTTGGAAAGCGAATCCCTTGCGACCGTGGCAGGCCTGTGAGTACACTCGTCTTGCCGTGGACAAGCCCCGGTCGGCGCGAAGCCATCGAACCGATTTCACCCGGCCCTGTTTTCAAAAACCAAAGACTGGAAAGCGGTCCAAGTGAAAACGCGAGTGCTCCTCCGTGATCTCGTGGCAGCAGCAGGAATGGTGAATTGCTGCGCCGCATGGTCTGCGACTCCATCGACCTCTATTTTTGGCGGACCGTCGACGCCGGCCCAAGAAGTGAGCGACCTGTCGATGTTCGTGCTGGTGATTTGTGGGCTGATCCTGGTTGGCGTCGGGGGGCTGCTGACCTATGCCCTGGTGCGCTTTCGGTCGCGAGCGGGTGAAAACACCGAGCCGCCGCAGGTGTTCGGCAGCGTGCAAATCGAGCTCGCCTGGACCATTATTCCGGTTTTGATCGTGGTGACTCTATTTCTGGGCACGGCGCGGGTGCTGTTTTCGGTGCAGGATGCGCGCAAGCCGGCTTCGGCTCTCGATGTGACCGTGGTGGGCCACCAATTCTGGTGGGAATTTCGTTACCCGCAATACAACGTGGTGGCGGCCAACGAGATGCATGTGCCGGTGAGCAGCGCAGAGTCGCCGCGCCCCACTTTCATGAAGCTGACGTCGGCTGACGTGATTCACAGCTTCTGGGTGCCGCAGCTTGCCGGCAAGACCGACCTGCTGCCCAACCGCGTGAACGAGATGTGGATCGATCCGCTGAAGACCGGTTTGTATCTCGGGCAGTGCGCGCAGTTCTGCGGCCTGCAACACGCCAAGATGCTGCTGCGGGTGTACGTCGACACGCCCGAGCAGTTTCAGCAGTGGATCGCGAACCAGCAGAAGGCGCAGAGCGAGATTGCGGGGAACACGCAGGCCGCGGGCGCTGCACAGGGGATCAACGCCCACGACGGGCAGCTGGTCTTTGAGCAGCAGGCCTGCATCAATTGCCACACGGTCGCGGGCACGGTGGCCAACGGGCGCTACGGTCCCGATTTGACGCACCTGATGAGCCGCGGGACACTGGCGGCGGGCGCGATGCCCAATACGCCCGAAAACCTGAAAGCCTGGATTGACGATCCGAGCACGTTCAAGCCGGGCTCGCTGATGCCCGCCATGCACTTGACCGACCGGCAGGATGCGCAGATCACCGCTTATCTGCTGACCTTGAAGTAGACCGGAGCCGAACGATGGGAACTGATACGCCGGGCATTGGGATCGCCGGAGGAATTGAAGCGGGCCTCGACCGCACCCGTCCGCAGGCGACGCGCGGAACGTACCTGGAGCTGGTCCACAGCTGGATCGTCACCGTCGATCACAAGAAACTCGGCATGATGTACATCGGATACGGGCTGATTTTTCTGGTGGTGGCGGGGATCGAGGCCCTGCTGATCCGCGCCCAACTTTTCTTTCCCCACAATACATTCGTCAGCCCGGCTACGTTCAACCGGCTGTTCACCATGCACGGCACCTCGATGGTCTTCCTGGTGGGCATGATGATCCTGCTGGGGTTCGGCAACTATCTTGTGCCGCTGATGATCGGGGCGCGCGACATGGCCTTCCCGCGCCTCAATGCGTTCAGCTTCTGGATTGCGGCATTCGGGGGGCTGCTGCTCTATTACAGCTTCATCGGCGGGGTGGGGTTGTCAGGCACCGGTTCGGCGCCCGACGTGGCCTGGTTTGCCTATGCGCCGCTGACGGAGAAGGCTTTCTCGCCGGGACACGCTACCGATTACTGGGCGGTGGCCATTCTGGCCAGCGGCATCGGCACCATTGGCACGGGCATCAATATCATCGCCACGATTTTTTGCATGCGCTGCAAGGGGATGACGCTGTTACGCATGCCGCTGCTGGCGTGGCTCTATGCCACGGTATCTTTTCTGATCCTGATCACCATCAGCCCGCTCACCGCCGCCCAGGCCATGCTGTTGATTGACCGCTACCTGGGCGGGCACTTCTTTGACACCCAGGCGGGCGGCTCGGCCATCCTGTGGGCGCACTTCTTCTGGATCTTCGGGCATCCGGAGGTGTACGTGCTGGTGCTGCCGGCGTTCGCCTTCGCCAACGAGATCATTCCGGTGTTCTCGCGCAAAGCCATCTTCGGCTACCCGGCCATGGCCGCCGCCTCGGTGGGCATCGCGTTTGTCAGCACGGGGGTGTGGGCGCATCACATGTTCACCATCGGCATGACGTCGTTCGGCAATGCCTTCTTCACGCTCTCGACGATGGTGATCTCCGTTCCCACCGGGATCAAGACGTTCAACTGGCTGGCGACCATCTGGGGCGGCAAGATCCGGTTCGAAGTCCCGATGCTGTTCTCGATCGCGTTCCTGTTTCAATTTGTGATTTCGGGGCTGACGGGGATCATGCTTGCCATCTCGCCGTGGAACTGGCAACTGCACAATTCCTATTTTGTGGTTGCTCATTTCCATTACGTGCTGGTGGGCGCCATCGTGTTCATGATCTTCGCCGCGTTCTATTACTGGTTCCCGAAGATGACCGGCCGCATGCTCGATGACCGGTTGGGCAAGTGGCACTTCTGGCTGTTTGTGATCGGGTTTCATCTGACGTTCGACGTGATGCACTTTCCGGGCCTGCTGGGCATGCCGCGCCAGATTTACACCTACGAGCCCGACCGGGGCTGGACGCTGATGAACCAGATTATTTCGGTCGGCGGCTTGATCCAGGCCATTGGGGTTCTCATCTTTGTGTACAACATGGTGCACTCGTATTTCCGCGGCGAAGAGGCCGGCGCTGACCCGTGGGATGCGTGGACGCTGGAGTGGTCCATTCCGTCTCCGCCGCCGGCTTACAACTTCGCCACCGAGCCGGTGGTGGCCAGCCGGCGGCCGTTGTGGGACCTGAAGCATCCTGAAGATCCCGATTCCGCCTTCGAGTAGACATCCACCCCGCTGACGAAGACCTGTCAGCGGGGACCCCGGGCAGAGAGGATTTTGACAGGCCTGATGAGCACGATTCCGATTGAACACGCTGGGAACCAGGAGTGGCGGCTGCCCTCGCGCGGGATGATGGCGATGGCCTGCCTGATCATCGCGGAGTCGGCCATCTTCACCATCTTCGTGACCGCCTATCTTTACTACATCGGCCGCGATGTGGGCGGACCCACGCCGCGGGAAGTGCTGGAGATTCCGTGGTTCGGCACCGTTTGCCTGCTCTCCAGCAGCATCTTCATCATGCTGGCCGAGCGCGCCATCGAGCACGGCAAAATGGCGGTCTTTACAGGATGGTGGGCCTTCACCATGCTGCTGGGGCTCATCTTCCTGGGTGATACGGCGAACGAGTGGTACAAGCTGATCGTCCACGATCATCTGACCATTCATACCAATTTGTTCGGCACCACGTTCTACTCGCTGGTGGGGCTGCACGCGTCGCACGTAATCGTGGGTCTGATCATGATGTTCGTGGTGCTGATCCTGGCGGTGGGGCGAAAAGTTCATCCCCAGCACGCCGAACGCGTCAAGGTGCTGGCCATGTACTGGCATTTTGTGGATGCCGTGTGGGTGGTTGTTTTCACGGTTGTGTACGTCATAGGACGATGATGGAACCGCGGGATCCAATGCTTGCCGAAAGCCGACCTGGGGAAACCCGGCTGGGGACCGTGCACCTGCCGGCGCCCACCGCGTGGCCATTCCTGCTGGCCCTGGGAGTGATACTCATTTCCGCGGCGCTGGTCACCAACGCCGCTCTCGGAGTGCTTGGGCTCTTTCTGTTCGTCATCTCGGTGGTGGGGTGGTTTCGCAACGTGCTTCCGCACGAGGCGCACGAGGACGTCGCGGTGGAAGAGGAGTTCGTCACCCTTCTGACGCCGGCGGAAAAGGTGGCGCGCATCGAGGTGGACGAGACCCACCGGGCGCAATTGCCGCTGCACACGTTTTCGTACAGCAGCGCCATCAAGGGCGGCATCGCCGGCGGCATCGCCATGGTGATCCCGGCGGAGATCTATGGCATCATCCGCTACCACAGCATCTGGTACGTGGTGAACCTGCTGGGCGGCGCGGGAGTGGGCAAGTGGCTCAACCCGTCGCCCGAAGAACTGCGCCACTTCCACCTGGCGGCGTTCATTACCGCCAACCTCATCCAAGGCGCGGTGACGCTGCTGGTGGGACTGCTGTACGGCGCCATGCTGCCCATGTGGCCGCGGCGGCCCATGCTGCTGGGCGGCATCATCGCTCCGGCCATCTGGACCGGGCTTCTGCACAGCATTCTCGGCATCGTCAATCCATACCTGGCCGATCATATCGACTGGTGGTCCTTCGCGGCCTCGCAAGTGGTTTTCGGACTGGTGGCGGGCTACACCGTGGTTAAGCTGGGCCACATTCAACAGCTCGAGCAGGTGCCGCTCTCGGTGCGGCTGGGCGTGGAAACGCCCGGCATCATGCCTGAACATCATGAAGGTGGTACGGACCACGAGGAGCCGCGGCCATGAGAGCGCAGCCCATCTTTGCGGGCCTGGCGGGTTTCGCGATCACGCTTCTCGCCGGCTGCGATATGCCCGGCCGTCCTCAGCCCGGTCCGGAAGTGCCGCGGCCGGACGCGGTTCGCTCGTTCGACACGTTGTACGGGGAGAATTGCGCCGGCTGTCACGGCAAGAACGGCGACCGCGGTGCGGCCACCAATCTCGCCAATCCGGAATACGAGGCGCTGATTGACGATGTATCGATGCGCGACGTGATCGCCAACGGCGAGAAGGGAACGCTGATGCCGGCCTTCAGCGCGAAGGCCGGAGGGCCGCTGACGGACGCGCAGATCGATGCGCTTGTGCAGGGCATGCGTTCGCGGTGGAAGAAGGACGGCGCGCTGGCCGGCGCGGATCCACCGCCCTACAAGGCGACGCATCCCGGCGATCCAGGCAAAGGGCAGGAAGTGTACGCCGCCGCCTGCGCGCAGTGCCACGGCAATGACGCGCAGCATGGGGGCAGCGCGGGCTCGATCCTGGACGGATCGTTCCTGGCGCTGATCAACGAACAGACGGTGCGCACCACGATCATCGCCGGGCGGCCGGACCTGGGAGAGCCCGACTGGCGCAACCATATCGCCGGCCGCGCCATGACCGACGACGAGATTACCAACGTGAGCGCGTGGCTGATTGCCCAAAGGCCTGCAACGCCGGGTCAGCCGTATCCGAATGCGCAGCCCACTTCGAAGTTGCCGGGTGAAGCGCAGCCCCAAGCCATGGCCGGCAGCCGGCCCGCGAAAGCCAATAAGCCCTGACCGGCACGCGAGCCCAGGAGAGATCCTATGGACGAAAAACTTCCGCCGCCCAGCCCCGATCAACAGGAGCAGATCCTGGAGAAGGAACGCATGTCGCGGCGCACGTTTCTGATGAACGTGGGCATCGCCTTGAATGCGCTGGTGACGCTCGCTTTGGCCACGCCGGTGGTGGCGTATGTGCTCGGTCCGGTGATCCGCCGCAAGGACTATCTCGATTGGGTTTCGCTGGGAAATGTGGGCGATTTCAAACCCGGCGAGACTACGCTGGTCACGTTCCGCAACCCGTTTCGAGATCCCTGGGACGGCGACACCGCCAATGTTCCGGCATACGTCCGATGCACCGCGCCCGGCCAGTACACGGTGTTCGCCATCAATTGCGCGCATCTGGGCTGCCCGGTGCGGTGGTTCTCGGAATCGCAATTGTTCATGTGCCCCTGCCACGGCGGGGTTTACTACGCCGACGGCAGCCGCGCGTCCGGCCCGCCCGAGCGGGGCCTGTTCACGTATGAGATCAAGGTGGAAGACGGCAAGCTGATGATCCATGCCGGCCAGTTGCCCACGCTGCGAAATCGCGCCAGCGCAACGCCCTGCCCCGGCGCTGCAGAACCCAAGCCTTCCGCGCTCGTCACGAGGATTGAAACATGCCCCAGTACCGACAGGCCTGGTACCAGCGCCTCTACGATTGGGTAGAGCGGCGCGTACAACTCGAAGGCCCGATCAAGGACGCCGTGCTGCACCCGGTGCCTGCGCGCACCGCGAGCTGGTGGTACGTCTTCGGCAGCGCCAGCTTCGTGCTGCTGATGTTGCAGGTGATCACCGGCATTCTGCTGGGGCTGGTGTACACGCCCACGGCGGCCGATGCCTGGACCTCTCTGCAGACCCTGAACCACGAACTACCCCTGGGATGGTTCCTGCGCGCCATGCACGGCTGGGGCTCGAATTTCATGGTGGCCATCGTGCTGATTCACATGGCCCAGGTGTTCCTCTTCGGCGCATATAAATTCCCGCGCGAATTGACCTGGATTCTGGGCGTGTGCATGCTGCTGATGACCCTGGGCATGGCCTTCACGGGCCAGGTGCTTCGCTTCGATCAGGACGCCTACTGGGGGCTGGGCATCGGGGCGTCCATCGTGGGACGTATTCCACTCATCGGCGGCCAGCTTGTGCACATGATGCTGGGGGAACCGCTTCATCTCTGCAGCTTGATCGTCCAGCGGCCTTCGCCGGAATCGGAGACCGCCTGCGAACTTCGAAAGCGCCGGATCTTGATTGAGGCGGTTTGCAGTCAGGTCCAGCAGCCATGATGCGATGACGCTGCCGCGACGCCATACTTGCGCGACGTCCCGCAGATTGAAGTCATACTGGTAGTGTTTCCGGGTCGCGCAGCGGGGTTGTTTCAGCGTCGGCACCATGCTGTTGCTTGCCGACGTTGGCCGAGCGCGACGCAACAGTCCTTCCGCATCCGCCGCCATGATTCCATACTCGATTCCGTTGTCGACCATCTTGACGAAGTGGCCCCCGCCATTGGGCCCGCGATGCAGGTGACCTTGCTCAGCCGTGCCGTCGACTTTCTCCGTCCTGGCGTCGCGGATATTCGCCGATTCCGGAGCGAGCGCAAAAATCGGATCGAGATGCTGGACGACGTCTTTCTCGCCGCCGATCATCATGCGGTGGCCACGTTCGAC
>CAVREL010000055.1:0-99413 GCA_963720105.1 uncultured Acidobacteriota bacterium | reverse complement strand
TCATTCCGGGACGATGCAAGGCATCGCCCCGGAATGACGATCGACAACGATCAGCTCGCCGCCGCCGCCGGGACGTCGCGCTGGCGCTTCATGACGATCTTGTTGAGCGCGCCGAGATAGGCCTTGGCCGAGGCCACCAGCGTATCCGGATCGGCCGCCCTCGCCGTCATCGACCGGCCCTCATGGGCGAGCCGCACCGACACCTCGGCCTGCGCGTCGGTGCCTTCGGTGACGGCGTGGACCTGATAGAGCTCGAGCTTGGCCTCGTGCGGCACCAGCGCCTTGATGCAGTTGAACACCGCATCGACCGGGCCGTTGCCTTCGGCTTCCTCGATCTTGATCTGGCCGTCGACGTCGAGCTTCATGGTGGCGCGCTGCGGCCCATGGGTGCCCGCGATCACCGTCAGCGAGGTCAGCTTGATGCGGTCGTGCGAGGCGGCGATCTCCTGATCGACCAGCGCCTCGATGTCCTCGTCGTAGATGTCCTTCTTGCGGTCGGCGAGCGCCTTCATCCGCACGAACGCGTCTTCGAGCTGGTTGGCGCCGAGCTTGTAGCCCATCTCCTCCAGCTTGTGCACGAAGGCGTGGCGGCCGGAATGCTTGCCGAGCACCAGCGACGACTGCTTCAGGCCGACCATCTCCGGCCGCATGATCTCGTAGGTCGAGGCATCCTTCAGCACGCCGTCCTGATGGATGCCGCTCTCATGGGCGAACGCGTTGCGGCCGACGATCGCCTTGTTGTACTGCACCGGGAACGAGGTCGCCGCCGAGACCAGCTTCGAGGCCCGCGTCAGCATGCGTGGTGTCGATCTTGTTCCACCACGGAAACTTGTCGTTGCGCACATTGATCGCCATCACGATTTCCTCGAGCGCGGCATTGCCGGCCCGCTCGCCGATGCCGTTGACGGTGCATTCGATCTGCCGCGCGCCGCCGGCGATGCCGGCCAGCGAATTCGCCACCGCCATGCCGAGATCGTTGTGGCAGTGCACCGAGAACACCGCCTTGTCGGAGTTCGGCACCCGCTCGATCAGCGTGCGCATGAAGTGGGTGTATTCCTCGGGCACGGTGTAGCCGACGGTGTCGGGAATGTTGACCGTGGTGGCGCCGGCCTTGATCACGGCCTCGACGATGCGGCACAGGAAATCCATCTCGCTGCGGGTGCCGTCCTCGGCCGACCATTCGACGTCGTCGATCTGGTTGCGGGCGCGGGTGACGTTGGCGATCGAGGTTTCGATCACCTGCTCCGGCGTCATGTTGAGCTTGACCCGCATGTGCAGCGGCGAGGTCGCGATCACGGTGTGGACGCGGCCGCGTCTGGCGAACTTCACCGCTTCGGCGCAGCGGTCGATGTCCTTC
This sequence comes from uncultured Acidobacteriota bacterium, assembly GCA_963720105.1. Lineage (GTDB taxonomy): Bacteria > Acidobacteriota > Terriglobia > Terriglobales > Acidobacteriaceae > Telmatobacter. Next base: position 98,056 of record CAVREL010000055.1, on the reverse strand, counting down.
GGATGCGCCCGCGACAGGCCGGCGATCACGGCATTCTTGGAGCGCCGGGCGATCTCGCTGACCGCCTGGAAATCGCCTTCGGAGGTGATCGGGAAAGCCGGCCTCGATGACATCGACGCCCATGTCGTCGAGCATCTCGGCGACCTCGAGCTTCTCCTCGAAGCGTCATGGTGGCGCCGGGGCATTGCTCGCCGTCGCGCAAGGTGGTGTCGAATATAACGACGCGGTCCTTGTCGGACTTGTTCACGGTGGTCATTGCGAAAATTCCTTGTAGGTGGTGCGCTGCTTGTCTGAGCGCTGAAGGGGTCTGGTGATCTCGCGCAACCCCTGAGTGCCCAGGCGCAAACGCCCAGACGGCCCTCAGGGGCCGATAAGAAGCAGAAGCCCGCCAAGAAGCAGGGTGGGCAGGGACGCAGCCGGAATCGCCTGGGGACGGACGGCATCGGCCGCTCTCCCCTGAACTCCGATACATTTCGCTGCGAATCAGCATTGCCAGACCCTTTGGAAGCCCGATCCTCGGCCAAAACCATTGACGGTTGGTTGCCGGAGGCAGCGTCCGGGCCGTTCTAGACGAGAAATGGCCGAAACCGCAATGCCAAAAGATAGTCAGAATGGGTGACCTAAATTGTCGTTTCGACCCTTCCTTGGAGGATGAGGGTAAAGAAGCGCCATGCTTCCTGATCGTCGTTGCGAGCCAACGGGTCGCGCGAATGCGCGCCCGACACGCTCCGCGAAGCAAATCCATCGCGCCGAAGTAAACAAGCTGGATTGCTTCGTCGCGTCGCTCCTCGCAATGACGTGGACGGGCCACGGAAGAACCCGACCAATACTCCGCGCATCATCAATGTCCGCTCGGCGACGTTCATTGCTGATGAAGAAAGTCGCAAATCCAAATCGCCTTCGCGCTCGCGTGTGGCACGGGGGAAACACTCTTTGAAAAAAGCTCTCCTTCCGTACCGGTTCTTGATCTCTGGAGTGCCGGTTTCTTGATCTCCTGAAAGGCCAGGCCTAACGTCGACGGCATGTTGGGTTGATCGACCATCGGGGACGAGGTCATGAACAGGGCATGGATCGCTGGAATAGCCTTCGCATCGGCGATCATGGTCTTGCAGCCGGCTTTGGCGGCGGACATGCAGGTCGCGAAGAGCCCGGCACGGTCGGCGCCGGAACAAACGGCGAGTTCCAATTGGAGCGGCGGTCAGGTCGGCGGTTCCAACGGCGTCAGCTCGGTGAACAACAACTTCGTCGAGCCCGGTGCTTACGTTTGCCCTGCCAATTTTCCGTTCGGGGCGAGCTGCTCCGAAACGCCTTTCGCGTTCAGCGGTCATCCGCTGAGCTACACCGTCGGCCCCTTTATCGGATACCGCTGGCAATTCGGGATGAATGTGGTCGGCGTCGAGGCCGATTGGTCGTGGAAGAAGGGCGAAACGTCTTACGACTTAAATATGCCTTTCGTCTGTTTCGACGGACCCTGCCTCAATTATCGATCCGAGATGTTCGCGGGCTCGGTCAAGCAGAGCTGGGACAGCTCGCTTCGCGTCCGTTTCGGACGGCTCGTGACCCCTTCGACGCTGATCTACGGCACCGCCGGCATCGCAGTCGGGGAAATCAGCGGTTCGTTCTCCTACCTTGGCACGGTTCATTACCCGTTCACTCCACCAGCCACATTTGCCGCACCTACCACCATACTTGCCGGCAGCACGGCATCGGCCGCCGCAAACTGGACCGACGACAGGGTCGGCGGAACGGTCGGCGTCGGTGTCGAGACCGTGGTTTGGGCGGGATGGAAGGCAAGGGTGGAATATCGCTACACGGACTATGGCAGCTATACCAAGACCATCCCGGTGAGCACGGTTTGCGTCCTCGCAACCGGCTGCAGCTCGCCTTCCAGCACGGCAACGATCAACCTGCGCAAGTCGTTCCACACGGTCCGCGTGGGGTTGGGCTACGACTTCTAAGTCGCGGCGCACTTCCGACCTCTGCGCACACGCACCGGCCCCGCCGCGCGCTTTGAGCTCTCGACATCGGAAATCCCGGCAAATCGTATGCGGCCTATCGCTTGGCGCCCTCACCGACCAGCGAGAACGGCCCCCAGAATGCCGGGTAGGCGTTTTCGGGCAACGACCTGTCATTGAGATAGCTCAGCATGGCGCGCCGCAGGGCTTCGGCACGCCCCAGCGTTGGGTCGGCCTTGAGCGCGGTAAAGGTCGATGTGGTCAATCGCGTTGCCGCGTCGGAGGCGACCGACCAATGCGACACTAAAAGCGCGCGCGCGCCCGCGTAGAAGAAGGCACGGGCGAGACCGGAAAGAGCCTCGGCGCCGGGCTTTTCGCCCGCCACCGTGTTGCACGCCGATAGCACGACCCAGTCGGCGTTGAGCTTGAGTTGCGCGGCCTCGCTTGCCGTCAACAATCCGTTATCGTCCGAGGTGGGCTTGGCGGGCAGAGTGAGAACCAGCGCCGGCTCCGCCAGACCCTTGATGTCGCCGGCGACGAGACCGTGGGTTGCGAAATAGACGATGCGATACTCGGCCAGCGGCGCGTGCTTCACGGTCGTCACGCTGGCGTCGCGACCGAGATGGATGTCGGACGACGACGCGCCAAGCTCCAATGCAACGGCCTTGAGTTCATCTGCGGTGTCGGGAAGACTGGGCAGCGCCGAGGCAAGCAGCGAGCGATCGATACCGGCGCCCCGCCAGTAGTCGGCGTAGGATCTCAATCCCCCTCTGGTATGCGCGGCGCCCCTGTGGTTCTCCGGCGCCGGGCCAGGGTCGAACACCGGGTCTCCAAATCCGATCATCGGCTTCGTGCTCGGCTCACTTCGAACCAGCGACCGCAGCGTCCGCAAGCTCGCGACCGAAGGCAGAACGGTGACGGCCTGACGCTTGATCAACCACGCCGCGTCGCGATAGGGAGCGGCATCCTGTTCCGTGGTCTGGCTTTTGAGCTGCGGCACCGGCGCCGCCGGCTTTTCCGTCACCAGCAGGTGAAACGGCAAGGCCGTCAGCGATCCCGACGGCACGACGAGCAGATGGCGCTTGTCCTTCACAAGCGCGTCGACCGGAGCCATCAGCAGGCCAAACAATTGGTACGCAAGCTCGAGGTCGAACTGCCGAGGCCGGCTCAGGTCGAGCCCGCCGCGGAACTTCTCGATCTTAGCTGCAAGCTCGTCTGCCCCGATCGGGATTGCGTGCCAGTCGAAGCCATCGGCCGTCAGGGCAAAGACGTAGCTCTCTTGATTGCCGGTCAGAAGAAAAACCAGCGCCTCGTCGGATCCCAGCAGCTTCTGTGCGTCCTCGACCTGCAACGGTTTCGGGGTGGTCAGGGCCGCATATTCGGGAAATTGCTTTTGCAGCTGCGCCGAGTTGGCCGCGAGCTTGCTCTCGGTATCGGCGATACTCTTGCGGATCTCGTCGATCTCAGTCGTATTCGACGGCCCATCCGGGCGCGACAGTGCCGCGACCAATGCCCTGTCGCGGTCGTGCAAATAGGCTGACAGGTCCTGGTTCGTGCGCACGAGCGCGGCAAGCGCATCGTTACCCGAGGCGAACCGGGGCCCCAATTGCTGGAGCGCCGCGGCGGCCGACGACTGGTTTGCCCATTGCGCGATATCGAACGCCTCCCGGCCGAGCGCCGGGGTGGAACCGATTCCAGCCCGCGCAGCCGCCGCCAGGCTCGCCACGTGCGTGACGAACAGGCTTGCGCGCTGTTCGATCAGATCGTTCGAGTCGCCGCTCGACGACCGTCCCGGCGATACACCCTCGCCGGCATGCGCCAGGATGGCTGCCGTCGCCTGGCGGGAATAGGCGATCGCATCGGCCGGGTTGTTCCGCGAGATGCTCAACAAAGCGAGATCGTGGAGAACCCTCGCGACTTCCGGATGGTTTGCGCCGCGCGTCTTCGCGTTGATGGCGAGCGCGCGTTTGTAGGCTTGTTCAGCCTCCCCGTAGCGGCCCTGGTGCTCGAACAAATGGCCTTCGCTGATCAGCACCGTGGCAATGAAGCGGTGGCTTGGCCCGAATGCCTTGGTGAAGATGGCAAGCGCGCGATTGAACTGCATTTCCGCCGCGGCGTATCGGTGCTCCCCGTCATAGGCGACGCCGAGTTTGCGAAGCACCTTGGCGGTGTCGGGATTCTCCGGGCCGAGCGACTTCTCGACAATGGCGAGCGCGCGCTGGGAGAATGTTTCGACGTCGCTGTAGCGCTCCTCGGATTCATAGATGGCCGCGAGATTGTTGAGAACGGTGGCGACGCTGGTGCTGTTCGAGCCGAACACCGCCTCCCGGATGCCGAGCGAGCGTTTGTAAAGGGCTTCCGCCTCGTCGAACCGGCCTTCGTCCGCGTAAACGCTCGCAAGGTTGAGCAGGGACGTGGCGAGAAGCGGATTATTTGGACCAAGCGCCTTCTCCCAAATCTCGATGGCGCGCTGAAACAGGCCGTCGGCGTCGGCATAGCGGCCGACCCGCTCGTAGACATGCGCCAGGTTGTTGAGGCTTGCGGCCACGTCGGGATGGTCTGGACCCAGCGCCTGCTCGCGGATCGCGAGCGCCCGCTTGGTTGCAGCCTCGACCTCGGCGAAGCGGCCCTGATCCTCATAGACCTTGGGACGCCTGCCTCGCGCAGCACGCGGCAACTGTAGCCGCGTCCCGCGCCCCAGAAGGGATCGAACACGACCTTGGTGCCCGATTTCGCAATCGTCTTGAGGTCGACGAGTTCGGCCAGCCGCTTGAGGAAAGCGGGCTTCACATCGGCGGTCTCGAACCCGGAAGCAGGTGGGTTGGCGCAGGTCACTTTGCCGCCGGCGGCGACGATCTCAGCGATGGCGGCCTCAATCTGTGTGGTCACTTCGGGCAGGGCCGCCGCTCCATCGGGACTGGAGTACTTGATGCCGTTGTATTCGGGGGGATTGTGCGAGGCGGTGAAATTAATCGATCCTGAAGTCTTCATGGTGCGCACGGCGTGGGCAATAGCGGGCGTGGGCGCGACCTCGGGAATCACGATCGGCGTGACGCTTGAGCCGGCCAGTACGCGCGCCGCCTCGGCCACGAACGATTCCCCGAGAAAGCGCGGATCACGGCCCACCAGGACACGGTGCGGCTTCGGCTGTGATTTGACATAGGCGGCGATGCCCGCCACAGCCAGACGGATGTTGGCCACCGTGAACTCATCGGCAACGATGGCCCTCCACCCCGACGTGCCGAATTTGATCGCTGTGCTCATGCTGGTTTTCGGCGCCCGCTCCCGGGTCCCCGGCGGGAGGTCTTCGCCGCTGCGGTGGTTATGGCGCCACACCGTTTATAAACGGCGGGACTCCGCTGCGGCAAAGGGCGCGCTCCGATGGAGTCCCAGATGCAGATGCTCTCCGCTGAAGTGGCTACACTGATCCCGGAGTCACTCATGATCGAAGCTACATCCTCTGCCCGCATCGTCCTCACGACCGCGTCCAATCTTGATGAAGCCGGCCGGCTTGGCCGAATGCTGGTGGAAGAGCGCCTGGCGGCCTGCGCCACGCTGATCCCCGCGGTGGAATCGATCTATTCCTGGAAGGGGAAGCTTGAAACGTCGAGCGAGGCCATGCTGTTGCTGAAGACCGGCAGCGAGCAGCTTGCGGCGCTGGAGGCGCGGCTGCACCAGTTGCACAGCTACGAGACTCCCGAGTTCCTGGTGCTGCCTGTCGAAGCCGGAAGCAGCGCGTATCTCGCCTGGATGTTCGGCAATCTTGCCCAGGCGAAATGAAATTCAGGACGGAGCCTCCCTCCCTGTTCCCTGTTCCCTCGGTCCCTTGTTCCCTTGGTCCCTTGTTCCCTTGGTCCCTTGTTCCCTTGGCCCCTTGTTCCCTTGTTCCCTTGTTCCCTCGGTCCCTTGTTCCCTTGTTCCCTCGGTCCCTGCCTTTGATATTCTTGGCATTAGCGGTTTGGCGATTTGCTGCGGCCGTTTGATGCCTGATGCGCTGGTTATTCGTTGTCCTCGTTGTTTCGCTTTTCGCGCTCCTTCTCGCTACCGGCGGATTGGCCGTGCACATCTGGCGCCAGCACCGTAATCCCCCCGTTCCGGACCGCGAACATTCCGGCGCCGAGATTCACGAAGAGAGTGGAATTAAACCGGAGGAAGCACCGTGAACACTGAACGCCCATTGCCGGCTTCGGCCGCGGCCGTCGCCGCAGCCACTCCGGCTTCCTGGCTGCGCGCCGCGGGCATCATCCTGGCGGCCAGCGCTTTTGCGGCCGTCTGCGCCCACATCGCGTTCCCGCTCTACTTCACGCCCGTGCCGCTCACCCTGCAGCCGTTCGCCGTCCTGGTGCTGGGGCTGTTTTTGTCGCCTCGGTTGGCCGCGGCCAGCCTGGTTGCCTATCTTGGCGAAGGCGCGCTCGGCCTTCCGGTGTTTGCTCCCGGCCCGGCGAGCGCGCCTGGACTGGCGCACCTGTTCGGCCCCACGGCCGGCTATCTGCTCGCCTATCCGTTCGCCGCGTTGCTGATCTCGTTTCTTTATGGCCGCGGCGGTCGCGGATTCTGGGCCGCCCTGGTGAGCGCGGCCGCCGGAAGCCTGCTCATCCTGAGCATGGGCGCCCTGTGGCTGGGCATGTTGACTCACGCATCCGCCGGCGCGGTGTTGGCGCAGGCGGTGGCGCCGTTCCTTCCCGGCGATGCGCTGAAGGTCATCGCCGCGGCGGCGCTGGCCGGAGGATGGATCCGGTGGCAGCGTCGTAAAGCGGCCGGTTGAGGATCGTGGCCTCCCACCTTAGCGCCAGAAAAAAGCGCGAAGATGGGGCACGGAAATTTGTTTCTTACTGGATGGTTTGTTTCGTTTTCGTACCGTTGAAAGGATCTGTGTACTCCGTGAACACCCAGCAATCTGAACCGGCGATCGCCGCGGGCCTTCGCGAGATCTCCATCGCCCACAGCCCCGACTCCGACGACGCCTTCATGTTTTACGGCCTGGCGACGAACAAAGTCCGCGTCCCCGGTTACCGGTTCACGCATACGTTGTGCGATATCGAAACCCTGAACCGCCGCGCCCAGCAGGAAGCCTTTTTCGATGTCTCGGCGATCAGCTTTCACGCCTATCCGTACATCCAGAACAACTACACGCTGATGGGCTGCGGAGGCAGCGTGGGCGAAGGCTACGGACCCATGATCGTCTCCAGCCGGCGGCTCACGCCCCACGACCTGAACAAGATTCGCATTGCCGTGCCCGGGACGCTCACGACCGCATATCTCGCGCTCAAGATCTATAACCCCGGCGTCCAGACCGAGACCGTGCCCTTCGACAAGATCATTCCGTCGATCCTGGCGGGCAAGCATGATGCCGGGCTGATCATCCACGAGGGCCAGCTCACCTACACGTCCAGCGGCCTGTATCGCGTGATCGACCTGGGAGTATGGTGGCGCGAAGCCACCGGAATGGTGCTTCCGCTGGGCGGCAATGCGATCCGCCGCTCGCTGGGCGAGGAGGTGCACAGGATCGTATCGAAGGCGCTGCGCGACAGCATCCAGCACGCGCTCGATCACCGCGATCAGGCGCTGGAGTACGCCATGCAGTTTGCGCGCGACCTCGATTCGTCGCTGGCCAGCCGGTTCGTAAGCATGTACGTGAACGAGCGCACGCTCGATTACGGCGCCGACGGCCGCAAGGCCATCCGCAAGCTGCTCGACCTGGGTCACGAGCGGGGCATCATCCCCATCGCGCCGCTGGTGGATTTTGTGGACTGAGAAGTGGTGGAGTCACGCCATAAAAATGCATCCCGCAGGGGCTAAAGTGTCTGCGTGACAGCTGGATCTCAGGGCTAACTTGCTGACTCGCTACGTCGCGAAGCGACGCTGACTTGCTGTTTTTATCCAAAAGACCCGCAGTCGAATGCCGAAATCACGCCCCGCGCATAAAGGTTTTCGCAGCCGGTGAACTCGCGCCCGATTCCAAGCGCGTTACCTGTGCGCGCACATTCGCACCCGTGAGTCATTACAAATGACTCAGCGCAGGCGGACGGCTTCCTAAGATTCCTCTAATCTCCGCCGATGCATAGGGTGTGACCGCCCTGTTCCCAATCTCGGCCGAAACCAGCCCAACAATCTTGCTTGCCTCGGGCTCGGCACGGCTTGCGTCCAGCATCCGGCCGGCCCTGCTGGATGCCGATGCACGCTTCGACATCGCCCGATCGGGGCAGGCAGTGCTTGAGGCGCTGGCCGGTCCGTCTTTTCCAGGCCTCCTGCTGCTCGACGCCGATCTTCCCGGCATGCCCATCGACCAGTTGCTGGCGGCGTTGCGTGCCACCGACGGAGGCTGGCGGTTTCCGGTGGTGTTGATCTCCGGCAGCATCGAGCCGGAATGGCTCGATCGCCTCGCTGAGGGCGTAATCGACGACCTCATTCCGCCGGACCTTCCGGCTCCCCACTGGCGGGTCCGGGTCGATTGCGCGCTGCGCACGTTTCGCCATGGCCGGGAGCTCGAACATCTCCGCGAGCTGGCTGCTGCGAATAGCCATACCGACCCACTTACCGGCCTCTACAACCGCGCCGCAATGCTCTCCATGCTGTTTCGCGAAACCGATCGCGTGCAGCGGATGAAGACCCCATTGTGCCTGATGCTGCTGGGGATGGATGACGCAGCGCACTGGAGCGCGCGCTTCGGCGCCGCGGGATGGGATGAGCTTCTCATCATGGCCGTGGAGCGCGTGCGCCGGCTGCTGCGAAGCTACGACCTTGTCGGCCGCGCCGGTCAGGCCGAATTTGTCCTTGCTCTACCGGGCTGCAGCCCGGTGAACGCCGTGACGCTGGCGGAGCGCATTCGCATCGAGGTCTTTTCCTTGCCGTTCTCGATCGACGGAGTTGCGGTCCGTTTGACTGCCGGCTTCGGTATCGCCTCCAGCGAGGGCCGTTCCCCGGTGGTCGTGCTGCGTGAAGCGGAACAGGCGCTCGCAGCCGCCCAGGCCGACGGCCCTGAATCGATCCGCACCCGGTCGCAGGCTGATCCGGGTGAGCTGGTCTCTTCCGCGGACGGCCAGCTCGCGTGGTAAGCACCGGTCTGTAATAGAGCGATTTCAACCAGAGAGACTCGGGTGCCCCACCCTCGCCGCGTCTTTGTCTTTGCGGCTAGGGTGGGATAGTGCTCAATTCCAACTCCACCCGCAGTCTTCCACCGCGGAATCGCTGCGCTCAACGCACTCCTGCCTCCAAGCCCAGAAACTCCTGAAAGACATCATTCGACAGGAGACGCCCTTGGGCCGTGAGCCGCGCGCGCCTTCCATCGAAGTTCAGCAAACCGTCAACGGCCACGTGCTCCGCCACGGCCAACGCAGGCCGCACCCGCTCGCGTCCGAACTCTTGTTCGAGCGCGGCAATCTCCACCCCCTCGCTCAGCCGCAATCCCAGGAACCACGCCTCCTCGTGCTGCCGGTCGGGTGACGACCATGCCGTTTCCGCCGGCTCGCGGTTTTCGAGGTAGGCGCGCAGATCGCCGGTCGTTTTGGATCGCAACAGGAAAGAATCCACACCGTACAACGCCGATGAGGCATCCAGCCCCAGCCCCAGGTACGGCCGCCGCTCCCAATAGCGCAGGTTGTGGCGCGACCGGAAACCCGCGCGCGCGAAGTTCGAGATCTCGTACGGCTCGATTCCCGCCCCCGCGAGGCGCTCGATAGCCGTCTCGTACATGCGCGCGATGGCTTCGTCGCCTGGCACCAGTCCGGCGTGGTAGCGCGAGCCGCCCTTGAGCATCTCCCGGCCGAGGCGCGAATCCTCATCCACTTCCAGCATGTACACGCTGGCGTGGGGTACGCCGCAGTCCATCAGCACCGCAAGCGATTCATCCCAGGATGCGAACGTCTGTCCCGGCATCCCGGCGATCAGGTCGACGTTCAGGTTGGCGATGCCCGCCGCGCGGAGCCGCCGCAGATCGTCGAATATGACTGCCCGGCTGTGCAGGCGCCCCGTCTCGCGCGCCTCGCGATCGATGAACGATTGCACCCCCAGGCTGATGCGGTTCACGCCCGATTCAGCCAGCGCCGCCAGCACCGGGTCGGCAAGCTGGCCCGGCGCGCACTCGACCGTGATTTCCGCCAGCGGATCGAGCGCGAACTCGGCCCGCAGAGTCTTGAAGAGCCGGCCAATCAGTTCCGGACGAAGCAGGGTGGGAGTGCCCCCTCCCAGGTAAACTGTATCTACGCCACGGGGCAGATTCACGCTCGCTTGCGACGCCCAGGCGCGCGCATCCGTCAAATCCTCAAGAAGGCGATCGACATACCGCTCCTGTTCGCCGGAGGGATAGACTCCCGAGGCGAAATTGCAGTAGGTGCACTTGGACCGGCAAAACGGCACCGAAACGTAAACACCAACCGAGTCAGCCGACTTCAATGACATCGAGAACTATTGTTTCACGTGTATATTCCTCCCCGCTGATTTCCTCGGCGCTCTGCAATCTGCCAGACATCATCACGCGATACATAAAAGATCAAGGAGAGACGACTTGAAAGTCTGGGCAGTTTCTGCCATTGCGTTCCTGCAGGTTTTCCTGTTCTGTTGCCATTGGTTTCTCTACCACACGTTGATTGCGTTCTGGCCCTCGTTTCTGCCTCTGGCGCCGGACGCAAGCCTTTACCTGCGCAATTCTCTGTTCATCCTTTCTACGAGCTTTATCATTGCCGCTCTGCTGGGCTTTCGCTTTTCAAATCCCCTGGTCGCCGTACTCTACAAGCTCGCCTCCATCTGGATGGGATTCCTGAACTTTCTCTTCTGGGCCGCGTGTCTTTGCTGGCTCGCGGCCCTGGTGCTGCGGCTGACGCCGGTGGCTACAGCCGTGGTCCGCCCGTGGATCGGTACGGCTCTGTTCGGTGCAGCGTTGCTCATCGGCATCTACGGGTTGATCAACGCCCGTCTGATTCGCGAGCGCCGGCTGACCGTGACCCTGGCCAACCTGCCCTCATCGTGGAAAGGACGGACGGCGCTGCTGATCACCGACCTGCACCTGGGCCACATCAATGCCGCGGGATTCTCGCGCCGGATTGCGGGCATTGCGCGGCGCCTCGATCCGGCTATTGTCTTTCTGGCCGGCGATCTTTATGACGGCTCCAAGGCCGACCCCGCCCGCATTGCGGCGCCGCTGTTCGAACTCCAGCCTCCTTTGGGCATGTACTTCTGCGGAGGCAACCACGAGGATTTCGGCGATGCCGACGAATACGAGCGGGCCATTACCCGCGGCGGCATCCATATCCTGCACAATGAGCGCGTGGATGTGGACGGACTGCAGGTGATCGGCGTGTCCTACGGCGATTCGACTTACCCCACCCACCTGCGCGCGTTCCTTGAGCCTCTGCACCTGGCCAGTGGACCGGCAAGCATCCTCCTGAATCACGTTCCTCATCGGCTGCCCATCGTGGAGCAGTCGGGCGTAAGCCTGCAGCTCTCCGGCCACACCCATGGCGGCCAGCTCTTCCCTTTCACGCTGATCGTGCGCTGGGTGTATGGCAAGTTCACCTATGGGCTGCAGCGATTCGCCAATCTGCAGGTGCTCACGTCCAGCGGCGCCGGGACATGGGGCCCTCCCATGCGCGTGGGCACACACCCCGAGGTGGTGCTCATCACCTTTGCCTGAACCAGTTTTCAGTTCACAGCTTTTTAATGCCTAATGCCTACCGATGGCTGCACAAATGGTTCACAAGGGCATTGAAGACCTCCCTCAGGGGCTAAAGCCCACGGATTCTGGCCCTTTTGCGGCACGGATAAATCCGTGCCCTTTCAAAACAGCATTTATGCAACCGGCTCTAATCCCTTGGTGCCTTGTTCCCTCGGTCCCTTGGTGCCTTGTTCCCTCGGTCCCTTGTTCCCTTGTTCCCTCGGTCCCTCGGTCCCTTGGTGCCTTGTTCCCTTGTTCCCTCGGTCCCTCGGTCCCTTAAGATGGTGTTTCCAGGAGAACATCGCGTGGCGCCTGAATCCCCAACCTCCTCCGATGCGACCGTCGTTCGCACCCATCTTTCCGGCTACGACCTGCTGCTCCACCCCGAGCTCAACAAGGGCACAGCATTCACTGAAGAGGAACGCACTGCGTTCGCGCTGCACGGCCTGCTGCCGCCCCATATCGGCACGCTCGAGGATCAGCGCGAGCGCCGAAAGATGGCGCTTAACGACCAGCCGAACTCGTTTGCGAAGTACAGGCTCATGCGCGATCTGCAGGACAACGATGAAGTCCTCTTTTATTCGCTCATCGAGCATAACGTCGAGGAACTGTTGCCGATCGTCTACACCCCCGCGGTGGGCGAAGGCTGCCAGCGCTTTTCGGAGATCTGGCGCAAGCCGCGCGGGCTGTTCATCAGCTATGCCCACCGCAAGATCATCGACCAGATGCTCACCCACCCGCGCTACGACGAGATCCGCTGCATCGTAGTGAGTGACGGCGAACGCATCCTCGGCCTGGGCGACCAGGGCGCGGGCGGCATGGGCATTCCCATCGGCAAAATGGCGCTATATACGGCTCTGGGCGGCATCCCGCCCCGGCATTGCCTGCCCATCCTGCTCGACGTGGGCACGGATAATGAGGAGCTGCTCAGCAATCCCATCTACATCGGCTGGCAGCATCATCGCGTGCGCGGACCGGAGTATGAGGACTTCATCGAGGCCTTCGTCACCGCGGTCGAGCGCCGCTGGCCGCACATCCTGCTGCAATGGGAGGACTTTGCGGGCGAAAACGCGCTGCGCCTTCTCAGCCGCTATCGCGACCGGCTGTGCACGTTCAACGACGACATCCAGGGCACCGCGGCCGTGACCACGGGCGCCTTGTTTTCCGCTGTGCATGCCACCGGCATTCCCCTGCGCGACCAGCGCATCGCCATGTTCGGATCGGGCTCGGCGGGCGTGGGCATCATCGCATTGCTGATCGCGGCGATGCGGGAGCAGGGCCTGACCGAGGCAGAAGCCCGGCAGCGCATCTACGCGTTCAACCGCCGCGGCCTGATCGTCGAAGGAGATCCGAGCCTTCGCGCCAGCCAGCTGCCGCTGGCGCGCAAGCAAGACGAAGTGGCGGGCTGGAAGCTCTCCAACGCCGGGGTCCCCAAGGACAGGTCTTCGTCCTTGGGGTGGAACGCTGCCCCGATCTCGCTGCACGACACGGTGGAGAATGCAAAGGTAACCGTGCTCGTGGGAGTCTCCGCCCAGGCCGGGGCATTCACGGAACAGATGGTGCGGAGCATGGCGCGAAACTCGCCTCATCCGGTGATCTTCCCGCTCTCCAATCCAACCTCGGTCTCGGAAGCCAGGCCGGAAGATATTTTCCGCTGGACGGAGGGCCGGGCGCTGGTGGGGACCGGCAGTCCCTTCCCGCCGGTGGAAGTGAATGGCCGGACGGTGCGCGTTTCGCAGATCAACAATTCGTTCATCTTCCCCGGCCTGGCGCTCGGCATCCTCGTGTCGCGTGCGCGCCGGGTGACCGAAGGCATGATGATGGCCGCGGCCAAGGCGCTCGCCGCCCAATCGCCCGCTGCCTCCGACCCCACTGCCCCCCTGCTGCCGGACGTGGCTGAATCGCGCCGGGTGGCCGTGGCCGTGGCTGAATCCGTTGCGCGCCAGGCGATGGCCGAGGGCATTGCGGAGATTGCCGATTCGTCCGCGATCTCCGACACGATTGAGGCCTATGTATGGGAGCCGGTCTACCACCCATATCAGCGCATCTACCTCCATGCCGGGCGGGTTCAGGAGAATCCCGATTTCGCGTTATAATGTAGCAACGTTGCTACAAGGAGGGCCGAACGGTGGCCATCACGACTCTCTCCAGCCGGGAGTTCAACCAGGACACCAGCCGCGCCAAGCGTGCCGCCAAGAAGGGTCCCGTGTTCATTACCGACCGCGGCCATCCATCGCATGTTCTGCTCTCGATTGAGGAATATCGAAACCTCACTCATCCGCGCCGGAACATGATGGATCTGCTGGCCATGCCGGAGATGGAATCGATTGAATTCGAACCTCCGCGATTAAGCGACGAGATAGCCCCACCCTTCAAGTTTGACTGATGTACCTGATCGATACGAACGTTCTCTCTGAAATGCGCAAGTTGAGTAAAGCGCACCCTCATGTTCGACGCTGGGTAGCGAGTGTAGATGCCGCTGCCATGTTCCTTTCCGTCATCTCCATATTCGAAATGGAAAAGGGCGTTCTGAGCATGGAGCGGCGAGATCCGCAACAGGGATCTGCCTTGCGCATCTGGCTCAACACGCGAGTTCTTTCCGCGTTCAGAGGCCGCATTCTGCCCATTGAAACGGAGATCGCGACTCGTTGCGCAGCGCTTCACGTTCCGAATCCCCGCTCCGATAGAGATTCGTTCATCGCCGCCACCGCACTGGTTCACGGCATGACAGTCGTTACCCGAAACGTCAGCGACTTTCAGCCCACCGGCGTCGCCCTCCTCAATCCCTGGGAGTTTTGATCCACAGTTGTTACCGCAACGAATCGATTCCCCGATATGCGTTCTGCAGTCCCCCCGGTGCGGGTGGTTTGCATTTTCGCGAAGCAACCGCCGCGCCTGAATCTGTGTCTTCGATGGGATCCGGAGCGGCCTGGGGCTCACGCCCGGCCCGCAAACTCACGCGTCTCCGTGTAGACCTTCACCTTCTCGCCCGTGTTCACGAAGTAAGGCACCTTGATCTCGAGGCCGGTCTCCAAACGCGCCGGCTTGCTGGCGCCGGTGACCGTGTCCCCGCGCACGCCGGGCTCGGTGTATTCCACCGTCAATTCCACCTGCAACGGCAATTGCACCCCGATGGGGTTCCCATTGAACTTGTCGAGTTGGACGATCGCGCCCTCGGCCAGGAAATCCAGCGCATCGCCCAGCTTGTCAGCCGACAGAGTGATGGTCTCGAAGCTGGACTGATCGAGGAAGTAGGACCCGTCTCCGTCGCTATACAGGTAGGAAGCCTCCACCGTCTCCAGGTCCGGCTCCTTGAACTTGTCGCTGGCTTTGAACGTCTTGTCGAAGACGGCCCGGGTGAGCAGATTGCGCATTTTCAACCGCACCAGCGTTTGTCCGCCACGCGCGGTAGGTGTGGAGACCGCCACATCCAGGCAGTAATAGGGCACGTTCTCCAATTCAAAATACATCTTCCGCTTGATATCAATCGCATCGATCAGCGCAGCCATTCCTCAGTCCCCATTCGGTTGTAGTCCCCAAATGCCTAACAGCCCGTTGTAGAAGTCAGGTTTTGAAAGGGCACGACTTCAGTCGTGCCGTAAAGCGTCCAAAGCCGCTGAGGGATGTTTTTGACGGACCTCTTGAATTCTGCCAAGGCTGCTAATCCCTTTTGCCTAATCCCTAGTGCCTCCTTCCATGTTAAGGCTTCCCCTTGCCCGCCGACACGGTCGCGGCGTTACTATTGGAGCGGTTCGCACAATCGTTTTAGTTAAGGGGGAAGCCATTATGACGCACCTTTTCCGCCGGTCCGCAATTCCGATCCTGCTGCTGGCGATTGCCACGCTCTTTGGCCAGACCATTCTCGCCCAGCGCCGCTCGTCACCACCGCCGCCAACCGGCCCATGGATGAACACCAGCCTCTCGCCCGACGAGCGCGCCGGCCTGGTGCTGAAGGAGATGACCGTCGACGAGAAAATCGCCATGCTCCACGGCGTGGGCATGCCGACGGATGACCCGGTGACGCCCGAGAACGCGGCCTCCAACCGCGGCGTGGGCTACGATGTGGGCGTTCCGCGGCTCGGCATTCCCGGCATCGACATGAGCGATGCGGCCTACGGCGTGCGCTCTAGCGGCGCGAATGGCCGGTACTCCACAGCGTTGCCCGCCAACGTGGCCGCCGCCGCGAGCTGGGACGTCGACGCTGCCTACGAATATGGCGCCCTCATCGGCCGCGAACTGCGCGCCCAGGGATTCAACATGTCGCTCGGCGGAGGGACGAACCTCACCCGCGAGCCGCGCAACGGGCGCACCTTCGAGTACCTCGGCGAAGACCCCGTCCTGTCCGGAACGCTGGTGGCGAAATTGATTGAAGGTACCCAGTCGCAGTTCGTCATCGGCGATATCAAGCACTATGCGCTGAACGATCAGGAAAGCGGCCGAAACTCGGTCAACATCACCATTTCGAAACGCGCCGCGCGCGAGAGCGATCTGCTGGCGTTCGAAATCGGCGTCTCCAAAGGGCATCCCGCGGCGGTCATGTGCTCCTACAACCGCGTCAACACCGATTTTGCCTGCGAGAACAAGTGGCTGCTCACTGACGTGCTGAAGAAGGATTGGAAATTCCCCGGCTTTGTGGTGTCCGACTGGGGCGGCACGCACTCGACAGAAAAAGCCTCCGCCGCGGGCCTCGACAACGAACAGCCCGGCCATTTCTGGTACAGCGACCGCTTCAAGGCCGCCGTCGATTCCGGCGCCATCTCCACCGCGGAACTCGACGACCACGTGCATCGCCTCCTGCGGTCCATGTTCGCCGCCGGGGTGATCGATCATCCCCGCCAGCGCTCCGTGGTCGATCCGTTCGCCGGATTGGAGACGGCGCGCAAAATCGAAGAGGGCGGCATCGTGCTGCTCAAGAACAATCACGCGGCGCTTCCGCTGGATGCTTCCAAGGTGCACACCATTGCGGTGATCGGCGCCCATTCCGACGTGGGCATGATCTCGGGCGGCGGCTCGGCGCAGGTGGACCCGATGGGCGGCAACGCCATCATGCCTCCCGGCCAGGGCGCCACCCATTGGCTGGAGCAGATCTGGTTTCCCACTTCGCCGTTGAAAGCCATCCTGGCGCGCGCGCCCAAAGCGACGGTGAAATACGATCCCGGCTTTGATGCGTCGGCGGCGGCCGCAGCCGCCAGGGGCGCGGACGTGGCCATCGTCTTCGGCTACCAATGGGAAAGCGAAGGCATGGACCTGCCTTCACTGGCGCTTCCGCCTTATTACCAGCACGGTCAGAAGACCGATCCCGAAGTGGATCAGAACGCGGTGATCGCCGCGGTGGCCGCGGCTAATCCGCATACCGTCGTGGTGATTGAATCGGGAAGCCCTGTAACCATGCCGTGGGTCGACGCGCCGGCAGCCATCCTTGAGGTTTGGTACGGCGGCAGCGACGGGGCCGACGCGGTGGGCAATATTCTGTTTGGCGCGGTGAACCCCAGCGGCAAGCTGCCCAACACCTTCCCGAAGAGCGAAGCAGACCTGCCGCATCCGACGGTGACCCAGCCGCCGCCGGAGTCACACTTCAGCGGACCGGTTTCGCAGGAAGAACGCGCCAAGGGCGCACCGCCGTTCCAGGTGGCCTACGATGAAGGCGTCAAGGTGGGCTACAAGTGGTACGACGCCGAAAACAAGCCAGTGCTGTTCCCATTCGGATTCGGGCTCTCGTACACCACGTTCGGCTACTCCGGCCTGACGGTCACTCCAGTGGCAGACTGCGTCAAGGTAACCTTTACCATCACCAACACCGGCGCCCGGACCGGCGCGGAGATCGCGGAAGTCTATGCCGCCCTGCCGGCCAGCGCACAGGAACCGCCCAAGCGGCTGATCGGCTTCACCAAGGTGAAACTCGATCCCAAAGAGAAAAAGACCGTAACTGTGGAAGTGGATCCCAAGTATTTGTCAATCTTCGACGAGGAGAAAGACGGCTGGACGCTGGTTCCCGGCGACTATACGGTCATGGTCGGCGGCTCCAGCGACAAGCTGCCGCTCAAATCCACGGTGAATCTGAAATGAGTGATCTGGGTGCCCCGTCCTAGCTCCGCTAGGGCGGGAGGGCACTCCACCGGCTCGGTCCCTTGGTCCCTCGGTCCCTGCTTTCTACCTTCCCGGCAGCTTGCAGCAGTCGCCCGCCGCGGCGGGCTCATTGGCGCCGGCATCGAGGACTACTTTCCATTGGCCGTCGGCGCCCTTACGCCAGATGGTCATGTAGCGGCCGGTGGTGGTGACCGGGTTTCCGTTGGCGTCCTTGCTGTGGCCTTCGAAGTGACCCCAGGTGTAGCCCATATCGCCGGAAGGGCCCATCACGGCATCAGTGGGCGTCCACGTAAGCTGGTACGCCTTTGGCGACCAGTTGGCCGATTTGGCGATGGCCACCCGCCCAATCAGGGGCGCCGCGCCGTTGCCCAGGGCCACGCCGTCCTCGGCAAACCATTCCGCAAAACCGGCGCCGCCTTTCTCCAGAACGTCCTTGGCAAAGCGCGCCTCGAGGTCGTAAAGGAAAGCCTTTCCCGGATTCATGGTGGGATCGGAAAAAGGATTGGGCGCAGCCGACGGCGCGGAGGACGGCTCCAGCAACTGGCCCCACGCGCGCGGCGCGAACACCGCACCGGCCAGCACCGCCGCGCAAACAAGGCGCTTCCACGGAACGAACATGAGAGCATCTCCCATCGTTGGGATGGTCTATGCCCATGGTACTACCGTTGCAGTTTTGAAGATGCCCGCGAAGCGGGCATAAGACGGTAGCCCCAGGCGCAAGCCTCGGGAAGAGAACCCACGTACGCTGGAACAGCCCTGTAGGGGCGTAAGAAAATGGCATTGCCTATATCGCTGCGGAACGCGATTCATGGGCCCCGGTCTTCAATCATCAGCGCCGGAATTAAGGGTGGGACACCGGTTCGGTTTTGACGTATGGTGCTTTTTGATCCGTCGCCTGCCAGATGGCTTCCATCTGTTCGAGCGAACGGCCCTTGGTCTCCGGCACCAGTTTCCACATGAAGAGGGCGGCGAAAATTCCCATCACCCCATAGATCCAGTAGGAGAACCCATGATGGAAATGCGCCGTCAGGTAGGGATTCTGGTCGAGAATGGGGAACGTCCAGCTCACGAGATAATTGGCGATCCACTGCGCCGCCACAGCCACGGCCATGGCCTTGCCGCGAATCTGGTTGGGAAAGATTTCGCTCAGCAGCACCCAGGTGACCGGCCCCCACGAAACCGCGAAACCGGCGGTGTAGAACAGCATGCAGACGAGCGCGATGATGCCTTTGTCGCCCAGCCAGAAATCGGCGCCCAGCGAGATCATGCTTACCGCCATCACCAGTGCTCCGATGATCTGCAGCGGCCGCCGGCCAAATCGATCCACCGTGAAAATAGCCACCACGGTAAACGTAAGGTTCACGAGGCCGACGATGATGGTCTGGAACAGCGAGGCATTGGTGGTCAGTCCCATGCCCTGGAAAATCGCCGTCGCGTAATAGAGCACCACGTTGATGCCCACGAATTGCTGGAACACCGATATCATGATGCCGATGAAGATGAGCAGCGCGCCGAAGGAAAACAACTTGCCGGAATGGTGCTCGCTGAGCGAGGCGCGGATTTCGGAGAGTTCCCTATCGCCTTCCTCCCGCGTGACCAGCTTGGCCAGCACCGCGCGCGCGCCGCTCTCGTTTCCTTTGAGCATCAGGTAGCGCGGGGTTTCCGGCACCAGCAACAGGAGCAGCAGGAAAAGGCCGGCGGGAATGGCGCCGGAAAGGAACATGTATCGCCAGCCGATGGAATTGAGCCAGGCGTCGCCGCTGCCGGACTTGGAGATACCGAAGTTGACGAAGTAAATCACCAGCATGCCAAAGATGATGGCGAACTGGTTCCACGCTACCAGGTTTCCCCGAATCCTGGGCGGCGCGATTTCTGCGATGTACATGGGCGACAGCATCGACGCCAAACCCACGCCGACGCCGCCCAGGATGCGATACATCACGAAGTTCGGCATATAGGCCGGTCCGCCGTGACCGATGGCGGCGAAGGGGAATTCCGGCGCGGAGGCGCCCAGGGCGGAAACCAGGAAGAGCAGGGCGGCAATGATCAATCCGCGCTTGCGGCCGACGTGGGTGCTGACCCACCCGCCGATCAGCCCGCCGACGATGCAGCCGATGAGCGCGCTCGAAACCACGAAGCCCAGCAGCGAATTGGCGGCGTTGGCCTGGGCCGGGTTGGCGAGATCGGTGAATCGCGGATCGACGAAATAGGCTTTCAGACTGCCCACCGCGCCGTTGATCACGGCCGTGTCGTATCCGAAAAGCAGTCCGCCCAGCGTGGCGATCAGGGTGAGCAAAACAACATACGGATTCAAGCGCGACATAGTTTCCTTCAATGTAAAAGAATCCCGGCAAGTGTACTACTCTTCACCCTTGTCATTCCGGCCAAACCGGACGGGTCCGGCGGATCAGGCCAGGGAGAAGCCGTGTAATCTCTGCGCGGCCTTCTCGCCGAAGGTCAGGGTCTCGCTACACCCTCTCCAAATTCCAAGCCACCCGATCACTCTCTTTCTGAGTCAATCACAATTTCCCGCCGCGCCACGCCTGCTGGCGAGGCCTTGCCAAAGGTGGAAAATCTCCGCTAATCCTGCCCTCCCGAACCCCCCTGCAGCGTTGTCATGCTGAGCGGAGCGCAGCGAAGCGGAAGTATCTGCCATGAAAATTGGCTTCCCAAACCACACTGTTCGAACTGAGCACGCACTGAGTTCCCGGAGGGAACGCAAGAGAATAGCCCAGGGTGAAACCCTGGGATAGCGCACCATATGAACCCCAGTCCCGTGGACGTAAGAACGGACTCCCATTTTCATGTTTTCTGGGTGCCGCAATGCGGCATCTTTGACTACGGTTGCTTTTCGTAACTTCCGCATCGCCGGTCACCCTCCCGCTTCGACCTTCTCTCACCTTGTCATCCTGACGCTGAGCGCAGCGAAGCGGAAGGATCCGCGGTTGTCTTTCGTAACTTCCGAATCGGCGGTGATACTCCCGAAACGAAACCGCTTGTCCCGGAGGGACAAAATCGAAAATAGCCCCGGGTGAAACCCGGGGACAGCTTCTTTACGGTTGCATTTCCAAACTTCCGCATCGGCGGTCAGAACGAAGCCGCAGGCGCCGCGGTCGCTGCAGCGGTGGCTGTCGAGTAGGTTCGTGGGCGGTTTAGGGTGTGGTGCACAGGAGGTAACCCACTGTGACCCACCTACGCAAAATGATGCTCGAAGAACTCGAGCGTCGCAACTACTCTGAGAGGACGATCCGATACTATCTACGCTTCGTCGAGCGGTTCGCACAGCACTTCGGCAAGTCGCCCGACAAGCTTGGCCCGGAACACTTGCGCAGCTACCAGGCGTATCTGCTGAAGGAGCGAAAACTCTGCCCGGGATCGGTCGAGCACCACGTGGCCGCATTGCGGTTCTTCTACTTGCGTACGCTCCATCGCCCCGAGTTCCGCGAGTTCCTGCCCTATCCCAAGGTTCCGCGGAAGCTGCCCAACATCCTCAGCCGGGAGGAAGTAGCGCGTCTGATCGAGGCCAGCAAAAGCCTCTTCCAGCGCGCCCTGCTGATGGTTCTGTACGGCACCGGCATGCGCCGCGCCGAGATTGCGCGGTTGAAGATCGCCGACATCGACAGCCAGCGCATGATCATTCACGTCGTCGATGGAAAGGGACACAAGGATCGCGACCTGCCCCTGAGCCCGGCGCTGCTGGAGACGCTGCGTGTTTACTGGCGCTGGCTCAAGCCCCGCATCTACCTGTTTCCATCCCGCACGCGTCGCGATTGCGAGCGGCCCATCAGCGACAAGACGGTGTGGATGGCCTGCATCCAGGCCGCCAAAAGCGCTGGTATTCGTAAGCCCTCAAACCCGCACCTCATTCGACATAGTTGGGCGACCCATCTGCTGGAAGGCGGCGCCGACCTGCGCACCATCCAGCTTCTGCTTGGTCATGAAGATCTGGAGACCACAGCCCGGTACCTGCATCTTTCCAAAAAGCACCTGCACCAGGTCGTCAACCCCCTGGAAGAACTGAAGCTGTCCAGCGTCGACCAGACTGGCCGCCTCTACCACCGTCCGCGTTCATGACCCGGCCGGCCATTGAAGTGGCCGACATCGTCCGTCGCAAGGGCAGGCAGTTTCTGGAACGCTTCCGGACCGTTCTCAGCTATCAGCAGCTGAAGGCATGCCGGGCTGTAGAGCGCTGCCGCACCGCGGCCCTGGGCGGACATAAAGATAAGTGTGTCGACTGCCAGTACGAGGCGCCTATTTCCTTCAACTCATGCAGGTCGCGCTGCTGTCCAAAATGCCAGGCGCAAGCTCGCCAGCGATGGCTCCAGGCGCAGCAGCGCGACCTGCTCAACACCAACTACTTCCACGTCGTCTTCACCCTGCCGCACGAACTGAACCCCCTGGCACTGACCTCACCCAGGCTGGTGCTCGACCTGTTGTTCGATGCCAGTTCCCAGACCCTGCTCGAAGTGGCCGCCGATCCCAAACGCCTGGGGGCAGAGATCGGGTTCCTCTCCATCCTGCACACGTGGAGTTCGAACCTGCTGGGCCACTATCATGTCCATTGCGTGGTTCCCGGTGGCGGTCTGTCGGCCGATCACCAGCAATGGATCCACACCAGCCACCCGCTGTTCCTGCTGCCGGTTCCGGTCCTGCGTACGGTCTTCCGCAAGAAGTTCCTCGCCGGCCTCCGCCGGCTCTATCGCAAAGGCCTGCTCAACCTGAACGGTCCAGCGGCTCCTCTCGGCGATCCGGCCTGCTTCCAGCTACTGATGGAGAAGCTGGGCAACAAGAAATGGTACGTCTACGCCAAGCCGCCCTTTGGCGGACCGGAACATGTCCTCGGCTACCTCGGCCGTTACACCCACCGCATGGCCATCTCCAACCACCGCATCACCGCTTTCGATGGCGAGCGCGTCAGCTTCCGCTGGCGCGATTATGCCCACGGCGGCAAGCAGCGCGTCATGACCCTCGACGCCATGAACTTCCTCTGCCGCTTCTTCCTGCATGTGCTGCCAAAGGGTTTCGTGCGCATCCGCCGCTACGGCCTGCTCTCCAACCGCTTCCGCAAACAACTGCTGCCCCTGGCACGCATCCTGCTCGCCGCCCAGGGCCGCGAGCCGCTGCCGCCGCCTCCGCCGCCGGACTGCGATCTCTGGCACTGTCCCCGATGCGGAAAAGCCATGCGCGTCATCCAGCGCTTCACCCCGGCTCAACTCTATTTCGCAGGCTTCGACTCTTCATGACCACTGTCGCCAATCCGGGCCGCCGGCTTGCTTACTGCACGTCTCCGATGCCGTGTGCGCACAGCAACCTGAACAGCCTCAAGAGCACGCTCCACGGTATCCCAACCCGGCCTCACAGCCGACAGCTCATGCCACGGCTTAACTCTTTCCGTCAGCACCGGCAAAAAACACCGCCCCCGAAAGCGCCCCTCCAACCCATGAATGCTATTCAATCTCCATAATCCCAACCTGCATCACCGCGACCGCGACGCCTGCGGCTTCCTTCTCCCCTGCAAATCGAAAACGCCTCGCACCAGTCCAGAGGTTTACTCCGAAACTCGTCCTCGAGGCGTTTCCGATGTTGCGTAGCGGTAATACGCCCCCGAACTCGTAAGCGCAAGTTCCGGTTGATTATCCGCCTGCGCTTTGTGACAGTTCAACGTGTGTCCCATCTAGCATTCGCTCGTAGGCACGTCTGGCATACGATGCTTGAGGAGGTGACCATGCGAAAGCGAATTGCGAGGGCATGGCCAACCTAGAGAGTAGGATGACCCCATGACTCGGCGACAGTTCGTCCGAAGTGCATTGGGCTGGGGCGCACTCTCGAACAGTATGGTGGCAAACGCAGCGGCCATATCGCTTCACTGCACGCCCGCTCCCAGCTTTCCCGTACCCTTGGTTGAGGGAGTATGGCGCAGTCAGGAGTTCCCTGTCGGAAGACACGATTACCATGTCTCGCTCGATGTAGACCGGCGCATGCCGCTCGAAGAACTCGATTGCGATCTGGGGCCGCCACGTCCTGGTAATCAGTGCGACACACCGCCCCTGCTCGATCTGGAGTGGAGAATTTGGGATGGAACGACGTTGGTCAAGAATTGGGCAGCCAACCCGATCAGGGCTGGCGCGTGGAGTGCCACGTCAACCAGTTGCATTCTTGGTGGTTTCGAGGGCAAAAGGAATGGTCAATTCATCCTCGAATTAACTGTAAAGCGCGACGCCGGCAGGCTAAAGGACTTGCATCCTCGTGTACAAATCGTAAAGAACCCTGGTTATTGGTGCTGGTTGT
This sequence comes from uncultured Acidobacteriota bacterium, assembly GCA_963720105.1. Classification (GTDB taxonomy): domain Bacteria; phylum Acidobacteriota; class Terriglobia; order Terriglobales; family Acidobacteriaceae; genus Telmatobacter. The sequence continues at coordinate 74,077 of CAVREL010000055.1, read as the reverse complement.
AGACGCGCGATCAAAGCGGCGCCTTCGACAGATACCTTTTCAAACTGATCTAACACCTGGACTGTGCATCATTCCCGAGTGGTGGCCAATTCGGAAGTAATGACGCTCTGCAACTCGCGAAAGCAACCGCAGATCCTTCCCCTTCGCGTTGCTCAGGGTCAGGATGACAGCGCTTTGTGATAGCGAAGACCGCGTGGAACGGCAAAATTCCCGTATTGTCGCCTGTCCTGAGGTTTCGACCAGAGACTAATGCACGCCCGCCGGCGGCGCCGTATGCTTCACCGGCTTCTTGAACAGCCACACCGCCCCGGCACAGAAGAACGCCAGCAGCGCCGTCCAGCGGAAGATATCCACGTAGGCCTTGAGCGCGGCCTGCTGCTGCATCAGGCCGTAAAGCACGCCGAACGAGCCTGGCCGCGCGGCGCCGGGCCCGAGGCGGTGCGCCAGGTAGGCGGCGATCTGCGCCGATTTCTGTTGCAGCACCGGATTCGAAGGCGAAAGCTGGCCGGCGAGATCGTTCTGGTGCAGGGCGGCGCGGCGGATCAACGCGGTAGTCGCCATGGCAATTCCGATGGAGCCGCCGATGTTGCGCAGCATGTTGAACAGGCCGGTGGCGTTGCCCATCTCTTCGCGCGACAGGGTTGAAGTGGCAAGGTTGGCCAGCGGCACGAATACGAAGCTCAACGCGAAGCCGGTGATCATGATGGGCACCAGCAGCGTGAATGGGCCGATGCCCAGGTTCACGGTCCCGAAATACAGCGAGCAGATGCCGAACCCCATGAAGCCGGCGGAGAGCAGCTTGCGGTTGTCGATGTGCGTGCCCAGGTAGCCGATCACCGGCGAGCCGATAAACGACCCGATACCGCGCGGCCCGACCACCAGCCCGGCGGTGAATGCCGTGTAGCCGAGGATCTCCTGGTAATAGAGCGGCAGGATGGCAATGGTGATATAGATGCACATGCCCAGCAGGGCGATGAGGAAGCAGCCGGTGCGGAAATTTCTGTTTTTCAGGACGTGGAGATCAACCAGCCCGCGGGGATTCGACCACGACCGCCAAATCCAGCCGACCAGCGCGACCACCAGCGCCGCCACCGCCCAGCGCACCCAGATGGCGCCGAACCAGTCGTCCTCCTGGCCCTTGTCGAGCACGACCTGCAGGCAGCCCGTCCACACCACCAGCAGCCCGAAGCCGATGTTGTCGAACGGGCCCACCTTCGCATGCTTGATAAAAGGCGGGTCGTGGACAAAACGGCTCACCATGAACACGGCCAGAATGCCCACCGGAATATTGATGTAAAACGCGTAGCGCCAGCTGAAGGTATCGGTCAGCCACCCGCCCAGCGTAGGACCGAGCACCGGCGCGACGACAATGCCCAGGCCATAGGCTGCCATGGCCTGCGAGCGCTTCTGCGGCGGGAAGCTTTCCAGCAGGATGGATTGCGAAAGCGGCTGCAGCGCGCCCCCGCCGGCCCCTTGCAACACCCGCGCCAACAAGATCACTGAAAGTGAAGGAGCGGCGCCGCAAAAGAAGCTGGCCACGGTGAAAACGACCACGCAGAAAAGAAGAAAATTCTTGCGCCCGAAGCGGCGGGCGAACCAGTTCGACGCGGGCAGGATGACCGCATTGGCGACCAGGTAGCTGGTAAGCACCCACGTGGCCTCGGAGTTCGAAGCCGAGAGGCTGCCGGCGATGTACGGCAGGGCCACCGACGCGATCGCCGTATCCAGCACTTCCATGAACGTCGGCAGCATCACGGAGCACGTGACCAGCCACGGGTTCACGCCCTGGCTCAGCGGATAGCGCTGATGGGGCGCGTAGACGGTTTTCGCGACGGTGGCTGCGCCAGGTTGGAGGGCGGCGGTGGTCATGGGCCGGGTGGAAGCTTGAGGGTATACCAGGAGGGGAAGGGTGGGTGTGACGCAGGTCGCAGGTGTGGGGATCCCGCCCAAGCGAAGCTTGGACGGGGCACCCCGATGCAAGGGAACAGAGGTCAGAGATCAGAGATCAGGGGTCTGGGCTCAGAGGTCCTTCTTATTGCTGAGCAGTTTGTCCGCCAGGTGCATGCGGACCGGCTGCCCCATCGCGGTCGAAATCGCGCGACCCAGCGACTGAAACGCCGCCACCACTTTGGGGTCGTTCCAGGATCCTTCCCTGACCACTACGGAGACGTCGGCGCTGCCATTCTGTCTGGAGAGCAGCGCCAGCGCGCCCTTGTCACGGAAAAAGCCTTTTGCCGAAAGCGTGTTTGCGAGCGTCTGGGCATCCTGAAGAGTGGCGTCGCCGGAGTACCAGATGACATCCTGGCTCCCGATTTTGAGAACCCGCGAATCGATGGGCAGCACTTTCTCCTGGACGCCGTCTTCGGTCAGAATAGCGACGTTGATCGGCGGCCCGCCGAGGGCCGGCGCAGCCATGGCCCCGATGAACCGCGCGTGCATCAGGAACGCCGGATCGTCCCACGCCTTGGGCACCAGGTGCGGACCCAGGTCGGGCTGCGGAGCCGCGCCGTTTCCCGGATGGGTTGGGTCCTTGTCGTTGGTCACGACGGAGATCGTGGTTCCATCCGCTCCCTTGTGCAGAAAAAGCATCGTCCCCTTGCCGCCGAAAAAGCCTGACGGGGTCAAGGCGCCGGCCAGTTTCCTGGCATCCGCCTCAGTGGCTGAACCGCTGTAGATGATCCTGTCGTTCTTGCCGACAGGGATGCTATTGCCTGACAGGTACAGTTGCTGCAGTTGATCCCGCGGAGTGATGGCTTTCTGCGTGGCGGCCAGCACCCCCGCCAGCACCGCCAGCGAGACCGCCGCCACCAGCGCGCTCCGCAGCGGATAGCTCTTCTGACGGCCCGGCGTCAGCGGGCGCGCCAGCGGCATTCCGGCCAGGAATCCGGCGGCCAGGCCGCCCAGGTGGGCGCTCATGTCCACGCTGGGACTCGCCAGGCTGTATACCAGGTTATAGAAGAGGAAGACACCGGCGCCTTTGGCGATCTTCCCGGCCGCCTCGCGGTTCACAGCCCGCCGTTGCATCAGCAGAAAGGCGAGGATACCCCCATAAATTCCGAAAATGGCTCCGGAAGCGCCGACCGAAACGATCGGAGGCTGCCGGAAGGCGCTCGCCAGGCTTCCGCCCAGTCCTGCCAGGAAATAAAGCAGCAGGAACCGGACTCGCCCGAACACCGCTTCAGCAAAGGCGCCCGCCTGCAGCAGGATGACCATGTTGAACACGATGTGGATGACGCCCAGGTGCAGGAAGCAGCAGGTCACAAGGCGCCACCATTGTCCGTGGAGCGAAAGCGGGCCGAAGTCCGCGCCCCAATCCAGCAACTGCTTTGCCGTGGGCTTCCACACCCAGCTGGGAGAAACCACCGCCGGGACAATGAACATCAGCACATTGATCCCGATCAGCGTCCACGTGACCACGGGGTTGCCGTTCGACTCCCGGGGCTCGTGGTGCACTTGCGCAGGCTCATCCGGAATCGGCTGAGGTTCGTGGGGAATCAACGACACGGGTTCTGACATAACTGCCTCGCCACGAATGCTTGAGGTTCTGGAATTCCTGATTCGGAAAAGAGAAGAGGGCGTATCGAGGGATACAGGATTCATGGAACGGTGTCAACGCTTTTTGGCGCGACGCGCGACCTACTCAGGCTGCGGAAAAACTCGCTCGACATTGCTTTGTAACCAGGGCCCGACTTCAGTCGGGCCGATAAGCCCAACAAAATGCGTCGGGCTTTAGTGTCTGCGTGAAAACTCGGATCCACCCGCTAACTTGCTAACCTGCCACGTCGCGAAGCGACGCTGACTTGCTGCATTTGTTAAAAAGGCCGCCTTCAATGCGCTTCGCATCCCGGCCAGTTCTCACGCACACTCTTTGGCCCCTGCGGGATGTCGTTCCACTCGATTCGCTCTCTCTTCGGACTTTTTCCGCAGCCCCTACTGAAGCGATCGCAGATAGGTAATGATCTGCCAGCGCTGGGCTTCGGGCAAGCTGGACCACGAAGGCATGCCGTGGCCGAGATCCCCCTGGCGGAGGAACCACTCGAGATCTCCGTCAGTCGCGCTTCGGACCGTATCCGTCTTGAGGGAGGGCTTCTTCTTTCCGTCACCCGCGGCGTCGGCCTGGTGGCACTGTTGGCAGTGGTCCCGGTAGAGGATGGCTCCGGCGTGGATTGCCTCCGGGCGGCCGGCGACGGGATTCGGGCGGGCGTGGTCCTTCGCGGGCACCCGGTCCCAGCGGGTTGCGGAGGCGGCGCCGAGGGCGGCGCACAGGCAAAGGGTCCAACCCACCCTAGCCGTAAAAACAAAGAAGCGGCGAGGGTGGGGCACCCAGATCATCGGGCGCCCTCCTTTGCCGAGCGGAACCATGTGCCGATCTGGGGGACTTCCACGGCCAGGCCAACGCGGTAGACGCGGCCCAGGCTGGAGGAAGTCAGGCCGAATCCGGGAGAAAAGCTGAGGCGCATGCCGCGGGGGAGCTGCCATCCGAGCAGCGGGGCGATGTAGTGCGATGTATCGCGGGTGGTCAGCGACCAGGTGTCGCCCAGGCCGCCGTAGGCTTCCACCCCGGCCACCAACTTCTCCGCGCAGAAGGTGCAGTCCCGGCCGCTGAAGGCGGTGCGCAGGGGACGGGTGGCGCCGGCGGCATAGCCGAATTCCCAGGGGGCGTGGCCCAGGTTCTTTTCGGCGATGAAGTTTTCCGAAATGTTCCAGCTCTTCAGGTTCGAGGAGAGGATCAGCTTCAGCTCCCCCTCGTGCTGGTGATCGCGGCGGGCTTCGGCGTTGGGGCCGGCCAGGTCCGCCTGTCCGTCATGCCCGACCACTTCCAGGATGGTCTTGTCGGCGCCGGAAATGTTCTCGTACTCCACGTAGAGGACCGGATTGATCACGTGCTCGCGCATCAGCGGCCGAACCCGGTTCTCCAGCCGGAACCCGGTAAAGATGGCCGAATCCCGGGCCGTGGCCTGCCCATCAAGATAAAGCTCGGTGGTCCACCAGGCCCGGACGCCGTATTCCAGCTCCACCGCGGCGGCGCCATAGTGCGTGGAGCCATCGGGCCGGGCCACGGCGTTCTTGTTCTCGATCTCCAGGTTGCCGGGCTCCTCCAGGTCGTGAGAGTAGGTGACGAAATAGGGCTTTTCCTGCGCCGGGGCGCTGGTAACGGGAACGATACACAAGCAGAGCAGCAAAAGCAGGAGTGCAGGGCTGGTTTTGAGTTGCGGCAAAACGGCCTCCGGGGAAATACGACCGGTTTGGTCCTATATCAATAATTAAGACTAAATAAGTCGGGGTTTGGTGACAATGATTTCCGTCACACCATGCGGGACACAGGCGGTAAAAAGTTGTCAATTCCTGGACTGGGCCGAAAGAGCCGAGGCCGCACGAGCAAAAGCCAGGACGGGTTCCGGCGCAGCCCTAGACCCAGGAGAGAAGCAGGTCCTTCTCAGGATGACAAATGCATTTGAGAGGCGCGGAAACTCTTACTCCAAAGGAATCAAAAAAGTTGACACTAATTGACTCAATCATGCATCTTATAAGGCGACAGCATTTTCCCGTTTATAGGAGCCAAGCACATGGCAAAGATTATCGGTATTGATCTCGGAACCACCAATTCCGTGGTCGCAGTTATGGAGGGCGGTGAGCCCAAAGTCATTCCAAATGAAGAGGGTTCGCGCACCACCCCATCGGTGGTGGGGTTCTCAAAGAGCGGCGAGCGGCTGGTGGGCCAGGTGGCCAAGCGGCAGGCGATTACCAACCCCGAAAACACCATTTTTTCCATCAAGCGGTTCATGGGCCGCCGCTACGACGAAGTCAACGATGAGATGAAGATGGTGCCCTTCAAGGTGGTCAGGCAGGGCGACCACGTGGCCGTCCTGGCCCAGGGCAAGGAGTACACCCCGCCCGAGGTTTCGGCCATGATCCTGCAGAAGCTGAAGAAGAGCGCCGAGGCCTACCTGGGCGAGACGGTCACGCAGGCCGTGATCACCGTGCCGGCGTACTTTAACGACGCCCAGCGCCAGGCCACCAAGGACGCCGGCAAGATCGCCGGCCTGGACGTGAAGCGCATCGTGAACGAGCCGACGGCGGCCGCGCTGGCCTACGGGCTCGACAAGAAGAAGGACGAGACGATTGCCGTGTACGACTTCGGCGGCGGCACCTTCGACATTTCCATTCTGGAGGTTGGCGAGGGCGTCATCGAGGTGAAGTCGACCAATGGCGATACCCACCTGGGCGGCGACAACCTCGACCAGCGCATCGTGGACTGGCTGATTGCCGAGTTCAAGCAGGAAGAGGGCCTGGACCTGAGCTCCAAGGGCAACGAGATGGCCCTGCAGCGCCTGAAGGACGCGGCGGAGAAGGCCAAGATCGAGCTCTCGACGACGGTGGAGACGGAGATCAACCTGCCCTTCATCACCGCCGACGCGACCGGTCCCAAGCACCTGGTGCGCAAGCTGACCCGTGCCAAGCTCGAACAGCTCGTCCAGGACCTGCTCGACAAGTCGCTCGAGCCCTGCAAGAAGGCCATGTCTGACGCCGGCGTGAAGCCCAGCGACATCGACGAGGTGGTCCTGGTGGGCGGCCAGACCCGCATGCCCAAGATCCAGGAGATGGTCAAGCAGTTGTTCGGCAAGGAGCCCCATCGCGGCGTGAATCCGGATGAGGTGGTGGCCGTGGGCGCGGCCGTACAGGCCGGCGTTCTGGCCGGCGAGGTGAAGGATCTGCTCCTGCTGGACGTGACGCCTCTGACGCTGGCCATCGAGACGCTGGGCGGCGTGGCCACCCCCATGATCCCGCGCAACACCACCATTCCGACCAAGAAGACGGAGGTCTTTTCCACGGCGGCCGACAATCAGACCGAGGTGGAAGTGCACGTGCTGCAGGGCGAGCGGCCCATGGCGGGGCAGAACCGCACCCTGGGCAAGTTCAAGCTGGCCGGTATTCCTCCCGCGCCGCGCGGCATACCGCAGATCGAAGTCACGTTCGACATCGACGCCAACGGCATCCTCAACGTGACCGCCAAGGACATGGCCACCGGCAAGGATACCCGCATCCAGATCACCTCCAGCTCCGGCCTGAGCAAGGAAGAAGTGGAGCGCATGGCCAAGGACGCCGAAGCGCACGCCGCCGAGGACAAGGAGAAGCGCGACGAAATCGAGACCCGCAACAGCCTGGATTCGCTGGTCTACAACATCGAGCGGATGCTTAAGGAAAGTGGCGAAAAGGTGCAGGCCGCCGATAAGTCCGAAGTGGAAGCGGCCCTGGCCGAAGCCAAGAAGACGCTGGAGAGCGCGCCGACCGTGAGCCAGATGAAGGCGGCGCACGAGAAGCTGACCAAGGCCAGCCACAAGTTGGCCGAGGCCATGTACAAGGCGAGTTCGACGCAGCCGGGGCCGGGTGCGCCGGGGCCGGATGGCGGCCAGACGCACACCGAGCAGAAGAAGGATGAAGGCGTGATCGACGCCGAATACGTGGACGTCGAAGACAAGAAATAAGCGGGGTTTGCCGGTTGAGCGGAGCTAGAAACGAAAGGGGTGGGCGGCGAGAGTTGTCCACCCCGAATTGTTGAAGCGTTTTCCGTGTTACGCTAAACGCTAAGCATGATCCGCTCGTTTGTTGACGAAGAGACCGAAAAAGTGTTTCATCACCGGCACAGCCGCCGGTATGCGGCTTTTGAACGGGTGGCATTTCGGAAACTTCGACAAATCCACAGCGTTTCAGCGGTCGAAGAATTGCGGGAACCACCCGGAAACCGGCTGGAGAAGCTCAAAGGCGATCGGAAGGGCCAGTGGAGCCTGAGGATCAACGAGCAATACAGGATCTGCTTTCGATGGAGGGACGGCGATGCCTTCGAAGTCGAGATCGTCGATTACCACTAAGCGCATGGAAGACGGCTCTCTCATGGCGCCCTTGCACCCAGGGGAAATGCTTCGCGAAGAATTCATGAAGCCACTTGGCCTGTCGGCCAACGCACTGGCCATCGCATTGCGGGTGCCGGTGACAAGGATTACCGAGATTATCCGCGAGCGGCGTGGAATCACCGCCGACACCGCACTTCGGCTGGCGCGCTACTTCAATGTCAGTCCGGAGTTCTGGATGCGTCTGCAAATGGATTTTGATCTCGAATCCGCAGCCGAAGTGGACAAAGCGATTCGGCTGGAAATACGTCCGCGACCGGCGAACTCGGGGCGAAGGCCGGAGCGTACGCGGGCGATTGCGTGAGCGGTTGCCGAGAAATCCTTGGTAGTTTTGGCAGGACCTGTGCACGAGGGAAGTGCGCCTGAGTAAGGCTGAATTGGAATTGAAAACCGAAAATGGCCACGACGACCAACAAAGACTATTACGCCACGCTGGGGGTGAAGAAGACCGCCACGCCCGAAGAGATCCGCAAGGCCTTCCGCAAGCTGGCGCGCAAGTATCACCCCGACGTCAATCCGAACGACAAGAAGGCGGAGGAGAAGTTCAAGGAGATCTCCGAGGCTAACGATATTCTCAGCGACGAGAAGAAGCGCAAGGTGTATGACCAGCTCGGCTTCTACTCCGACCAGATCGACCCGGCGCAGGCCGAGGCCTATGCGCGCCACCAGGGCGCGGGCGGGCGCGGCCAGGGAATGCCGGTCGATTTCGAGGGCTTCGACTTCTCCGGCTTTCAAGGAGCAGGCGGAGGCCCGCAGGCTGGCGGATCGAGCTCGTGGGGCAGCTTCAAAGACATTTTTTCCGGGATCTTCACCGGCGCGCAGCAACAGCAGCGGCCGCGCGGGCCGCAGCCGGGAACCGATCTGGAGTACCAGGCCACGGTGGATTTCTGGACCGCCATCCGCGGCGGCCAGGCGCGCATGCAGATCCATCGCCAGGAAACCTGCCCCACGTGCCACGGGCAATCGACCACCGGCGGCTCGATACAGTGCCCGGAGTGCAACGGCACCGGCCAGGTGACGCAGATGGGCGGGCGGATGAAGTTCAATATCACCTGCCCGCGCTGCAACGGAACGGGCCGGATTTCCAACCAGTGCCCGACCTGTCACGGCGAGGGAGCAGTGGAACGCACCGAGACGGTGGAGTTCCGCATCAAGGCGGGCACGCGCGACGGGCAGCGCATCCGCCTGCAGGGCAAGGGCAATGCGGGATTGAACGGCGGCCCCGCGGGGGACCTCTACCTGATTGTGCGGGTGGGACCGCATCCGGTCTTCACGCGCGTGAACGACGACATTCACATCACCGTGCCGGTGACGGTGGCCGAGGCATCGCTGGGCGCAAAGGTGGACGTGCCCACCATCGATGGGCGCGCGCAGTTGAAGATTCCCCCCGGCACGCAGAGCGGGCAGAAGCTGCGCCTGAGGGAGCGCGGCGTCGAAAACGCGCAGCGACCCGATCAGCGCGGCGACCAGATCGTCACCGTGGATGTTAAGGTACCCACGCTTCAGGACGAGCGCAGCCGCGAAATCATGCGCGAACTGGCCAAGCTGAATAACCAGGACCCGCGGGTGGAGTTGTTTGATAAGCTTTGAGCTTCCCCCTTGATTGGCGGTCTCAGGAGCAGGTGTGGTGGAGCTCGGGGAGTTTGAATGGGATGCCGAGAAGGCTGTCGCAAATCTGCGGAAGCACAAAGTCAGCTTTGTCGAAGCGGTGACAGTTTTTCAGGATCCGTTCGTCTTGATCGCGGCGGATCCGGTTCATTCCGACGATGAACTGCGGGCCAACGCAACTGGTCTGTCGGCGAACAGCAGGGTATTGTTGGTGGTGTATACCGAACGGCGCGAACGGACTCGACTGATAAGCGCTCGCAGAGCAACTCGAGAGGAAAGGAGGCGATATGAATCCCAGTTCGAATAAGGGTTCGGATGACAGCCGGCGGCAGAGAACTTTTGCGACGGGTTCCGATGCCCCGATCCTGCGTGGGGCCTTCGTTCACCGAATGGGTGAAAAGACTGAGGACGAGAAGAGTGCGGCGGAATTCTGGCGTGCAAAAGGCTTTGCAGTCGAGATGCTTGAGAACCCGGCGGAGCGATATTCCCGGTTGCCCGATCTGCTCCTTTCCCGCGACGGAAAGCCCTGGGCGTACTGCGAGGTGAAGACGATCTGGCGGCATACATGGGCGGTTCGGATTCTTCACGAGGGGCAGCCCAGCGAGGAGCGGCGCGAAGCCACCGATAAGCCGGTAGAAGAGCGAGTGAGCGGAGATTTGGTCACTGCAGTTCGACAGTTGAATCAAGCCAATACGGAGCACGCGATGCTGAATATCGTGATCCTGGTAAACCGTGATCCGGAGGCTTCGCACTGCGTGGTTTCGCGGTTGCTCTCCCAGCCACCGCCAAAGACCGGGCGGAGCTTGACGGCACGCAGGGCAGTTCGCTTATCAGACGAGCTTCGTGGGTTTCGCCGCGATGTGGATCTGTGCCTCTGGGCCGAGGGGCACGACGCCGGCTTTACGGTCGAAGGATATTACCTCCTCAATCCTCGCCTCGATGATGGGGTAAAGTTGATCGCAGGCCTGGGACCAGAGCAACAGATATTGCTTGAACCGGCCGCATGAGGGCAACAGCGACTATGCCAGCGAAACGTAAATCAAAAGGCGCGTACATGATTTCGTCGGTGGCGGAGATGTATGAGATCCACCCGCAGACGCTGCGCCTGTACGAGCGCGAGGGCCTGCTCAAGCCTTCGCGCACCGAGGGCAACACGCGGCTCTACACCGACGAAGACCTGGAGCGGCTGGAGTTCATCCTGAACCTGGCGCGCGACCTGGGCGTGAACATTGCCGGCATCGCCATCATCCTGCAGATGCGGGAGCGCATGGAGGAGATGAACCGGCAGATGCAGAACTTTGTCGATTATGTGCGGTCGGAGATGCTGACGCGTTTCCAGCAGTCGGCGCCGCCCATGCCGGGGGCGATCGTGCCCCTGCGCAAGTCGCCGGTCCCGAGGCCGGTGGTGGTAACGCGCAACGCCGGACGCAAGGATTCCTGAGAAGAACAAAACTCCCGTGCCCCACCTTCGCGCCTTGCCGGGGTCCCCACGGACAGGTCTTCGTCCGTGGGGTGGTCGGGCGCGAAGGTGGGAGACCACAAACGCTGACCATGCCACGTTTTCGTCTCTCGCCGGTGTGCAACAGCGGTTGGGACCTGAGAAGAACAAACCTCCCGTGCCCCATCTTCGCGCCTTGCCGGGGTCCCCACGGACGGGTCTTCGTCCGTGGGGTGGTCGGGCGCGAAGGTGGGAGACCACAAATGTTGACCGGCCACAGCCCGTTCCATCCATCGCTTGCGGACTCCCAGGCGACGGGCGAACGGGTATCCTGAATCCCGCATGCTCTATTTCCTGCTCGCATTAGCCGCCTTCGGCCTGATCACCTCGTCTGTATTCACCGGCATGGTTCTGTGGGCTGTGCCCGGGTATCTGCGCGAGCGGAGGGCGGCGTATGCCACGCTCGATCATCCGCCGGGATTCACGCCGCCGCTGAGCCTGCTGAAGCCGCTGCATGGCGCCGAGCCCGGTCTGGAGGCGCATCTCACCACCTTCTTCGAGCAGGACTATCCGCAATACGAGATTCTTTTTTGCACGCGCGCGCCGGATGATCCGGGACTGGCCATCGCACGTCGAGTCGCAGCGCGCTATCCACAGATCGCAACCAGATTCCTGTCTACCGGCGAGCCGCCGTACATCAACGCCAAGGTTCGTTCCATGGAGTTGATGGAAGAGGCCGCGGCGTACGACATCCTGGTCATCAGCGACAGCGACGTGCGCGTCACGCCGGACTATCTGCGCGCCGTCGCTCTTCCCTTCTCCGATGCGCGCGTGGGCGGGATCACGTGTCCGTATCGCGGCGTCGCGGCGGAAGGCGGGCTATGGGCGCGGCTCGAAGCGGTGGGCATGTCGGTGGAAATGACCTCCGGCGTGCTCGCCGCGCGCATGATGGAGGGCATGCAGTTCACGCTGGGACCGACGATGGCTTTCCGCCGCGAGACCATCCGCCGCATGGGTGGCTTCCGCGTCACGGCCGACTACTGCGCCGACGATTTCGTGCTGGGCAACGAGACATTCAAACTGGGCCAGCAGATCGTGCTCAGCCATCATGCCATCGACCACATGGTGATCAACGCCAGCCTGGCGCAATCGCTGAAGCACCAGGTGCGGTGGATGAAATCCACGCGATTCTCGCGTCCCAAGGGCCACTTCGGCACGGCGCTCACGTTCAGCATGCCGTTCGGGCTGCTCGGCCTGGCCGCGGGGATCGCCAGCCATCACGCCGCGCTCGGTAATTTTCTTTTGTTTTGGGCCATCGCCTCGCGGTGGGCCCTCTCGATAGCCGTCGGCAACTGGGTGGTCGGCGACCGCGACTGGTTCAGCCTGCTGATCCTTTACCCCATCCGCGATTTGATGGGCTTCTGCTTCTGGGCCGCCAGCTACTCTTCCGGCAAGATTCTGTGGCGCGGGCGCGTGTTCCAACTGCTGCCCGGGGGCAAGATGCGCGCCGCGAAATAAGCTGATCTATTGGGATCGAATTGGCGGCGACGCGTAAGAAAATCGAAAACGCATCGTAGGAACGCAATCAATCACTTGGCCGATCTGCGCCGGATATGCGCGCTGCGGGCGGGCTCTCTTTTTTCGCCCGGATAACCTTTCGCAACCACGCTCATCGAACCTCGGAATGCGTCGGATGGAGGACAGAATGGCTATGGATAATGTTTTCACGACCGGGGAAATCGTACCCTATTCGGGTGTCTACCGCATCGAGCATGACCCGCCCCATACCAGCGACGAAGCCATAACGCTCAGCGAAGGGAGCGTCTTTCCCCTGTGCGTCCACTGCTTACGCGTCTACTTCATGCTGGTCAATGAATTGTCGGAGAGCGATCTGGTGGTCTATTCGCATGAGTTGTGAAGGAAGGCCACAGGCCGGCCGCTAGCCATCAGGCAGAAATTCCGCGAGCTACGTGCTACAGGCTGCAAGCTGCTCTACTGCAGCGGCCGGTCGGTCCACAGCGCTTTATCGGCGATGGACTTCACCGGGAAGAGCCGGCCGGCGAGCAACTGCTCCACTTTCTCCTGATTCGTGTCCTGCGCAAAGAGCCACTTGCGCTCGCCCGTTCCCCACTCTTTGGAGAGCCGGTTCTCGCTCAGGAAAATGTCCGGCGCGTCGGGATAGCACGAGCCCCACAGCAGCGACGAACCTGTTCCATGCGGCGAGCAGCGCTCAAATACAAGATCGGCCGGTTCGCGCAGGAAGTTATGGGTGTAGAAGACCACCGACGATGCATCCGACTGGTCGCCGTAGATGATGAACGTGTCGGACGGCGAGCCCTTGGCGACGATGACATCGGCGAGTTGTTTTGAACTGAGCATGGGCTCGAAGCGCGCGAACGCGATGTGCGCGGCCACCAGGAAAAGCGCCATGGTCACCGCCAGCGTCGAGGTCGCGGCCAGGTGCTTGTGCCGGAGGCGCAGCAGCCAGCTTACCGCCGGGCCCACCAGCAGGACGATGGCCGCCATGATCGCGGGCAGCCGCAGCGCGGCGAACGACGGCCCGGTGAGATCGAAGAAATGCGACATGGAGAGCGTGTATCCGCCCACGTCGCGATGCGCCAGAAGCGTGCCGATGTCGGCCACGAACGGCAGGTTGCGCGATTCCCATAGGCACCAGCCGAGCAGGCCGGAAATCAGCACGCCGGAAATCGCGAAGATGGCCTGGGCGCCGGTGAGCCAGGCGGTCGAGAGCATGGGACGGGGCGGCGCGCCCGGCTCCGGGGCGCGCTGCTCTTCGATCCCGGCCAGCACCCCGGCAATCAGGATCAGCAGCGCCGGCCACGCCGGAAACGTGTAGTACTCCTGGTTGGTCGAAAGCGAAAAGAACAGCAGGATGAACGCCGAATAGATGCCGAGCAGCCAGGTCGACCGTACGCGGAATTTCAGGCGAGTGACGTAGCTGGCCACGTCCTCGCGGGCCGCATGGTCGAGGTAGAAGTCGACCGTCTGGCCGGCGTCCCGGCGAATATGCTGCAGCCAGGAATGCCGCGTGCGCCACGCCACCACCACCGCTGCCGGGAGAAACAGGCTCCAGGGGAACAGCCAGACCAGGTGCGCCGCCCAGTACCAGAACACCGGCATGCGGTTGTAGTCGTGAGGGAAACGCGTGCCCAGAAAGCGAAACACGTGCTCGTTGAGAAAATAGAAATACCAGAAGCCGTGCACGTTGCCGGGCGTGGGATGGTTCCCCACAGGATGGCCCTGGTCGGGATTGGCAAGACCGGCAAGAATATGCCAGGGGGCGGCGATGGCGAGAAACAGCAGCAGCCCGGTAAAGAGTTTCAGATCGCGCCAGCGCCGCCATTGGCCGCTCACCAGCAGCAGCGGCAACGCGGCGGCGAAAAAGAAAACCGGCGCGATGAGGCCCTTGGTGAGCGTGGCCAGCGCCAGAGCCGCCCACATCCCGTAGAAGCGAGCGGGCCGGCGGCTTTCCAGCCCGGTGATGAAGCTGTAAAGAGCAAACAGCAGGAACAACGACAGCAGCGCCTCGGGAATAGCGAAACGCGTGAACAGGAATGGTCCGATCGAGGTGAGGACTCCGAGCGCCGCGTAGAAGCCGGCGCGCTTTCCCCATCCCCGCCCTGCCCATAGCCAGGCCAGCCATGCGATGCCGAGAACGGCCAGCGCATTCGGCAGGCGCGCGGCGAAGACATTCTGCCCGAAGACGCGGTAGAGCCCGGCCGTCAGCCAGTACGGCAGCGGAGGCTTCTCGAGATAACGAATGCCATCCACCTTGAGCGTGAGCCAGTCACCGCTCTCGGCCATGTGCTGCGCGGCCTGGGCGTGGGATGCGTCGGCATCGTCCAGCAGCGGGGGCGTAAACAGAGAGCCAATCTGCACGGCGACAAAAATCGCCGCCAGGATGAGCCAGGCAGCCCGGGTGGAAAGGGCTTGACGGGGGCGGGCTTGGACGTCCAAAGCGTTAGTCATCGTGAAAAGGCGTGCACAGTTCAGGATAGCAGCCGGGTTGCCGGCCTGGCCGCGCTTCAGGCCGGCAGCCGTGACGATCGCAGACGGGGCCGGCGGGCGCATGCGTGCAGGCTCGCCCGATTTGTGACCAGCGTCAAGCGAATCCTTTGTGAATTCCTAACTTACGCGGGGCGCGCCGGTCTAACCTGTAAATCGGGGAATCAGGAAGAGAGGCCATTTATGAAATTACCTGGTTCAAGCGGTTTTTCTCTTGTGCTTGCATGCGGCCTGGGAATGATCGGCGTATATGCGCAAGCGGCCACCCCCAGCTTCACCGTCGCGGCTACGAATGTAACCATGCCGGGCGGCGGGAACCCGGGCACGAGCCAATTCACGCTGGCCTCGGTGAACGGATACTCGGGCAAGCTGGTCGTCAATTCCCAGTATTCCGGCGGCGATATGAACGCCAAGCCGCCCAACTGCGGCATCCACACGGCTCCCTTGTTCACCCTCAACTCGAATTCCACGGTGTCCGGCACACTCACCTGTTATCCCTACGGCAAGGTGGTTCCGATCGCCGTGTCGTACCGCCCACTTAGGCGGCAGCCGCGCGTGCCGGTTATAGGATTCGCGCTTGCAATCTGGCTGCTCTTTGGGCGCCGGGCGCGCGCCGGCGCGCGGAGGTGGATGAGTGTGCTCTTGCTGGGCGCGATCAGTGCGGCGGCGCTTTCTGCCTGCGGCGGCAATGGGTTATCGGGGACCTATCCTTTCACCGTGACCGCGACCGACAGCGCGACCCAGGCCAGCGTCAGCACATCGATCACCGTTACGGTCCCGTAAGCGCCGTCCGCAGATCCAAACGCACCCGGCCGCCTCGTCCAGGGTTGAATTTACGGAACGCGTCCCAGCCGCGCAGCGTAATTCCGCAACATGAAGCATCGGCGCGTTGCGGTGCGATATGGCTTGGCGTGCGCGGGTACCTGGCTGCTGGTGTGCATTCTGATCGGGATCATCGCGGCTGAAGGCGCGCTCCATCCTGGACGGCGCGTCGTGCAAGCGGGCGACGAAGCCCTGGCCCGGCAGATCGCCGCACAAAATCATGCCGACCTGGACGATGTCGCCATCGCCGCGCGCGACGGCGCAATCCTGCGTGCGTGGAGCATAGGTCCACACGCCGGCAATGGCGATGCCGTGATCCTGCTGCACGGGGTGTCGGACAACCGCGCCGGGATGTTGGGAATCGCAAACATGCTGTTGCGGCACGGCTTTGCTGTTCTGCTGCCCGATGCGCGGGCGCACGGCGGGAGCGGCGGACCGATTGTGACCTATGGATTCTTTGAGGCCGAGGATGTGCGGCGCTGGGCGGAGTGGCTGGATCGCGCGCAGCGTCCGCATTGCATCGACGGCCTGGGCGAGTCCATGGGCGGCGCGGAACTGCTGAGTTCTCTTAGGGCAGGTCCCGCTTTTTGCGCCGTGATCGCCGAGTCGACTTTTTCCAGCTTCCGCTCGGCATCGTATGAGCGCCTGGGACAGGCATTCCACACCGGTACCTGGCTCGGCCGGACTGTGTTGCGCCCCGCCGTGGAAGCGGCATTCGTGTATGCGCGTATACGATACGGGGCCAACCTTGCCACGGTTTCGCCGCAAAACGCGGTCGCCGCAAGCCATGTGCCGGTCATGCTGATTCACGGGCTGGCCGACGACAATCTACTGGCCGTGAATTCCGAACGGATTCGAGGGGCCAATCCGCGTGTGGCGCTGTGGGAGCCGGCCGGGGCAGGCCATTGCGGCGCGTCCGGCGCGGCGCCCGCCGAGTACGAACGGCGCGTGGTCGATTGGTTCGCGAGCCACGACTCACGCTAATGTACGGTCCTTAATTCTCACCGCTTTACCATGACCGGGTACAAAGCCCGCGAAGCGGGGCGCCAGATGATGAACGGGCGCACAGCCCGCGAAGCGGGCGCCAGATGGTAGCCCCAGGCGTAAGCCTGGGGAATGCGGCCCAAAATGGCAGGCCCAGCCCCCGCAGGGGGCGGAAGAAGTATAGGCACCCGCCGTCATTGGGCAAATAATCGGCAATCGGGACGGCGCACTCCGCTAGATCCGGCTCTGCGCGTTTCGATACCGCCTCCACAAAAACCACGCCGGCGCCCCCAGCACCGCGATCCACACCAGCAGGACCGGGCCATATTCCTCGAAGAAGAGAAGAATGCCCAGCAGGCTGCTTCCTGCATTCCCAAGCCCGGTCACGATGGCGTTGTGCATCCGTGTGCCAATGGACGTGGATGGTCCGTTGAGCTGCGCCTTGTACTCCTCGGCAAGTTGCAACTGCACAGTGGCGAAATCGACGCGGTGCTCGAGCGCCTTCTGCTCCGCTTCCATGCGCTCGATGTCGCCGCGGGTGTTGGAAATCTGCTCTTCCACCTGCAGGATTTCTTCCACCTTGCCGGTGCGCTTTTCGAGGATGCCGAGCAGGCGCTGCTCGGTTTCACGCGCGTTTTTGAGCCGCGCGACGAGATCGGCGTGCTGCTGCGTGACTTCCTCGCCGGATTGCGATTCGGTCTGCACGCGGCCGAGCTTGCGCAGGTCGGCGAGCGCGGCGGAGAGCGCCGGTGCGGGGATGCGTAGCGAGGCGCTGAAGGAGCGCGCCGAGCCTTCCGGGGTGTTGATGTTGAGCTCCGCGGCATAGCCCTGGTAGCGCGCGAGGATCGCATCCAGAGCCGGGCGCGCCTGACCGACGTCTGGCGCCACGATGATGAGCGAGACGGTGCGCGCGATCATGGGCGCAGAGGCATTGGACTGAGCCGCGGTCATCGCGGTCGGGTTGGCGAGGCCGGGGGCTACCTGCTGCAGCGCGGTCATATTCGGGCTGGCGATCATCGTAGCCGCCGGACTGGCCTTCGATGCGAAACCGCCACTTTCCGCACGCGTTTCTGAAGCAACATAAGCTGTTCTGCGCGGCTCGGAGTGGAACAACGCAAACAGGAACAGCACTGTAACCATGCAGCCGCCCCCCACGGCCCATTGCCATCGTGCATTGGGAAAACGCATCGGGCGGGGAATCCGATTCGCGTGTTCAGCAGTCCTCTTCGCGGACTTCTCTTTGATCCGCCGCTCGAGAGCGTCAGGCACGTCCGGAACCGTCCATGCGGCAAGCTTCTGCGCCGTCTCCCGAAATTGTTCCGCGATCGCAGCGCATTCCCCGCATGCCTCGATGTGCTCAGCGATCGCGCGCGCTTCGGCGGCAGCCAGCTCCCCATCCAGCATCGCCATGATCTCTTCCGGATTTACGTGTTGTGTCGCGGTGGTCATGCGCGTCCCTCCGATCGGGTCAGTTGCCGGGCATCCTTAGAGGCTGAAACGGGTGCGGGCGCCAGGAGCAGCTTACGCAACTCACTCCTCGCGCGGAACAGACGCGAGCGCACGGTGTTGACTGGCACGCGCAGCAGCATGGCGATTTCCGCATACGTCAGCTGCTCGAATTCCCGCAGCAGGAGAATCTCGCGATCCATGCGGTCCAGCTTGCGGAAGGCGTCACGCAGCAGCATGTCAGTGTCGAGATGATCGCGCGTTGCGGGTTCGTGATGCGCGGGCGACGGCCCGGAAAACATCGCCCGGAATGCGGCCTTGCGCCGGTGCGCGCGCAATATCTTGAAACCGATGGCGTACAGCCAGGTCCGGAACAACGCCGTGGCTTCGTAACGCACCGAGCCGCGCAGAACCGCGAGAAAAGTCTCCTGGGTAAGTTCCTCAGCCTGGGGCGTGTCGTCGAGCCGGCGGCGGAAAAAACCGAACAGCGGCTGTTTGTAGCGCTCGAAGAGCAGGTTGAATGCGTCCGCCTGTCCGCGCGCGAAGGCGACCATCAACTGCTCGTCGGTCTGCTGAGTGGCCGGGTCCGGTGGTTCTATATCGTGAGGGTTTTGCACGTGCCTGTGTGCCTCCGGATGGAGAACGGCCGCGGGTCGCGTATCTTGCATGCGATTTTCGCTTCCCTTCTCTCAAAAACGGTAATGCGGTGAGACGAAGGAAAGTTCCCGAGGTGAGACAGAAAATTTGAGCCGGACCGCCCGTGGAAGAGTTTGATTTGGGAAAGACATCCCTCAGGGGCTAAAGCCCGCATGGGGCGGGTAGCCGTTTCGGCACGGCTGAAGCCGTGCCCTTTCAAAACAGCATTCCAACAGGGAACCTGCTTACCACACTGTAACCCGGGCAGGCGCGGCAGTCGTGTATCTTGGCCCCATGCCGACTTTTGCTGCCGTGGACGTGGGTTCCAACTCGTGCCGCCTGAAAATTGCCCGGGTGGTGGCGCACCAGTTGAAAAGCGTGCACGAGGACCGCGAAGTGACGCGGCTCGGCTCCAGCGTATTTGAGTCGGGCCTGATCTCGCCCGAAGCCATGTCGACCACCCTGCGCGCGCTGAAGCGCTTCCAGCGCGCGGTCCAGGAGCATGCGCCCGACCGGGTGCGCGTGGTGGCCACTTCGGCCCTGCGCGACGCGCGCAATGCCGCCGCGTTCCAGGCGTGGGTCAAAGCGGAGACCGGCTGGAATCTCGAAGTCATTTCCGGCCTGGAGGAGGGCCGGCTGATTCATCTCGGCGTGATGAGCGGCGAAGAAGGCGTCGCAGGCAAGGTCTTGCTGATCGATCTCGGCGGCGGAAGCTGCGAGATCACGCTCTCTGACAACAAGCGCATCCGGGAAACCGTCAGCCTACCCCTGGGCGCGGTGCGGCTCACCGAAGGATTCCTGGCCGCCGATCCCCCGCCGGCGGACGGACTGGCGCAGATGCGCCTGCTCATCGCCCGCGAGCTGCGCCGGGCGCGGCGGCGCATCCCCCAGGAAAACGTCTCTCAGGTCATCGCCACGTCGGGAACCGCCGCCGCCCTGGCCGACGCCTGCGCGGCATTCATCAAGTCCGCGGGAATCTCCGGCAAGCGCACCCGAAGCTCGGGCCGGGTGGGCGCCACGTGGCGCACCGTGTCGGCCGGGATGGCGGGATTCGCGCCCGCGCAGCTGGTGCGCAAACTCGCCGCACGCCTGTCGAAGATGGCTCTGCCCGAGCGCGAGGCCTTGCCGGGCATCGGCCCGCGGCGCGCGGAAATCATCGTGGCCGGCGCCGAGGTCTACGCCGAGCTGCTGGAGAGCTTCTCTCTTTCCGGGTTTCGCTATTCCCCGCTGGGTCTGCGGGACGGCGTCCTGGCCCTCATGCTGGATCAAACCGACACGCGGGCCCGCGGCCATCGCGAATTTGAGCACGAACGCTGGCAGAGCGTGCTGGCCACCGCGCGCCGTTACGGCGTGGACCCGAAGCAGGCCGAACCGGTGCGGGCGCATGCCCTGCAGCTCTATCGCGAGCTGAAGCCGCTGCACGCCCTGCCCGCCGAGTACGAGCACTGGCTGGCGGCCGCGGCCGTGCTGCGCGATACCGGCAAGTTCATCAATCACCAGGGCCATCACCGGCACACCCAGTACATCATTTCCACTTCGGAGGTGTACGGCTATACGCCCGTGCAGAGGACCATCGTGTCGGCCATTGCGCGTTACCTGGGCAAAAGCCGTCCGCAGCCGGGTGACCGGGCCTTGCGCAACATCCCCGCCGAGGAGCACATGAACGTACATCGCGCGGTGGTGCTTTTGCGGCTGGCGGTGGCGCTCAACCAGGACCGGGCCAGCGACGTGCTGCGCGTCAATGCCCGGGTCTATCCCAAGCGGGTTTACCTGGAGATCAAGCCCGGGCGCACCGGAGCGGAACTGGAGCTGTGGTCGTTGCGCAAGGAGGCGCCTTATTTCCGCGAAGTCTTCGGGCGCGAGCTCTTTCCCACGCTAGCATAGACGGCGCGCACGTTGCGCGGATCGATGACCCACTGCAACTGCGGCGGATGGCGGTCCAGGTCGACCCGCGCCACCGCGGCCTTGCGCATGCGGATGTTGGCGCCGCCGTTGCCCGTGACCAGCCGGCCAAGGAACTGAAAGAGGCTGGGATTGTGGCCCACGGCGAGCACCCCTTCGCGGTCGGCATATTTCGCCAGCAGGTCCTGGAAGGCCGGGTAGCCGGCGTCGGGCGCCAGCGCGGGGCTGATTTCCACCTTGGAATCAAAGCCCAGCTCGGTGCCCACGAATTGTGCCGTCTGCAGGGCGCGCTTCAATGGGCTGGATACGATTACCTCGATCTGCACGTTGAGCGCGCTCAACACGCGCGCCATCAGCACACACTGTTCTTTGCCTTCCTTGATCAGTCCGCGCTTGTTGTCGAGCAGAGGATTCACGCGACTCAGACCGGCGTTCGCGTGACGCATAAGATAAAGGTTCATGGAAATTCAGATCCGGCGGGGAACCTATCGCATTTTCCGAATAGTATGGGGGCCAGAAGTAGTCGTGAAAATGTCCTAAGTCGTCAGAGCCAACTCCTTACCCGGCTGATTTTAACACATTTGTAACATTTGAAGATGGAGCCCGATGGAACTGACATCGTGAAGCATCGGTTGGGATAGTTTTGAAAGGGCACGGCTTCAGCCGTGCCGCATCGGTCCCCATTGGCTTCGGCTTTAGCGCCGAGGGATGTTCAGGACCGAAACCCCTGCCCAGGGCTGAAGTGTTTGCGTGAGAACTGGACTTTCGCGCTGACTTGCTGACTCGCTATGCCGCGCAGCGGCGCTGACTTGCTGTTTTTTGTCATCAAAAATAGCGGATTCCACGCCCGGAACGAGTTCTCACGCACACTCTGAAGCCGCAGCTCCTCAATGCATACCTGACCGGCACGATTAAAATCGTGCCCTTTCAAAACAATCTCCCGCTCGATATCGTCGTTCAAACCCAATCATCATCTCTTCGCGCCACAAAAGGACTGGAACCAGCGGCTGATATAGATCTGGGCGTGGGCTTCGCCGCAGTAGTGGCGCGCCCCGCGCTGGTCGGCGGCTTCCTTGTCCCACTTGAAGACCGTCAATTTCGCATCGCTGCAATGAATGACAATCCACCGCACCGGGTTCTGGCTCTCCTCGCCGCAGATTTCACATCGATAACTTGTCTCTATCACTCCAACCTCTCAACGTAGCTTATTGCTTTTGCTTTCTTGCTCCCTCGGTCCCTCGGTCCCTTGGTCCCTGTTACTCCAGCATCTGGAGATCCAGCGGCGGCTCCAGCAGACACGGCATTGATCGGATGCGCTCCAGCGCCCGCTGCAGCGCGGACGACTTGCACGGTTCCACCGTGACCACGAACGGCAGCGCGTGCTGGGGATAACCGGGCTTCTGCACGATGGCGCGAATGTTGATGCGCTCCCTGGCCAGCGAACCGGTAATCTCGGCCACGATGCCCGGCCGGTCATCCACCAGGAACCGGATGTAATGCGGCACCTCGAATTCCGCGGCCACATTCGCGGGCACCGACGGAATTTCCACCCGGCGCGAGCGGTGAGCCAGGGCAATCAGGTCGCTCACCACCGCGACGGCCGTCGGATGTCCGCCCGCGCCGTGCCCCGAGAAAACCACGTTGCCGCCGTAGTGGCCGCTGACGACCACCATGTTTTCCGTACCCCGCGACCAGGCCAGGGGCGAGCGCTGGTCCACCAGCATGGGGCCGACCGTAGCCGCGACCGTCCCGTCGGTCTTTTCGGCCCGCGATACTTGCCTGATGGTGCAACCCAGATATTGCGCGTAGCTGAAGTCGACCGCGGAGATGGAGGTGATCGACCGGGGCACGATCTCTTCCGGATCGACCTCAACCCGCAGCGCCAGCCGCATGAGAATGGCGAGCTTGGCGCGAGCATCGAAGCCGCCCACGTCTTCGGTGGGATCGGCCTCGGCATAGCCCTTGGCCTGGGCGGTGGCCAGCACGGTGGCGTACTCGGCGCCTTCCTCCATTTTGCTGAGGATGAAATTGCAGGTGCCGTTGAGGATGCCCTCGATGCGCTCGATGCGGTCGCCGGCCAGGCCCTGCTCGAGCCCGGGAATCACCGGAATGCCTCCCGCTACCGCGGCGCCGTATTTCAGGTGGCCGCCCTTGGACGCGGCCAGCTGTTCGAGTTCCGCGCCATGGAACGCGATGAGCTTCTTGTTGGCGGTCACCACGCTTTTGCCGGCTTCCAGGGCGCGCCGCACCCACGTGCCCGCCGGATCGAGCCCGCCCACCAATTCCACGATCACGTCCGCATCGGAGTTGAGCACCGTGTCCAGATCCTCGGTCCACACCACGTCTGACCCGGTCCAGTTCACGCGCTTGCGCTCCACGCGGCGATTGAAAACGTGCGTCAAATGGAGTCCCGCAGGGGCCGAGTCAACCAGGATCCGCGCCACCGAACTGCCCACGGTGCCAAAGCCGAAGATGGCCACGCGCAGCGGCGCCAGCCGCCGGCGATCGTGTTCGGACGAAACGACTTCGGCGCCCGGCGGTAATGGCACATTGACTTCCGACAAAGTCCTACCCTCGCGTTCAGCGTATGAAAAAAGTACTATAGCCCGATCATACCTGAGGCAATCTAGGGATTGCCGGACATCGAAAGCTATGGCATGATCGGTTCACGATCGCAACCATGCGGCGCGTTCTCTCCATCTCGCTGATTCTGCTTCTCTGGCTGCCGGCATTAGCCGCCCTGATGCCGGAAGCGGGAGATGTGCGGCTCCCGTTCTGCTGCCGGCGGGCGGGCGCGCACCACTGCGCCATGAGCGATGACGCATCGCAGAATGATGCCTCGGGACCGGCTTTCTCCGCGCCCTCGCATTGTCCACAGTTCCCTGCCGCACTGCCGGTCACGGTTTCTCCCATATTGAACACGGCCGCCGCACCCGCGGACTGGCCGGCTTTGGCCGCAGGCACGTATACGCGCGTGGCGCGCCGCGAAGCTGCCCGGGCCGGAAGGATGCGCGCGCAGCTTGATCGCGGCCCTCCTCCCTCCGTCCTCGCCTGATTCTTCCGGATCGCCCTTCATTTCCCTGTCGTTGCCCGCACCCAGGATGCGCGGCGAGACCAGTTCTTATCGCAAGGTTCGATCCGGTTGCGGTGAATGCGGCGAACGCGGCGCGAAAAACCTGAATTCATCTTCACGCACGCCTTCGTCCTGCACAACTTCCCGGAGGTCAGTTGTATGTTGCGCCCCTCTCACTGGCTTGTCACTGCAGTTCTCATCGCCGCATCTGTTTACGCGCGCGCTACCGTCTTCGCGACCGTCCACGGCGTGGTGCACGATCCCCAACACCACCCCGTCGCCGGCGCGCATGTCGTGCTCAAAGCGGTCGCTTCGCAGTTCTCGCTGCACACCGACACCGACAGCAGCGGAGAATTCAATTTGCCTGAAGCGCCGCTGGGCGTCTATCAACTGGAAATCGCGACCACCGGGTTTGCCACTTTCACCGAAACCATCGGCGTCGCTTCGGGCACCAATCCCGTGCTCCATATCGCGCTCGCCGTTGCCGCGTCCAGCGAGACAGTCAAAGTGCAAGGGCTGGAAAGCACCGTGGCTACAGATTCTGCGACGCCGACCACGCTCATCAGCCGCGACATGATCGAGGAGACTCCCGGCGCCAGCCGCACCCTGGGCATGGAGATGATCACCGACTACGTGCCCGGCGCCTACATGACACACGACATGCTGCACATGCGCGGCGGCCACCAGACCAGTTGGCTCATCGATGGCATCCAGATTCCCAATACCAAAATCGCCTCCAACGTTGGACCGCAGATCGATCCCAAGGACATCGACGAATTGGAGACCCAGCGCGGCAGTTACATGGCGGACGTGGGCGATCGCACCTATGGCGTCTTCGACGTGCTTCCGCGTAACGGATTTGAGCGCAACCGCGATGGTGAACTTCTCGTCTCAGGGGGCAACCTCTACACCGGGGAAGCGCAGCTCTCGCTGGGAGACCACACCGGGCAGACAGCCTGGTATGCCAGTCTCACCGGCTCCCGCTCCAACTACGGCCTCGCCACCCCGATAGCTTCCATCGACCACGACGCAACCAACTCGCAGAGCGGCTTTGCTTCCCTGATCCGCAACCAGACGCCCAAGGACCAATTACGGCTGGACGCCCAATACCGGCAGGATTTCTTCCAGATTCCGTTTGACCCTGACCCGAACGACTACGAGTGCGCGTCCGGCTATTACTGCTCCACGGGGCTGCGCGACGGCCAGACCGAGCGGGACTCCTTCGTCATCGCCAACTGGGTACACACCATCTCGCCCAAGGCGCTCTTCACGGTGGCTCCGTTTTATCACTTCAATCAATCCAACTACGACGCGCGCTCTACTGACTTACCCGTGGCCACCACCTGGCATCAGACTTCGAATTACGCCGGGGCTCAGGCCGATGCCCGCGCCGAGGCCGGACCCAACAACTTTTCCGCGGGGATTTATTCGTTCTACCAGGCTGAAAACGACCTCTTCGGCCTGATCATCAATGACCAGAGCTATGTCGCCAACTCGGTTCCCAACACCACCTCGTCGGCGAATGCAGGCCTGGTCGAGTTCCACCTCTCCGACCACCTGCGCGTGGGCCGCTACATTACGCTGTTGGGCGGCATGCGCTTCTCCAGTTTCCATAGCGGATTCAACGAGAGCGCGGCTTATCCCCGTATCGGTGCGACGGCCGAGATTCCCCGGCTGCACTGGGTGCTGCGCGGCTTCTATGGGCGCTTCTTCCAACCGGCGCCGGTCGAGACCGTGTCCAGCGGGTTTCTGAATTACGTCACCAGCCAAGCGAGCGAGAATGCCTTCGTGCCGCTGCCTTCGGAGCGCGACGAGGAACATCAGTTCGGGATTGAAATTCCCTACAAGGGCTGGGTGCTGGACGTAGACAACTTCAAAAACCGGGTCAACAATTTTCTCGACCACTCCAACGTTGGCGAGTCCAACATTTACTTCCCCATCGCCGTCGATGGCGCCCTGGTGCGCGCCTGGGAGATGACGCTGCGCTCTCCGCAATTGGCCCACTTCGGACAGTTCCACCTAGCCTATGCAAACCAGATCGCCGAACAGCGCGGCAACGTAATTGGCGGCTTTGCCTGCAGCGATCCCAACGACCCCGTCTGCAACCATGGATTCGATTACACCCCGGTAGATCACGACCAGCGGCAAACGCTGAACGCGGGGTTCACTGCGAATCTGCCCTTGCACACCTGGTTTTCCACCAATGTGTATTACGGCTCCGGGTTCCACAATGGGTTGGGGGGATCGGGAGTCGGGCCTTACCAGGGCAACTATCTGCCCGTGCATACCACCTTCGATGTGTCCGCCGGGCACTCGCTGGGCGAGCATTTGAAGCTGTCCGCGAGCGTGATCAATGTGACCAATCATCGGGTGCTGCTGGATAACTCAGTGACCATTGGCGGATTTCACTACAACGATCCGCGCATGGTCTCGGCGGAGCTGCGGTACAGGTTTCATTTCTGAAAAACCGGGAACGAGGTAACAAGGGACCAAGGGAACAAGAAGACCAAGACCGTTTCTAGATCGGCGAAACGGTGGAGTCCGGGAAGGCGACCGTTTTCTTGGTCCCTCGGTCCCTTGTTCCTTGGTTCCTTGGTCCCTTGGTCCCTTGGTCCCTTGGTCCCTTGGTTCCTTGGTCCCTCGGTCCCTTGGTTCCTTGGTCCCTCGGTCCCTTGGTCCCTACTTCTGTTCCACCTCGAACAACCCCGGCATCACCTCGCCCGCCTTACCTTCCACGATGTTCGTGAATGCCGACGCATTCAGCGGATGCTCGGGGCCGATGTAGACGGTACGCGCGCCGCCGTGCCGCGCCCAGTTAACGAAACTGGCAGCGGGATACACGGAGCCCGATGTGCCGATCACCAGCATCATCGAGGCTTGCGCAATCTCCCGCTCGATCCGCGGCATGTCGAAAGGCATTTCGCCGAAGAAGCAAATGTGCGGGCGAAGGCGTGCGCCGCATGCACAGCGAGCCACTTCATCCAGGCTCTGGTAGACGGCGCGATCCTCGATGGGCGGGCGGCCGCACTCGTCTTCGCAGCGCGATTTGGCCAGCTCACCATGCATGTGCACCAGCCGGCGGGAGCCGGCACGCTCGTGCAGGTCGTCGACATTTTGCGTGCACAGAAAGAAGCGGTCGCCCAACTTTGCTTCGAGATCGGCCAGGGCGATGTGCGCCGGGTTCGGCTGCGCTTTTGCGCAATCGGCACGGCGCATGGAATAGAACTGCCATACCAGCCAGGGATTAGCCTCCAGCGCCTCGGGCGTACAGACCTCTTCGATGCGATGACCCGCCCACAGCCCATCGGAGGCGCGAAACGTCGGCAGCCCGCTTTCGGCGCTGATCCCCGCACCGGTGAGCACAAAGACGCGGTCGGAGCGGCCGATGGTGATTGTGTCCATGTCAAATGCCAGCTTTTAGCTAATAGCTTTTAGCTGTTAGCGAAACGAAGAAGCTAAAAGCTAACAGCTAAGAGCTAAAAGCTGTCTTTCACGGCTCCAGCAAAATCTTCCCTGTCGTCTTACGCGATTCCATGTCCGTCTGGGCCTGGGCGGCGTCGGTGAGCGAATACACGTGCTCGGTGCGCAGCTTCAGTTCGCCGCTGGCGGCCCACCCCAGCACGTCGCCGGCGCGCCATTCGAGCTCGGCGCGCGTAGCCACGTAGTGCCACAGCGTCGGCCGGGTGATGAACAGTGAGCCCTTGCCGCTGAGCTGAATCAGGTCGAACGGCGGCACCGGCCCGCTCGATCCGCCAAACAGCGCCAGCAGACCGCGCGGGCGCAGGCAATTCAGGCTCTTGTCAAACGTCGTCTTGCCCACCGAGTCGTACACCACGTCCACACCCTTGCCGTGGGTGAGGCGTTTGACTTCGGCTTCAAAATCCTGCTCGCTGTAATTGATGACATCGGAGGCGCCGGCCTCGCGCGACAACTCGGCTTTGGCTTCGCTGGAGACGGTGGTGATGACCCGCGCCCCCAGCCGTTTGGCCATTTGCGTCAGCAGCAGCCCCACGCCACCCGCGCCGGCGTGCACCAGCGCCGTTTCGCCCGCCTTGAGGGGGTAAGTCGAATAGGCCAGGTAATGCGCAGTCATGCCCTGCAGCATCGCGGCGGCGGCTTTCTCGGGGCTGACGCCTTCGGGAACCTTCACCACCTGGGCCGCGGGCGCCAGCGCATACTCCGCGTAACTGCCCGCCACCGCAACTGACGCCACCAGGTCGCCGGCCTTGAAGCCGTTGACCCCGCTGCCAAGCTCCTCGATGGTGCCTGCGGCCTCGCTGCCGGGAATCAGCGGCAGCGCCGCCTTGTACGTCCCCTTGCGGAAGTAGATCTCGATGAAGTTGACGCCGATGGCTTCGATGCGGATCAGCACCTGGCCGGGTCCGGGAACAGGAATCGGCAGTTCCGCCATTTCGAGCACTTCCGGCCCGCCCGTGGCTTGAATCTGGATGGCTTTCATAACAGGCAAGGATGCTACGAGAGGCCGCCTTACTGCAAGTAGAGGGAACGAGGGACCAAGGGACCGAGGTACCAAGGGACCAAGGGACCGAGGGAACGAGCGAACAAAGACGAGGCGGCGGCCAGTCCAATTCCGGATCGCACTATCCCAAAGCAAAAGGCCCGACGAGCAATCTCGCTCCCGGGCCTCTGTTTTCTTGGTCCCTTGTTCCCTCGGTCCCTTGTTCCCTCGGTCCCTGCTTCTCAGTAATTCCCGTCCGTCCGGTCGGTCAAAATGTTGGACTCTTCGGAGCCGCGCAGCCGCACCAGCCGGTCGATCGCATACGGCGTGCGCTGCTGGTTCGTATAGTAATGGCGCACCTGCAGCTCGCCCAGCAGGCCGATGGCCAGCATCTGGATCCCGGCCAGGATCAGCACGCCGCCGATTACGAACATCGGTCCATGCTGATCCATTACGCTCTGGTGCGGATGCATGATCTTCAGCGCCAGCAGGATGGCGGAGATAATGCTGCCGGCCATGATGCCCAGCGCGCCGAAGCTGCCGAAGAAGTGCAGCGGCCGGCTCATGTACTTGAGCAGAAACCGAATCGTCAGCAGGTCGAAAAAGACCCGGAAGGTGCGGCCGATGCCGTAGTGGCTCTTGCCCCTCTGCCGCATCACGTTGCGGATGGGAATCTCGCAGATCGACGCGCCGTACCAGCTGGCCAGGGCCGGGATGAAGCGGTGCATCTCGCCGTAGAGAGGGATGTTCTGGATGACCTCGCGGCGGTACGCCTTGAACGTTGTGCCGAAATCGTGAATGTCAACGCCTGACAGTTTGGCCATCAGCCAGTTGGCGCAGCGCGACGGGATGCGGCGCAGGACGAAGTTGTCGATGCGCTCCTTGCGCCACCCGGAAACCACGTCGTAGCCCTCGGCCAGCTTCTCAATGAAATTGGGAATCTCGTTGGGATCGTGCTGCAGGTCGCCGTCCATGGAAATCACGTACTCGCCCGTGGCGTGATCGAAGCCCGCGGCCAGCGCCGACGTCTGCCCGAAGTTGCGGCGCAGCTTGACCACCAGCACCCGGCTGTCGACCGCGGCGATCTCTTCCAGCAGCTTGTAGGTGCGGTCGCTGGAGCCGTCATCCACCAGGACCAGCTCAAAGGTTTCGCCCACCTGCTCCATGATCTGTTTCAGGCGCGCGTATAGGGCGGTCACGTTCTCTTCTTCGTTATGGAAGGGAACAACGATCGAAAACTTCGGCATACAAATATTATAGATGCCGTCAAGGTGGAAAAGAGAGCAAAAGAACAGGGAACAAGGGACCGAGGGACCAAGGGAACAAGGGACTTAGGGCATCACCGGCACTCCCGCATAGCTTGAAGAAACCCGGATCAACCTGTTTGGCTGGGTGCGGTTTCTCGGTCCCTTGTTCCCTTGGTCCCTCGTTCCCTGGTTCCCTCGGTCCCTTGTTCCCTGCTTTTCTACCTCTCCAGTTCGTCCAGCATGCTCTGCATTTCGCTGAGGGCGTGACGGTTGTCGCTGCGGGCCGCGCAACTGATGCCGGACTTGAGACGCACGATGGCTTCGGAGTTGCGCCCGTGCTTGGCGAGCGTCTGGGCAGCCATGAAGTACCCGGCGGTGTAATCGGGATCGATCGCCAAAAGTTTGTCGAACTCCCCCATGGCCGCGTCGATCTCGCCCCGATTGGCCAGCTCCACCGCGATGCCGTAGCGGGCGAAGCTGTTTTTCGGATCGAGCGCGAGAATCTCTTTTAGTCCTGCAATCTTGTCTACTGTACTCATGCGTGCGAGAGCCTCGCCGGGAGGGATTTGCGTAAATTGGGGGCGATTGCCGAAACTGGAACAGTGTATCCCCGATTGGCCCCGTCCTTCCATTGTAGCTGGAAGCCGGCCAATCGCAATCCACATTGATTGAGGGCATTTAGGGGGTGGACGTGGTGGCCGAGCGAACACCTCAGGAAAAAGGCACGGCATGAGTTCTCCTGAATCCAAACCGGCGCCCCGCCTGGTGGCCGACTCCGAGTCGGAAATGACGGAGATCATTCTGCCCAATGACGCCAATCTCCTGGGCAACTTGTTGGGCGGGCGACTGATGCATTTCATCGACCTCACCGGGGCGATGGCCGCCTTCCGGCATTCCCGGACGTATGTCGTGACCGCGGCCATGGATCATATCGATTTCATCGAACCGGTGAAGGTGGGCGATCTGCTGATTCTCAAATCGCGGGTCAACCGGGCGTTCAACACTTCCATGGAAGTGGGTGTGAAGGTCTGGGTCGAACATCCCCAGACCGGCGTGCTGCTGCACGTGGCCAGCGCGTACCTCGTGTTTGTGGCCATCGATCAGAACGGCCAGCGCGTACGGGTCCCGGAAATCAAGCCGGTCACGGTCGACGAGCAGCGCCGCTACGAAGGCGCCCTTCGGCGGCGTGAGTATCGCGAAGCCGAGGCCATACGTCGGCGGCAGGCAAAACAGGCCTACGCGGCGCAGAAGGAAATGGAAACGGCGGCCGCCAAGCAGGATTGAACTGCCGCCCCATCCAGGCTCAGCGAGTTTGGGCGTCATGAAATGTCGACGGTTATATCAGGACCAGCCCGCGAAGCGGGCGCGAGATGGTAGTTGATATCCGAAGCACCCAGCCCAGGCTTTGACCGTAAAGCCCGCGAAGCGGGCGCGAGATGGTAGCCCCAGGCGCAAGCCTGGGGAATGCCCGTGAACGTAATAAGTCCAGCCCCCGCAGGGGGCGAAAGAAGCACATGCAGTTGATGCCACACGGTAAAAGAGATCTGCATGGCGCCCCACACTACTGCGGGTTGGTACGATTCGGAGGAGAGCAGACGTGAATCATCCCCAGCGCATCGTTTGCCTCTCCGACGAAACCGCGGAAACGCTGTATTTGCTGGGCGAGCAGGACCGCATCGTCGGAGTTTCAGGATTCTCGACCCGTCCGCCTGAGGTCAGAACCAAGCCCCGCATCTCGGCGTTCCGCGACGCCAACTTCGACGCCATCGTGGCGCTCAAACCCGACCTGGTTCTAACCTTCTCCGACGTTCAGGCGGAGATCACCCGCCAGCTTGTCCTGCGCGGCCTGCCGGTCCTCAACTTCAACCAGAGAACCATCAGCGAAATCCTCGCCATGATTGCCATGCTGGCGCGCATGGTCGGCAAACCGCGCGAGGGCGAGGCTCTGGTCGCGAAGTTGCGCCGCGGCCTGGACGAAATCTCGTTATCGGCGCAGAAATTCCCGCATCGCCCTACGGTGTACTTCGAGGAGTGGCACGACCCGCTGATCAGCGGAATCGGGTGGGTTGAGGAGTTAATCGAGATTGCGGGCGGAGAAGTGATCTTCCCCGAGCTTCGGCATTGCGGCAAGGCGCAGGAGCGTGTCGTGGAGCCGGGCGAAGTCCTCCGCCGCGATCCCGAGGTCATGTTCGCCTCCTGGTGTGGAATGAAAGTGAATCATCAAGCCATCTGCTCGCGCCCGGGATGGTCGTCCATGCGGGCGGTGCGCAACCACCACGTCTACGAGATTCCTTCGGGATGCATCCTTCAGCCCGGACCCGCTGCTCTCACCGACGGTGTGCGCCTTCTTCATCAAATGCTGGCGCACGCCGCCGGACAGGAAGACGGGGCCAACGCGAGTACGGCGGCGGAACCGAGGGCCTCACTCCTGTAAAATTTCACCTGTGGACCATTCGCAATTTACGCGGCGAGGCAAAAGCAGGGGTTAGGGGTTAGGGGTTAGGGATTAGAACAACTTGCAGGCTTGGTCTTCTCTAATCCCTAATCACTAATCACTAATCCCTGTTTTCGCGCGTGTTCAGCGGCCTCCAAAGGAGTAACGAAAATCTATGGCGCATTCTCATGCCATGCCGTCGCCCGTGGCGTTGCCGGGCGTTTCAAAAATCATCGCCATCGGCTCCGGCAAAGGCGGAGTGGGCAAAACCACCGTGGCCGTCAATCTCGCCATCGCGCTCTCAAAGCTGGGCCAGCGGGTGGGACTCATTGACGCCGATGTGTACGGCCCCAACGTTCCCCTGATGATGGGCTCGAGCCAGCAACCCTCGGTCGGCCCCGGCAACCAGATCATCCCCAACCTGACCCACGGCATCAAGACCATCTCCATCGGCTACATTTCCCCGGGCGACAAGCCCATGGTGATGCGCGGCCCGATGCTGCACCAGATCATCCGCCAATTCCTGCAGCAGGTGGACTGGGGCGAACTGGATTACCTCGTGGTCGATCTTCCGCCGGGCACGGGCGACGTGGTCATCTCCTTGGTCCAGACCGTGCCGCTAACCGGCGCCGTCGTCGTGTCCACGCCCAGCGACGTGAGCCTGCAGGATGCGCGCAAGGCGCTGGAGATGTTCGGCCAGGTAAACGTCGAGGTGCTCGGCATTGTCGAGAACATGAGCCACTTCACCTGCCCCCACTGCCACCAGGAGATCGACATCTTCTCCAGGGGCGGCGCCGAGCGCACCGCCAAGCAGTTCAATGTTCCCTTCCTGGGATCGATCGAGCTGGTGCCGGCCATCCGCGAAGGCGGCGACCGCGGCCTGCCGGTGGCGCTCGCCGGGCCCAAGAGCCCTCAGGCCGCGGAGTTCTACGGCGTGGCCCACAAGCTGATGGAACGCGCCGAAGCCGCCGCGGCATCCAGCAGCGACGTGATCGAAATTAAGTGAAAGCGGGCGCATGAAACGGGTCCTTCTGTCGTGGAGCAGCGGAAAAGATTGCGCCTGGTCGCTGCACGTCCTGCGCCGCCAACCCGACATCGAAATCGTCGGCCTGCTGACCACGGTCAACATGGAGTTCGATCGCGTGGCCATGCATGGCACGCGCCATGCCGTGCTGGAGGCGCAGGCCGCGGCGGCCCAGTTGCCCGTGTGGATCGTGCCTCTGCCCTGGCCCTGCTCCAATGAAATCTTCGAAGACCGCATGAGACAGGCTTGCGATCGCGCCATCGCCGAGCGCGTCGATGCCATCGCATTCGGCGATCTGTTCCTCGAAGATATCCGCGCCTACCGCGAAACCCACTTGAAACCGACCGGGCTGGAGCCGCTGTTTCCCCTCTGGCAGATCCCCACCCATGAACTGGCGCGCGACATGATCGCCGCGGGCCTGCGCGCCAAGGTGGTTTGCATCGACACGGCGCAGCTCCCGGCCTCTTTCGCCGGAAGAGACTTTGATGAATCGCTGTTGCGCGACCTTCCCGGCAACGTCGACCCGTGTGGCGAGCGCGGAGAGTTTCACTCCTGCGCGTATGCGGGACCGATGTTTGCCCATCCCATAGCACTCACCCAGGGTGAAGTGGTCCATCGCGGCGCGTTTGTGTTTGCGGATTTCACCCTCGCGCAATCTGACACCGCGCCCGCCGCGCAATCATTCGTGGTTGCGTGAGAACTGGATTTTCGCGCGAACTTGCTAACTTGCTACGCCGCGCAGCGGCGCTAACTCGCTGTCTTTGTCATAAAAAACGAGTTCTCAACCGGGAAGGGAATCACCTTCTCAGATCTGGATCTCAGGGCTGACTTGCTGACTCGCTACGCCGCAAAGCGACGCTGACTTGCTGTATTTGTTTAAAAAATATCCGCCGTTTCATGCCCTTCAGAAACCGCTCTATGCGCGCGCAGTTGCCGCCGTTTCCAACTCCTCGGTCAGCGCCTCGGCGGCGGTGATGCACTGCCCGCGATTCACGTCATTGTGGGTCACGAGGCGGATCGCATCGGGCCCGATGGTGCTGGCAAGAATACCCCGCACCTTCAGCCGGTCCACCAGGTCGGACGCGGAAAGATTCCCGGTCACGTGGAAGATCACGATATTGGTCTCTACCGCGTGCAGGTCGATCGCCACGCCCTCCATCGATGACAGCGCTTCGGCCAGCAGCCGCGCATTGGCGTGGTCCTCGTGCAGGCGGGCCGGCATTTGCTCCAGCGCGATCAGTCCCGCCGCCGCCAGCACTCCGGCCTGGCGCATGCCGCCGCCGAGCGCTTTGCGATAGATGCGGGCCTGGTCCATCATCTCCCGCGAGCCCACCAGCATGGAGCCGACCGGCGCGCACAGCCCCTTCGACAGGCAGAACATCACGGTCTCGAATCCACGCGTGAGGGTTTTAACGTCCACGCCCAGCGCGGTTGCCGCATTGAAGATGCGCGCCCCATCCAGATGCACCGGCAACTTCCGCTGTTTTGCGTTTTCCCAGATTTCTTGCATCACAGCGAGCGGCGTCACGCGCCCGCCGGTCAGGTTGGCGGTGTTCTCGATCTCGATGCACCCGGTTGCAGCGCGAAAATTCCCGCGCCCGTAAATCACCGGCTCGATGTCTTTCCAGGTCAGCGTGCCGCGCTTTGTGGGCACGGCGCGGATCAGGCAGCCGGAGAACACCGCGGCGGTGGCCATCTCGTAATCGAGAATGTGGGCGCGCGATTCGCAGATAATTTCCTGTCCCGGCTGCGTCAGCAGGCGAAGCGCGATCTGGTTGCCCATGGTACCTGTAGGCACGAACAGCCCCGCCTCGCGTCCGAAGATCGCGGCGGCACGGCTCTCCAGCAGGTTCACCGTGGGATCTTCGCCGTACACATCGTCGCCAACTTCGGCGGCCGCCATGGCGGCCCGCATCTCCGGCGTCGGCCGCGTTACCGTGTCGGAACGTAGATCGATAAGCTCTGCCAATACGGTTCTCCTGGAACGAGTGGTTAGTGATTAGTGGTTAGTGGTAGTTAGTGGTTAGAAGTGCCCGCCGCGTGTGGAAACCTGAACTGATCACTGACCACTGATCACTGACCACTGCATTTAAGGTATTTGCCCCATGGGCAGCTCCATCACCGGAGTTGCCCCGTTGCCCTTCGCCGCGTAGGCCCACAGCCCGTGAAAATTCTGCCGCAGCGAGGGTTGCGCTTTCAGGAACGCGCCCAGGACCGCGGTCGCCTCGGTGCGCACCGCCGCCGGATCGGTAACGCCGGTCGATTCATAGGTCACCGCCAGGTCGGCCTGCCGCAGCGATGCGTCGAACCGCACCGCATCAATCTTCCAGGTGCGCGCCGCATCGGGAACCGAATAAGGAAACGCCTCGGCGGGTGAATTCTTGATCAGCGCCTGCTCCTGCCCCAGTTTCTCCATGTTGGGCGAGGAGATGAAGTCCACCGGCAGGAGCAGGTAGCGAGCGGTATCGTAAGCGAAGTAGGCGCTCCAGGGCGCCTCCTGCCGGGCCAGCTCGCGCGCCCGCTGCCACCACCACACCCCGTCGTGACCGTCCAGCATGCCGGGCCGGAGAAACACGCCGCCCAGCTTCCACGCATTGTCTTCCAGCCCCAGGATGAAGGCCAGTTGCCCCACCGTGCCGGGCGCCGCCTGCGCGGGGATGGGTCCCAGCACGTAACCCAGGATCAAGGCATATTTGCCCGGAGGAAGCGACCGCATCGAGACCGTCACGGTGAGCGACCCGTTGGCGTTGGAGCAGAAAAACTGCGCATCGCCCGGAGCGGTTAACGAAGTCGCGTCGAGAAGATACAGCGTATTGAGCTGGACCTGCCCGCCTTTGACGTACGACCCGCCCTGCTCGATTACCCCCCGGATTCCCTCCCACTGCGGAACGACGGCGGGCAAAAGCGTTCCCTGAATAGAGGCAAAATCCTGCTGGACAACGGCATTGCCCAGTTGCTGGCCGGCGGAGGCGAGCGTGTCGCGATCCGGGGGATTCATCTCCGCCTGGGTCGTGCAGGTGGTGGCCTGGGCGGCGTCCGGCGCGAGAAGAAAAGCGCCCAACAGGGCGGCTCCGGCCAGGCTCGTCCAAATCCTTTGTTTCCAGCTCCAAGGCACTTCCACCCCACGAAGAAAAAGCTGTTCGTGGGAACCCCGAGTCATTGCGCCATCGCGCATCTGTCAGGCATCCTTCCCCGCCCGGGCTCTTCGCTGCGAGCGTCCGTGGGTCACTGATAGTCTAGTACAGAGGGACGGCCCGAATTTCCTTGCGAGCCTTCTCTGGTCGGCGGCGGGAGCCGAGCATCATGAGCAGCATCCATTTCACCCCATTCTCTTTACGCCGGAGCCGGCGCTCCTGGCGGCGTTTCGGCCTGGTCGCAGCGGGCCTTATCGCAACCATGACCATCGCCGCGCAGCAGCCTCAGCCGGCCGCCGGTTCGGCGACCAATCCGGCCGCCAAGAAATCGCCGCGCCACCATAGCCGGCCCGCCGAACCTCCGCCCGCGCCGCCACAGCCCGCGCCCCCGCCTCAGCCCGAAATGCCTCATTGGCCGGTCAACGACACCCCGGCCAAGCCCGCCATCACATGGGATAGCCAGGGTCTGCGGATCCAGGCCAACAACTCCAGCCTGCACGACATTCTCAACGAGGTTTCAGCCGATACCGGCGCCAAGGTGGAAGGAATGGGGAGCGACGAGCGAGTCTTTGGCGAATACGGGCCGGGCGCCGCCCGCGACGTCATTTCCCAGCTCCTGCACGGCTCGAACTATAACGTGCTGATGATCGGCGACCAGGGAGCGGGCACGCCGCGCCAGATCGTGCTCAGCACGCGCCACAGCGGGCCGAATCCGTCCAATGCCAACCGGCCGCAGGACCAGTCCGACGAGGATGTCCCCGACGAGCCGCAGTCGGAAGACCAGCCCGTCCAGCCGCCGCTGATCAATGGCCGGCCGCCCATGCCGATGGTCCCCCAAGGTCCCCCGGGCGCTCCGCGCACCCCGCAGCAGGTGTTGCAGGAACTGCAGCAGCGGCAGCAGCAAATCCAGGATCAGCAGCAGCAACAACAACAGCAACAACAGCCGCATTAATCGGGATTTCCAGAACTCGGATCCAAGCGCTAACTTGCTAACTCGCTACGTCGCGAAGCGACGCTAACTTGCTGCTTTTGTCTAAAAAAGCTCATTCCATGGAACCTCGGAACCCCATTGAGGGGGTTCTCACGCACATTCTTTAGCCCCAGAGGGATGCCTTCGAGGTCATGTCCGAATAGGCGGTGATCCCCCCGCTTCAACGCACTCCTAGGCGTTGTCATCCTGAGCGAGCGTAGCGAGTCGAAGGATCTGCGGTTGCTTCTCCAAACTTCCGGATTGGCGGTCATAGGACATTTCGACGCGCTTTGTAACACGGCACGACTTCAGTCGTGCCGCAATGCTTCGACACGTTTTGAAAGAGCACGACTTCAGTCGTGCTGCAAAGCCGCATAAAACGTCCGGGCTTCAGCCCTGAGGAATGTAGTTTCGGCCATTGGCGGTCACACTCCCGCGTCGAACTCCCACCACGTTGTCATCCTGAGGCAAAGCCGAAGGATCTGCGGTTGTTCTTCGCTATTTCCTCTTTTGCGGTGATACGCCCCAGACCCAATTCGTTGCACTATTCTTGCTCGCATGGCGAGCAATCCGGTTGCAGGGCGCTACACGATTGAGGTGTGGCATAGAGGAATGAACGGTTCCACAGATTCGACGGTATTCGGATCATTCGGGGACGAAGAATGGGGCGACCTGTTGCGTGAAATGGGAATCTCCGCTGAGCGATACCAAAACTATCTTCACCAAGCGGTTTTAAGTGTAGAAGTCCCTCCACTTATCCCCGAGTTCCCTGAACTCTCAAGCCTGGCTGCCTGCGACGAGGGAAAGGTAAGGTTCATTGGGAACGACCTTTTCCGATTGTTGGAAGACGCCGGGAACATACAGCCAACTTTGCGATCGGCTGCGGCTGCAACCATCATCGAGATGCTATTGAACGCAGGCAATCACGCAAAGAGCATCGATGGCGAATTGGTGATCCACCCATTCGGCACTCATTGAAATCGTGCGACTGAGCCCACACGCCCAACGGCTCTTAACGGAAATTTTGAGCTTTGTTTGGTCATTCCGAGCCTATAGCGGCCAATCCGGAAGTAATGACGCTCTGCAACTCGCGAAAGCAACCGCAGATCCTTCCCCTTCGCGTTGCTCAGGGTCAGGATGACAGCGCTTTGTGATAGCGAAGACCGCGTGGAACGGCAAAATTCCCGTATCGTCGCCAATTGGGAAATGACCGGCCGCTTTCTCCTATATTCCGTTTGGCTCGTGGCAGGCTCCTGATCGCACAAATGCCGGAACGCGAGTGGGAAAAATGTCCCTCCAGGGGCGAAATCCCTCGTTCTTGAGGCGCTGGCCGCACCCTTCGGCTCCGCTCGGGCAGGCGGAAAGCCGTACCCTTTCAAAACAGTGGTCTTCTGTAAAAAGGAACCTGCTATAGGACCGACGCAGCCTCGGTCTGCGCCTTAACCCGCACAGCCTGCTGGCGAGGGCGCATCAGCGTGAACCCTACCCGGAACAATCCGTACGCCGCCAAGACACCAAACGCCATCGCGCCAACCGCGGCGCAAGCCAGCATCACCAAATTAAATAAATCAGCCATCTAATCCACCTTCATCTCGCCATTCCGGGGCCTGAAAATACTTCAAAATAAATGTATTCCGAGGCGCTGGCGTACCCGGCGCCCACCCGGGCATCTGCGCTTCTCGCAGAAAACCCGTTTCATTGACCCTAGATTCTATTGACCAATAGAATAACCTCAGAGCGCAGAATCAGGGTAACTCTCCAAGGTAACCACGCAGGTTCTCCCCGCCCTTTTTTCCCAGAATGGCCATCAGTCACATTTCGGTACGCGGCGCGCGCCAGCACAATCTTCAGGACATCAATGTCCGCATCCCGCGCAACACCCTCACCGTCGTGACCGGGCTTTCCGGGTCGGGCAAAAGCTCCCTGGCGTTCGACACCATCTATGCCGAAGGCCAGCGCCGCTACGTGGAGACGCTGTCGGCCTATGCGCGCCAGTTTCTGGACCAGATCGAGCGGCCCGACGTGGACTCCATCGAAGGCCTCAGCCCGGCCATCTCCATCGAGCAGAAGACCACCAGCCGCAGCCCGCGTTCCACTGTCGGCACCATCACCGAGATCTACGACTACCTGCGCCTGCTTTACGCTTCCGTAGGCACGCCGCATTGCCCCAACTGCGGCCGGCCCATCCAGCGCCAGACCGCGGAACAGATCGTCCAGCGCATCCTCCAGATGGGAACCGGAGAGCGGGTGACGGTGATGGCGCCCATGGTGCGGGGCCGCAAGGGCGAATTCAAGGATCTGCTCGACCAGCTCGATCAGCAGGGGTTCCGCGCGCGGGTGGATGGCGAGTTGCGCGACCTGTCGGAGCCGGTGGCGTTGGACCGCCGCAAGAACCACACCATCGAGGCGGTGGTCGACCGCGTCATCCTCAAACCGGCAGATCCGGGTGCCCCGCCATCGGGGACACCAACAGTTTCCCCAAAGGTGGGAGCCGCCGAAAGTTCGGGCAAACCCTCCGTCGAAAAGCGCCTTGACGCCGCCGTCACGAAGGCGCTGCAAATGGCCAACGGCCTGGTCCTGATCGCGATTGCCGGCGGCGAGGAACAGTTGTTCTCATCCTCCATGGCCTGCCCCGATTGCGGCCTCGACGTCCCCAAGCTCGAGCCGCGCAGCTTCTCATTCAACTCCACGTTCGGCGCCTGCCCCGAATGCCACGGGCTGGGCTCGCTCTACGATCTCGATCCGGCCAAGGTGATCACTGACTGGTCGAAGCCCCTGCTCGACGGCGGCCTCGGCCCGGGCTCCGCGTCGCAGTACCTTATCCGGCTCATCCACCTGGCCGCCGAGCGCTACGACATCGACCTGAAGAAGCCTTTTGAAGACCTGCCCCCCAAGCAGCAGCACATCCTGGTCTACGGGCCGCCTAAAGGCGAAGCCCCCCGCACCGGCTTTCACGGCAGTCTTGGCCTACCTGCGCGACAGCATCGACGAGGCGCGCAGCGACGGCTACCGCGAGTACATGATGAACTTCATGTCGGCGACGCCCTGCCCGGTGTGCCGAGGCAAGCGCCTGCGCCCCGAATCGCTGGCGGTCAAGATCGGCGGTCTTTCCATCGCCGACTTCACCGCGCTGCCGCTCAACCGCGCGCTTTCGGCGGCTATCAACCTGAACTTCACCGCGCGCGAAGCGCTGGTTGCCGAACGCATCCGCCGCGAAATCGTCGAGCGCCTGGAATTCCTGTGCGCGGTCGGCCTGAACTACTTGTCGCTCTCCCGCAATGCGGCCACGCTCTCCGGCGGCGAAGGCCAGCGCATCCGCCTGGCCACGCAGATCGGCTCGCGCCTGCGCGGCGTGCTCTACGTGCTCGATGAGCCCTCCATCGGCCTGCACCAGCGCGACAACAATCGCCTCATCCAGGCGCTGGTGCAACTGCGCGACCTGGGCAACACCGTGCTGGTGGTGGAGCACGATGAAGAAACCATCCGCCACGCCGATTACGTTGTCGATCTGGGCCCGGGCGCCGGGCGGCTGGGCGGCAACGTCGTCGCCGAAGGCACGCCGCAAGCCATCATGGCCTGCCCGCAATCGCTGACCGGAAAATACCTGTCCGGCGCAGCCGGCATCCTGCACCGCCCGTCCCCGCGGCCTCTCACCGGCAAATGGGTCACGGTGAGCGGCGCCCGCGAGCACAACCTGCAGGACATCGACATCCGCATCCCGCTCAGCGTGATGACAGTGGTCACCGGAGTCAGCGGCAGCGGCAAGAGCACGCTGATCAACGACATTCTCTATCGCTCCCTGGCGCGCGATCTTTACGGCTCGCGCGAGGAACCGGGCGCGCACGAGTCGCTGGACGGCGCCGATCAGCTCGACAAGGTGATTCGCATCGACCAGTCGCCCATCGGGCGCACGCCGCGCTCCAACCCCGCCACCTACACCGGGGTCTTCTCGCCCATTCGCGACCTTTTCGCGATGCTGCCCGAGTCGCGCGAGCGCGGCTACAAGCCGGGCCGTTTCAGCTTCAACGTCACCGGCGGCCGCTGCGAAGCCTGCCAGGGCGACGGCCAGCGCCGCATCGAGATGAACTTCATGCCCGACGTGTACGTGCAGTGCGAAGTGTGCGACGGCCGCCGCTACAACCAGGAAACGCTGGCGGTGAAGTTCCACGGCCACTCCATCGCCGACATTCTCGACCTCACCATTGAGGATGCGCTCCCCGTGCTGGCCAACGTGCCGCAACTAAATCAAAAGCTGCAGACACTGGTAGACGTCGGCCTGGGCTACGTGCACCTGGGCCAGAGCGCCACCACCCTCTCCGGCGGCGAAGCGCAGCGCATGAAGCTGGCCCGCGAGCTGAGCAAGCGCCAGACGGGACGAACCCTTTACGTCCTCGACGAGCCCACCACCGGCCTTCACTTCGACGATGTGCGCAAGTTGCTGGAGGTGCTGCACCGGCTGGTTGACCTCGGCAACACCGTCATCATCATCGAGCACAACCTGGACGTGATCCGTAACGCGGATTGGATCATCGACCTCGGTCCCGAGGGCGGCGAAGACGGCGGGCGGTTGGTGGCCGAGGGCCGGCCGGCCAAGGTGGCGGCCACCGCGGACTCCTACACGGGCCAATTCCTGAAACGCTATTACACCGCGAGCAACGGCCATCTGGAGCCGCTGGAAACCGAAGAGGATCCCGCCCACCTGGCCATCGTCGCGGGCGGCTCTTTTCCATCCGCGAACGGGTCGGCAGCCCGGGAAGCAGATTCTCAAGCCGGCAACGGCGCAAAGAAGCGCGCAGCCCGCAACGGCGCCGCGCCGCGCACCGGCAGGAAACCACGCCGGCAGCCGGTGCGATCATGAGCGTCCCGCCTGAGGAGTTTTCGCCCGATGCGGCGAAGGACGCCGGCCATCCCCTGGTCGCCTCCTCCGATGGGAGTATTTCTCCCCCTTCCCCGGCCGGCGATCGCGCCCCAAACACGCCGGCTTTTGAACATGATGTTCCCCCGGCCGAAGAGCCCTTGTTCGTCCACTACGAGTACGTTCCTCCGCATCCGCCGCCGCGGAGCCCGAACCTTCTGGATCTCTTGCTGTTTGTGCTGCTCGCCATTGGGGCTTTTTTCTGCTCCGCATTCCTCGCCGGGGAGGCCGTGCATTTTCACTTGTTCGGCGTCTCGTCGCTGAAACAGGCAAACGACGATATTCACTACCGGCTGGGAAGCCAGGCTCTGTCGTACCTGTTCATCCTGCTGTTCTGCGTCTGGATCTTTTCGCTGGTGTGGCGGAAGGGCTTTTTCGAAGGAGTATCGTGGCAAGCCGGTCAAGCACGGCGCAAGATAGGGTGGTTGCTGGCCGCGGCCGGTGGCTGCTTCGTTGCCGCCATCGCCGACGAGGTTCTGATTCCCGGGCCGCCCGACACTCCCATCGACAAGACGTTTCACTTGCCGGGCGCCATCTGGCTGCTGTTTGGCTTCGGAGTGACGCTGGCGCCGCTCATTGAAGAGATCGCGTACCGCGGCTTCCTGCTCCCGTCGATGTGCACCGCCTATGACTGGATGGTGAGACAACTCACCGGATCGAAGAGCACGTCCCGCGAGGCCAACGGACGGCAAGGATGGTCCCTGCCCGCCATGGTGGTCGCCTCGGTGGTCACCAGCATTCCTTTCGCGCTGATGCACGGCGAGCAGACCGGCTACTCGATTGGCCCGTTTCTGCTCCTCGTCAGCATCAGCCTGGTCCTCTGCTGGATTCGCCTGGCCACCCGATCGCTGGCCGCCAGCGTGTTGGTCCACTCCAGTTACAACCTGCTGCTCTTCGCGCTCATGTTTCTCGGCACCGGAGGCTTCCGCCATCTGGACAGAATGTGAGAAGAACAGGGGACAAGGGAACAAGGGAACCAGGGAACAAGAAAACGGGCGTGGCTTTTGCCCGCGTGCGGGAACGCCACCGCGCGCCTGCAATCACCCAGGAGAACGTTCTTGTTCCTCTACCCTTGTTCCTCGTTCCCTTACAATCGTCTCGATGCCCACCGAAACCCACGCCCGGCAACTGCTGACCCTTCTGGCTCGCACCAGCTTTCGCCTTGGCCAGTTCAAGCTCTCGTCCGGCGGGACCAGCGATTACTACATCGATTGCCGCACCACCACGCTGCACGCCGAAGGCGGCCGGCTCACCGGCCATGCGATTCTCGAATTGCTGGAGCAGAACGGCATCGAGGCGGATGCGGTGGGCGGGCTGACCCTGGGCGCCGACCCCATCGTCTCCAATGTCGCCACCGCCAGCGCCTGGCGAGCGCTCTCTCATCCGGGCGCGCCGCTGTTGCACGGCTTCCTGGTGCGCAAGGCGGAAAAGGCGCACGGAACCGGCCGCCGCATCGAAGGCTTTTGCCGCGAGGGGGCGCGCGCGGTCATCGTCGACGACGTGTGCACCACCGGCGCTTCGACCATCACCGCCCTCGAAGCCGCGCGCGAGGCCGGCATGACGGTGGCCGCGGTAGTTTGTATCGTGGAGCGCGAAGAAGCTCATGGCCGGCCGGCGGTGGAAGCCGCGGCCCAGGGCGCTCCCTT
Source organism: uncultured Acidobacteriota bacterium (assembly GCA_963720105.1). Lineage (GTDB taxonomy): Bacteria > Acidobacteriota > Terriglobia > Terriglobales > Acidobacteriaceae > Telmatobacter. Next base: position 30,403 of record CAVREL010000055.1, on the reverse strand, counting down.
CTTCAAGCTGTTTACGGCCAACGAGGTGCGGGCGGAGCATGTGCGGCAACTCGAAACCGCCGTGTCCTGATGCCGGCGTCGCATATTTCGAGGGTTATGCCAAGTACCATCCATAAAGCCCGCGAAGCGGGCGCGAGATGATAGCCCCAGGCGTAAGCCTGGGGATCGGGGATGAATGTAGTGAGGCCAGCCCCCGCGGGGGGCGAAAGAAACCTGGCGAATGCCACAGGGCAAAAAGATTATCGGAATCTGCGTGATGCGGGTGCGGGTGCGCCTTTGCTCCGCTAGGGTGGGTTCCATCCGTTCCCCTTATCTTCGTCCTTCCGAAATTCACATTGCGAGACCACCCTTAGAGTTGGAGCGATATACAGGTTCACGAAGGATGGGCTATCCTGAGGCCAGTGCCCGAGGTGTCCCCCCGAATGCAGGACCAAACGGAAGGCTGGATTCGCGAGGCCCCGCCTGCGATCGACAACAAAGCTGTCCTTCAGCAACTGGATCGCATGCTGCGGAGTCGCCATTTCCGCAACAGCAGGCGGTATCCGGCGTTCCTTGCGCATGTTGTTCGCCGCACCCTCGACCGCGACCTGGACAGCCTGAAGGAACGCATTCTGGGCATCGAAGTCTTCAAACGGCCGCATGATTACGACACCGGAGCCGATCCGGTGGTGCGCATCACCGCAGGTGAAGTTCGCAAGCGCATCGCCCTCTACTACCACGATGAGGGCACCGGGCAGGAACTGCGCATCGAACTGCCGCCGGGATCGTATGTTCCCGTATTTTCAGCGCATGGCAACGGCGCCGCCGCGCCGGAGTCCGCCGCGCTGTGGCCGGGCTCAGGTGATCTGGTCCGGTCGGAACCGATTCAGGCCGAGAGCCGGGATGAAGCCCGCCCGCGCCGCTTCGGCCGGCGATGGCTGATCGCCGGCAGCGCAGCGCTTCTGGTGTTGATCGCGGTGGTAAGCATCGGGTTCTGGAGGTGGATCTCTTCTCCGATGGAATCGATGTGGCGGCCGTTTTTCGGCTCGCCCGACCCGGTGCTCATCGTCGTGGGCAGTCCTTCCGCCGGTCCCGACCTGCCCATGGACAGCCACAGCCACGTCCACCTGGCATTCAACGACGCACTGGCCATGACCGACATTACCGGCCTGCTCGACATTCACCAGCAGCCGTATCGCGTACAGACGCCCTCGGGGACCTCGCTCGACGATCTGCGCAAGCGTCCCGTCGTCCTCATCTCCGCTTTCCTGAACCCCTGGTCGTCGCGGATTCTCAACCCGCTTCGATTCTCGCTCCTGCGCCAGCAGATCGCTGCCGATGGCTCGACCATCGTGGGCAGCATCGTCGACCACAAGCATCCGGGCTCGATGTGGAACTTCGATTTCACCAAGCCCGTCACGGTGAACACCAGGGACTACGCCATTGTGGCCCGGCTGCGCAGCGACCTGACCGAAGGCCCGGTGATGATCGTCGCCGGCCTGGGCGCGGGCGCCACCGAGAGCGCGGGCGAATTCGTTTCCAGCCCGGAATATCTACGCCAGGTCAGTGCGGTCGCGCCGGCGAGTTGGCGAAGAGAGAATCTCGAGCTTGTGCTGGAGGTTCCCATGGTGGATGGCAAAGCCGGCCACGCCCACATCGTCGCCGCGGATTTCTGGTAGAGATGCAGGTCTCAAATGCGCTGTCCTCGGCGGGCTCCTTCAGAACTGAAGGATCTGCCTTGAAAATTCGCTGTTCTTAATTCAAAACTGATTGTCATCCTGAGAGCAGCGAAGGATCTGCGTTTGCATTTTCATCGTTTCGAGTGGAACACCGTTCCATGACCGACTGCGGTTGGGAAGCTTGAGTTAAGTCACCTTCACCACGGCTTCCATTCCGGCTCGGTCGGGGCGCCAACCTCGCCCTTCTCGATCCGTGCCAGGAAAGTCCGCGCCAGCCGCGGTTCGCCGGGATCGCTCTCGCCATGGATGGTGCACAGATCGAGAAACTCATCGCACAGCGCGTTCCTCTCCCCGTCCTGGGCAACGATGGATTGCAGCGCCGCAGCCAGTTCGCGCAGCCGCTCGGCCTCGGGCCACCCCCGCGCCTCGTCCCCCGGATACTCCGAAAACAGCCCCCGCCGCCCGCGCGCGCATTCCTCCAGCAGCGCCAGCAACTGCTCGCGAAACGCATCCATCAGCAAGTGAATTTGATCGGGTTCCATCTGGCTTCTGTTCTCTAATCCCTAGTCCCTAATCCCTAGTCCCTTAGTCCCTAGTCCCTTAGTCCCTAGTCCCTGCGCCTCTCATCGCGGCCTCAATCTCCTCCGCCGTATGCGGCAGCGCCGCTGTCAGATCGATCAGCTTGCCATCTTCGCCGACCAGAAACACGCATTCCAGGCGCACGCCCAGCTTTTCCTCCGGAATGTACACCCCCGGCTCGATGGTGAACACCATGCCCGGCTTCAGAACCGCGGGATAATTGGCCGGATCGTGCACGTCGATGCCGACCATGTGTCCCAACCCGTGCAGCCAGTATTTGCCCAGCGGCTCGCCGTGCAGGTCCTTGCCGTGACTGTTGATGTAGTTGTAGGCCGCGGTATCCAGCGAATCGGGATCGAGCCGGTCGCGGTCGTTGATCTTCGATTTGCCGGCAACGAAGGCGTCGATGGCCGCCTGTTGCGCGCCGCGCACGATGTCGAAGATTTCCCGCTGCCGCGCAGTGAAATGGCCATTGACCGGCACGGTGCGCGTGATATCCGACGCGTACATCGAGTACTCGCAAGCCGCATCGACGGTCACCACGTCGCCCTCCTGCATGGTGGACGAGTTGTCGGAGTAATGCAGCGTGGTCGAGTTGATACCTGACCCGACAATGGGCGCGTAGGCAGGGCGTTCGCAGCCGCCATCGAGCCAGGCCGCAGTCATCTTGCCCGCGATGGCGCGCTCCGTCACGCCGGGCTTTACCGATCTGATCATCACCCGTTGCGCGGCAATGGATGCAGCGCTGGCCTTCTTCAACAGCTCGATCTCGCCGGCGTCCTTGATGATCCGCAATTCCTGCACCTGCCGCCGCACATCGAGCATCGCCGGCACGGTGCCGTCGCCCAGCGTGGCCGCGGTGAACTCCAGCAGCGCCTTGGCCTGCGCCGATCCGGGCTGTGCCCAGATGCGAGACGTGATCCGCCGGTCGCCGGCAAGCAATTCATTCAGCACCCGGGGCAGATCGGTCATCGGCTTCACTTCGCCCACCCCGGCAGACTGCGCGGCGCCCGGAGTGGCCGCGTCCAGCTTCACGCCGGTGTACTTTTCCCGCCGCAGGTTGCGCGTGGGCAGAAAGAGAATTTCGCGATACGAACGGGACCCATAGGCTTCGCCCGGCGGATTGGGCGCGTTGTCCGATTCGGCCACGATGACCAGCGCCGCGCCCGGCTCGTTCCAGCCGGTCAGGTAAAAGAAGTCCTGATCCTGCCGGTACGGCATAAAGTCCAATTGCGCTTCTTCGGCCGCGAACAGCACCGCGAGACCGCCGTGCAACTTGCGGGCCAGCACTACGCGGCGCGCATGATAGACAGAGGCGGGCTGCTTCTCAAGGGCGCTTGCACACGAAACGAAGCAGAGGACGGCAACTACACCGCAGATCCGGGACCGCCAGATTTTCATTCCGCTATTGTCGTTGGTCGGCGCCAATCCACGCAAAACATGGCTTTAAGTCAGGGCATCACAGATTCCGATGGTCATCTCGGCTCCCGGCAAAAGCCGGCGTCAGAGATTTCGATGGTAACCCTCTGGCCCCGGCAAAAAGCCCGCGCAGCGGGCATCAGACGGTAGCCCCAGGCGCAAGCCTGGGGAAAACGATCGAATGCAGTTCGTCAGCCCCGGCAGGGGCGTAAGAACCATATCGCGTCCCTTCCAACACTCAAGACAATCCACCATTCTTCGCAGACGCTACTCTAGGTATCGCTTGACTCCTGGGCGAACGGCAGGTAGTTCTGCCCAATCCAGAAGCGGTTATTCAATCGAGCCGCGAGGCCGGACGGGGTTGCTTGCAGCCGCGCCTGTGCCTCGTGCCATGGGCCGACAAAGCGAATCGCGCCCGGCAGCTTGCGATACATCCGCGGCAGCCGGCGCTTCGCGCGTTCCGCCGCCTGCCGATCTTCCTCGTCGAATCGAATGCCGAACTCATGCCGGAATCGCTCCGGCAACCACGCTGCCGTCAGCGCGCGATACCACCGCGGCGGCCTGATCCACGAACCCGCGCCGGCGAGCAGATCTTGCGCCATGGCGCGCGCCGTCTGGCTCACGCCGAGCAGATGCGAAGCTTCCATCGCGCGGCAATAGGCAAGAAATCCGGCCCAGTCATCCGGCAACTCCGCAGCGGGCAGGCCGAACAGCCCGGCGAGCGTTTTGCTCTCGGCGAAATAGGCGGCCAGTTCGGCAGCGCTCAGCGGCGGCATCACGCATTCGTAGGCCAGCACCGCGCTCTCCACCAATGTGGCATAAACCCAGCGCATTGCGGCAATCTCGTTGGCTTCATACGCCGAGCCGCGCGGATAAGCCGCGACCTCTTCGGTCATCTGGCCGCGGATGCGCGTGTGCAGGGCATACAGGTGGCGCGCCGCGGCAACGGCCTGGCCCATCGAGCCGAAGATCATGGCAAAGACGATGCGGAACGTGTTATGGAAACGCGCGATGGGCCGCGCCATCAGGCTGGAATGCTGCTGGAGCGCGGTGGCCACCCAGGGATGCGCCAGCTGCAGCAGGGCCGCCCGCGCCGCGCCGAGAAACAGAGCCGATTCGCGATTGATCTTCCAGCTCATCGACGCCGGGCCAAAGATCCCGGCGCGCGGATCCGCGGTCGCCCGCTCGACAGCGGCAATCAGGCTCTCGCTGTCGGGGTGCGAAACGAGCGATGATGGCTGCACGGAGAGTTCCACTACTCTTTGACGCCGGCGGCTATTCGGCCGCCGCTTTCAGCATTGCCTGCAGGCTGATTTCGACATCGGCCTCCGTGGTCGCCCACGACGAAACGCTGATGCGCATGGCGGTGTGTCCCTGCCACACGGTCGATCCGCACCAGCAGGTTCCCTCGCGCTGCAGGCGGGCCACGGTGCGCAAGGTCCGCTCGGGGCTGCCGAACGAAACCAGCACCTGGTTGATGACTACGTCGTTCAGGATCTGGTGCCCGGCGGCGCGCAACCCTGCGGCGAAACGCCGCGCGTGACTCGACGTCCGCTCCACGATCTCCGCCATGCCCGAAACTCCGAGCGACCGCAGGCCCGCCCACAACTCCACGCCGCGCGCCCGCCGCGAAAGCTCCGGATTGTAGTGCGACGGCTCGCGCTTTTCGCCCTGCATCAGGTACGCCGCCTGGATCTGCATGGCGCTCTTCAGCGCCGGCGGCTCGCGCACCAGCGCGATTCCGCAGTCGTAGCCGATATTGGGCCATTTGTGCGCATCGGTGGCCCAGGAATCCGCCAGCTCGAATCCATGCACCAGGTGACGATAGTGCGGCGACACGGCAGCCCAAAGCCCGAAAGCACCATCGACGTGGACCCAGGCGCCGGCGGCGCGCGCTTCGGGGCAAATGGCCCCGGCGGGATCGAACCCGCCGGTATTCACGTTGCCCGCCTGCAGGCAGAGAATGGTCCGCTCGTTCAGATGGGGCAGCGCATCGGCGCGCATACGGCCCTGCCCGTCGACCGGCACGCGCACCACGCGGTTGCGCCCCAGGCCGACCATCCCCAGCGCTTTGATCAGCGAGCTGTGGGCCTCATCGCCGATGACCACGGTGATGGGGGGCGCTCCGAAGAGGCCGTCATTTTCGACATCCCAGCCGGCGCGTTCCAGCAGCGCGTGCCGGGCGGCAGCCAGGCCGCAGAAGTTCGCCATGGTGGCCCCGGTCACCACCGCGCCGCCGCATCCCCCCGGCAATAACAGCATCTGACTGACCCATTCGAGGGCGGTTTCCTCCAGCGCGATGGCCACCGGCGACTGCACGCGCATGGCGGCGTTCTGATCCCACGCGCTCACCAGCCATGCCGCCGCGAGCGCCGCGGGCACGCAGCCTCCGTTGACGAAGCCGAAGTAGCGCCCGCCGCCGTTGGCAATTGTGGCCGGCGAGCCAAACCGGGCGAGAAGATCCAGGACGGTCTCGGCACTGGCCGGCTCGACAGGCAACGGCCCTCGAAGTTGCTCCAGTGCGGCCACGGCTTCCGGCGGAGGAGCCACCGGGCGCCGATGCACGTTCTCGATATATTCGCGGGCATGCCGCGCCGCCGCTTCAAGAACATTCATTCGCGAAGAAGGGGTGCCCCAGGTCCCCGGTTTTGGGACCTGGGATCTCTCGTCAGGAGATGTAGACGAATGAAGATCGGATGAGGAAACGGGCATGGCTGAGTGTAGCACCGGAACAAAAGGCGACCGTCACGAGCGCGCGGGCTGCCCGACTTCCCGGGCGCTGATTTCCTTCAATTCGCCGACCACCCGCTCCAGTTCGTCAACAATCCGCATTTTTCCCGAGGCCTTGAATACGCCAAGGATGGTCTCGAAGTACCAGATCTGCAGATCGCGGCTGCGCTTGAACCGCTTCCAGATCTCCGCCCCGATCAGGCGGTAGTCTTCGAGAATCGAGCGCGCATTGTAAAGCTTGTCCGCCGCGGAGATCAGCCGCACGTCCGCCGGTTCGTTGCCAAGGCGGTCGATATACGCCTGCTTGCGCTGTTCCCAGGACTCCTTGGCGTTGGAGTCTTCGGCGAAACTGTCCGAGAGGCCCTCGACCATCCGAGCCACATTGGCGCCGAAGTTCCGGCGGATGTCTTCCAGGCGCGCGGCGCCGCCATGATCCTCCACCGCATCGTGCAGGAGCGCAGCCACCACCATGTCTTCCGTGACCGGGAAATCGGTGAGCCCCGCCTCGCCCATCACCAGCGAGGCAACACCGAACAAATGCGCCATGTAGGGAATGCCGGTACCCTTGCGGCGCTCGATGTGGAGATGGCGCGCATACTCGACCGCTCTGGTGAGCCGGTCGGTGAAGTAAAGCGGACGGGGCGATGTTTCAGATTCTTTTTCGTTACGATCCATGACACCCTCATTATTTATTCTGATCCTCGCGGCCGGTAGCTCGCTGCACAGCAGGTGCTATACAATCCGATGCCATCGGCGGCAACGTACCAGCCTGCGATGCTCCACTTCCCTGGAGGGTCTTGTGTCAGCTCCCGACGTAGTCTGGAAAGACGGCAAGTTTGGGCAAACTTCGCGCCGCGACTCCTGGTGGCTTTCCCCCGCAGCAATTCTTCTCGGCCTCACCGCGTTCCTGGTCTACGCCAACTGGGCGGCATGGCAGAACGCACATTACTGGTATGGACCGTACATCTCGCCGTTTTATTCGCCGGAACTCTTCGGCAGCTCGCCGCATGCGCTCTTCGGGCCCAAGCCCGCCTGGTATCCAGGATTTCTCCCCTTCTCCCCTGCCCTGCTGATCTTGTGGATACCCGGCTTGTTCCGCGTCACGTGCTACTACTACCGCGGCGCATATTACAAGTCCTTCTGGGCCGATCCGCCGGCGTGCGCGGTAGGCGAGCCGCGCAAGAGCTATTGGGGCGAACGCAGTTTCCCCCTCATCATGCAGAATTTCCATCGCGTCTTTTTGCGGTTCTCGTACATCGTCTGGGGCTTTCTGGCGTATGACGCGGTGCGGGCGTTCTTCTTCCCCAACGGGTTCGGAATCGGGATCGGGACGCTGGTGCTGGTCATCAATGTCGTGCTGCTCGGCGGGTACGTCTTCGGTTGCCACGCTTTCCGGCACCTGGTCGGCGGCACCTTCGACCGCATGTCCGAGCACCCGGTGCGCCGGTGGCTCTACGGGCCAGTGACCTGGCTGAACTGCAATCACAAAAAATGGGCGTGGGCCAGCCTGCTGTGGGTGGCATTTGCCGACGTCTACGTCCGCCTCTGTTCCATGGGCATCTGGCACGACTGGAGAATCATCTAGATGCCCGAATTCCAACGGTTCTCATATGACGTACTGGTGATCGGGGCGGGTGGAGCGGGCCTGCGCGCGGCCATCGAAGCCGCGGCCCACGGCGCAACCGTGGGCGTGGTCTGCAAATCGCTCTTGGGCAAGGCGCACACCGTCATGGCCGAGGGCGGCATCGCAGCGGCCCTGGCCAATGTCGACGATCGCGACAACTGGCGCGTGCATTTTGCCGACACCATGCGCGGCGGCCAATATTTGAACAACTGGCGCATGGCTGAGTTGCACGCCAGGGAAGCGCCGGACTGCGTGCGCGAACTGGAGGCCTGGGGCGCACTCTTCGACCGCACGCCCGACGGCCGGATCCTGCAGCGAAACTTCGGCGGCCACAAGTACCCGCGGCTGGCGCACGTGGGCGACCGCACCGGCCTGGAGATGATCCGCACCCTCCAGGACCACGGCATTCACCAGGGAATGGAAGTGCACATGGAGTGCACGGTGCTCAGCCTGCTGATGGATGGCGGCCGGGTCGCCGGCGCATGCGGGTACGACCGCGAGCGCGGACGGTTCTATGTCTGGCAGGCCAAGGCCGTGGTTCTGGCCACCGGCGGCATCGGCCGCGCGTTCAAGATCACCAGCAACAGCTGGGAGTACACCGGCGACGGCCTCGCCCTGGCGTATAGCGTGGGCGCCGAGCTCCAGGACATGGAGTTCGTACAGTTTCATCCCACCGGCATGGTGTGGCCCATCAGCGTGCGCGGCATCCTGGTGACCGAAGGCGTGCGCGGCGAAGGCGGCGTTTTGCGCAATAGCGAAGGCCGGCGCTTCATGTTTGACGAAATCCCCGAAAACTACAAGGAGCAGACCGCCGACACCGAAGAAGAGGGCTGGCGCTACACGCAGGGCGACAAGAACGCGCGCCGCCCGCCGGAGTTATTGACCCGGGACCACGTGGCGCGCTGCATCAATCGCGAAGTCAAGGCGGGCCGCGGTTCGCCGCACGGCGGCGTTTTTTTAGATATTTCGTGGATCAAACAGCGCATGCCGAAGTCCGCCGAGCACATCAAGCGCAAGCTTCCCAGCATGTATCACCAGTTCAAGCAGCTTGCCGACCTCGACATCACCAAAGAGCCAATGGAGGTGGGACCGACCACCCATTACATGATGGGCGGCGTACGCGTGGACGGCGATTCCCAGATGTCCACGGTGCCGGGACTCTTCGCCGCGGGCGAAGTAGCGGCCGGCCTGCACGGCGCCAACCGGCTGGGCGGGAATTCGCTATCCGACCTGCTGGTCTTCGGAAAGCGCGCGGGACGGTACGCCGCGGCATTTGCATTAACCAACGGCGCGGTTATAGTCAACGAGGTGCAGCTTCAGGCCGAAGCCAAGGCCGCGCTGGATCCCTTCGAGCGCGGCCCGCTGGCAGAGAATCCCTACCAGATTCAATACGACCTGCAGGAGACCATGCAGGACCTGGTGGGCATTGTGCGCATGGAAAGCGAAATGCAGCAGGCGCTCCAGGAGATCGAACGATTGCGCGCGCGCGCCGGCCGGGCGGGCATCGGCGGCAATCGCGAGTACAACAACGGCTGGCACACATCGATCGATATCGGCAACATGCTGATCGTGTCCGAGGCGGTCACCCGCGCCGCGCTGCTGAGGAAAGAGAGCCGCGGGGCGCAGTTCCGCGAAGACTTCCCCAACAAGGACGCGGAATGGGGAAAGTACAACATCGTCATCCGGCGCGAAAGCGGCGGCGAAATGCAGGTGGAGAAGCGGGCGCTCACACCGCTGCCGGACGAGTTGAATGCCATCATCAAGGAAATGAAATAGCCGGGTTGGGGTGCCCCGTCCTAGCTCTGCTAGGGCGGGGTTGAGGAAGGTGAAGGATGGGCGCACCAGCGACGTTTCGCATCTGGCGCGGAGATCCTGCGGGCGGAAAATTGCAGGACTACTCATGCGATGTTGAGGAAGGCATGGTGGTGCTGGATGCAGTGCACCACATCCAGGCGCGGCAGGCGCCCGATCTGGCCGTGCGCTGGAACTGCAAGGCCGGCAAGTGCGGCTCGTGCTCGGCCGAGATCAACGGCATGCCTCGTCTGATGTGCATGACGCGGCTGAGCGGCCTCGACCTCAACGCACCGGTCACGGTCGAGCCTATGCACACATTCCCCGTGATTCGCGACCTGGTCACCGATGTTTCATGGAACTTCCGGGCTAAGAAGACAATAAGAAAGTTCCATCCCCGCCTGCCCGACGCGCCCGACGGAACATGGCGCATCCAGCAGTCGGATGTCGATCGCGTCCAGGAATTCCGCAAGTGTATCGAGTGCTTCCTGTGCCAGGATGTCTGCCACGTTCTGCGCGAACACCACAAGCATGACGAATTCATTGGCCCGCGCCTGCTGGTGTACGCTGCAGCCCTGGAAATGCATCCTCTCGACACCGAGGACCGCGTCAGCGACCTGCGCCACCGGCACAGCATCGGCTATTGCAACATCACCACCTGCTGCCGCCAGGTTTGCCCGGAGTCAATCACCATCACCGAGAACGCCATCATCCCGCTCAAGGAGCGCGTGGTCGACCGCTACTTCGACCCCATCAAGAGCCTCTTCCACATCCTTTGATGGGGGTGCCCCACCCTCGCCGCGTTTTTGTCTTTGCGGCTAGGGTTGGAACTATCTCGGCGGCGCGTCATGCGCATCGAAGGCCACCAGTTCCTGCTCGAAGTCCTTCCATCCATAGGCCGGGTTCTGCAGGATTCGCACGCAGCGGTTCCAGCGAAGAATGGCGTCATCGTTTTCCGACGGGCGGATCCGCTCCGCCTCGGCAAACAGGCGCAGGGCATCCTCAAACAGCGCCAGCACGGAAGGACGCGGGCTGGCCGCGTTCAACAGAGCCTTTGCCCGCCGCTCGCACAAGATCCCGGTGTAGTACAGGCGTTCGTACAGGTCGGTGAGCTGGGCGAAAATCTGTTCCGTCTCGCGATAACGATCGAAGCCCCGGCCCGTGAACTGGTCGGTGAGCGCCAGCCCCAGCAATCGCAGCGCAAGCTGGTGGTCGGGCTCGATGGCCAGGATGTCGCGACAGATCGACTCGGCTTCCTCCGGTTCGTTAAGGGAGCGGTACAGTTCCGCCTTGGAGATGGCCTCGGCGATACCTCCAGTGGAGATGCGCTTCAGTTGATAATCCATTTGGCCTCACCTGGATACGCCGGCATCGGGAAAGAATCCGCGGGGAACTCGCCGGCGTTCCTGATCAGGTCATTATGCTTCTTTTCCGCACCCGCGTCCAGATTGCCGTGGCCGGCCATGGGAGATCACAAATTTCATGGCCCGGATGAACCGCAGGGCAGGCCGGTGTATCTTAGGGTTGAGAGCGGCTTCCAGGAGGCATTCCCATGGCAACAGCCACCATGACATCGACCGAGCAATATCTAGGAAATGCGGCGGAGAACCTGCTTGGTTTCAGCAACCCGCGTATTCCCAAAGAGCGCCTTCATGTTCCCGGGCCCGATTTTATCGATCGCATCTTCGCCCAGTCCAATCGCAGTGCGCGGGTGCTGGCGAACCTGCAGCGCCTGTTCAGTCATGGGCGCCTGGCTCACACCGGCTATCTTTCCATCCTTCCGGTGGACCAGGGCATCGAGCACTCCGCGGGGGCCAGCTTTGCCAAGAATCCCGACTACTTCGATGCCGGGAACATCGTGAAGCTTGCTCTGGAGGCAGGGTGCAACGCAGTGGCATCCACGTTCGGCGTACTCGGGATCGTGGCGCGGAAGTACGCCCACCACATCCCCTTCATTGTGAAAATCAATCACAACGAACTGCTCACCTATCCCAACAAGTTTGACCAGATCCTGTTCGGCACGGTCCAGGAAGCCTACGACATGGGCGCCGCCGCCGTGGGCGCCACCATCTATTTCGGCTCAGACGAAGGCGACCGCCAGCTGGTCGAAATCGCCCAGTGCTTTGCCCACGCGCACGAACTGGGCATGGCCACCGTGCTCTGGTGTTATCTGCGCAATCCGGCCTTCAAGAAGGACAAGGATTACCACCTCTCCGCCGATCTGACCGGCCAGGCCAATCACCTCGGAGTCACCATCCAGGCCGACATCATCAAGCAGAAGCTTCCGGAAAACAACGGCGGCTATCTCGCGCTCAACGCGGGAGACTCCTCGTACGGCAAGCTCGACAAACGCATCTACAGCGAACTGACCAGCGATCATCCCATCGATCTGTGCCGCTACCAGGTGGCCAACTGCTACATGGGACGGGCCGGCCTGATCAACAGCGGCGGGGCATCGGGTGCGGATGATTTCGCCGATGCCGTCAAGACGGCGGTGATCAACAAGCGCGCCGGCGGGATGGGGCTGATTTCCGGACGCAAGGCGTTCCAGCGCCCCATGGCGGATGGCATCCGGCTGTTCCACGCCATCCAGGACGTCTACGCCGATCCCAAGATCACGGTGGCTTAGCAGCCTGTGGTGAAAGTCCGGTTTGTGAAAGGGCACGACTTTAGAGGCTGCGGAAGAACTCGTTACGGGATGTGCTTTGTAACAGGGCACGACTTCAGTCGTGCCGCAAGTGGCCCAAAATCAACGCGGGCTTTAGCCCCTGCTATGCTCGCCCGCGCAATTTCGCTGCACATTCCCCGTTTTTCCGCAGCCTCTTTTAGTCGTGCCGTAAAGTCTCGAGAATGAGCGCGGCTTTAGCCGCCGAGGGATGGTTTTTCTGAAATTACGATTTCTGCCACAGGCTGTTAGCCTGGGGTTTGGTCAGTTCACCGTTAACGTGATCAGCGTCGTTTGGCCAATTGAAGATGCATTCACCGCACCGGATGCGGTCACGGTAATGCTGTAGCTGCCGGGCGGCGTGGCATTCGAGAAAGCGGCGGCCGAATCCGGGGTAAGCTTTACCCCGCATCCGGAAACCGCCATCTGAAGCACAGCCAGGCCCAAAAGCGTCCAGGCGTACTTCCGGCGCCGTCTCACCAGCCCGACAAAGAGCAGGCAGACGCAGGGTGCTGCGATTCCCAGGATCGAATTCCGGTCGCGGCTGAGTGCCGCCGTGGCGCCCGCGCCCGTGGTTGAAATCGTCAGGTGCGAAGTCCCGCTGGTGGCCAGGCTCGGCGGACTGAACGAGCAGGCTGAACCGCGCGGCAGCCCCGCACAGGCCAGGGATACAGTTCCCTGGAAGCCGCCCAGGGGGGCAACGGACAATATAAAGCCAACCGAGTTGCCGGCAACCACCGTGGCGTTGGGAGTTGGATCCTTGAGATCGATTCCCAACACCGTCTCGGATAGCTCTGCGCTGGATGAGCTCTCGTAGGCGTCATCGCCCGAATAGGCCGCCGATATCTGGTGGATCCCGCCAGTGAGCGCATTGGTTGTCAATACCGCCGACCCTCCGGCGACCGGCACTGGATTTCCTAGTTGCTTGCCATCCGCGAAAAACTGCATCGTGCCCGTCGGCCCTACCGCATCGATGATCGGCGAAACGGCGGCGGTGAAGGTCACGGCGGTTCCGGCAATTGCGTTCGCCGCCGGCAGCGTGATGGTGGTGCTGCTGGGCACTTGATTGGTGACCTCTATGCTGCTTGAACCGGCCGGCACGAAGTAGGAATCGCCCGAATAGGCGGCGCTGATTTTGTTCAGGCCCAGGTCCAGGTTGCTGGTAGTGAAGCTGGCCTGCCCCTCAATCAGCGTCGATGTGCCGAGCCGGTTTCCGTTGGAGAAAAAATCGATTTGGCCGGTGGGCTCCAGTCCATTGATCGGGGCGACAGCTGCGGTAAGAGAAACCGGATTCCCGTGAATAACCTGGGCGGATGACGATGAGAGCGTGACGGCGCCGGTAATCGTTGCAGGAATGCCGTAGGAATAGATCTCCGGTCCGGAGACGAAGTAGATTGTGCCCCCGGAGAAGGCAAACCCGCCGGTGATGGGATTGGGAGGCGCGCCCATCGTCGTGACCTGGAATTGCGCGGTGTCGATCATGAAAACGCCCTGGCTCGACAGTCCCCAAATGCGTTCTGCCTTGTCGATCCCCGCGCTGTTGTAAATCAATCCTGAAAGATTCGTATGTTGTGTCCGCACGACTTGATTCACGGCGGGGTCGAACTCGAAGAGTGTGCTGTCAGCGAACCCGTAGACAAGGCCATTGGGCGCGGCAACCAGGTCGGTGATCGTCTGCGCTCCGTGAACCGGAACCGAGGTTGCAATCACCTGCTCCTTTTTGGGGTCCCAGGTCAACAGTTCCGCGTCGGTGGCGACGGGCTTGCTCCCGGGACCTCCCTGGATGGTGGTGCCGCCAACGATCAGGTTGTTCCAGGCCGTCAATGAGACGACGCCCTGATCGTCGGACACTGAATATGTTTTGGCGGTGCCATCAGTGGGATTCCAGCCGATCAGCGGTCCGGCCAGGTTTCCATAACCTGCCTGGGCGCCCACGTAGACCCTGCCGTCCGATCCCGCCACCATCGCCTGGGGACGCCAGCAAATATCGTCCCCGGGAACGCGGACCAATGAGGGATTGCTCGATCCCGCATCGGTACTGAAGGGCCGTCCCGGGTTCAAAGCGATCAACGTCGATTCATCGGCGTACGTGCCCGCCAGCAGGCTGGATCCAAACGCCAGCATCGAGTACGCTTCGCCACTGCCCAGGCTGCCGATGTAGTCGATTTTTCCATCGTCGTTAATTCGCACCAGGTCGCTGGGCAACGCTCCGGATCCATATATCTTTCCATCCGGACCCGCAGCAATCCGGAACAGCTGATTCGGCTCTCCTTCGTAGTCCAACGTCACTGAGGCGTCAGTATTCTGCGCGGCGCAGTGCACATGCACCACCAGGACGCCATTTTCCTCGTCGAGGGTCGCAACCCGGCCATCGGATAAAACGTTTTGCGCCGCGGGATTGTGCACCGCCGCCGGTGGAATCTCGGCAGCGTTCCAACCCAAGATTCTGAAGTCGAACAAGGGGGTCAGGCTGTAGACGCTCCCATCATCACCCAGGTAGGTGTGCCCGAAGCCGGCCACCTGCGCTTGCTGGGGAAGAATCTGCTGCTTCGTTCCCGAGCTGATTTGATAGGCAACCACTTTGGCCGCCGCGCTTCCGATTCCGGCATAGATAAAGCCGTCACTGGTCGCGGTGAGATAGTGCGCATACTCCTGGGTGGAATCGAGCCTGCCCAGGTCTTCCATTCGGCCGGTGGACGGATCGTAACGGACCAGCTTGCAATGGGGATAGGTGCCGCCGTAAAGGCGATGATCCGAACCGAAAGCCACGGCCCAGATGTACGTTTCGCTCGAACTTGGAACTCCCAGATCAGCCAGGGTTCCGTTCCTGGTATCGAGTTTCAGGAAATGCGCGCTTGGAGCTGTGCCCATGTAGATATTGCCGTCCGGCCCGAGGACCATGTCCCAGACCGCGGTTTCGCCCGGCACGGGGCTGTGCAGAACGGTCGTGGCTCCGGTATCGGGGTCAATGGACAAGATGTCGAAAGTGCCGCCGTTGTAGGCGATGCTCGCATACAGACGCTGCGATCCCTGGACCGGTCCCGGACCCACGACCGAAGTGATTACCAGGCCGATGTTTTTGAAAATGCCGATGTTACGAAAACTGCCGGGGACTTGGGCGGGAACGTCGATTCCACTGAGGAGAGCGAATCCCAAAAGGAACGCCAAAGCAAGAAGCAGGCGAGATCGTGCAAGTGGCATATAAATACCCGTACCGCGCGCCAAAGACCTTAAGGCGCGCACGCGCAGCTAGTTTTGGATATCGGCTGTTGGGTGGGTCGCCTTAGCGGCTAAAGATCCAAAACGATTAAGTTAATGAGGGCTTCTGCCATTGGATGCGGGAAGCAAGCATTCATGTCGTGATTGCCGTCACGCACGCATGTGACGCAAGCTATCATTTTTGGCTTCGATGGAAGATGTGCGGTGGACGTGACCCGATTCAGGAGAGGTCCCGTTTTGCCCGAGACACTCATCTCCCTGAATTGGACGGGGCACTTGACGAAGAGCAAACCTTCACGGCGCGGTTCGGGGTATGTTCATACCTACTAAGTAATCTTGAGCGGGGTAGTGACCGGGCTCGTATACTCCCCAACACAAGCACCCGTCTCGTCCCTGATTTGATGAGGTTTCCCATGCGACTCAAGCCGATTCTGAGCGTGGCGTTGTTGCTGTCGGCCACTCACCTGTTCGCGCAAGTCAATCCAGCCGGCTTTGAACGTACCGTTCCCCTGAAGCTGGGCCTCGGGATTTCAGACTTCAGCACCGATTGGGCGGGCCGCATCAGCGGGCCAAGTCTTTGGGCGGATTGGAGTTTCCACCAAGTGCCCGCTTTCCTGAACGGCCTTGGGGTCGAGATCGAAGCCCGCGACCTGAATTATGCGCGAACGGCACATGTCCCCACCCTGCGCTTCGACACCGCCGTGGCCGGACCGATATATGCGTTCAGCCAGCACCGCGCCATTCGCCCTTACGGCCAGTTTTTAATCGGCCTGGGGAGCATGGACTTCCCCTCGTCCAATAAGAGATATACCCACGACACGCGCACCATCTTTGAGCCGGGAGGCGGAGTGGAATTCCTGATCGCGTCGAGAGTGCAGTTGCGCGCCGCCTACGAGTACCAGTTCTGGCCTGATATGTTCGGCCACCATGCGCTCAATCCCAACGGATTCACGTTGGGAACCGCGTATGACTTTGGAGCCGGGCGAACGCGCGTGTATTGATCGAAGCACCGCCGCCGAATTCCGCTACTGAATCCCTGACCCGATTGTTTCCCGAGGCAATTTCGGCTTCGGGCTGTCCTGGCGTTCCTCTCCTCATGATTCCGATGTGCGCGGGCGCACTGCATGCGGATTCTTAAGACCACTACCCTCATCCCTGAGAATTAACATTCATAGGGAGACGGGTCATGAGAGGACTGCTCCAGGATCTTCGCTTTGCCTTTCGGCAACTGCGCAAGCATCCCGGATTCACGATCACCGCGACGGCCATGCTGGCGGTCGCCATGTGCGCCAACTCAACCGTTCTCAGTTGGATGAACGGCACCATGCTGCATCCCATTCCGGGAGCGCGCGATACCAGCGGCCTGGTGAGTGTGATGCGCGGC
The DNA here is from genome assembly GCA_963720105.1 of uncultured Acidobacteriota bacterium. Taxonomy (GTDB): domain Bacteria; phylum Acidobacteriota; class Terriglobia; order Terriglobales; family Acidobacteriaceae; genus Telmatobacter. Next base: position 13,334 of record CAVREL010000055.1, on the reverse strand, counting down.
CAGTGGAACATCTCTCCGTCTCCCCCGCTTTCCTATCCCGATTACCGCGATCTGCGCGATCAGAATCACAGCATGGTTGGAATGCTCGCCTACCACCACGACTGGATCACGCTGACCGGCGAAGGGCAGCCGGAGCGGATTTATGTGGCCATGGTGTCGTGGAATTACTTCCACCTGCTGGGCATCAAGCCCATGTTAGGCCGTTTCTTCCGTCCGGAGGAGGAGACCCGTCCGGATGCCGTTCCCTTCGTGGTCCTGGGTTACTCGTTGTGGAAGACGCGCTATGCAGGAGACGGGGCGATTATCGGCAAGTCAATCGAGATCGCCCGGCACCCGGTGACGGTGATCGGAGTGGCGCCGGAGGGGTTCATGGGCGCCATGCCTGCTATCCGGCAAGACGCGTGGCTCCCGCTCAATCCCATCGGTGCAAACAATTGGGCGATGACTCACCGCAACCATTACTGGCTCAATGTGATAGGAAAGCTGCGGCCGGGAGTAAGCCGGGAACAAGCCAGGCTGGACCTCGACACCCTGATGCGCAAGATGGTGGCAGTGTATCCGAACGATCATCTCGGCAATAACACGATCACGCTCGATCCCATGTGGCGCTCGCCGTTCGGAGGCAACGTCTACATGGCGTTGTCCCTGCCCATTCTGCTGGGAATCGCCGGCGTGGTGCTGGTGCTGACGTGCGCCAACGTGGCCACGCTGCTCCTGGTGCGGTTTGTGTCGCGGCGGCGAGAGATCGCCATCCGGCAGTCGCTGGGCGCGGGGCGGGTGCAACTGGTGCGGCAGCTGGTCCTGGAGAGCGTCATCCTCTCCCTCGGCGCCGGAGCGGTGGCATTGCTGCTCACCACGTGGACGGCGAAATCGTTCGCGCGATTCCTTCCACCGACGGCAAACCCAACCGTGGTGAACGGATTGCTGGACAAAGACGTCGCCATGGGGATCGTGGTTCTGGCGGTCCTGGCCAGCGTGCTATGCGGCGTACTTCCGGCGTGGCGGTCGTCTCAGGTGCCTGCGGCCGAGGTGATGAAGGAGGAATCGGGAAGCATTTCCGGAAGCGGGCACAATCGCCATCTGCTTAGCGGCCTGGTGGTGGCGCAGATCGCCTTGTCGCTGGGATTGCTGGTGAGCTCGGGGCTGTTGCTGCGTACCCTGCGCAATGTCGCCTACGCCGATCCGGGCTTTGAGCAGGATCATATCCTGACCGTGTCCGTCGGATTGAGCCTCGTAGGCTTCCCCGATGAGCAACAGCAGGTGATTCGTCACAAGATTCTCGACCAGGTGTCGGTGCTGCAGGCCGTGAGGGTGGCGTCGCTTACAGACTGGCTTCCGATGAGTTTCCAGAAGAAAACTACGGATGCCTATGCGGATGGATATGTGCCTCGCCCGCACGAGTCACTGGAGGTGCGAAGGGCCGACGTGACGCCGCGCTACTTCGAGACGCTGGGCATTCCCATCATCGAAGGACGCGACTTCACCCAGGATGATAACGAAAAAGCGCCGCGAGTCCTGATCGTGGACCAGACCACGGCCAGCCGATACTGGCCGGGGCAGGATCCGCTGGGAAAGAAACTCCGGATATGGGGCAATCTTTTCACCGTCATTGGGATGGTGAGGAATTCGAAACATGGGTTCGTGAGCGAGCAGCCCGAGCCCATGATCTATATGAATTACTTTCAGCAACCGGACTCGGAGTTGATCGTACAGGTGAGGACGCGAGGCAACCCGCTGGACCTTATTCCCGCGGTAGAAGGAACCATCCGCTCCATGGACGGGCAGCTTCCCGTCTATGACGCGCGCACCATGCGCGAGGACACACAGGCCGCGGGCGTCTTCACGGTCATTCAGAGCACCTTCGCGGGCATGTTCGCGGTGATCGCTCTGATCCTGGCGGCTACCGGGATCTACGGCGTGGTGGCGTACCGCACCCAGTTGCGCACCCACGAGATCGGGGTGCGCGTGGCGCTGGGCGCTTCGCGCGGGGATGTACTGCGGCTGGTGCTGCGGCAGGGATTGTGGCTGACGATCATCGGGCTGGTGCTGGGACTGGCGCTCTCATTCGGACTGACGCGGTTCATCGCGGGTCTGCTTTATGGGGTCAATGCAAACGATCCGCTCACCGTGGCCGCCGTCGTGGTACTGCTGGGAGCGATGTCGTTGCTGGCGTGCTACCTTCCCGCTATGCGAGCGATGCGCGTGAATCCTGTAGCCGCGATCCGTGATCTGTAGCCGCAGTTTCTAAGCAGGTCTCTTAAATCTGGGTGCCCCACCTTCGCGACGCCTTTGTTTTTGTCGCTAAGGTGGGATAGCACGAACCCTGACGGGCGTCATCTATCTCAGTGGTGGCCACCACCCCCGCCGGAGTGTCCGCCGCCACCACCGCCACCGCCGCCGCTACTCGCGTGCCCGCCACTGCCGCCACCACCGCTCGAATGTCCGCCACCGCCGCCACCGGAATGGCTGGGAGCGGGGCTTGAGCCATGGCTGGGCGCCGGCGGATGGGGAGACGAGCCTCCGCTCGGCCGCGCAGGCGCCGGTGGCGCGAACGTGCTCCGCGGCGCAGGGGTGAAAGTGTTTCCCGTGACGCCCCGCGGCGTCGAATTGCCGTCAAACCCGGGCCGCGCGGGAACCCCGGTCACCGGAGCGAGGTGGCTGCCGCCTGCCGGACTCGAATGGCCGTACGGGACGTAGGGCATCCGCTGCTGCTGAACCGGCCTGAGCGGCTGAACCGGGTGGCCGGCGATCAGTACCGTGCCCGACCTGTCCCGCGGCGAGGGCATGGTGCCCGGCGGCACAGGACGGTGGTTCACGGGGATCACCTGCGGCGGACCTTCGTGGCCGCCCATGGGCCGCGGATTCCACCGACGCGGCCGGATGGGGTAGCGGTAGCGCGGCGGCGCTATGCCGATATTGAACCCCCAGCCCCCATAGCCGCCCCACCATGGATTGCAGACCCCCGGCGCCCAGCCCCACCCGAAGGCCGAATACCAGTTCCACGCGCCGCATGAATACGGCAGGTAGCCCCATGGGTATCCGGAAATCCACGTGTAACCATACCCCGGGGTACTCATCCAGTACCCGTTGTCGTATGGATCCCAGCCGGCATTGGACGCGTCATTCGGCGACCAGACATAGCCCTGGTCAGGAACGTTGTACCAGTTTCCGTTGGCGTCCAGATCGCTCCAGGCAGGGTTCCTGTTGTCGGCCTGATTCTCGGTGGCGGCCGTCCGGTTGGCCGCGGCGTTGGTCAGGTCCTGGTCGCGATCGGAGTTCCAGGCGTCCCAGGAATCTGGCTCGATAGTCTCCGCGAGGTTGTAGCTGTTGGGATCGGTGGCGTTCAGCGCCACGCTTTCCCCGCCATGCAGATCGAGCGTGGGGCTCGCGCCGCCCTCCAGGTGAGCATTCCCGGAGAAGACCGCCACTTCGCCCGGCGCTTTGTCCACGTCGATGCGCAGCACGGTAAAGCCGCTGGCAGTCACTTCGGTATCGCCGAACCGAATCTTGGTGTGATTGGAATCACTGTCGCCCTGGAGTTCGAAGTAGCCGAGACCGCTGCTGAGCAGGAGTTCGGCGTTGCGCTCGGCGTTCGCGGAAAGCCCCTTCAGGACGGTAATCGTCAACGAACTCTGGGGCGAAACCCTGGCCACGCTGCCGTCTTCAAACTGGATCTCCGCCCGGCCGTCGTTGCCGGTCTCAATCCGGGCGCCTTCGAACAAAGGAGTATTCGCCAGGGCCTGATCGGTCAGCGCCTGGCTGCCCTGGAACAGATGCACATCGCCTTCAACGTAACTCAGGCGCACGGCGCGCGCCGCCTGGTGAGCGGTCCCGTCGCTATCGTCGTCCGCCCGCAGGCTCGGAAGCAGCAACATCCCCCCAACCACGGCCGCCAGTCCAAAGATTCTGAATAATTTCATGGGGTCCACCCCTTCCGACCACCAATTCGTGCTTCTCCCTATCCCCAACACCTATAAGACCCTTCCACGAGGGGAAAAGTCGCGCGCTCTGATCTCTAATCTCTCTTCCCTCTTCCCTGCCTTGAAAATTCGCTGTTCTTAATTCAAACTGATTGTCATCCTGACGCTGAGCGCAGCGAAGCGGAAGGATCTGCGGTTGCATTTTCATGCTTTCGGGTGGAACCCCGTTCCATCCTGGACTTCTCTCTTCTCTCTTCTCTGTTCTCTGTTATTGCTCCGCGCGCGCCAGCAGTGCCCTGGCTCTCTTCCTCACCCGTTCCATGACCGCCGGATCCTCGGAAAGGCGCTCGAGGATGTCGCGAATGGAACAGATTTGCTGCGCCCGCCCATCCCCGGCGGCTGCCTGCACGTTCTGGATTTCCTGGTCCAGCCCCAGCGGGTCATGCTGCAAAAGCGTCTCCAGGCGCGCCCCCTCGATAATCGTAGTCGCGACGGCCACCAGAGAATCGCCCAATCCCTGGATCTCGGCGTCACGAGAGTAATTGAATTCGCATGACCCTTCACCCTGAGGACCGCTGTAACTCAGCTTCTTGATTCCCTGGAAGGCTACTTTCAAGTGGCTTTCGCACCCCGAATTGAAGAACTGGTGATGCTGAGCGACCTGAAACGCATGCTCGGCGAACTTCGGGGTCACCTCCACATCGCGATCAACGTTGGGCGCTTCAATGACCTTGTCGTCGGGGGTGGCATTCCCCCGCTGCGAACGAAAATGCCCTTTCCCGTCGGGGTGAAACTCCAGAGTCCATTGCGCGGGAGTCAAACCGGGATTGGAAAACTCCACCTTCAGGACGGGTTCCGGGGCCCCCAGGGCGGGAAGCGTCAGCATCGCCAGAACCAGCGCCAGGAAAAGAGCCCTCATCGCCCTGCTCCTTGCCGCGTCAAGGTTTGTGCGGTGTGAATATGGCAGATGGCAATGGCCAGCGCATCGGCCGCGTCGGCCGGTTGGGGAAGTTCCGCGAGGCCCAGGAGGCGAGCCACCATGAACTGAACCTGTTCCTTCTGCGCCAGCCCGTAACCCACCACGCTGGACTTGATCCGCAGGGGAGCATATTCGGCCACGGGGAGCCCCTGGCGGGCAGCGGCCAGAAGGGCAACCCCCCGCACCTGCCCCAGTTTCAGCGCCGACTTGGCGTTCACGGAATAGAAAACTTCCTCCACGGCAACCACTTCCGGACGCCATTGCTCCAGCTGCTCACTCAGTTCACGGTAAACCTGGTCGAGACGCTGGGGAAGCGATTCGGACTTCGATAGCCGGATTTCCCCCATACCCTTGCAGATGATGCGGGACTCACGGCCTTCGTCGCAGCTTTCCACCACTCCGTAGCCCGTAATTTCCGTCCCGCAGTCGATCCCGAACACCCGCATGGGGGCCAGTTTACCGCAATCCGGCCAACGACCGGATTGCGGGGCGCCAGGGTGCCCAAGATCCCCGGGGTTGGGACCACGGATACGGTGCTTAGCAGCCTGTGGTGAAAGTCTGGTTTTGAAAGGGCACGGCTTCAGCCGTGCCGCAAGTGCCGCAGAATGAGCGCGGCTTTAGCCGCCGAGGATGGTTTTTCTGAAATTACGATTTGTGCCACCGACTGTTAGCCCCTGCTATGCTCGCCCGCGCAATTTCGCTGCACATTCCCCATTTTTCTGCAGCCTGTTTAGTCGCGCCGCAAACGCCATTGAATCAATGCTGGCTTTATAGCCCTGAAGGACGCCGTCGAGGCATGTACGAGTCGGCGGTGAGAACGAAGCCGCAGGCGCCGCGGTCGCTGCAGCGGTGGCTGTCGAGTAGGTTCGTGGGCGGTTTAGGGTGTGGTGCACAGGAGGTAACCCACTGTGACCCACCTACGCAAAATGATGCTCGAAGAACTCGAGCGTCGCAACTACTCTGAGAGGACGATCCGATACTATCTACGCTTCGTCGAGCGGTTCGCACAGCACTTCGGCAAGTCGCCCGACAAGCTTGGCCCGGAACACTTGCGCAGCTACCAGGCGTATCTGCTGAAGGAGCGAAAACTCTGCCCGGGATCGGTCGAGCACCACGTGGCCGCATTGCGGTTCTTCTACTTGCGTACGCTCCATCGCCCCGAGTTCCGCGAGTTCCTGCCCTATCCCAAGGTTCCGCGGAAGCTGCCCAACATCCTCAGCCGGGAGGAAGTAGCGCGTCTGATCGAGGCCAGCAAAAGCCTCTTCCAGCGCGCCCTGCTGATGGTTCTGTACGGCACCGGCATGCGCCGCGCCGAGATTGCGCGGTTGAAGATCGCCGACATCGACAGCCAGCGCATGATCATTCACGTCGTCGATGGAAAGGGACACAAGGATCGCGACCTGCCCCTGAGCCCGGCGCTGCTGGAGACGCTGCGTGTTTACTGGCGCTGGCTCAAGCCCCGCATCTACCTGTTTCCATCCCGCACGCGTCGCGATTGCGAGCGGCCCATCAGCGACAAGACGGTGTGGATGGCCTGCATCCAGGCCGCCAAAAGCGCTGGTATTCGTAAGCCCTCAAACCCGCACCTCATTCGACATAGTTGGGCGACCCATCTGCTGGAAGGCGGCGCCGACCTGCGCACCATCCAGCTTCTGCTTGGTCATGAAGATCTGGAGACCACAGCCCGGTACCTGCATCTTTCCAAAAAGCACCTGCACCAGGTCGTCAACCCCCTGGAAGAACTGAAGCTGTCCAGCGTCGACCAGACTGGCCGCCTCTACCACCGTCCGCGTTCATGACCCGGCCGGCCATTGAAGTGGCCGACATCGTCCGTCGCAAGGGCAGGCAGTTTCTGGAACGCTTCCGGACCGTTCTCAGCTATCAGCAGCTGAAGGCATGCCGGGCTGTAGAGCGCTGCCGCACCGCGGCCCTGGGCGGACATAAAGATAAGTGTGTCGACTGCCAGTACGAGGCGCCTATTTCCTTCAACTCATGCAGGTCGCGCTGCTGTCCAAAATGCCAGGCGCAAGCTCGCCAGCGATGGCTCCAGGCGCAGCAGCGCGACCTGCTCAACACCAACTACTTCCACGTCGTCTTCACCCTGCCGCACGAACTGAACCCCCTGGCACTGACCTCACCCAGGCTGGTGCTCGACCTGTTGTTCGATGCCAGTTCCCAGACCCTGCTCGAAGTGGCCGCCGATCCCAAACGCCTGGGGGCAGAGATCGGGTTCCTCTCCATCCTGCACACGTGGAGTTCGAACCTGCTGGGCCACTATCATGTCCATTGCGTGGTTCCCGGTGGCGGTCTGTCGGCCGATCACCAGCAATGGATCCACACCAGCCACCCGCTGTTCCTGCTGCCGGTTCCGGTCCTGCGTACGGTCTTCCGCAAGAAGTTCCTCGCCGGCCTCCGCCGGCTCTATCGCAAAGGCCTGCTCAACCTGAACGGTCCAGCGGCTCCTCTCGGCGATCCGGCCTGCTTCCAGCTACTGATGGAGAAGCTGGGCAACAAGAAATGGTACGTCTACGCCAAGCCGCCCTTTGGCGGACCGGAACATGTCCTCGGCTACCTCGGCCGTTACACCCACCGCATGGCCATCTCCAACCACCGCATCACCGCTTTCGATGGCGAGCGCGTCAGCTTCCGCTGGCGCGATTATGCCCACGGCGGCAAGCAGCGCGTCATGACCCTCGACGCCATGAACTTCCTCTGCCGCTTCTTCCTGCATGTGCTGCCAAAGGGTTTCGTGCGCATCCGCCGCTACGGCCTGCTCTCCAACCGCTTCCGCAAACAACTGCTGCCCCTGGCACGCATCCTGCTCGCCGCCCAGGGCCGCGAGCCGCTGCCGCCGCCTCCGCCGCCGGACTGCGATCTCTGGCACTGTCCCCGATGCGGAAAAGCCATGCGCGTCATCCAGCGCTTCACCCCGGCTCAACTCTATTTCGCAGGCTTCGACTCTTCATGACCACTGTCGCCAATCCGGGCCGCCGGCTTGCTTACTGCACGTCTCCGATGCCGTGTGCGCACAGCAACCTGAACAGCCTCAAGAGCACGCTCCACGGTATCCCAACCCGGCCTCACAGCCGACAGCTCATGCCACGGCTTAACTCTTTCCGTCAGCACCGGCAAAAAACACCGCCCCCGAAAGCGCCCCTCCAACCCATGAATGCTATTCAATCTCCATAATCCCAACCTGCATCACCGCGACCGCGACGCCTGCGGCTTCCTTCTCCCCTGCAAATCGAAAACGCCTCGCACCAGTCCAGAGGTTTACTCCGAAACTCGTCCTCGAGGCGTTTCCGATGTTGCGTAGCGGTCACTCGCCAGCTTCGAATCAGTTTTGAAAGGGCACGACTTCAGTCGTGCCGCAAAAGCCGCCCCAAAAACGCCGTGGGCTTTAGCCCCTGCGGGACTTCGGCGTCATGTCCGAGTCGGTTATCCACCAAGCTCGAACGGTAGCGCCGGCTTCCCAGCCGGCTGTTGCGCGGACTTCCAAGTCCGCGACGGACGAACTCCCGAAACATTCCGGATCGGCGGTGATTGGCTCCTTCGACCTTCATTGAAGGCCTGTCATGCTGAGCGAAGCGAAGCATCTGCGGTTGCCGTTCGAAACTTCCTGATAGGCGGTGATTCGACAATAACAAGCCCTGATCCATCGGAACGAGACCGAGCAACCCTCTTCGTATCACCCCGCGCCGAAAGAGTCGCGGCCCGGACTCGTGGTCTTGTTCTTTCCCAACGAAGTGATTGCGCGAAACTACCCGGCGACGTGAGATTGCCACCACGTCGGCTTCTTAACGAATACCGTCACCTGCCCCGGAACTGGCCTGATCTTCCGTCGTTGCTTGCTGGGGCACCAAATGCCGCCCGCACCGGTAGGCTCGCTGATGATGCCCCGGGTCATAATATCGCCGATTTTCAAAATGCCGACCCCACCGCACTCCTCTTTGGCCTCACCGGGTACATCAACGGTGATATCCTCCGCGCCATCCTCACATTTGTAGGGTGCTTCCACAATTCCCTCTGAACCGGTTTTCACTTCATCCTGAGGGTTCCACCCCTTTCCTTCGCAAAAATACCTGACGAGCACTCCGGCTTGAGGCTTCCCATCCAAGGCATCTAGCACTAACACCTTAAACTTCTGCGTCTGGCCTGAAGACGTTAGGGTCAGAATCCACGCGAAAACGGAGAGCGCGGCACTTCTTCTTTTGTTCATGGCTGATTGGCGGCTTTCATACACGTGAGGGTATTTCGAATCCGCGACTAGGGGGCGATCGATGTGACACTTCTGCGGCTGTCCCAGCGAGCGTTAGTTCGTTCTGAGCCTATTGTGGCCGATACTTCCCTAACAGCCACCGGCCTTGACGTTAGGGCGGCTTTCCCTTGTGGCATGAAACGTGGTCAAACCTGGCGCCACCATCCGTCCAAAATACAAACTGTCTCACTGCAAGGGTTCAGCCCCCGCAAAAGCAAGAGGGTCATTTCTTGATCGCGCTGAACTGAAAGAAGTTATCGGCCGGTCTTCTTTGCAGATAATTACGGTTCTTTGGAGCATAATGACAAAGCAGAAATGGGTTGAGGGTATGTGAACGTGTTCGCCGGGGAAACCAAAGTCACCCCCGAAGGTACCGTGAGCACCCCACCCCCTCCCCCCAATGCACCGTTTTTGGTGCAGTGCTTCGATAAGCCGCTCTTAAGTCCTTCTATCCAGATACTCTGTGGGTAAGTCATTTGCCAAGAGAAAGTTGCAGCAAAATTCCTGCCGTAAGCCACTGAATCCAGGAAACTTCCCTACAGAGTCCGGGGGGGGAGGGGGTGGCTGAACCATGATATAGTACGGCCGCGATTAGGTAGCGCCGGCCTCCCGGCCGGCTGTCGGGCGGGTCTCCTGACCCGCACATCCATTCTGACGGTGGGAATGCCCCATCAGCGCTCGCGCACCCGGGAAGGCGAGGCCAGCTCGAAGGTGGAAAAGCGCCGGTTCTGGCCCGTGATTTCCGCCCGCAGCTCGTGCCATAACTCGTTGGGGATTTTCAGGAAGATCTCCACCACGGAGGGATCGAACTGGCTGCCGGAGCAGCGCAGGATCTCCTCCCGGGCGGCATCGAAACTGCTTGCCTTGCGATAGGGACGGTCGCTGGTGATGGCGTCGAGCGTGTCGGCCACAGCGAAGATGCGGGCGCCGATGGGGATTTCGCCGGCCTTCAAGCCGTTGGGGTAGCCGCTGCCGTCATAGTGCTCCTGGTGAGAGAAGACGATCTCCGCGGCCTCGGCCAGAAACGGAATCTTGCGCAGAATGTTAAAGCCCCGCGTGCAATGCTCGCGCATGACGTCCTGTTCTTCGGGGGTGAGCGCGGCAGGCTTTTGCAGGATCTCATCGGGGATAGCCATCTTGCCGATGTCGTGCAGGAAGGCGCCGCGGGCGATGACCTTGATATCGGCCGGCGAGATGCCCATGGCGCGCGCCAGGGCGATGGTGTAAGCCGTCACGCGCTTTGAATGGCCCTCGGTTTCCGAGTCCTTGAGGTCCAGCGCATCGCCCAGCGCCTCAAGCGTGATGTCGTAGGAGTGCTCCAGGTCTTCCATGGCCTGGCGCAGCATCTCCGTGCGCGCGTGGACCACCTGCTCCAGGTTTTGCTGGTAGGTATGCGTCTCCTCGAGCGCCCGGCGATGGTCCAGGGCCCGCTTGACGGTGGCCATGAGGTGCTCGCGCTCAAACGGCTTGAGAAGATAGTCGTAGGCCCCGCGCCGCATCGAATCGATGGCCACGCTGATATCGTGGATGGCCGTGACCATGACCACCGGCAGATTGGGCTGCCTGCCCCGGATGCGATCGAGAAGGACAATGCCATTCCCGTCCTGCATCACGATATCGGTGAGCACCAGGTCAAAAGAATTCTGATCGAGAATTTGCAGAGCTTCGCGTCCTGAAGCAGCCAGTTGCACATCGTATCCCTGGCGCTCAAGGGTGGTCCCGATCATCGACCGGACGTGGTCCTCATCGTCGACCACAAGGATGCGAGCCGGCCGGCGGCCACCTCCGAGCGCGGGCGTATGATGGTCCGCGGGCGATTCCATGGCGGTGCTTCGCCCCTCCGCTCCTGTGAACTGAAGGTCCAAGGCATTCTCTCAAACAAAACCGCACGGGCGACGGTTCTTTTCTACCGTTCCGATCGCGCCGCCAAGGGTCACCGCTCCGAAAGGAGACTCCGGCTGGGATGGACGGGGACAGCAACCCACCCATCCTGCGATACGGAACAAGATAACTGACCGTTCCCCACAAACCACCCGCCAAAACGCCGCACAAAATTCTTATCGGCCGGGAAGACGGAATTCCATGAATCGACCTGGGGAAAACTCTCCCGATCCGGCTGTGCGCCTGACCGATTATAGGTCGAACTTTGCCACGAACCCCATACAACTTTGACCGTGAATGTACAACTTTGAGGGAAGCTTTTCCTGGGGCTAATTTCCAGGTTACTCCCGTCACATGTAGGAGTTAGCATAATCCGGACGGCTTCTGCCGGGCGCGGCGGGCGGTCGCCCACCCCTCTTTGACCACCTGCCTGGCGCGGCCCACGGCCAGCGCGTCGGCGGGCACGTCCCTGGTGATGCACGAGGCGGCTCCGACATAGGCTCCGTCTCCCACCGTGACCGGCGCTACCAGTGTGGAGTCGCTGCCGATGAAGGCGTTCTTGCCAATCCGCGTGGGGTGCTTGTTCACCCCATCGTAGTTGCAGGTGATGACGCCCGCGCCGATGTTCGAGCCTTCTCCGACCTCCGCGTCTCCCAGGTAGGTAAGGTGATTGGCCTTGGCTCCTTTCCCGACGCGCGCCTTTTTCGTCTCCACGAAGTTGCCGATATGGGCGTCCTCGCCGATTTCGCTTCCCGGGCGCAGATGAGCGAAGGGGCCGATCTTGGCCCCCGGCGCCACGGTGCTGTCGCTGAGAATGCAGCTTTGGCGGATGAGGACCTGGTCGCCGATGGTGCAGTTTTCGATGACCGTGAAGGACCGGATGTGGCTCCCGGAGCCGATCCGCGTGCTTCCCAGGAGCTGAACAAACGGCTCGATGACCGTATCCGGGCCCACTTCGACATCCGGATCGATCACCGTGGTGTCGGGCCGGAAGATGGTCACCCCGGATTCCATCAGGCGGGCCGCCTTGGCGGCCCGCGCCTGCGCGTCCATGGCGACCAGTTCGGCAATATTGGGGGCCGCTGCCTTTGACGTGTGATGATCGCTCATGGCCTTCACTGCTCCTTCTCCGCTGTTCCCGGATTGGGCGCCTGGCCGGAATTCGGGGGTTGCGGAATGGTGATGTCGATGGGGTGGACCGGGCCGAGGTTCAAGGCATCGAGGGACGGCTTGATTTCCGGTCCGTTGCCGACGACCAGCACTGCCAGCGCATTGGGGTGAATGTACTTCTTAGCCGCCGCTGTGACGTCGGCGAGCGTGACCTTCTTGAGGGCGGCTTCGTAGGTTTCCAGGTAATCGGCCGGATAGCCGTAGAATTCCAGCCGCTCGCGCTCCGCCAAGACTTTTTCCTTGGTGTCGTAGCGAAACAGGAAGCCGTTCAGGATATTGTCCTTGGCGCGTTTCAACTCTTCCTCGGTAAAGGGGCGCTGGGCCAGCCCGGCGATTTCTTCCAGGGCAAGCCTGGTGGCGTCGACGGTGGACTCGCTCTTGGTCAGCACCGAAACCTGGAAAAGCGCCGGGTGATCGTATGAAAACCCCAAGCCACCCTCGACCGCGTAGGCAAGCCCCTTTTCGGTGCGGATCTTCTGGAAGAGGCGGCTGGCGAAGCCTCCGCCGAGGATGTCGTTCATCACTGCCAGGGCGGGAATGTCCGGATTGTGGCGATCGGTGCCGAGGCCGACGATCTGCACGTTCGACTGATTCACGTCTTCCTTGTTGATGAAGTAGACGGCCTGCTTTGGCTCGTGGAAGGAGTCGTGCCGCGGCGGCAGGGGCCTGGCCGGCGGCAGACCCTCGAACGCCGTGCGGAGACGTGCCTCCATGGCAGCCGGGTCGAAGTCGCCGCTGACGCCGATAATGAGCTTGTTGCCGATGGTGCGATCGTGCCAGGCCTGCAGGTCGGCGACGGTGACCTTGCCGATGGTGGCCAACTCCGGCTGGCGCGTGTAGGGGCTGTCGGGGCCGTATACCAGCTTGGCCGACTCGCGGTAGGCGATGCCGGCTTCGTCGTCGTTGCGCCGGACAATACCCGCGGCCTCCTGCTCCTGGGCCAGGCGAAGTTTTTGTTCATCGAACTTGGGGTGCAGAAGCAAGTCCAGAGCCATTGAAAAAACCTGGTCGGCGTCGCCCTTGAGCGAGTCCCAGGACAGAGATGTGGAGTTCTCGCCTCCGCCGGTCTCGATGTGCGCGGCTTTGGACTCCAGCAGGTCGTCCATGGCGTCGCCGTCCATCTTCG
>CAVREL010000054.1:0-7556 GCA_963720105.1 uncultured Acidobacteriota bacterium | reverse complement strand
TCATTGTGGGGCAAGATGCCCGCACCCGGCTTCTGCGCTTCTTGTCAGGCCTCTCGGCCGACGAGCTGGAGTTCCTCGCCGGCTTCCAGGGAGCCTGCATCCTGGAACATTGTTCCGGCCCTTCGCAGCCCCCCGACTATACCGCCTGCGCCACGCTCCCCGATCTCGATCACAAAATGTTAGTGCTGCGGGGGAAGAGCATCCGCGCGCAGCGGGGACCGCGAGCCGTTTGGCCAGAACCACCGATCCCGCCCCTACTCCGAAGCGCATACACGTCCACCCATTGCCCGCGCCTTTCGAAGTGCGCCTGGTTGGGATACCGCGCCAGGTTCAACGCTTCCGTCGCGGTCACGTCGGGAACATATCGGAGTCACCGACCGAGTCGGGCCGCAACATGCACTTTGGCATTCGCGAGCACGGCATGGCGTCCGCCGCCAACGGCATGGCGATCGTACGCGCGGCCCTATGTATCGACGTTCCTGGTGTTCAGCGACTACCTGCGGCCGACGTTGCGGCTGGCGGCGATCATGGAGCTGCCGGTGATTCACGTCTACACGCACGACTCAATCGGCGTCGGCGAAGACGCTGCGCGAGCAGTTGGCGGTAAAGAATCAGAGTGACGCGGCGGCGCGCGATGCGGACAGCCTGCGGGCCAGCGTCACTCAGTTGCGGGAAGAGACCGACCTCCTGCAGGCCCAGGTCAAGCAGCACGACCAAACCAAGGTGGAGACTTCTTCGAAATATCCGCTGCGTCTCAGCGGTACGCTGCTTCTCACATCGATTTTCAACAGCACCAATGCCGACAATTTCAACCTGCCGATCGTCGCCGCGCCGAGAGTGCCGGCCACTCCCCAGGGCAGCCTGAGCGAAACCGCCAGCCAGACGATACTGGGGCTCGATGCATCGGGGCCGCGTTTGTGGGGCGCGAAATCATACGCCGATCTGAACGCCGATTTCTGGGGTGGGACGGCTTCCACCAGTTACACGGCCGCGGCGGGCGCCTTCCGCCTTCGCACATTCCATGCGCGCCTGGAATGGCCCACCCGCACCCTCGGCGTAGCGCTCGATCGTCCCCTGATCTCGCCGTGGCAGCCCACGTCGTGGGTCACGCTGGCCGAGCCGGCGCTGGCGTGGTCCGGGAACCTGTGGGCGTGGTCACCACAGCTCGTGTTCAAGCAGGACGCCATCCTCCACGATTTCAACTTCGGCATCGGCTTGATCGATCCGCCCGCGCCGGGCGCCTACACCCAGGGCCAGGCGAGCCCAACGAATCTGCCCAGCCCGTCGGAACGCAGCCGCCAGCCTGGATACGAATCGCGTATCGGGTTTGCATCTTCGTGGCGCGATCACCCCCTCAATGTGGGCGCGGGCGGGTATTACAGCCGCCAATCGTACCCCTATGCAAACCACGTCGATGCGTGGGCCGGTTCGGTGGATTGGGACATGGTCTTCAGCCAGGCCTTTCGATTCTCCGGCCAACTGTACCGCGGAAAGGCCATCGGAGGGCTCGGCGGTGGCGCCTTCAAGGATTACGTGAGCAGCTCGGTGGAGCACTATCTTGACGGGCTGAATGCCGCCGGCGGCTGGGCGCAGGCGAAAGTAACATTTTCATCATGGCTCGAAGCCAACCTCAGCGCCGGACTCGATAACGCGTACGCCGCCGATCTGAGGGATTCCGATCAGGCTATGGGGCAGGGGTCCTACGCCAGCCTGGCTCGAAACGAAACCCTCATTGGCAACCTGGTTTATCGGCCGAAATCCTACCTGCTGCTTTCCACCGAATTCCGCCAGATCAATAGCCGATCGATCAATGGACGGGCATGGCAAGACCGTGTTTTTGGCGTGGCCACGGGGTACATCTTCTGATGAAGCTGCGCAATCTTTGCTTTCGATCCTTGATGGCCGCTGGCGTGTTCGCCATCATCTCGCTTGCCGCGGCTTGCGCGCAGGAGGTCGATGTCCAGGGACGAGTCGAACTCCTGCAAGGCAAGGCGCAGAAACCGCTCGCGCACGGAAATGTCGTCCTGTGGCTCACGCCGGAGCCAACCGTGATGAAGGCCTCGATCGATCCATCGACCACCCCCGGCCATTTCCGCATGGAGCAGAAGAACAAGAACTTCAAGCCCCACTTATTGGTGGTCCCGCTGGGAAGCACGGTTGAATTCCCCAACCTTGATCCCTTCTTTCATAATGTCTTTTCGCAATTTAACGGCAAGCGATTCGACCTCGGCCTGTACGAAGCCGGCAGCACGCGCGTGGTTCATTTCGATCACGAGGGCGTGTCCTATATCTTCTGCAATATTCATTCGCAGATGGCAGCCGTGATCGTAACCCTGCGCACGCCGTATTTTGCGGTGGCCACCCGGAGCGGCCCGGTGCAACTAGCCAAGGTGCCCGCCGGCGATTACGAGATGCATCTCTGGGCGGAAGGGGCCGATCCCAAGGAACTGGAGGATCTCACCCGGCGGGTCCGTATCGGTCCTTCGCAACACGACCTGGGCACGGTCCAGGTGTATGTCACCGGCAGCCTGGCCGATCACAAAAACAAGTTTGGCGAAGACTACCGGCCTGAACCGGCGCAGACCTACTGATCTAAAACTCACTCCGGCCGGCCTTCGTTCGCCAGCGAAACCAGCGGCCCAGTTTGCGCATGGGCGACCGACTTGAACAGGAGCCCGGCCAGGAATGCGATGACCGCGATGATGGCGAACCCGCGCGGATACCCCAGGTTGGTGAACATCCAGCCGGCGGTGGTGGCGGCTATCAATTGCGCCACTCCGAGGACCAGGGCCATGGTTGCCGATGCTCCGCCGCGCGATTCCGCGGGCACGATATTCATCATCATGCTGTACATTCCCGGTTCGCCCATGTATTGCATGGCGGTAAGGACCACGTAGGTCATGCTCGCGGCGATGGGTTGCGCGGTGAGCGCCAGCATCAGAAAACAGCCCGCCGTACCGATTTGCATGGTGAACACCCCGGCCGGCACCCCCACGCGCCGGAAGACCAGAGGCGCGCATAAAACGGCGCCCACCTGGCAAAGCTGCGACGCCGAAAACACCGTGCCGACGCTGTGCAATGGCAAGCGAAGATGAACCGCAAGAAATACATTCCCGAAGGGAAAGAAGGATCCGGCCACCAGTCCCCAAAGGGCGACGGCGGGAAGAATCCGGCGTACCGCGGGGGATAACAGCGAGCCGGGGCGCGGGGCAACGATCGACGTTGCCGCTTGCACGGCCATGGCCGGAACGGCGCCGAGCACGGCAATGCAGCAGGCGGCGACCAGGGTCAGTTGATCGGGCCCAAGCCAACTTGAGGGTCCGACATGAATTGAGAACCATCCGGGCATTCGGCTGCCCGCCAGCGCGCCGGCCGCTCCCATGCCGATGCCGAGCGAGAACACCAGGCTGAAGGCCAGCGGCCGCTCACGTTCTCCCGTGATCGTGGCCACGATGGGTGATTTGCTGACCGCCCATAGGCACAGGGCCAGGCCAGTGACACATGCCAATACGATTTGGAGCGGAAACCAGGGCGACAGCGATCGCGCACAAAGCACGACGGGGGCGGCAAGGATCGCCGTGACCAGCGCGTTTCGCATTCCCCAGCGTTCGATGAGCCGTCCCGCGGGAAGCGCGCCCACAAGGTTCCCGGCCGCCATGGTTCCGGTCAAGACGCCGAGTTGGGCTTCAGAGTACCCGCGATGGTTTAGAAAGAGATTGAAGAAGAAGAAATAGATGGACACCCCGAAGTCAAAAAAAAAACATGCGCCGAGGAATGCCCAGAACGAGGTGCTGAGAGCGCGGGTGGAAATCCACAATCGGACGCCATGCAAGAAGAAAAATAGGTTTGCCGAGGCATTGGCGAATGCGGTTCCGGCGAGGAACCTGGCATACACGACAAATCGATTTCTGCTCGTTGCCAGGCGTGCGCGCCGATAGCGAAGGCGCACCGCCGCGGCGTCCGGTCCGGGCAAGCGGGCGGGGATGATGATTTTTCGCAGCACCGAATGACGCGACGTGCGGGATCGCGCCAACAGTATCTGCAGCAGCCGCCCATCCTTGTTATGGCGAAACATCGCTTCCAGTGGAGAACCGCCATAACGATCCAGCCAGCGTTTTTGTGCGGGCGGCAGGCGATCGATCTCCAGGCGCGCCACTTCAGGCACCGCGCACGAGAACCATTTGCGAGCCAGGCTGAACGCCAGGGCTTCTATTTTGCGCAAGCTGGCGCTGTGCGTTTCGTACCACTGGCTCCAGAACTCCACGTCGCGCGTGCGGTGGTGGAGGAAGGTGGCCAGTTCATGCGCGTGGTGAATCACCCAATCGCCTGACAGCACTCCGCGCACCACGTGGAGCGCGAGATAGCCAAGCTGGTCGACCGGATGAAGCGCATGAAACTCCATCTTCTCCAGACGCCGCAGGACGCGACGGTCCCAGAAGCGCTCTGCTTCGGGAATGTCGACGAGCGCCGCGCCTCCATTCCAGAAACAGAAGTGGACCTCGAAGCCTAGGGGCATCTCCGGATCGTACGGATTGCCGCGCCATTTCCACTCGCCGGAACGGCTCAATGCGGGGAGGTGATCGGCATGGACATCGGGCTCCTCTGTGGGCCGGTAACCAATCTTAATCAGCGTAGATTGCGCCTTGTCGAGATCCTCGGGGGGACAATAAATGTCGATGTCCGACTGCATCCGCAAACGCGGGTCGCTGATGTAATCGGGGGCCTGGGTGAATCCCTTCAGCACCAGGTGAGAAACGCCTGCCCGGGCCAAAGCGGTTGCCGCTTCAACATACACGGTCTTCATGCGCTCGAATCGCCGGGCGTTATCGGAAACATTCTGCTCCAGGCGATGCAGGACCCAGCCCGGCGCGCCCGCCAGATTTATTTGAGAGAGCTGCAGGGCGAAATGAGCTACGTCGCAATACTCCAGCAGCCTTTGCCACTCAGGATCATCGAGCGCCAGCAGGGCGTCTGTGTTCGACCCTTCCAATTGCAAGGCATCCAGCAAGGCGGCGACCTCGCGCGGAATGCGCGGCGACACAGAACCGTTGCCAATGGGATACGGACGCATGGCGAAATCAGTATCCCTTCTGCGCGAGTTGGTTGATGCGGTCGATCGCCCAACCCAGATCGCTGTATCGAAGTTCGAACACCCCGGCACCCAACAGACGCGAGAGCGCTGCTTCCTGCGCAGGGTGCGTTTCGGGCGGGGCAATCAGGTGCTGGGTGAACCATGGCTTCACCGTAGCCGGCCGTAGAGGAATCAAATCCTGCGAATCTGCGCATTTGCGATTCAGGAAAACCACATGATCAATCAGCGTGGCGTTGGCCGTCCTGATTTCCGGCCATTGCGAGGTTCGAACTTCGATGGATGGCTTGCCCGTGGCGCGCGGCGTAATCGGATTTCCCGCGAGCTCCGGAAACAGCTCTACCCCGGAGGGACGAAAACGTATGCGGTGGCAGTTGCCGATGGCCAGCCGATCCTCGCGGTGCAGGGGAACGTACGTCGAGTCATCGCTCACATACGTCCATCCGGCTCGGGCTCCTGCATAGGCCAGCGTGGATTTTCCCTCGCCGGAATCTGCGCAGAGAAGCACGCCCCGGCCGCGCGCCCGCACGCAGGCCGCGTGAACTGCGACCGCCCGAGTGGTGGAGATCAAGCTGAGAGTCGCGCCTTCCAGGATGTGATAGCGCAGATATGCCGAACAACCGGCCGTCACCGGCGTCACCCTGCCCATCGCCCGGCCCCGCTTCATATCCGCGATGTAGAAGTTGTCGGGATCGGCCACTTGCATCAACAGCGGGCCCTTGATCATATGAACCGGTTCAGGCGGCAATGCTTCGCCGGAGCCCGCGCCAGTCCTCACCTCGATCAAAAGCTCGAACGGCTCGCCGGGAAACACCGGCTCGAAACAACTCCAGCTTTGCTCTGCCGCCTCCAGCACGCGTGGCGAGTTGCTCAGAACCCGCACTGGGTAACCGAGGGGAAAGTGCATCGCCTCGTAAGTCAGCTTCCTGCGCGCATTCAGATAATCTTTCATCGAGAGCTCAGCCGGAACCGGGCTTTCTGTGACGCTTTCGGTGTTGACAAACAATGAATCCATGACCCACGTAGCCCAACTTTCCCTGGTATTCTCATGCCCGACTGACGGCGTGCATTCATTTCTGGTCATCGTTGCTTTCCTCGCCTGAATAAACTCGCGGTTCTCCCAGGCTGCCCGCGGGTGGAAGATGCCTGAGGTAAACAACGATGGACCACATTTCGTCATCGTTCAGAATCCCGTGCGAAGCCGGCATGCCGGAAGGAGCGATGCCGTTCTCGATAATCCACTTCAACTGGCCATCGGCATAATTCTGCACTTCTTTGGAAGCCAGCGAGGGAACCGGCGGAGATAGATTCGCCGCGAACGGCACGCCCGTATTCTGCCCGTCGAGGCCATGGCACACGATGCAGTAATGTCCGAACGCCTCTTTGCCATCCTCCAGCGTTTGCGCATTGTTCGCACGTGGGTTGCGATTGTCCTTGCCCCTCACCGTGATGTGCCGTTTGGTCCAATCCGCGAGGCCCGTTTCCGCGCGCCCCGGTGTAGTCACGCGGCAGGCCGAGAGTGAAAGGCATGCCGCGCAGGCAGAGAGCAACCGGATCTCGCTTGTCATCGTCAATTTCCCGTTACGTGTACATCGATGGCCATCTTGCCGTGTCCCGCGCCGCAGAAATGGCCGCATTGGCCATGGAAATCGCCCTCTTGCTGAGGGATGAACGTCACCTCCGCGGATTTGCCCTTGGTGACCAGCTGGTTGATACCCAGCTCCTTGATCAGAAGGCTGTGCGGCACATCGTCGGAGATCAGCTTGAGATGCACCGTCTCTCCTTTTCTCACCGTGATCTCGGCCGGACTGAAAGCAAACCGGTGGGCATGGATTTCAATCGTCCGTTCCGGTTCCGGGTTTGCCGTGCATTGCAAAACGAAGATGCACAGTGCAATTACAAGGACCGGTTTTAACCTCGTGATCATCAAATCCCTTTCGGTTGATTACTAAAAAAACAACCAAGGCAACCAGGTGAGAAGAGGTTTGCTATGGAGCCAGATATTTTAAAAGCAATCGCTGGTCCTGCTGCGACAGCCGCGCGCGCGTTCGCATGTGCATAATGACGGTGCCGGTGATTCGAGGCGACAAGCTCATCGGCGCTTGATGACACCGCGAGCAGTTGGCGGCGAACACGCGCTCCCCCGGATCTTCCGGGGCCGATGATGCCGTTCGCGACGCGGTCTGGCGCGCGGATTGTGTCGCTTGCCGCGCCGGGCCGGCCATCAGGCCAAGCGGCACAATCAGAAGGCACGCCGCTAGCAGGGGAAGGTTCATCTCTTATCTCCAAACCACAAGGGGATCGTGAACCGGTAAGTCACGCCCAAGTTCCACACATTCATGTTTTGCTGGCTATTGAAATTCCGTCCATACGTCGCCAGCAGCCGCAGGTTGTCTTTGAGGTAGTAATTGATTCCGGCATCGACGCGCTTGTTGTCAATGTGCGGCAGCCCGTTTCCGCCGCCGTG
>CAVREL010000053.1:0-8743 GCA_963720105.1 uncultured Acidobacteriota bacterium | reverse complement strand
CCTCCATTATCACTTGTAGAGCCCAATGTTGCATCCAACAAAACCGTAAACTTCAGGGCATCCGACGCACTGCCGCCGCTACGTGTGCGTACGAAGTGCAGAGGCAGCAATTCCAGGAGCAATCTCATCGGAGGTTTTATTGGGCGCTTTGCGCCGTTCATTTAACCCACCGGCTCCAGATGCGCGGTGAAATGGCGCAGGAACGGGGCCTGGTAAGAGACGCGCAGGCCGCGGATGTTTTCGCGATTGGCCCATACGTCAAGGATGACCTCGACGACGTAGTCGATATGGCTCTGGGTGTAGACACGACGGGGAATGGCCAGCCGCACCAGGTCCATCTGGGCGGCGGCGCCGAACATCAGGCTTCCGATCTCCACCGAGCGCACGCCGCCTTCGAGGTAGAGCTCGCAGGCCAGCGCAACGCCGGGAAACTCGTCCGCCGGAATGTGGGGCAAAAACGCGCGCGCATCGAGGTAGATGGCATGGCCGCCGGGCGGCTGCACAATGGGCACGCCTTCAGACGCAATGTGATCGCCCAGGTACGCGGTGGACGCGATGCGATAGCGAAGATAGTCTTCCTCCAGCGCCTCCTGAATGCCCACGGCGATGGCTTCCAGGTCGCGACCGGCCAGTCCGCCGTAGGTGGGATAGCCTTCGGTGAGGATCAGGAGGTCCTTTTCCTGCTGGGCGAGCAGGTCGTCGTTGGTGCACAGGAAGCCGCCGATGTTGGCCATGCCGTCTTTTTTGGCGGACATGGTGCAGCCGTCGCCCAGGCGGAACATCTCCTGCGCAATCTCCTTCGGCGACTTGTTTTCATAGCCTTTCTCGCGGATCTTGATGAACCAGGCATTTTCGGCGAAGCGGCAGGCGTCGAAATAAAGCGGAATCCGGTGCCGGCGGCACAGGGCGCTGACCTGGCGGGCGTTTTCCATGGAGACCGGCTGGCCGCCGCCGGAGTTGTTGGTGACGGTGAGCATCACCAGCGGAATCCGCTCACGGCCCACGCGCTGGATGAGCGCTTCCAGGGCATCCACGTCCATGTTGCCTTTGAACGGATGCGTGGAGGCCGGCTGGCGACCTTCGGGAATCACCAGGTCCACGGCTTCGGCGCCGGCGAACTCGGCGTTGGCCCGGGTGGTGTCGAAGTGGGTATTGTTGGGAACCACGTCGCCCTTCTTGCAGGCGATGCTGAAAAGAATGCGTTCGGCCGCGCGGCCCTGGTGGGTGGGGATCACGTGGGTGTAGCCGCAGATCTCCTGGATCGAGTCGCGGAAATGATCGAAGCTCTTGCTGCCGGCGTAGCTTTCGTCCCCCTGCATCAATGCGCCCCATTGGCGGGTGGACATGGCGCCGGTTCCGGAGTCGGTGAGCAGGTCGATGAGCACGTCGGCGGCGGGCAGGAGAAACAGGTTGTAGTGCGCGGCCCGGAGCAGGGCGTGGCGCTCGGGGCGGGTGGTCCAGCGGATGGGCTCGACACTCTTGATGCGGAACGGCTCGATGATGGTCTTGACGGGCATGTAGGAACTTTAAGGAATGAGGGAACAAGGGAACAAGGGAACAAGGGAACAAGGGAACGAGGGAATCAGGGGATAATCGCGGTATGGAGGGATCGGTTCCAGGGGCGCGGCTGATCGTGATTTGCGGTTTGCCGGGATCGGGCAAGACGACGCTGGCCCGGGAGCTTGAGGCGAGGCTGGGCGCGATTCGTTTCTGTCCGGACGACTGGCTGGATGCGCTGTCGCTGGATATCTACGATGAGGAGCGGCGCGCGCGGATTGAAGCGCTGCAATGGAAGCTCAGCCAGGAGCTGTTGGGGCGCGGGCTGATGGTGGTCATCGACTGGGGCACGTGGGGACGTTCGGAGCGCGACGCATTGCGGGCCGGGGCACGGGCCTTAGGAGCCGCGGTGGAATTGCATTATCTTCATGCGCCCGAAGAGGTCCTGTTCCAGAGGATTCAGCGGCGCGGGATGGAAGACCCGCCGATTCCCAGGGAAGCGGTGGCGCGCTGGTTCGAGGCGTTCCAGGCGCCGACGGCGGAGGAAATGGCCTTATATGATGCGCCGCTGATTTTGACTTGAATGCAGGCTAGTGCGGTGCGTCATGGCTTGGCATTTCCGGCCCGAATTTGATCCAGATCAAACGTTGTAGAAGCGTCTACAACGTGCGGGGTACGGAAGGGGCGGATGCACTGCTAAAATCTTCGTAGCCCCGCTCCTGCAAGTTTGCAATTCCGGCAAATCTCTGTTGGTGTCCGCTGCGGCGGTTGGGAGCGGACCCTAAAACCCCAGCCTGGCTGGAAGAAGGATTACAAGCATGTCCCAGAGGAAATGGATGTTGGCCACTGCGATGGCCGTTGTGACGACGATCGCGGCCGTGGCTCAGGATACAGCTCCCGAGCTCAAGACGGATAAAGACAAGTTCAGCTATGCGCTGGGGATGAATTTCGGCGAGAACCTGCGCAAGCAGGGGTTGGATCTGGACCCGGCCGTGTTTGCCAAAGCATTTGCGGACGCCTTCAACACGGGCAAGACGGCGATGAGCGACCAGGACATGCAGACGGTGCTGACGGCCGCGGCGCAGGAGATCCGGAAAAAACAGGCGGACAAGGCTCAGCAGGTGCAGGCTGAAGGGGAGAAGTTCCTGGCGGACAACAAGACCAAGGACGGGGTGGTGACGCTGCCCAGCGGACTGCAATACAAGATCGTGAAGCAGGGGACGGGCGAGAAGCCGAAGCTGGACGACACGGTGGTTTGCAACTACAAGGGCACGCTGATCGATGGGACGGAGTTCGACGCGTCTGACAAGCACGGCGGGCCGGCGACCTTTCAGGTGAATGGCGTGATTCCGGGCTGGACCGAAGCGCTGCAGCTGATGCCGGTGGGCTCGAAATGGCAGCTGTTTGTTCCCTCGAACCTGGCGTATGGAGCGCAAGGACCTCCGGGAATCGGGCCTAACGCGACGCTACTTTTTGAGGTGGAGCTGGTTTCGATCCAGAAGCCTGCGGCTCCGGCGGCGGGGGGACAGCCGGGGTCGAAGTAACCGCTTCGGCGGCGGGGTAATTAGAACGGCCGGCGCGATGCGCCGGCCTTTTTGCTGGCGGATTCAGGCTTTAGAACAACAGGCCCGCTTCAAGGACGCCGCGGGGCTGGTTGGGGTTGGCGCCGGCGGGGCCGAAAGCATCGCCAGGCGTGATCGACGTGGCGCGGACGAAGGAGAGATCGCCGCGCACGAAGAAGCACCGGTACTGGTATGTGGGGGTGGCTGTGACGGACCATGCCGCGCTTCCCGGGCCATACAAGAGGTTCAGGGCCTGGCCGGCGGCATTGCCGGAAGCAGCGATGTATTCGCCGCGTCCGGAAAGAGCGAGGCCGTGCTTGAATGTCCGGCTCATGAGCACGGCGCCGGATTGGGTCGAAGCTCCGTGGATAATTCCTATCCGGGCATTGGTGGGCACATCGCCGTATTGGTAATAGGGCTGGAGGATCCAGGCCCCTTTGGTATAGGTGTAGATCAACGCATACATCACGCCGTTGTTCTGCACCGGGGTGGCGAAAGTCCGGAACCGTGTCTGACCGAGATTTCCCATTCCCTCAAAGGCGAGGCTGTGCGGCCCGCGGGCATAGGTCAGCGATCCGCTGAGCCAGGAGTAGCGATTGGCATAATAGCCATCGTTCCAACTGAGGGAGGCGGATAATTTCCCTCCTGCCTGGTTGATCTGGATGCCGCGATTGATGGAGTTTGTCTGGTTCCAGAGCAGGCCGCGCTGTACGTTCATGTTCTGAAAGTCGAACACGGACTCGGCGCCCATCAGAGCGGGCAGAGAGCCCACCAGGATCGACGTGCTTTTGGCCGGAACGAGCTTCAGAAAGGCGACCGGCAGGGCGGTGTAGAGGTCGCTGACGGCCTTAGCGGTGGAAATGAATGGGATGCCCAGCGCGGGGATGGTGTAGGCCCCGGGCTGCAGGTAAAACTGCCACCAGCCGTCGGTCTTCTGAATGAACAGCTCGCCGTTGCTGAGAGCGGCCTGGGCGGTCTGGTCGCCGGGAGCGGGGTTTGCCTGCCAGAGGCCGATTCCGCTGACGATGCCGTTCAGGCTGAGCTTGCCCAGGGGGCCGGCGTCGAAGACATGGGGCGGAGCGGCCTGCAGCGGCCCGGTGATGGAGGGGGTGCTGAGGGAAGCAGGCGGAGTTGCGGGCTGTGGCGGCGATTGTGGCTGTCCCCCCGCGGTTCCCTGGGGAGGCTGGCTGAGCCCGGGTAATCCCATAAAGAAAAGAAGGCAAAGCAGTGGCACCGAATGGCGCACGGAACTTTCTCCCTGGATGGAAGCCGAACGGCGAAAGCCGGCGTCGATCTTCCTTCTTGAGACTAAGAGGCGCGGACATGAAACGTAAACAGGGCCTGAAGACTCCATGACGCTGGGGCCGGGCCGCGCTGGGCGCGTAAGCAAAGTTGAGAAGTGGTTGGATTTCCGGGAATTGTCCGATCCGGGTCCGACGGTAACCTCTTCTGCGTGGCATTCTTGCCATGGAGGGACTAAGATAGGGGCGCCATGAGTCTGTTACAGCAGAATTCCCCGGAAAAGGATGACGCCGCGCTGGGCGAGGAGTTTACCAAGGGAACAAGCCACGTTCTGGTGGCCAGCGTGGTTGCCACGGTGGTGGTGACCATCGCCATCGTGCTCTATGTAAAGCTGGGCGAAAAACCCATGCCGGCGTCGGGTGAGGTCACGCACGTGATCGCGCACATGATGCACCGTGAAACTCCGGGCGTGGACGCCAATGGCGCGCCAATGGCGCAGGAGAAGTTCGATCAGGTGCTGGTGTTCGCGCACGCGAAGCTGCACAACCAGAGCAACCATCCGCTCTTCATGCACGACATCCTGGCTAACGCGACCATGGATGACGGGGTGCACATCAGCGACGCCGCTCCGCCGACCGACTACGAGCGGCTGTTCAAGGTCTATCCGGACCTGGCATCGCTGCACGCAACGCCGCTGGCGACCGAACTCACCCTGGAGCCGGGCCAGAGCGCGGAGGGTGATTTCGTGTCCTCGTTCCGCATGACCAAGCAGGAATGGGATTCCCGCAAGGGGCTGGAGTTCACGTTT
Source organism: uncultured Acidobacteriota bacterium (assembly GCA_963720105.1). GTDB lineage: Bacteria > Acidobacteriota > Terriglobia > Terriglobales > Acidobacteriaceae > Telmatobacter. The sequence goes on along the minus strand of CAVREL010000053.1, from coordinate 3,634 downwards.
CAGTTCCGTTATCAGCCCCTGCTTAAGGTGACACCCACCGGGCCTGTTGCGGAACAGGCCGCCAATTCGCCCCAGACGGCTACTGGCCGGTAGGCGGAGCGGGCGCGCCCTTCGGGGTGGAGAGATAGCCCGCGATCTGGTTCTTGGAACTGATCGAGTTCACCACGATCTCGTACAGCATCGGATCCTTGCCGCTGTAGAACTGCAGGGGCTCGTTCAGATTGCGGTCCTTCTTCTCGTAGGTCTTGTCGTCAGAGTAGACCACGAGCGTGAACTTGCTTCGCTTGGAGTCGGTTTTCTTCAGCTCCAGGCTCACGGTGCCCACCGGCTTGCGGTTGCCCTTGGTCAGGGTGAACTCGTAATAGGTGCGGTCACCCTTGTGCTTGAGGACTTCGAGCTCGTCGTGGTTGCGGGCGATAAGGCTGCTGTGATCGCTCAGGTCGCCCTTGATGGACTGCAACTGGCCGAGGGCCTGGGATAGATCGTTCTGGGTCTTGCCCAGATCCGTACGCACCCCGCCCACGTCGGTCTTGACGGTGGAAACTTCGGTGGAAACCGCGCTTACCTGCTGGGCGGTCAACTGCTGGGCGGTCTCCAGCCGTTTGGTCTCCGCCTGCTCGCGAGCGATGATCTGCGCCGCCCGGGCGTCCATCTGCTTCTGGGTCAATCCCAGGGACTTGCCCAGTTCCTCGGCCGTGACCTTCAGCCGGGCGTCGGTTTCCCGCAGCTCGGCGGCTAACTTCGCATTCTGCTGGTTGGCTTCGGCCAGGGCGGCTTCCTCACGCGCCAGCCTGCCGCTCAGAGAGTAGGTCCAGACCAGGCCGCCGATGGCGCACAATAGCGCAACCGCAATCGCCGCCAGAATGGCGCCTGAAAAACTCCTGGGTGCATCTTCAATTTCACTCATGTTCTGCCTTTGTTCTCCTTGGTAGCCGCGGTCGTGCGCGGCCTGCTCCTGAACACCCGCGTCCTGGTGGCCAGTTACGCCTTCTTCCGAACCGATCATGCAGTTGTCCTCGTAATTCATTAGACGGAGGACGCGGGCGAAATCACTCTTGAGCACCGGTTCGAGGCAAAGTCCGGCCTGACGCCCGATCCGGTGAAAACTGCTATCGGCGGAAACTATAGATTATCGAATCGGGCGGCGGTTGCGGAAAAAAACGCCCTGGCGGGCGGCGCGCCCTGAAGATTGCCAATGGTCTTGGCCCTGTGGCAGCAAGGGCATGCGGTCCTTTCGCCCCCTGCGGGGGCTGGAGCAGCATCATTCGTCCCCATTCCCCCGGCCGGCGCTTGGGGCTACCCTCCGGCCCCGCTTCGCGGGCGCGGGCCGGTCATGGTTCAAGAGCCACTCCCCATAGCCCGGGGTTCCGTGACAATTATTGAACCGCTAGGCTATAAAGAACTTTGCTCCATTTTCCGGCGACGGGCTCTTCTTTAGCCCGGCGGGCCGCCGCAGCCATCAAAACAGGGGAAGGGGAAATCGAAAGGATGATGTCCACAGCTGTCGCTAGTAAGGGCCTGGAAGGAATTGTTGCGGCGAATTCGGGAATCTGCTGGATCGATGGAGAAGCGGGCGTCCTGGCCTATCGGGGCATCGATATCCATGAGCTGGCGGAGAACTCAACCTTCGAGGAAACCACCTATCTGCTCTGGAATGGGATACTTCCGAATCAGCTCGCGCTGCGCGAATTTTCCGCCCAGCTGGCTTTGGCGCGTTCGCTCGACAAGCGGATTATCGACCTGATGCGCAGCTTTCCGACCTCGGCGACGCCCATGGAAGTGCTGCGCACGGCGGTTTCGGCCCTCAGCTTCTACGACGCCGACGAAAAGGACAACTCCCACGACGCCAACGTGCGCAAGGCCTACAACCTGACCGCGCAGATGGCCATGATCGTGGCCATTTACGACCGTCTGCGCAAGGGCAAGGAGATCGTGCCTCCCGACCGGTCGCTGAGCCACGCGGCCAATTTTCTGTGGATGCTGAATGGGGTCAAGCCTTCGGAAACGGCCACGCGGACGCTGGATATCGCGCTGATTCTGCATGCGGACCACGAGCTGAATGCGTCTACGTTTGCGGCCCGCGTGATCGCGGCCACGCTCTCCGATATCCATTCGGCGATTACCGGGGCGATCGGCGCGCTGAAAGGGCCGCTGCACGGAGGCGCGAACGAGGGCGTGATGCGCCTGCTTTACGCCATCGACAAGGCCGCAGCCGACCCGGTTGAGTACGTCAAGGGCATGCTGGCTGCGAAGCAGAAGATCTCAGGTTTTGGCCATCGCGTGTACAAGACCGAGGATCCGCGCGCCACCCACCTGCGGCGCATGAGCGAGCAGCTGGGCAAGGATGCGGGGCAGCCCAAGTGGTTTGAGATGTCGCGGGCCATCGAGCTCTATATCAACACGGATAAGAAGCTCAACGCCAACGTGGACTTCTACTCGGCGTCGACCTATGCGACGCTGGGGATCGACATCGATCTCTACACGCCGATCTTCGCCTTGAGCCGCATCGCCGGATGGGCCGCCCACGTGATCGAGCAGCTGGATGACAACCGCCTGATTCGGCCGCGCGCCGAATACATAGGTCCGGAGTACCCGCAGCACTGGGTGCGGATGGAAGAGCGGGCGTAGGGCAGTGGCCAGGTGAATTTGTAACTTGGGGATCGTGGGTCCCAGTCCCAACACCGGGGACCTGGGGCACACGCGATCAGATAAGTCCCGCGCGGCGAAAGATGGCCCGGGCGATGGCCATTAATTCCGACTGGATGCGCTGCTCGCCTCCTCCACAATAGTTTCCCATCAGCGCATAGGCTGCGGCGTAGGCGGCCAGCAGGTCCGTGGCAGGAATGACGGCGGCCATGGGCGCCTGGTTGCGAAGGACGCTGTTCACGCGCTTGATGTGGGCGGACTGCGGCAACAGCACCGTGAGCTGGTCCTGGTAGGGGGGAAACTTGCCGGCCACTCCCAGCCGGTCGAGGTCTTGCGCCTCCACCACGTGATGCGCGTGCCATCCCATGTAATGCCGGTCAACGGTGGCAAATCGCGACAGGGCATTGTAGGAAGAGATCAACTGGTTGCCGGAAGTCAGCCAGATCGGCAATGGAGAGTTGCACCGGTATTCGCCATAACGGACGCGTGCTTCTTTGAGAACGCCCTCGGCAAAGTCCACGCGCACTTCCGCGCTTCGAGCTGAACCCACGGCAAAACCGGCCTTCCGGGCATTTCCGGATGAGGCGGAGGTCAAGGGATGGAGGTTTCCCATGCCGGACTCCAAAGATGATTTTGTTTTTCTGGTTTTGCAGTAAGGGGAGGTGAATTGCTGCCAGTCGATAGTACAACGGCTTACAGGCTTTCTAAGGGGATTTTTACCTGGAAGGACGTATCGATGTGGGCTGAATGTTTGCTATCAGCTTCCGTCAGCATTGCTGACGGGCGAGAGATTAAGCTGACTCGGAGAAGCCGAGGTTCGTGGACTCCTACCTCGCGCCAGGAAAAAGGCGCGAGGATCGGGCACGGGAGCTTTATTCTCAGTGCCGCGCTTTCCAGATCAGGTAGAGGGCCCACGACGCCAGCGTGCAGCCGTCGCGAATCACGCCGTCGAGCATCATCTGCTCGAATTCGGCGATGGAGACATTGC